>JBATTJ010000078.1:0-56441 GCA_049670485.1 Sulfitobacter sp.
CAGTATGTCTTCCCGCAACAAATCCCGCAACATTTTGTTCACAGAAAACTCTAATACCCTGATAAATAAAGGGTAATTGGATTGGTGAAATACCTACCGTCGGAGCCATAAGTTTCAGGGGCTTAGCAAGAGATTGCTAAGCCCTTTGTCATTAATGTAGAAGATCATTCGCTTAGAATTAATATCTATCATTTATGTGGTAAGTTGCTGCCTTCCGGCAAAGCCGCAATAGGTTTTTGACCGATCTAAGCGTACTTTTGGGCAGTGGGTAGCGATTTACACGGCACACGAGCGGCCAAGTATAAGCGCTCCTTTCAAAATCTGCGTATTCAACGTCGCAGATTAGGCGAGTAGAATTTACAGCCGGTTCATCACATCCGGAATGTCGACAGTTCCAAAAACGCGGCCTGAAGGCGAGCCGGTGAGTGATCCTCCCACAGGTTCTTCGCTGACGCCCAATGTGAGGATACCTTCGACTGCGGCGATCTGCTCTGGCATGGGCAATCTGATCGTTTCGCCTGCGGGCCAGAGGCCTACGGAGATCGCAGGCTCTCCTTCACCATGTGCCCAAACCTGAAGAATGCGGCCTTGGGGGGGAGCGCCTGCGGTGCGGGTCAGGAATACTTCATTTGTCGACTTGTCCACGACCGCAACCACCCTGAAGTCACCGTTTTGTGTGGCAATTTCAGCGGTATAAAGCGGGCTATCTACAGTCTGTTGATTGAAATTATCCAACGCGACAAGTGACACGAGCAGTAAACATGAAACGGCCACGGCCTGCCAAGTTCGCAAACGGTTCCACCAAGGGACGCGTTGTGGGCTTGCAAACAGCCTGCTGAGCAGCGCTTTTTTCACCGATGGGTTCGGTATCTCCGCAGGAATCTCTTCGGCGAGGGTTGCAAGCTGCACTTCCCAGCCTGTGACGGCTTGGGAGAACTCCTGATCTGTGGACGCAAGCCGCTTTGCCTCTGCCAGCTCCGCACCTGTCAAAAGCCGGAGGGCATATTCAGCCGCCAACACATCGCGATCCTGATTTCTCTCGTCGGTTGTCATTGTGACATACACTCCCTCAGGGCGATCAGGCCACGGCGAAGCCATGTGCGAATTGTATTGAGCGGCACGTCAAGCTCGTCCGAGAGGTCCTGATAGCTTTTGCCATAAAGGTATGCGCCGGTGATCGCAGTACGTCGGCTGGCCTCCAACTGATCAAGACACTGCACGACCTGTTTGCTATCAGAGGCCGCGATTGCAGATTGCTCCGGCGACGGTCCCGGTGACGCGATACGGTCATCATAATCTGCCACATCGCGGTCGCCGGTGCGGGTCCGCAGGCGGTCAATCGCCGTGTTGCGCGCAATCGTAATGAGCCACGTCATTGGGGAATGGCCGGTAACTTGATACAGGTTCGCATTCTTCCAGATTTTGATGTACGTCTCCTGCAATGCGTCCTCCGCCGCTGCGCGTTCATTCAACACAGGCATACAAACCGCCAAAAGTTTCCCTGCGGTTGCATCATACAGCTGAGCAAAGGCCGAATGATCACCCAAAGCAACCTGAGCGATCAGCGCTTGGACTTTGTCACGTTGCTCTTTGGAAGATAGAGTTTTCAAGTGTGGCGGGCCTTACAAGGCGGAATTACTAACCAATGACTATCTGGAAAACAAAGGTTTAGGCAATCCCTCCGGCGCTCGCGAAAAAAAATTCAAGTCGGTGAAACTTCCATAACGGGCCTGCCGTGTCTCCGGCAATCTGATGAGCATAAAGCACGTTAGAAGGAAATACGGAGACACCAATGAGAACCAGTTTTTCAGCCCTCGTCATCACCGCAACCATCGCGGGCACGCTTGCCTCACCTGTATTCGCCGACGGTCACGCCGGCACCAAAGGCTACGCATTGGCCGGAAACGGCAGTACTCTTGTCACCATGGCAGATATCGCAGCACCGGATGCTGTGGAAACATTCGTGCTCGACTTGCCACTGCGCGCAATCGCGTTCCGGCCCGTCACCGGTGATTTGATCGGGTATGCAGACGGCACGCTCTACCTTATTAATCCGACCACAGGCACCATGACCAATCTGAACGCCAAGTTCATGGATGATGCGATCATCGCAGATGGCGCGGTCGCGTTTGACTTCAATAACCAGATTGATGCGGTCCGCGCTGTTGGCAGCGACGGATCGAACCTTGTCTACTTCCCCGATGGCTTTGGGGATGCGGATGAGCGGGCCAATTCCGTGCGCCGCTTCACGGATGCATTTTATGCCGAAGGCGATGCGTCTGTTGGCGCCGATCCCCTGATCTTCGCCAATGCCTATACCAATGCCATCGCAGGTAAGAAGGCGGAATCAACAGCTCAATACGCACTCGATGCACGCGCCAACGCACTGGTCACATTGGCCAATAACGCAGGTGAATTGGCGACTGTCGGACTGCTCACGCTGGACGGCAATGCAATCGACGTCGTTGACACCGGTGGATTTGACATCGTCTCCCCCGCCGAAGGGTCCGATATGGCGTATGCCATTCTGCAAATCGACGGTGAACAAACCGCAGGCCTCTACGCTGTTGATCTGACCAGTGGCGCACTTACCGCGCTGGGTGATCTGGGTGTGGGCGGCTTTACAGGCTTCGCTGCGTCACAGGGTATGTAATTTTTTTATCCGAGGGTCCGAGTACGGCCCGCCCTGTCAGCGTGAAGGAGGCATCTCCGGCCCACAAGCCGGAGGTGCCTTTCTGCTGTTTGGAGTGGTTGTAGCGCATACTCGCCTTGAGCTACGGGGGCAAATTACGGCTCGAATTCACTTCAACCATCCCCCATTCACACGATCGCCACGGTTTCAATCCAACTATGTCGGCACAAAACCGATCAATTTATACCGCATACCACGGTATACAGTCGACGCCCCTGCGTGCATCCGCTAATGAGGTGTCAAAATCACGCGAAGGGGTCTTTTTATGTCCGATATCATCTACACCAAAGTTGACGAAGCGCCGGAGCTGGCGTCGGCGTCATTCCTGCCGATCATCCAGAAGTTTGCCGCCGCCGCAGGGGTGAGTGTCGGCACCAAGGACATCAGCCTTGCAGGCCGCATCCTCGCCGCTTTCCCCGAGCACCTCGAGCAGGCACAGCAACAACCCGATGATCTGGCCGAGTTGGGACAGTTGGTCAAAACCGCAACCGCGAATGTGATCAAACTGCCCAACATCTCTGCATCCGTGCCGCAACTTGTTGCCGCGATCAAAGAGCTTCAGTCACAGGGCTACGGCCTGCCCGACTACCCCGAGGCGCCGAAAACAGACGCTGAAAAAGATGTGCGCGCGAAATACGACACGCTCAAAGGCTCCGCTGTGAACCCGGTGCTGCGCGAAGGCAACTCGGACCGCCGCGCGGCCAAAGCGGTCAAAAGCTTTGCCCAGAAGAACCCGCACCGCATGGGCGATTGGTCCGCAGACAGCAAAACCCACGTCTCGACCATGTCGCAGGGTGACTTTTTCTCCAACGAAACCTCAGCGACACTCGACCATGCGCATTCCGCCAAGATTGTGCTCGTCACCGACGCCGGTGAGACGGTACTTAAAGACGGGTTGAGCTATCCTGCGGGCACCGTGGTCGACGCCACATTTATGAGTGCCGCAGCCCTCAACGCTTTCCTCACCAACGAGATCGAACAGACCAAGGCAAACGGCACGCTGTTCTCGCTGCACATGAAGGCCACGATGATGAAGGTTTCCGACCCAATCATCTTTGGCCACGCAGTGCGCGCGTTCCTTGCCCCTGTGTTTGATAAACACGGTGCCGCACTGACTGACCTTGGTGTTAATCCAAACTCGGGTCTGGGCGATCTTATGGCGCGGATCAAAGGCCACGCCGAGATTGTCGCTGACGTAAAGGCCTGCATAGCCGCGCGTCCACCGATGTATATGGTGGATTCAGACAAGGGCATCACAAACCTGCATGTCTCCTCGGATGTGATCATAGACGCCTCAATGCCCGCGCTCATCCGCGCAGGTGGCAAGGGATGGGGACCGGACGGGCAGGAATCAGATGCAAACTGCATCATTCCCGACAGCTCTTATGCGACTGTCTATGACGAGAGCATCAATTTCTTCAAAGCCAACGGAAAGCTGAACCCCGCCACCGCAGGTACCGTTCAGAACGTAGGCCTTATGGCGCAAAAAGCCGAAGAATACGGCTCTCATCCCACCACCTTCGAGATTGCGCAGGCGGGCACGGTCAAGATGATCCTCGACGATGGCACCGTACTGCACGAGCATAAGGTCGAAGCGGGCGACATCTGGCGCTCTGCCTCCGCGCGCAAGGCGCCGATTGAAGACTGGGTAAACCTTGCCATTGACCGTCAAAAGGCCGAAAAATGCAGCGCGATTTTCTGGCTCGACGCCGCACGGGCGCATGATGCAGAGCTGATAGCCTACGTCAAACCCATCCTTGAGGCCAAAGGCGTGGCAGATAAGTTCGAGATCATGGCACCACGTGAAGCCACCCGCGCGTCGCTCGAAACGATCACGAAGGGCGAAAACACCATCGCCATCACCGGCAACGTGCTGCGCGACTACCTCACTGATCTGTTTCCAATCCTTGAGCTGGCGACGTCGGCCAAAATGCTGTCCATCGTCAAATTGATGAACGGTGGCGGCCTGTTCGAGACGGGTGCAGGCGGCTCCGCCCCCAAGCATGTGCAACAACTGGTCGAGCAAAACCACCTGCGCTGGGACAGCCTTGGCGAATTCTGCGCCTTGGGAGAGAGCCTCACGTTTCTGGCCGATGCCCGTGGCAACGAAAAGGCCCGCGTTTTGGGTCAGGCAGTTGATGCCGCAACGCAGGGTATTCTTGACAATGGCCGGTCGCCGTCGCGCAAAGTCGGAGAACCTGACAACCGCGACAGCCACTATTGGTTTGCGCGCTATTGGGCAGATGCACTGGCAGCACAGACAGACGACGCAGACCTTGCCGCACATTTTGCACCGGTTGCAAAAGCACTGGCGACAAGCGAGGCCGCAATTCTGGCCGAGCTAGCCTCCGTCCAAGGGCCTGCCGTTGATCTGGGTGGCTATTACAAACCCGATGCGGACAAGACGGCTGCCGTGATGCGCCCGTCCAAGACGCTGAACGATATCATCGGTTAGATACTTTCGGCCGCGCAGTCTTTTGGGGCTGCGCGGCCGTACTACGCGCCGAATGGCCTCTGCGGGCCGGACCAGACTGCGACCATTGATCTTGTGTCAAACCAGAAAACCATCTGCTATTCTCGGACTTGCGAGCATGAGGATTGCGGAATGCGCTTTGACCCTGAACTGGCCGATATCCGCTTTGGTTGCGGGTTGTCTGCGCATATTCCATCGCCGGACGGCGTGAACCAAATGTTGGCGACGCTTGAACAGCCCGATGCAATCGCTGCGCGTTTCGGAATCGAGAGTTTCGAGACATTCCAGAAACGCATCACCCACTTCCAAGCCCTACGAAAACTGCAACGCAAGAACCGGGGCACGCCCGAAGAAACCGCCGCAAAAAAGGCGGGTCGCGCGCTCAACAAACAAGCGCGCGAGGCACAGGCAGTCTGGCTGGGCCAACACCTGAACCGCTGGATCTGGACCGATGCGCCCTTGCGCGAACGTCTAACTGCGTTTTGGGCCGATCATTTCACCGCCACCGGTAAGGCAGGGCTGCTTCGCCGGATTGCATCGCCGTATGTAGAGGATGCGATCCGCCCGCGCATCGCGGGCCGTTTCGAGGATATGCTGATCCATGCGGTTCTGCACCCCGTGATGATCCATTACCTCGATCAACACCGCTCCGTCGGGCCGAACTCGCTGCGCGCCTCAAACGGTGGAGCACTGTCAGGGCTGAACGAAAACCTCGCCCGTGAAGTGTTGGAACTTCACACGCTAGGCGTCGGTGGACCGTACACTCAGAATGATGTGCGCGAGTTGGCCGAGCTACTGACCGGTGTGACCATTGCTGCCCCTCTGCGTCTGAGATACCGCAAAGACAGCGCGGAACCGGGCGCGGAAACCGTTCTGGGCCAGACCTATGGCGGCGACACACCGCGTTTGCGTGACGTAAAGGATGTATTGCGTGATCTGGCACGCCATCCCGCCACCGCACGGCATCTGGCGTCAAAACTGGCGGTGCATTTCGTCTCCGACCGCCCCGATCCCGCCCTCGTCGATGCGCTGGCGCAGCGGTATCTCGATACACAGGGGGATCTGGGAGAAGTGACCGCCGCCCTTCTCCACCACCCCGCCGCGTGGATGCCTGCGCGGCGCAACGTAAAACCTGCGTTTCAGTTTATAGGATCGGCCCTGCGCGCACTCGCCATCCCACCGGATGTGCTGCCTGAACTGAGTGAGCGTCTGGTCCGCCGCCTGCTCATCGTGCCGCTGCGACAGATGGGCCATCCATGGGAAAACCCCCAAGGGCCCGACGGATTGCCCGAAGAAGACACAGCGTGGATCGACCCCCAAGGGTTGGCCGTGCGTTTGCAATGGGTGATGGCCGCGCCACAACGTCTTTTGGATGCGCCGCCCGACCCGCGCGTATTTGTGCGTATTGCATTGGGAAGCACGGCACCCGAGGCTGTTACCTTTGCCGCAAATGCCGCTGAAAGCCGCTGGGACGGCATCGGCCTCGTGCTCGCCTCGCCTGCGTTTCAAAGGAGCTGACGGACATGGCCTCCTTCCTCACCCGCCGCAGATTTCTGTCGCACAGCACGCTCATCGGCTGTTCACTTGCCGCGAGCCCACTTGTCACGCCGATGAGTTTTGCCGCCACACCGGGTAAAAACCGACTTGTCGTGATCATCCTGCGCGGCGGCATGGACGGTCTTGATGTGCTGCGCCCTTACGGTGATCCGGCGTATGCCGCCCTGCGCGGTAACGCAGGGTTGGACGCGCCAAACGCTGCCGTTGATCTGGACGGATACTTTGCACTGCATCCTGCATTGCGCCCCTTGATGCCGCTTTGGCGCGATGGGCAACTTGCCTTTGCCCATGCTGTCTCAACCCCCTACCGCGACAAGCGCAGCCATTTCGACGGGCAGGATATGCTGGAGGCGGGCCTTCAAACCCTGAGCGGTGGGACCGCGCGTGATGGATGGCTCAACCGCGTGATCCAGCACCTGCCCGGCGCCACGGGCCAGACCGCATATGCCATCGGACGCGCCCAGGCAGGTGTGCTGAACGGCCCTGCAGAGGTACAACGGTGGTCACCCGACAGCGATCTGATACTCAGCCCGCAAGCGGTCCGCCTTGCCCGGCTTGTGATGCGCGATGACCCGCTGTTCGGGAATGCCCTGAGCCAAGCACTCGCTTTGGCCGAAAGTGGTAGTGGCACGACATCAGGCGATGTAAACTCCGCAAGCGGTACAAATACCGAAACACAGATTGCAGAATTCACCGGCGCGCGTCTGCGCGAGGAGACCCGCATCGCTTCGTTTTCAATCAACGGCTGGGACACCCATCAGGCGCAAGACCGCGGCCTGCCGCGTGCGCTGTCGCGGTTGTCTGATGCGATCCTCACGCTGCGCGACAGTGCCGGTGCGCAGGTCTGGGACAAAACAACCGTGGTTGCAGTAACGGAATTTGGCCGCACCGCGCATATCAATGGCTCTGGCGGGACCGATCATGGCACCGGCGGCGTGATGGTCACGGCCGGTGGTGCGCTGCGCGGCGGGCGTGTCGTGGGCGACTGGCCGGGTCTGTCAGAGGCCCAGCTGTATGACCGTCGCGATCTGATGCCGACCCGCGACCTGCGCAGTTTGCTGGGCTGGATCCTGCACAGCCAGTTTGGCTTGCAAAAATCCATGCTGGAAACGTCCGTCTTTCCTGACATGGACCTTGGCGATGATCCGCGCCTCGTCTTGTAGAATAAAAAAAGGGCCACCCGAAGGCAGCCCTGTTTCACAATCAATGCAGTCAGGCTTAGCCCACCAGCTCCAGACCGGAGAAGAAATACGCGATCTCTTCTTTGGCTGTCTCTGGTGCGTCGGAGCCGTGAACCGAGTTTTCGCCAACTGATTCAGCAAACTCAGCGCGGATTGTGCCCGCTTCTGCATCCGAAGGGTTGGTGGCGCCCATGACTTCGCGATTTTTCGCGATGGCGTCTTCACCTTCAAGGACCTGTGCAACGATAGGCGCGGAGGCCATAAATTCGCACAGCTCGTCATAAAAGGGACGCTCGGCGTGGACTTTGTAGAACTCGCCCGCTTGTGCTTTTGTCAGGTGAATACGCTTGGATGCGACGATGCGCAGGCCTGCGTCTTCGAATTTCTTTGCAATCGCGCCAGTCAGGTTGCGGCGGGTTGCATCAGGTTTGATGATCGAGAATGTGCGCTCTAGAGCCATGGGTCGTCTCCTGTGGAGTGTTGAATTTGGCGCTGCCTAACATGGGCCTTGGCCCGTGAAAAGCGGTGATTGACGGCGCCGCCCGCATGGGTCACACCGCGCGCATGTTACGTATATCAGAGATCAATTATTCCGTCGAAGGCCGCCCCCTCTTTGAGGAGGCCAGTGCCGTCATTCCAGATGGCCACAAAGTGGGCCTCGTGGGTCGCAACGGGGCGGGCAAAACCACGCTCTTCCGCATCATCCGTAAGGAGTTGGGGCTGGATGCCGGTGACATCACCCTGCCCAGCCGCGCCAAGATCGGTGGCGTGGCGCAGGAAGTGCCTTCGTCAGACACATCCCTCATCGACACGGTGCTGGCCTGTGACGAGGAGCGCGCAAGCCTGATGGTAGAGGCCGAAACCGCGACTGACCCCGGACGGATCGCCGACATTCAGGCCCGCCTTGTAGACATCGACGCATGGACCGCCGAAGGGCGCGCCTCGTCCATTCTCAAAGGATTGGGTTTTGACGATTATGACCAGCAACAGCCCTGCTCTGCCTACTCAGGCGGGTGGCGCATGCGTGTGGCCCTTGCCGGTGTTCTATTCGCCGAGCCTGATTTGCTGCTCCTCGATGAGCCGACAAACTACCTCGATCTCGAGGGCGCGCTCTGGCTTGAGAACTATCTGGCGAAGTATCCCCATACGGTCATCATCATCAGCCACGACCGCGGCCTGCTGAACCGTGCCGTGGGCGGCATTCTGCACCTCGAAGACCGCAAGCTGACCTATTACCAAGGCAACTATGACCAGTTCGCCAAGATGCGCGCCGAGAAACGTGCACAGCAATCGGCCGCCGCGAAAAAGCAACAGGCGCACAAAGCGCACATGCAGGCGTTTGTAGACAGGTTTAAAGCCAAGGCCTCAAAGGCCAAGCAAGCACAATCGCGTATGAAAGCCATCGAGAAGATGGTGACGATCACGCCGCCGGAAGAGGCCGCGCGCAAGGTGTTTACCTTCCCGCAGCCCGATGAGCTGTCGCCGCCCATCATCTCGATCGAGGGTGGATCGACCGGCTATACCGAAGGGGTGCCTGTGCTGTCGCGGCTGAACCTGCGCATCGACCAGGATGACCGTATCGCCCTGCTTGGCAAGAACGGCCAAGGCAAATCAACCCTGTCCAAACTACTCTCGAACCGTCTGGTCCTGTTCGAAGGCAAAGCGGTCAACTCCAACAAGTTGCGCATCGGTTTCTTTGCACAGCATCAGGTGGACGAACTGACCATCGACGAGACGCCGTTGCAGCACATGATTGCCGCGCGCCCCGGCATCATGCAGCCCAAACTGCGCGCGCAATTGGCCGGTTTCGGCCTTGGCCCTGATCAGGCGGACACAGCTGTTGGTCGCCTGTCTGGCGGGCAAAAGGCGCGTCTGTCGCTGTTGTTGGCCACACTCGACGCGCCGCATCTATTGATCCTCGATGAGCCGACGAACCACCTTGATATCGAGAGCCGCGAAGCATTGGTCGAAGCGCTCACCCGCTACTCCGGTGCCGTGATCCTCGTGAGCCACGACATGCACCTGCTGTCGATGGTCGCAGACCGGCTCTGGCTCGTCTCCGATGGCACCGTGAAGCCCTATGACGATGATCTAGAAGCTTACCGCAAAATGCTGCTGACGGTCGAGAAGCCGGTGAGCAGGAATGCCCGCCCCAAGGTGGAGGCACCAAAGGAGAAGAAGGCCAGCCGCGAGGAAATCAACGCCCTGCGGACCGAAGTGCGCAACAGTGAGGCCCGCGTCACCAAGATCAACGACATGCGCGACAAGCTGGCCAAAAAGCTGGCTGATCCTGCCCTTTACGAAAAGGACAAAGTCGGCGAACTTGAAGTCTGGAACAAGAAATACGCCGAAGTGATGGCCGCGCTTGAGCGTGCGGAAAGCATCTGGATGGAAGCGACGGGCAAGCTCGAAAAGGCGCTGGCATGATCCTCGACACGGCTTATATGATCACGGTTTTTGTGACCCTGTTGGTCGTGGTCGATCCCATTGCCATCGCGCCAATTTTTCTGGCCGTGACCCCCGGACGCACCCCCACGGCACGCGAACGCATTGCGCGGCGCGCGGTGATCGTTGGCGGTGTGATCCTTCTGGTGTTTGCACTTGCCGGTGAGGCCGTGCTTGATTTCATCGGGATTTCCATGGCCGCGTTTCGTGTGGCGGGCGGTATTCTGCTGTTCCTCACTGCCCTCGACATGCTGTTCGAGCGGCGCACAAAGCGCAGGCAAGACAGCTCGACCGAGCCTGATCCGGCCCATGAAGATCCAAGCGTTTTCCCCCTCGCCATTCCGCTTATCGCGGGTCCCGGTGCCATCGCATCTGTGATCCTGCTGGTCGGGGAAAAACCGGGCGGTGAAGGGCTTGTGGTCGTGCTGTGTACGCTCGCGGTCGTACTTTTGATGATGTACATCATGCTGCGTCTGTCGAGCCGCCTTGAACAGCGCGTCGGCAAAGTGGCCATCAACGTCTTTACCCGCATTTTCGGCATGTTGCTGGCTGCCTTGTCGGTTCAATTCGTACTCGATGGTCTGGCAGAGTTCGGGTTCATGTCACTAGTTGGATAAGCTCGAAACGCTCCTATATATCCAACGCATAAGGAGCTTTTTATGACCTCGGACAACATCGCCAGCCTGATCTATCTCTCCCTTCTTGGCCTTGCGATCGGCGGATATTTCTTTCTTTCTGGGCGTGAAAGCTGGGGTAAGACACTGCAAATGGCGGCCGTATGGGGGTTCATCTTTCTGGGTGCCATCGCTGCTTACGGGCTGTGGAACGATGTGCAGCGCCAGACGACAGGCGGTCAGATGCTTGAGCTTGGCAATGGCCAGATCATCGTGCCGCGCCAACCCGACGGGCACTATTACCTCACTCTCGCGCTCAATGGTGAAAACATCCGCTTCGTCGTGGATACCGGTGCCACGGATATGGTGCTCACTCAATCGGACGCCCGCCGCGCAGGGATTGATCCCGAGACGCTCAATTTCATCGGTGTCGCCAGCACCGCAAACGGTCAGGTCCGCACAGCGCCTGTGCGCCTCAATACGGTACGCTTGGGCGGGTTTACGGATACAGATGTCTTCGCCTCTGTCAACGAAGGACAGATGTCCGGTTCCCTGCTGGGCATGGGATATCTGGAAAAATGGGGCCGGATCGAGATTTCAGGCGGAGAATTGCGGCTGACGCGATAGGCAGAACTATTCCTCAAAATAGGGATCATCCGCGTTTTTGAGACTGCACAAATTCACATCCGGATCCGAGAATGTTCCCGTCGTGCCCCAATCATGTGTCACTATTTCAACCGAGATTCCCTGCTCCGCTAAAAGCTGTGCTGCGTTGGCCACGTCGTTCACATTGAACCGGAGCATGGTCGGATTTGAAGAAACCGGTTTGTTGGTGGCGCTGGCCATGCCGCCTCTTTCCACCATGAGATAGCTGGTCCCAAACTTCAAACAAACCAGACCTTCTTTCTCAAACCAGACAGGAAGTCCCAGCTTGTCTTTGTAGAAGGAAACGCAGGCGTCAAAATGCTCCGTAAAGAGGATGACGCCTGGCGTGACCAACTGTGAGGAAAGCTTCTGCATTCGGCATCCTCTCCCTCAAATTTCAAAGCGGACGGGCGACAAAATGACCCTACGCCTCCCGCTTCATCTCCCAGCGGCCTGTCTCTTCGGACCAATATTGCGCCGCTATACCGGCGCCCGTGAGGGTCTTCCATTGCCCGCGTGCGTGCTCAAGTGCGGCCTCGTCGTAGCCATCAAACAGAATAAACACCCGCTTCATTGCGGCCACGTCATCCGCGCTAACCTCGGCGGACTGAATGGCCATGACCGCCTGCGCATCGTTCAAATTCGCGGCAGTCACACCCAGCAGAATGGGTTGCAGCGCGTCCTGCGCACCACCCTCCAACCCGTGGGGTAAAAAGCTGTCTTCCGGTCCAAGCCAGAGTGCGGCATCCAGCGCCTCAAGCCCCGCGCGGTCCGTGCCACGTACCGACACACGCCAGCCCGCACCCAGCGACTTTTCCATCAGCAACCGCAACGTATCCGCAAGCGGTCGCTGGGTTAGATGATAGAACTTCACTGGCTCCACAACATTCACTCCGTCTCGTAATTATCTGCAATCAAACGATTGAGAGATGCAACGCCCCAGCCTGTAGCACCCGTGGGGGCAAGAGCTGTCTCCGACTTGACCGAGGCCACACCAGCGATATCGAGGTGAATCCACGGGCAATCCTCCTTAACAAACCGCTGCAAAAACTGCGCGGCGGTGATGGAACCTGCAGGCCGCCCGCCGACGTTTTTCATATCCGCAATCCGGCTTTTGAGCTGTTCGTCATAGGCCTGCCCCAACGGCATGCGCCATGCGCCCTCGCCCTCTGCTTCGGCCGCTTTAAGGAAGTCGTTGCAAAACGATGTGTTATTCGAAAAAACGCCCGCATTTTCATGGCCAAGGCCAATGATAATGGCCCCTGTCAGCGTCGCCAGATCAATCATTGCGGCGGGTTTATACTGCTCTTGTGTGTACCACATCAGGTCGCACAGAACCATGCGGCCTTCCGCGTCGGTGTTGATGATCTCGACCGTGTCGCCCTTCATGGAGGTTATCACATCGCCCGGCCGGATCGCATTGCCCGACGGCATATTCTCGACCAATCCGACAAGGCCTACCACATTGGCCTTGGCGCCGCGCAATGCCAGCGTGCGCATGACACCGGCCACAACGGCAGACCCCCCCATGTCCATGGTCATATCTTCCATGCCACCTGCGGGTTTCAGCGAAATACCGCCTGTATCAAACACAACACCTTTGCCGACCAACGCCAATGGCGCCACGTCTTTTTCTCCGCCGTTCCAGCGCATCACGACAACATAAGACGGGCTCACTGATCCCTGTCCGACCGCCAAAAGCGTGCGCATCCCAAGTTTTTCCAGCGCTTCGTCATCCAGCACCTCAACCTCGAGGCCGAGCGATTCCATCTCTTTGAGGCGCTCCATATAGGTCGTGGTGGTCAAAATGTTTGCAGGCTCGTTCGTCAGGTCGCGGGTCATATGCGCCCCCTCGGCGACGGCCAGCATCGCGGCACAGGCGGCTTCGACCTCACCCACCTTACCGTGCATCACTTTGACCGCGCCACTGCGGGTGCTCTCGGCGGTTTTGTGATCTTCAAACGCGTAATCACGCATAGCAAAGCCAAATACCACTTCCTCGGGCTTGCGCAGTGGCGCACAGAGCATGAGCATGTCTGCCTTGCCATCCCGCGTTTTGGCCAATGTCGCACCGGCTTTGCGGGCATCCGCGCCCTTCGCTCCCCGCTCAAGCCGCACAACATCCACCGCATCGGCCGCCATGCCGGCCGGATAGCTGATCGCAGCGGATGCGCCTTCTTTCATCTTTTCCCAACGCGCACTTTCTACCAACCGCACTACGGCCCCCTTCGTGAGCCTGTTGACGCGGCGCGCACCGGGGTCAAGCTTTCCTGCGGCATCGACAAAAACGGCCACGCGCCCGATGTGGGTCGCAATGGCATCAAGGTCGGTCTCGGCGAAGGTGATGGGGGTCAGTGCGGTCATGGGGTGCGGCCTTTCGTTGGAATTTCTACCAGACCTAGCGTGCCGGCCCACATATGGCCAGATATGAGTTTTATGCGTCAGTGGTTTAGGTTAAGCTGTTCTTAATCGCCGTAAGAGCAACTGGACAGGAGGAACACCGGGTGGCACGATTTGACCGCTATATGCTGTCACAGCTACTGGTTCTTTTTGGCTTTTTTGCATTGGTATTGGTGGCAATTTTCTGGATCAACCGTGCTGTCGTGCTGTTTGACCGGCTGATCGCAGACGGTCAGACCGCCCTTGTTTTTCTGGAATTTACAGCCCTCGGCATGCCAAAGCTGATCACGACAGTATTGCCGATTGCGACATTTTCGGCCGCTGTTTATGTCACCAATCGTATGACTACAGACAGTGAGCTTACGGTGTTGCAAGCCACTGGATCAAGCCCTTGGAAGATGGCGCGTCCTGTTCTGGCATTCGGTCTGTGTGTTGCCATCGGCATGGGCATTCTGAGCAATTTTCTCGTGCCGATGGCGCAAGCCAAGCTCAATGAGCGGGAATATGAGATATCGCAAAACGTGACTGCCGGTCTGCTGACCGAGGGGACTTTTCTGCACCCGACCGATCAGGTCACCTTTTACACCCGCCAGATCGACGATGACGGTGTGCTGCGCGATGTGTTCGTTTCCGACCGCCGGAATCCCGAACAAGGGCTGATCTATACCGCAGCGGAGGCGTATCTGGTGCGCGATGGCGATGTCCGAACCCTCATCATGATCGACGGGCTTGCCCAACGTCTCGAACAAAACGGCCAACGCCTTGCGACTGCCAAGTTTGCGGATTTCTCCTTCGACATCTCCAATCTTTCCGAAAACAAACGCGACGGGGAGTTCACCTTAGGTATCGGCAATACAGCGACACCCCCGCTCATCGCGGCGCTTGCATCGGTGGCAGAACTGTCGGACCGCGAGAAAGGCGCGATACTGGAGGAAGTGCACAGCCGCTTTTCACGCCCCCTATTTTGTGTTGTTGCAGCCCTCATCGGGTTCAGCACATTGCTGATTGGCGGATTTTCACGCTTTGGCGTGTGGCGCGAAATCGGGCTCGCCTTTGCGCTGCTTGTCATGCTTGATGGTATGCGCGGGACATTATCAAAGCAGGTGATTGACGATGGGATGTTATGGCCACTGCTATATTTGCCATCGCTGATTGGCGCAGCATTGGCATTTGTCATGCTCCTGCATGCGTCCCACCCCGGTTGGAGAGCAAGGCTGATCCGGCGGGGGGCAACCACATGATCCTGCATTTCTATTTTGCCCGCAGGTTTCTAGCGAGCTTCATGCTGATCACTGCCGTCCTCGTTACGCTGATCATTCTGACCGGATTGCTGGAGGTGTCCCGCCGCACATTTGCCGATACCGTCACCTTCGGAGACCGGCTGGTCCTGACCCTGCTCGACATGCCCCAAACCCTTAATCTCATTTTGCCTTTAATCATGGTGCTGGCGACGGTTGTCCTATTCCTCGGTATGGCACGCTCGTCCGAAATGGTGGTGACACGGGCCTCGGGCCGGTCTGCGCTCCGGACGCTGATATCCCCGCTTGTTGTGGCCTTCCTCATCGGGATTCTGATCGTCAGCACCTTTAATCCCATCGTCGCCGCAACGTCCAAGCGGTTTGAACAACTTTCGCAGATTTACCGCACTGGTGGCGCATCTACCTTGTCTGTCTCGGCTGAGGGTCTGTGGCTGCGGCAAGGTGGTGCGGATGGCCAGACCGTGATCCGCGCACGCCGATCCAATGATGATGGGTCGGTGTTATTCGATGTGTCCTTCATTGCCTATGCCCCTGATGGTGGCCCGTTTCGCCGCATCGAAGCCAGATCCGCAACCCTCGGACTTGATGGGTGGGAGCTGCGCAACGCCAAGTCCTGGCCGCTTGAGGCGGGCGTGAACGCCGAAGGCAACGCGCAAACCTACGATGTGCTGACGCTCCCCTCCACACTCACCCTCGACCGCATCCGCGACAGTTTCGGCACGGCGGGCGCAATATCCATATATCAACTGCCAGAATTTATCCGCCAACTCGAAGAATCCGGCTTTTCACCGCGCCGTCACAAGGTCTGGCTCCAGACGGAGCTTGCCCGCCCGCTGTTCCTTGTCGCCATGGTTCTGGTTGCGAGCGCGTTCACCATGCGCCATACCAGATCGGGAGGGACCGGCATCGCCGTGCTCTCGGCTGTATTGTTGGGGTTCGGTTTGTATTTCATCCGCAGTTTTGCACAGATCTTGGGCGAAAACGGGCAAATCCCCGTTGTGCTGGCGGCGTGGGCGCCGCCCCTTGCGGCCATCATGCTTGCACTCGGCCTGCTGCTCCACCGCGAGGACGGCTGATGCTGCGTTTTGCTTTCATCTTGTTGCTGGCCTTGCTGCCCCTGCGCGCCATTGCCCAAACCGCCGAGGTCCCCGAGGCCGCGTTGTTGGTCGCAGACCAGCTCTACATCACGCCCGAGCGTGTTTTAGTGGCCTCTGGCAATGTCGAAGCGTTCCAAAATGGCGTGCGCCTGCGCGCAGATACGATCAAATATGATCAAAGCACCGGCGCGCTCAGCATTGAGGGGCCGATCACCCTGACCGAAGCCGACGGCACCATTATCGTCGCAAGTGCAGCAGAGCTTGATGCAGGGTTGCGCAATGGCATCCTGAAAGGGGCGCGGCTGGTGCTTGACCAGCAGTTACAGCTCGCTGCGGCGCAGATCGACCGCGTAGATGGCCGCTTCAACCAGCTTTATAACACTGTCGTCACGTCCTGCCGTGTGTGTGAGGACGGCGGCACACCGCTTTGGCAGATTCGCGCCAAACGCGTGATCCACGATGAGATTGCCCAACAGCTTTATTTTGACAGTGCACAGTTCCGGATCGGTAATATTCCGGTATTCTGGCTGCCGCGTCTTCGCCTGCCCGGCCCGAAACTCAAACGCGCGACCGGTTTTTTGATCCCGTCGATCCAGTCCAATTCGACGCTCGGGACAGGGCTCAAGATTCCGTATTTTATCAAGGTTGGAGAGCACCGCGATCTTACGCTGACGCCGTATCTCACAAGCCGGACAAAAACGCTGGAATTTCGCTACCGTCAGGCGTTCCGCATCGGCGAGGTTGAATTCAACGGCGCTGTGTCCCGCGATGACATTCTGCCGGAGGAAACGCGTGGGTATCTCTTCGGGAATGGCCGTTTCGCCTTGCCGCGCAACTATACGCTGACGTTCCAGCTGCAGACTGTGACCGATGATGGCTATCTGGGCACATACGGCTTTTCCGGTGTGGACCGTCTACGATCTGAACTGAAGGTTGTGCGTGCAACGCGGGACGAGTTTGTGCGTGCCAGCTTCATCAATTTCGAATCTCTACGTGACGACGAGCCGAACTCAACCCTCCCGACACGAGTGCTTGATGGTGAATACGAGCGGCGGTTTTTCCCCGAGGCCGTAGGCGGCGAAATACGCGCGCGCATTGTCGCACACAGCCATACCCGCACCTCCGATTTGCCTGTTGACGGGCCGGATGCTGATGACATTGTGGACGGGCGTGATGTGGCCCGGATCAACGCAGGGCTTGACTGGCTGCGCAGTTATACGTGGGATACGGGCCTGCGCAGCGATACGCGGCTGGGTTTTGCGCTCAATACGTTCAACATCTCGCAGGATGTTACGGCACCGACCGATCCGACAGAATTGACCCCGCATGCGCAGCTTTCACTGCGCTATCCTCTGAGCAAGACCAACAGCAACGGTGTCTCGCATCTGCTGGAGCCGGTGGTGCAGGTAAGCTGGACCGGTGGCAGCCGTTTGGCCATTCCCAACGACGAGAGCACGCTTGTTGAATTCGATCAGGGCAACCTGCTCAGCCTGTCGCGGTTTCCCCGCGCCGACCGGCGAGAGCGCGGCACAACCGCCGCGATCGGCGTTGGCTGGTCGAGGTTTGACCCGCAAGGGTGGGATGCCCACGTGAGCCTCGGACAGGTCTTCAGACAAGACGAAGACGTTGATTTCTCCGCCACTTCGGGCCTCGACGGGCTCACCTCCGATCTGTTAGTCGCAGGCCAGATCAACGCGTTGGGAGGCATGAGCCTCACTGGTCGCAGCCTGTTTGAAGGCGATCTGAGCCTGTCAAAAGCCGAGTTCAGAGGTGACTATGCCTTCGCGCGCGGCCGATTAGGCGGGTCATATGTCTGGCTTGAGCAGGACAGCTTTGAAGACCGCCCCGAGGACGTATCAGAATTCGCACTCAACGGCAGCTATGCCATCAACGATTTCTGGACCGGCTCCGCCAACTGGCGCTATGACGTTGCCTCAGAACGGGCGGCGACCGTGGGTGCCGCGCTGCGCTATGTAAATGAGTGCGTGACCGTCGATCTGACGCTTTTGCGCCGCCTTACATCATCATCAAGTGTTGAGGCTTCGACCGATTTCGGATTTAACATCGGTCTGCGGGGCTTTGCCGCGAATTCCGGAACAGAAAGATTAGAGCGCTCATGTTCAAACTAAAAACCGCCCTCGCCGCCTTTGGTCTCATGACAGCGCTTTTTGCACCTGCCACGGCGCAAAACCTGTTCGCCCCTGTCGCAACGGTTAACGACAGTGTTGTGACGGAATACGAAGTGCAACAGCGCGTGCTGTTTCTCCAATTGCTCAATGCCCAAGGGGCAACACGTAAAGCAGCCATTGAAAGCCTGATCGAAGAGCGTCTGCGCAATGAGGCCATCAACGATGCGGGCCTCGAGCTTACTGATGAAGGTATCAATAGCGCACTCAGCGACTTTGCCGCGCGCTTGAACCTAAGCCGTGAAGAGTTTGTGTCGGCATTGGGCGATGCGGGCGTGGCCCCTGAAACTTACCGCGATTTTGTGATCAACGGGGTCGCATGGCGCGATCTGATCCGCGCGCTTTTTGGCAATCGGGTGTCCATCACCGAAGCCGACATTGACCGCGCCCTCGCCGCTGAGGGCAACACCGGTGCCAACATCCGTGTTCTGCTGTCCGAAATCATCATTCCCGCCCCGCCGCCACAGGCCGCGCGTGTCGCCGCACTGGCAGAGCGTATCTCACAAAGCACGTCAATCGCGCAGTTCTCGGCATTTGCGCGCGAAAATTCCGCCACCGCCACACGCGGTGTAGGCGGTCAGCTTCCGTGGCAGGCGTTGACCGATCTGCCCCCGGTCCTTCAGCCCCTGATCCTGTCGCTGGCACCGGGTGAAGTGACCCAACCGCTCAATATTCCCAACGCCGTTGCCTTGTTCCAGCTGCGCGATATCGAAGAAGCGCAAGGCACCCCCAGCAAAACTTTCTCCGAGATTGACTATGCTGCTTACTATCTGGCCGGTGGCCGCTCGGAAGAGGCGTTGCAGCAGGCTGCTAATCTCGCAGCTCAGGTGGATGTGTGCGATGATCTCTATGCCTTTGCAAAGGGCCAACCAGAGAGTGTGCTTGATCGGAAATCTGTCGCCCCTGCGGACCTGCCTGACGATTTTGCCATCGAGCTGAGCAAGCTTGACGAGGGCGAAGTATCGACTGCCCTGACCCGTTCCAACGGCCAGGCACTGGTGTTCTTGATGCTGTGTGGTCGCACAGATGCCCAGAACGTCGATGTCAGCCGTGAGGATGCCGCCGAAGCGATCCGCCAGCGCCGCCTTGCAGCCCTCGCTGATAACTTTCTCGCAGAGATCCGCGCCAACGCCCGCATCTCCATAAAATGAAACCGGTCGTCCTGACCTGTGGGGAACCTGCAGGCATCGGTCCTGAAATCGCCGTTGGCGCATGGCAGGCACTGCGCATGCAGGTGCCAATGGTCTGGCTTGGCGATCCGCGCCACCTGCCCGCTAATACTTTGTTCAAAGTTGTGGACTCGCCTGCCAAAGCGTTGGATGTTTGCGCGGACGCACTTCCTGTGCTGCCCCACGCCTTTGCCCATCCCGCCACGCCAGGCACGGCTGATCCTGCCAATGCAATCGGAGTGATCGACGTGATTGCCCGCGCGGTCGATCTGGTACAGACAGGTCTGGCCAGCGCTATCTGCACAGCACCCATTCATAAAAAGGCGCTCAAGGACGGGGCCAATTTTGCCTATCCCGGCCACACCGAATACCTTGCGGCATTGGCGGGGCAGACGGAGGTGGTGATGATGCTGGCCTCGGACCAGTTGCGGGTTGTGCCAGCGACCATCCACATCGCGCTTGAGCAGGTGACAGCCGCCCTCACGCCCGCCCTGCTGCGGCGCACGATCGAGATCACGCATGCAGGATTGCAGTCCCAGTTCGGGATCGCCCATCCGCGCATCGCAATTTCCGGCCTTAACCCCCATGCGGGCGAAGGGGGTACAATGGGCGGCCAAGAGCATGCGTGGATGAACGCTCTTGTTGTCCAGATGCAGGCAGAGGGGTTTGACCTGCGCGGACCCCTTCCCGCCGATACAATGTTTCATGCCGCTGCGCGCGCATCCTATGACGCGGCGATTGCGATGTATCATGATCAGGCGCTGATCCCGATCAAAACACTGGATTTCGACAAGGGCGTGAATGTCACGCTGGGCCTGCCTTTTATCCGCACGTCGCCTGATCATGGAACCGCGTTCGATATTGCGGGCAAAGGCATCGCAAACCCCTCCAGCATGATCGAGGCGATCCGCATGGCCCACCGCATGGCGGGCAGCATATGAGCGGCATAGACAACCTGCCACCCCTGCGTCAGGTCATCACCGATCATAACCTTCAGGCGCGAAAATCGCTGGGCCAGAACTTCCTCCTTGATCTCAACCTCACAGCCAAGATTGCGCGCCAAGCCGGTGATCTGACACAATGCGACGTGCTTGAGATCGGCCCAGGACCGGGCGGCCTCACCCGCGGGTTGCTGTCCGAGGGCGCGCGCCGCGTGCTGGCCATCGAAAAGGACGGTCGCTGCCTGCCGGCTCTGGCGCAAATCGCTGCCGCTTATGAGGGGCGTTTGCAGGTGATTGAAGGTGACGCACTTGAGGTCGATCCATTGGCCTACCTTACGCCGCCCATTCGCGTGGCCGCGAACCTGCCTTATAACATCGGGACCGAATTGCTGGTGCGTTGGCTCACGCCGCCGCAATGGCCACCGTTCTGGCAAAGCCTGACACTCATGTTCCAGCGCGAAGTGGCAGAGCGGATTGTGGCCAAACCCGGGTCCAAAGCATATGGCCGCCTTGCAGTACTGGCCCAGTGGCGTGCAGACGCGCAGATCGTGATCAACCTGCCACCAGAGGCCTTTACCCCGCCGCCCAAAGTCTCGAGCGCGGTGGTGCATCTGACGGCCCTGCCCGCGCCGCGCTTTCCGGCGGATGCTGCTGTGCTGTCGCGCACCGTCGCTGCTGCATTCAACCAACGCCGCAAAATGCTGCGCTCCGCACTCAAGGGCATCGCGCCCGATATCGAGGACCGGTTGATTGCCGCAGGCCTCAAACCCACCGAGCGGGCAGAGCAAATCTCGCTCGAGGAGTTTTGTGCACTGGCCCGTGAGATCGCCAAGACCTGAGGTAAAAAAAAGGCCCCGCACGTGCGAGGCCTATTAAGCGTATCTTCGAATTTTTATTCTGCCGCTTCGGGCTGATCACCGCCCCCTGCGTTTGGCGTGTCGTCTTTCGGCTTTGGCTTGCGGCGCGGCGCGCGGCGTGTCTTTGGCTTGCTTTCCGGCGTATCGACCAGCGCGCTTTCCTCATCCGTGGGCTGAGGTTGCTCTGACGGGTCGGCGGAGGCAGGCGTCGGTTCCGGCTGGGCGGCGGCTTGTGCTGCTTCGCGCTCGTTGCGCTCGCGGTCCCGCTCTGCCTGACGCTCGCGATTCTGACGCTCTTGCTCGTCCCGCTCGGCCTGGCGTTCACGGTTTTGGCGCTCTTGCTCTTCGCGCTTGGTGTCAGCTTCTTTCTGCGCCTCGGACAGCATCCGCAGATAGTGCTCTGCGTGCTGTTGGAAGTTCTCCATCGCAACGCGGTCGTTGCTCAGCTGTGCATCGCGCGCCAGCTGGTTGTATTTCTCGATCACCTGACTGGGGGTGCCGCGCACTTTGCCCTCTGGGCCTGAGCTGTCGAAAACACGGTTGACGACATTGCCACCCTGATTGTTGCCACCGCCACGGTTGCGGTTCTTATTGTTACGCGAACGCGATCTTTGAGGTTTCATAGGGAGGGCAGCCTTTTGGTGCTGTTATCTGTTCAGACCGTCGGCGCGCATGGCGCGGCCTGTCGGCACGTGGGAATGTTGGGCATAAGCCGCGCGGGACTGCGTATTAAACGCACCGCTGCAACCTCTTCTGCATACCCCTCTCTTCCCCCAAGGAGCAAGAGGCAATAGCCGCTATTTACACCAAAATACGTCTTAGGCCGGATTTTGCGCACAAATAACACGGTCGCGACCATCCATATCGGGTAGAATCGCCACACCAGCCCAACCTGCGGCCTCAAAGATCGCGCGCACTGCGGCCCCTTGTTGCCAGCCGATCTCGGCCAGAACACGCCCCTGCGCGGTGAGATATCCCTGCGCATGGGCTGCAAGCAGTCGGTACACGCTAAGCCCGTCGGCAAAATCTGTGAGCGCCATGGCAGGTTCGTGCAGTGCCAACTCCGGTGCCACATCCGCCATTTCGCCCTGTGCCAGATACGGCGGGTTGCTCACGATGAGGTCAAACCGCCCTTCCACAGACGCGAGCCAGTCCGATTGGATGATCTGCGCGCGCTCCGCCACACCGTGCAACACCGCATTGGCGCTGGCTTGCAGGCACGCGCCCTCTGACAGGTCCGCTCCGACGCCGGTTGTCATGGGTCGTTCTGCCAGAAGCGTCACAAGGATACAGCCCGAGCCGGTACCAAGATCAAGCACACGCTCGAACGGGGCGGCAAGTGCGGCCTCAATCAGGCTTTCGGTTTCGGGGCGCGGGTCCAACACCTCACGGCTGATTTTGAAGCTACGGCCGTAAAACGCACGCTCCCCTACCAGATGTGACACCGGCACACGCACGGCGCGCAGCGCGATCAGGTGATCATAGCGCTCTGATATTTCGGGGGCGATTTCTTCGGGCGCGATCAACGTCACGCGGGTCGCATCAACACGCGCGGCATGAGCCAGCAGGATGCGCGCATCCCGCGCAGGGTCAGGCACACCCGCCGCGCGCAACTTTGCGGTCGCTGTGGCCATTGCCACAGCTGCCGTAGTCACGCGGTCCCCCTCACTGGCCCATCTCCGCCAGCATCTTGGCCTGCGCATCGGCAGTCAGCGCATCAACCAGTTCATCCAGATCGCCCTGCATGACCGCATCGAGACGGTAAAGCGTGAGGTTGATGCGGTGGTCGGTCATCCGCCCTTGGGGGAAGTTGTAGGTCCGGATACGCTCGGACCGGTCGCCGCTGCCCACCTGCAAGGCGCGGCTGTCGGAGCGTTCCGAATCGATGCGCTGACGTTCTGCATCATAAAGACGGGTCTTGAGCACCTGCATCGCAATCTCGCGGTTGCGGTGCTGTGATTTTTCGCTGCTCGTGACGACAATGCCCGAGGGAATATGCGTGATCCGCACCGCAGAATCAGTGGTGTTTACGTGCTGTCCGCCCGCACCGGAACTGCGGTAGGTGTCGATGCGAATATCATTGGTCGCGATTTGGATGTCCACATCCTCCGCCTCCGGAAGCACCGCCACCGTCGCAGCAGATGTATGCACACGCCCCTGACTTTCAGTGCTCGGCACCCGCTGTACGCGGTGCACGCCGCTCTCGTATTTGAGACGGGCAAAAACATTCTCGCCAGTAATATGGGCCACAACTTCCTTGATCCCGCCAAGTTCGGTTGTCTGCTCCTCGATGATCTCAACTTTCCAGCCGCGCCCCTCCGCATAGCGGTGGTACATCCGCAAAAGGTCTGCGGCGAACAGTGCCGCCTCGTCGCCCCCCGTACCGGGACGAATTTCCAGCATGGCAGGCCGAGCATCCGCTTCGTCCTTTGGCAACAGCGCCAATTGCAAGCTCGCCTCGGCGGCGGGCATGGCGCTTTCGATCTCGTGGATTTCCTCGCGGGCAAGAGACACCAAATCCGCATCCGCCAACATCTCACGCGCGCCCTCAAGGTTTTCCAGAAGCGTGCGGTATGCGGCGATCTCTTCGACCACCGGACGCAGGTCGCTATATTCTTTGGCAAGCTTCGAGATATCGCCGCCGCCCGTCGACATGGCCGCCTCGAGATACTCGAAACGCGCGGTAATCTGGGCAAGTCTATCCATGGGTATCATAGGGTCGGGAGTGGCCTAACAAAACTCTTTGGTCAAGGGGGGCGTCATGGTATGATATTGTAATGAATCGATTTGCTATCATCCTCGCTCTGGCACCGCTGAGTGCTCATGCCGATGGAGTCATCGAGGCAAAAACGATTGATTGCTATTGCACAGACAGCGGCGGCGCACGCATCGAGTTGGGCGAATCTATTTGCCTTCAGGTCGGTGGCCGGATGTTCACCGCGCAGTGTCAGATGTCACTCAACGTGCCGATGTGGCGCGAGACGCAAAACGGCTGCCTCAGCTCATCACTCGCGCCCAATTTCAGCCCGCTTGGCACCGACACGCTCGAGCAGCCCGTCCAACCGTTTGCCGTTGACGCCCAGATCTGAGCGACCGAACCGCAACCGGCCGTAAAGCTTGATCTGTCCACCGTCCTGCTCGATCGTGGTATAGTCGGGAAACCCCATCCATCTTGACCGCGTGATGTAGGTAAGCCGCCCCTCACCCAAACCGCCTGCGATCATCTCTGTGCGCGGCAGCTTCAACATCTCCTGATGCAGGTCCGACAGCAAACCCGGTGTTGCCTGTACCACACGTGCAGACCATCCTTCGCCATTTGTCGTCTCCGCATCGCCAATTGGCGTATGCCAGCGCGCGGTATCCGTCGGCGCCAACCGGATAAACGCCAACAGCGCGACGACTGCCAAAATCACTATGAATAAAAACATCTTACGCACCTTTTGTTTCCTCGGCTTTGACAGCCCTTGCTATCGGTAGGTTACGCCAGGCAATACACAAATCATCTCGTACAACAGATTTGCAGCCGTGAGCGCGGTATTGCCAGAAGGGTCATAGGGCGGCGATACTTCTACCAGATCGCAACCCACAACATTCAAACCCTTCAAGCCGCGGATGAGTTCCAATGCCTGTGGCGTCGTCAGCCCACCAATCTCTGGCGTGCCGGTGCCGGGTGCATAGGCGGGATCAAGGCTGTCGATGTCGTAGGTCAGATAAGTCGGTGTATCACCGATATCACGGCGAATTTCACCCGACAACTGAGCGAGGCTACGGCCCCACAACTCCTCTGCGGGCCATTGCTGAAATCCCCAGTCGTGCGCTTCGGAAAAATCAGTGGCGGCATAGCCGGTGCCACGGATGCCGATCTGATATGTCTTCTCGGGACGGATCAGCCCTTCCTCATAAGCGCGGCGGAAGACGGTGCCATGGGTCTCTTTCTCACCAAACATCTCGTCGTTCACGTCGGCATGGGCATCAATGTGAACCAGTGCCACCGGCCCGTGCCGTTTTGCGATCGCACGCAGGATCGGCAGGGTAATCGAGTGGTCCCCACCCATCGCAACCGGCATCGCATCCGACATGAGGATCGCATCGTAACTCTCTTTAATAATGGACAAACTATTACTGAGACTGAAGGTATTGATTGCGAGGTCACCGATGTCAGCAATCTGTAGACTGTCAAACGGTGCAGCCCCCGTCGCAAGGTTGTAAGGGCGCAGCATCGCACTCTCTGCTCTGATCTGCTTGGGACCGAACCGTGTGCCGGATCGCCATGAGGTGCCGATGTCCATCGGAATGCCCAGCACGGCTACATCCAGCCCTTTGAGATCATTGACCGAGGGCAGACGCATGAACGTGCCCGGCCCTGAAAACCGCGCCATCTCGTTCCCGCCAAGGGGTTGGTTCTTCTCGCTCATGTCGAAATCCTCCTTATGCCTGCCGAATCCGCGCGCCCAGAAGGCAACAAATTTCGGTCGCGACATGCGCGCCTGCAATCGCGGTGGCGCCGCTGGTATCAAAGGGCGGCGATACTTCGACAATGTCACCGCCACGAATGTTAATGCCCGCCAGATCACGCAGAATGGCTGCCGCCTGCCAGCTTGCCAGCCCGCCCCAAACAGGTGTGCCCGTCCCCGGCGCGAACGCGGGGTCAAGCGCGTCGATATCGAAGGTCAGATAGGTGGGATTGCCACCCAGCACCGCCTTGATCTTCTCTACTGCCGCTGCGGTCCCGCGCTCATGCACCTCGCGCGCATCAATCGTGGTAACCCCCATTGTATCGTCGTTGTGGGTGCGTATACCCACCTGTACCGAGGTTTTCGGGTCCACATAGCCCAGCTTGATCGCCTTATAGAACATGGTACCATGGTCAATGCGCTCCATATCGTCATCGACCCACGTGTCCGAATGCGCGTCAAAATGCAAAAGGCTCATTGGGCCGAACTTCTCGGCGTAGGCACGCAGGATCGGAAAGCTGATGTAGTGATCACCGCCCAACGCCACGCTTGCCGCACCTGCATCCAGAATACCGGCAATATGACGGGTAAGCGTCGCAGGAAACTCCGACACCTGCGCATAGTCAAACGCCAGATCGCCATAATCGGCGATGGCAAACTCGCTGAGCACGTCGAAGTCCCAGCCATAAGGCGGATCATAGGGTTGCAACGTGCTGGCCTCGCGGATGGCGCGCGGTCCAAGGCGGGTGCCGGTGCGGTTTGTCACTGCTTGGTCAAAGGGCACGCCGGTTACGGCGATATCGACACCGCGCAAATCCTTCGTGTATTTCCGCCTCAGGAACGATGTCGCCCCGCCAAAGGCGTTCTCGAAACTGGGGCCCTTGAGATCTTCGCGCGTGAACGCCTGATCCACTTGAGTCTTTGCATCCTCCAGCGCCATTATTTGCCCGCCAGCGGTTGCGCACGCTCGACAACACGCGCCAGAAACGACGCGCCAATGGGCGAAATCTCGTCGTTGTAAACGTATTTGGTGTTGTGCACCGATGGCCCCTCACCCTGTCCCAGCATCAGATAGGCACCCGGACGCGCTTCAAGCATATAAGCGAAATCCTCAGCGCCCATCACGGGGGGCATATCGGAGACGACCTGCGCCTCGCCCACAACCTCACGCGCGACATCCACGGCGAAATCGGTTTGCGCCGCGTGGTTGACCGTTGGCGGGTAGCCATAGTCATAGACCAACTCGGCGCTCAGGCCGTACCCCGCCGCGACATTGCTCACGATCTGTTCCATCCGCTCGACAACCATCGCCTGTACATCCTTATCGAAGGTGCGCACCGTCCCGTTGATATAGGCAGTGTCGGGGATGACATTATCAATAGTGCCTGTGTGGATTTGCGTGGTCGAAATCACCAGCTGCTTTTCAGGGTTTAAATTGCGGCTCGAAATGGTCTGTAAGGCCTGAACTATGCCGCAGGCTGTGACGACGGGATCGGCTGTTTCATGCGGGCGCGCACCATGGCCACCGCGTCCCTTGATGTGGATGTGGAACGTATCCGCTGCGGCCATAATCGGACCGGTTGTGGTGGCAAACATGCCCTCGGGCAGGCCCGGCGCGTTGTGCATGGCAAATACCTCGCGGATGCCAAACCGCTCCATAATGCCCTCTTGGCACATGACCTCGGCACCGCCACCGCCCTCTTCTGCGGGCTGGAAGATCAGAACCACCTTGCCCGCAAAATTACGCGTCTCCGCCAGATATTTCGCAGCACCCAGAAGCATGGTCGTATGTCCATCGTGCCCGCAGGCGTGCATGGCACCCTCAGTTTTGGAAGCATAGTCCAACCCTGTCTCTTCGGTCATTGGCAGGGCGTCCATGTCGGCGCGCAAACCTGTGGTCGGCCCGTCACCCTGCCCATTGATGATCGCCACGATCCCTGTCGTCGCGATCCCTTCATGGATTTCGTCCACACCAAACTCGCGGAGCCGCTCCGCCACAAAGGCGGCGGTCTGATGGCACTCGAACTGCAGTTCGGGGATCGTATGCAAGTGCCTGCGCCACGTCGTCATATCCGTGGCATAGTCGGCGATCCGGTTGATAATCGGCATGGGTGGACTCCTTTGCGCTGTTGTCCTTATTTGCCCTAGACAAAGGAGACCCGCAATGCCCGACGCGATGATACCGTCCGACACGCTGATCAATGATGAAAACGCAGGCGTTGAGCGTTTGCTTGAAATTATGCGCCGCCTGCGCGCGCCCGATACCGGCTGCCCATGGGACATCGAGCAGGATTTCGACACCATCGCCCCCTATACTATTGAGGAAGCCTATGAGGTCGCTGATGCCATCGCGCGGCAAGACTGGCCCGAGCTTGAAGGGGAATTGGGCGATTTGCTACTGCAATCGGTCTATCATACTGCCATCGGCGAAGAGCGCGGCCTGTTCTCGTTCCAGTCGGTTGTTCGGACCATTTGTAATAAAATGGTCGCGCGGCACCCCCATGTGTTCGGGGATGAAAGCCGCGACAAATCCGCCGCCCAACAGATTGCTGATTGGGAAGCGATCAAAGCGGCCGAGCGCGCGGGCAAGGCACAAAAAGGGGCACTTGATGGTGTGGCAGTGGGCCTTCCCGCACTGCTGCGCGCGTATAAATTGCAAAAGCGTGCCGCGCGCGTCGGGTTCGATTGGCCCGACACCGCCGATGTGATCGCAAAAATTCAGGAAGAAGCCGCCGAGCTTGTGGAGGCGCGCGATACCCTCACGCCCGAAGACCAGTTCGAGGAGTTCGGCGATCTGATGTTTGTGATGGCCAATTTGGGCCGTCATCTGGGGATCGAACCGGAAGCGGCGTTGCGCGCCGCCAATGCAAAATTCAGCCGCCGCTTTGAGGGGGTCGAGGAAAAGCTCCGCGCGATTGGCAAGACACCCCAAGACAGCGACCTTGCCGAGATGGACGCACTTTGGGACGCGGTAAAGCGCGACGAGAAAGCGCGCTAGGTCACTACTGTTTCGCGCGTTTGCTCGGCGTCTGCCTGCGCAGGGCGCGGCAGGCGGCTGGACAAGCCTGCACTCCCTTGCGAGGGTGCGCCCAATGCCAGCTATGAGGATTTAACGATGCCACCGCGCAAGATTATCATCGACACAGACCCCGGTCAGGACGACGCCGTTGCCATCCTTCTTGCACTTGCCAGTCCCGAGGAAATCGAGGTTTTGGGCATCACCTGCGTGGCGGGCAACGTGCCCCTGTCGCTGACCACAAAAAACGCGCGCATTGTGTGCGAATTGGCCGGACGCTCCGATATGGCGGTCTATGCAGGTTGCGCGCAGCCGATGAACCGCGCATTGGTCACGGCAGAGCATGTGCATGGAAAAACCGGCCTTGACGGGCCTGTCCTACCTGATCCTACAATGCCCATGGCAGACGGCCATGCCGTTGATTTCATTATCGAAAAGATACGCGATCACGCGCCCGGCACGATCACTCTTTGCCCGCTCGGACCGCTCACCAACATCGCGACAGCGCTTGAAAAAGCGCCGGACATCGCGGCGCGCATCGCCAAGATCGTACTGATGGGCGGTGGATATTTCGAGGGTGGTAATATCACCCCTACCGCCGAATTTAACATCTATGTCGACCCGCAAGCAGCTGATATTGTGTTTAAATGTGGCGCACCTATTGTTGTGATGCCACTTGATGTGACGCATAAAGCATTGGTGACAAAGCCGCGAAATGACGCCTTCCGCACGATTGGCACGCCCGCAGCTATTGCCGTGGCGGAGATGACTGACTTTTTCGAGCGGTTTGACAAAGAAAAATACGGTTCCTCGGGTGCTCCGCTGCATGATCCTTGCGTAACCGCCTACTTGATCAAGCCTGATCTGTTCTCTGGTCGCCACATAAACGTGGAGATCGAGACGACTTCCGAGCTGACCATGGGCATGACTGTTGCCGATTGGTGGGGTGTAACCGACCGCGCGCCCAACGCGACCTTTATGGGCAGCGTCAACGCCGACGGCTTTTTTACCCTGCTGACCGACCGTCTGGCCCGCTTGTGAGTGCCGCACTCACCCTTGCTGCACCCGACCATCTTGAGCGGGTCCTGTCATTGGTGGCTGCATTCCATACAGAGGCGGGCATCGCCTCGACCGACAAAACCCGTGAGGCAGGCATCGCGCCGCTTTTGGATGGCGTGCCCCATGGCTGTGCCTACCTCATCGGGCCACCCCGCGCTCCGATCGGCTATATCGTGATCACCTTTGGCTGGTCGGTGGAATTCGGCGGCCTCGACGCCATCATAGACGAGCTGTATATCCGCCCTGGTGTGCGCGGGCGCGGCATTGCGTCCGAGGCGCTGATCGCACTGCCGCGTGCTTTGGCCGGTGCGGGTTTGCGTGCCATCCATTTGGAAGTAGATAAAACCAACGCGTCAGCACTTAAACTATATCAAAGAGCCGGATTTTCGCTGCGCGAGAACTATGTTTTTATGTCGAAACGTTTGTGACGGAGCCCACGATGAAGATCCCATTCGACAACAGCTATGCCGCCCTGCCCACAGCGTTCTATACCAAGCTGCCGCCAACATCAGTAAAGGCGCCCAAACTATTGTCGTTCAACAAAGAACTTGCACTTGAGCTGGGCATGTTTCCTGATGCGGAAACCGATCTGGCCAGCCTGTTTAGCGGTAATGAAGTACCCCAAGGCGCGGAGCCGCTGGCGCAGCTTTACTCTGGCCATCAATTCGGCAACTACAACCCGCAACTTGGTGATGGGCGCGCAATTCTCTTGGGAGAAGTATTTGATACCAATGGAGTACGGCGTGACATTCAACTGAAAGGTTCGGGACGCACGCCGTATTCGCGCGGCGGTGACGGGCGTGCGTGGCTTGGCCCGGTCCTTAGGGAATATGTGGTGTCCGAAGCGATGCATGCCCTTGGCATCCCCACCACCCGCGCGCTGGCCGCCGTCGCCACTGGCGAGGATATTCTGCGCGAGCAAGGCATGTTGCCCGGTGCCGTCCTCACGCGGACCGCGACAAGCCATCTGCGGGTCGGCACATTTCAGGTATTTGCCCACCGCGGACAGCTGGAAGACCTTCAAACGCTGACAGACTACGCCATAGCGCGCCATTATCCCGACGCCACCGGTGCCATGGATCTGCTGCGCGCCGTCTGTGCAAAGCAGGCCGAACTGATCGCCGCATGGATGTCGGTGGGCTTTATCCACGGGGTGATGAACACCGACAATTGCGCAATCGCCGGCGAAACGATTGATTATGGTCCCTGCGCGTTCATGGATGATTTCGACATGGGTCGCGTGTTTTCCAGCATCGACCAGCAAGGCCGCTATGCTTATGGAAACCAACCCAATATGGCGATGTTCAACATGGCCCAACTGGCCACAGCCCTGCTGCAACTGTTCGAGGACAAAGATGCCGCGCTTAAAGAAGCCACTGCAATCATTCACGCGATGCCCGATCTGATCGAGGCCGCTTGGCTGGCCCGTTTCGCGCCCAAGATCGGGATCGCGACGCCGGATGTTGCGGATACGGACCTGATCCAGTCGCTACTCGATCTGATGCAAAAAGACGGCGCTGATTTTACCAATACATTCCGCGTCTTGGGCACACTACAGGCACGCGATGCCTTTAGCGACCGCAACGCGTTTGATGCGTGGTCCGTCCAACACAGCGCGCGCATTGCCGGGGAGCGTGATCCCGTGCGAACAATGGCCGCCGCCAACCCTGCCGTGATCCCGCGCAATCACCGGATCGAGCAGATGATCGACGCGGTGACCGCAGGAGACATGGCCCCGTTCGAGCGGTTGATGGCTGCCTGTGCGACGCCGTTCGAAAGCACTGATCCAGAGCTGGAAAAGCCGCCCGCACCAAGTGAGGTTGTGCCTGCAACCTTTTGCGGAACCTAGGCTTTTCGTGGTGTGCGGTTGATCAAGGTGATACCCACTGCAACCAGCACAAGGGCGAGCCATATTGACGGCGCGATCCGCTCTCCCAGCAACAACCAGCCCATGAGGACCGATGCAACCGGTGAGATAAAGCTGAACGATGCGACCGAATTGGCCGGATAGCGTTTCATCAGCCAGAACCACGCCAGAAAGCCAAGGCTTGCCACCGCAATGATCTGAAACGCCATGCCAACAATGTGGATGGCCTGCACGTCGCGCAGAAACGGACCGAACAGCGGGGCGATCAGCAAGAGCACAGGCGCGGAGACGGCCACCTGAGAGATCAACTGCTGCTCGGGTGGTACCTCGGACAAAGGCGTGACACGGATGAGCAGGACAATCCCCGCCCAGCTCAGCGCAGAGCAAAGCGCCAGCAGATCGCCGGTCCAGCTCACCTGCCCGCCGCCCCGATCAGATAGGGCGACAACCACACCCGCAAACGCCAGCGCGAGGCCCAGCACCTTGCGCCGCGTCAGCCGTTCTTCGGGCAACAGCACAGTGCTGGCCAAGGCCAGCCACAGCGGCATGGAATAGAAGATCACCGAAGACCGGCTCACCGTCGTGGTATCGAGTGCAGTGTAGAGGCACATAAATTCGAACGCGAACAACAGGCCCGAGGCAATGGCCCAAGGCTGCGCCGCCTTCGGGATGCGCAGGGAGACGCCACGCAGATGCATCCACAGCAGCAAAACAAGCACCGCTCCGGCAGAGCGCACACCAGCCGCAAAAACTGGACTGAACCCGCCACCCGTCACTTTGATCACCACCTGATTGAACGCCAGATGCAGTGCAAATGCCGTCAAAGCCACAGCGCCAAAGGCGTCCATATTCGATTTGCGTTCCATCTGCCCACCAGCACCAAACCGCGCACTGATGTCAATGCGCCGCACAGTGCGCAGTTTTCCCCGCACATCGTCCCCTCAAACATGGCATAAAGCGGGACAGATGATTCAAATACCAAATGGGGGAACTCTAATATGAGCTTGATGAGAGCATTGGCCAAAGTGGCCGTCGGCGTTGCAGTCGCAAAAGGCGCAAGCGCCGTAATGAAGCGTGGCCAGCAAGGCGGCAGTGCACAAGCGGGCGGGCTGGGCGGATTGCTCGGCGGTCTGGCAGGCGGCGGCGCGGCTGCGGGTGGCAGCGGTCTTCAGGGAATGCTGGGCGGTCTTCTGGGCGGCGGCACGGCCGGCGGCGGCGTGGGAAGTGGCGGCCTTGGCGGTCTGCTCGAATCCCTTGGCGGTGGCCAGACCGGCGGCGCATCACAGTCGGGCCTCGGCGGCTTGCTGGGCGGTATGGCCGGTGGTGCGGGCCTTGGCGGTCTTTTGGGCGGTCTTGCAGGAAAGATGAACAATGCGCCGGCGCAGGTCGACCAAAGCTTTGGCGCGGTGCTGAACTCGCAATTCGACGAAACGCCAGAGCCCGCGATCACCCCCAGTCAGGATCAGGAAGCAGCAGCCGCATTGATGCTGGCCGCGATGATTCAGGCCGCCAAATCCGACGGCACATTCGATGACGCGGAAAAAGACAAACTGCTGGGCCAGTTGGGCGACGTCGACGCGGAGGAAGCCGCATTTGTCCAAGCACAGATGAAAGCACCCGTCGATATCGACGCGCTGGTGTCCAGCACACCGCAAGGGATGGGCCAGCAAGTCTATGCCATGAGCGTGATGGCCATCGACCTCGATACCCAAGACGAGGCGCAATATCTGCACAAACTGGCCACGGCCTATGGTCTGGAAGCAAAACAGGTGAACGAGATCCACGCACAGCTTGGCGTACCTTCGCTCTATACCTAATCAACCGGTCGTACATGATCATCAAAAAAGGCGCCTCCAAGGGCGCCTATTATTGTTCTTACTATAAGCTGGCTGCTTTACGCCCCTGCGGGTTTACCGCCGCCGCCGCTGCGGCGTCTACGCGCGCCTCCGCCTGCGGGCTTGGCCGCACCTGCAGATCCACCGCCACCCTGCGGGCGACGACCGGTACCGCCTCCGCCTCCTCCACCGCCGCCACTGCGACCGCGTCCACCGCGCCCCTGCTGCTTTGGCTTGGCGGGGATTTCATGGCTTTCCCACACGCGGCCCGAAGCGACGGGAATGCGAATGCCCATGACTTTCTGGATGTCGATCAGCTCGCCCATCTCGTCGGGTGCGCAGAAGGCAATCGCGGCACCGTCTTTGCCCGCACGCGCGGTGCGGCCGATCCGGTGCACATAGTTGTCGGGAACATTCGGCAGTTCGTAGTTATAGACGTGCTTTACATCAGGGATATCAAGCCCGCGTGCCGCCACGTCGGTCGCCACAAGCACGGTAATATCACCCTTTTTGAAGGCCTCGATCGCGCGGTCCCGCTGGCCTTGGGATTTGTTGCCATGAATGGACGCCGCATCAAATCCGGCCTTCACCAGATCCTTCATCAGTTTTTCACATCCGTGTTTCGTGCGCCCGAAGACCAACGCCCGCTCGCCCACATGCTCGGACAGCAATTCGATCAGCAGGTTCTTCTTCTCCGCCTTGGCGATGAAGTGCACCTCTTGCGTCACCTTATCTGCCGCTTTTCCCGGAGGGGAGACTTCGATGCGGATCGGGCTTTGCAGATAGCTGTTGGCAATCTCGTTCATCAGCTTTGGCATCGTCGCAGAGAACAGAAACGTCTGGCGCGACTTGGGGATCACTTGGGAAATCTTGCGTAGATCATGGATGAACCCCATATCCAGCATCTGGTCCGCCTCGTCGAGAACAAGGAACTTCGCCTCATCAAGGCGCACCGCACGGCGGTCCATCAGATCAAGCAGACGGCCCGGTGTTGCCACCAGAATATCGACCCCGCCATGCAGACGCTTGATCTGGGTGTTAATGTTCTGGCCGCCAACGACCATCGCAACCTTGATCTGGGTGTTTTCAGCAAAATTGCGCAGATTGACGCTGATCTGCGTGGCAAGCTCACGGGTGGGTGCCAGCACAAGGCCGCGCACGGACTTGGGGTTCGGACGCCCTTCCATCTGGAGCATTTGTGCGATCAGCGGAATGCCGAAGGCTGCGGTTTTGCCGGTGCCGGTCTGGGCCAGCCCCATCACGTCACGGCCATTGAGCCCGTGCGGAATCGCCTGTTTCTGAATTGGTGTAGGTTCTTTGAGCCCCATTGCCGCCAAACGCTTTACCAGCGCCGAAGGCAGGTCCATCATGTCGAAATCGCTCATGTATATCATCTCTTTCGCGCAGCGGACCACGGTCCGCGCGCTTGTCATCGTGGTGCGCAATACCGGATCACAGGCACGGACCAATTGCCCGATACCTGTCCAGATGCGTCTGGCCCCACGCGTGATTTCGGGAACAAAGGGCGTCCTTGCAATTGCAATATCGTATCACAGCCTGCTCACGCGGCAGAAGGTGCGCCTTGGCCTCCACATGAGCCTTGGGCGTGGATATGTCAACGGGTGTGGCAAAACCGGACGCAGCGTCCTATGTCAGTGAAAACCCCGTAAGGAGCCACATATGACCAACCGTGACCGACCGCTGCTTGCTGTTTTGATTGATGCCGACAATGTACCGGCAAGACACGCGCAGGCCATCCTGCGCGAGATCACCAGCATCGGGGAGCCTGCCTTGCGGCGGGTCTATGGCGACTGGTCCAGTGACCGGCTCAAATCATGGAACGACAAGTTGCTGACGCTGGGCCTTGTGGCGGTGCAGGAAACCGCCAACACCAAAGGAAAGAACGCCTCTGATATCGGGTTGGTCATCGACGCGATGGATATTCTGCACGGGCGGCGGTTTGACGGCTTCGTGCTGGTCTCCTCGGACAGTGATTTCACCGCACTGGCCAATCGCCTGCGTGAGGACGGGTTGATGGTCGTGGGCATCGGGGAAAAGAAAACACCCGAAGCACTGCGCAACGTCGTCAACCGCTTCATCTTTATCGAGAACCTTGAGCCTGCCGCGAATGAACCGCGTACCGAGAAAAAGACGACGCTGCCCGCCGCTGATCTGTTGCCGATGATCGAGGCTGCGATGGACAAGATCGACACGGACGATGAGTGGTACAATCTGGGCCAGATCGGCCAGACCATACAGGCCGCCCACCCCGATTTTGACACCCGCACCTATGGCTACGGCAAACTGTCCGCGCTGGTGCGCGACATCAACTCGATCGAGACGCACAAGGATGGTGCGCGCCTAGTTGTCCGTCTGCGCGCCTGAGCGGGTCATCACCGGCAACAGCACGCTCAGCACCATCAGGCGGGTCATATGGCACGCCGCCACAAACCCTGGCACAACCCCCATGACCACACCCATGGCGATCATCGTCTCCAGCCCGCCCGGCGCAAAGGCCAGCAGGACGTGGCTGTGCGGCATGCCCAGTGCCACCGCCGTGACAGCGGATGCCACAGCGGCAAACACAACCGCGATGGCTGTGATCGCCAACCCCGCCCCCAGATTGCGCCACAGATCAGCAGCCGCCACACCGGCAAACCGTGTCCCGATGAGTGCGCCCAATGCCAGATAGGCAGGCAGCACCAGCCATTGTGGCATCGTACCTGTTGCGACGCCCGACAGCTGCCAGATCCCTGCCACAACCATCGCCCCGATGAGCAAGGGTGCAGGCACATGCACCCGCTTGAGCGCTGCGGCGGCGATCACCGCCAAGATGCCCAAAAGACCAAGCACCCACAGCGGCCAATCCTGCCCCTGCGGCATCACTGCTGCGCCCATATCCACCCCCAACAGCAGCGCCACCAATGGCACCAGCAGCGTGAGCATCAGCAAGCGCACGGATTGTGTAACAGATATCCGTGCCACATCGCGGCGGTTGCTTTCCGCCATGGCGATCACAAAACTCAGGTGCCCCGGCGCACCGGCAAGAATGGCCGTATCCCGCGCAAAGCCGAAACCCCGCACCAGCACAATGCGACACGCTACCATCGTGCCCCACGTCAGCACCGCAACACCAATAAACGCCAGCGGCCAGCGCGCCATCGTGCCAAGGGCATCGGCGTTGAACCCTGCACCCACCGTCAGACCCAGCACGACAAAACAGGCATTGCGAAACCTTGGGTCGATCTGCACCTGCAATCCGGCCAGCGCGGCAAGGCTGACAGCAGCCGCCGGACCGGTCAGCATGTAAACAGGTGCATGGATCGCACGCGCCAAAACCGCACCCATACAGGCCACCACCAACGTCACCGCCGTGCGTACCAAAGGTGATGTTGCGTCATATCCAAACATGCCAGAAGCGGTAACACCCCACCCCTTGCACAGCCAAGCCGAAAAGCGCATCACCGCGTCGAATAGACCCCGAAGGATATGAGCATGGATAATCTGCGCGGCGCGACCTTCATGGTGCTGGCCATGCTCGGCTTCGCGATCGAGGACAGCTTTATCAAACTGATGGGCGATGCCCTGCCCGTAGGCCAGATCCTGTTCATGATAGGGGTCGGCGGGGCAGTTGTGTTCGGCGCGGTGGTGCTGAGCCAAAAGCGCGCGTTGTTTGAGCCTGCGATGCTGACCCTGCCCGTTTTCTGCCGTGGCGGGGGTGAGATTTTCGGCACCATCTGTTTTGTCTCCGCCATCGTCTACACACCTCTGTCGACCGCATCTGCGATCCTTCAGGCGACACCTCTGGTCGTGACACTGGGGGCTGCCTTGTTCTTGGGCGAATCTGTCGGCTGGCGGCGATGGGCCGCAATCAGCGTGGGTTTCATCGGTGTACTGATGATCATCCGTCCGGGCCTTGAGGGGTTTTCTCCCCTGTCGCTCTTTGCCTTGGGCGGCGTGTTCGGCCTTGCGGTGCGCGACATCGCCACCCGTAAAATCCCCTCGAACCTGTCGACGATGCAGCTCAGCTTTTTGGGTTTCCTCGTGATCATCCCTGCGGGCCTTTTCCTGATGATGATCACCGGTAACAGCTTTGCACCGCTGGACGCACGTCTGTGGCTTCTGATGATTGCCTCTATTTCCATCGGGGTTTTTGCCTACTACGGGATCGTCGCCGCCATGCGTATAGGTGAGGTCAGCTTTGTCAGCCCTTTCCGCTATTCGCGGCTGATTTTCGCAATGATCATCGGCATCGCATTCTTCGGAGAGCGGCCCGATTTTGCCACGATTCTGGGCGCAACTGTCATCGTTGCATCTGGCATCTATACTGTCCTGCGGGAGCAGACACTGCGGCGCAAAATGGCCGCCAAGCCTTCCCAAGTCTGACGTGCCACGCTAAGACGGGGCAAATTCACCGATCTGCCCCAAGGAATGACCGACATGAGCACTATCATCGACATCCACGCCCGCGAAATTCTCGACAGCCGTGGCAATCCGACAGTCGAAGTCGACGTGATCCTCGAAGACGGCACATTGGGCCGCGCGGCAGTGCCCTCGGGTGCCTCGACGGGTGCGCATGAAGCGGCAGAGCTGCGCGACGGCGACAAAAAGCGGTATTTCGGCAAGGGCGTTCTGGACGCCTGTGCCTCCGTCAACGGCGAGATTGCCGAGGCGCTTGTGGGCATGGACGTGACCGAACAGGTCGATCTGGACGAAGCCATGATCGAGCTTGACGGCACAAAGAACAAATCGCGCCTTGGTGCCAATGCCATCCTCGGTGTCTCGCTGGCCTCTGCCAAGGCCGCCGCCGAATACTGCACACAGCCGCTATATCGCTATGTCGGTGGCACCTCTGCGCGGGTTTTGCCGGTGCCGATGATGAACATCATCAACGGTGGTGAGCATGCGGACAACCCGATCGACATTCAGGAATTCATGATCATGCCCGTCGCGGCAGAGAACATTCGCGATGCCATCCGCATGGGCGCCGAGGTTTTCCACACCCTGAAAAAAGAGCTGTCCAATGCGGGCCTTGCAACAGGTGTGGGCGATGAAGGTGGTTTTGCCCCCAACATCGGCTCCACCCGGGATGCCCTTGATTTCATCATGAAATCCATCGAAAAGGCAGGCTACAAACCCGGTGAGGAAATTCACCTCGCCCTCGATTGCGCCGCGACAGAATACTACAAGAACGGCGTCTATGTCCTTGATGGTGAAGGACGTATGCTGACATCGGATGACAATGTCGACTACCTCACAGGGCTGGTAAACGATTACCCCATCATCAGCATCGAAGACGGCATGGCCGAAGATGACTGGGACGGATGGATCGCGCTCAACGCCGCGTTGGGCGACCGTGTACAACTGGTCGGAGATGATTTGTTCGTGACCAATCCCGAGCGTCTTGCAGAGGGGATCAGCCGCCGTGCGGCAAACTCCATGCTGGTAAAAGTCAACCAGATCGGGACGTTGACCGAAACCCTTAAAGCGGTCGATATGGCCCACCGCGCGGGCTTCACCAATGTGATGTCCCACCGCTCGGGTGAGACGGAAGATGCCACCATCGCAGACCTTGCCGTGGCAACAAACTGCGGCCAGATCAAAACCGGCTCTCTCGCACGCTCCGACCGGCTGGCCAAATACAACCAGTTGATCCGCATCGAGGAAGCATTGGGCGCCTCCGCACAATACGCGGGCCGCTCCATTCTGAAATGAGCGGTGGCGTAGGTGCCAACGCAAACGGCGGATCGGGTACACGCCCGTTTCGCCTGACCGTGATCTTGCGATGATCACAGTCCAACCCGCCACCACTGCGGCTGACCTCGACGCGGTGCGGGCGTTGTGCTGGGATTATCGCGCCTATCTTATGGATCTGTCGGATGTAGACGCCGAGATTATGCGGACATTCTATCCTGAGCCGGTCTATGCTAGGATCATGCACACACTACCGCAGATGCATGCACGACCCCATGGCATCATCTTACTGGCCAAAGACGGCGATACCCAGCTTGGCTGCACGATGACGCATAGGATTGATGCGCAAACTGCGGAAATAAAACGGCTTTTCGTAGCACCTGATGGGCGCGGTATGGGTGTGGCGCGCAAACTGATGCACGCGCTTATGTCTCAGGCGCGCGCGGATGGCTTCCAGCGTGTCGTGCTTGATACATCTGTCAATCTGCAAGCCGCGCGCAGGCTTTATACCAGCCTTGGCATGACCGAATGCGCCGCCTATCAGGATTTGCCCGCGCATGTTCTGCCCCATCTGATTTTTTTCGAGGCACATCTATGACCAATGAACCCATAACAGCCCGCCAGACCGCCGACGACATCATCAGCAAGCTGAACCTCTCCCCGCACCCAGAAGGCGGGCATTACCGCCAGACATGGCAGGCCAATAATTCCGGCCGGGCGAGCGGTACATGCATCTATTTCCTGCTCAAAGCCGGGGAGCGCAGCGAGTGGCACCGCGTGGATGCGACCGAAATCTGGCTATATCATGCGGGCGCACCCCTGATCCTCGGGATGGCGGAAAGCACGGCAGGGCCTGCCTATGACCATATTCTGACGCCTGACCTCAATGAGGGGATGCCGCAAATCATTGTGCCGGAGCACTATTGGCAGCGCGCCCAAAGCACCGGCGACTATACGTTGGTGAGCTGTACCGTGTCGCCCGGATTTACCTTTGAGGGATTCACTCTCGATCCGACACTGAAAATCCCGCGCTAGGAAGTTGGCGGCACGCTAACCGTGCCACCGCCGACCTGCGCGCGCACGCCTGTCGTGGTTGCGCAGCTGGTCGGCATTCCGCGCGCCACACGCACCGCGAGATAGGCAAACGCCTGCGCCTCGAGCATATCACCGTCAAGGCCTACATCCTCCACTGGCACGACCGGACAATCCAACGACACCGCAAGCATCTGCATCAGCACGGGATTACGCCGTCCGCCGCCAGTGACCAGCACCCGCGACGGGGGCTGCGGGCAGTGTTGCATCGCCTCCGCCACACCAGCCGCGCACATGGCCGTCAGCGTTGCAGCGGCATCAGCGTCCGGCAACTCCCCCACAAGGGCCACCATCTGGTCAAAATCGTTCCGGTCCAGTGATTTGGGCGGCATTCTTGCAAAATAGGGCTCGGCCAGAAACAGCTCGAGCGCGCCATTCTCGACTGTGCCCCCACGCGCCAATGCGCCGTCTTTATCGTAGGCCAACCCGCGCCGCGCCTGCATCAGATCGTTGACGGGCGCATTCGCGGGGCCGGTATCAAACGCCAGCAGCGCACCTTCCATTTGCGGCTCTGGTATCGACGGATCAACCCATGTGAGATTGCCAACACCACCGAGGTTGAGAAACGCCACCGGCCCGTCCGCTTTGATATACCGCGCGCAGGCATGGTGGAAAAACGGGGCAAGTGGCGCACCCTCGCCACCCAGCTCTACATCAGCCGTGCGGAAGTCCCAAACCACCGGCACGCCAAGGGTTTGCGCCAGATGCGCGCCATCGCCCACCTGCAATGTCCCTTGCAAGCGCGGTGCGTGTGCCAGCGTCTGACCGTGAAACCCGATCAGGTCCACGTCTGTGAAATCGCGCAAAGCCTCCAGATGTGCGGCCTCGACCACGGATGTCGCGGCCTCAACTGCATCGCCTGACCATTGCCCGAAACCGGCGGCGATCACCGCGCGTTCCTGCGCGCTGTAATCGCGGTAGGCACTGCGGCCAAAGCCGTGAATGTCACGCCCGTCGGTGCGCAGCACGGCCACATCGACCCCGTCAAGCGAGGTGCCCGACATTGCACCTGCCGCCGTCACCACACCTGTTTTCGCGATCGCTCTGCCCACAATCTTACCTTTTCCTTTGGCCACACCCGCCCTATAGATGCCCTGCAATCAAACCCGAGGGCAAGCGCCATGACATACCACCCCAAATCCGATTTCGTCGCCGTGATGATGGAGCGCGGTTTTCTTGCCGATTGCACAGACTATCAAGGCTTGGACGACGCGCTTTTGAAGGGTGCTATGCCCGGCTACATCGGCTTTGATGCGACGGCCAAATCGTTGCATGTTGGCTCGCTCATCCAGCTTATGATGCTACGCTGGCTCCAGAAGACCGGCGGCAAGCCGATCACCCTGATGGGCGGCGGCACGACAAAAGTGGGCGATCCCAGCTTTCGCGCGGATGAGCGGCCTTTGTTGACACCTGCCCAGATAGACGAAAATATCGCGGGCATCAGAAAAGTGTTCAGCGCCTACCTCACCTACGGGGATGGACCGAATGATGCGTTGATGATCAATAATGCCGAATGGCTCGACGGGTTGAACTACCTTGAATTTCTGCGCGACATCGGGCGGCATTTCTCGATCAACCGGATGCTCGCGTTCGAAAGTGTGAAGTCGCGACTTGACCGCGAGCAGTCGCTGAGCTTCCTTGAATTCAACTACATGATCCTGCAAGCATATGATTTTATGGAGCTTCACCGCCGCTATGGCTGTGTGCTGCAAATGGGCGGCAGTGATCAATGGGGCAATATCGTGAACGGTATCGACCTCACCCGCCGTGTCGTTGACGGTGAGGTTTACGGCCTGACGTCCCCGCTGTTGACCACATCGGACGGCAAAAAGATGGGCAAATCGCAATCGGGGGCCATCTGGCTCAATCCTGACATGCTGTCGCCTTACGAGTTCTGGCAGTTCTGGCGCAATACCGCAGACGCCGATGTGGGCCGCTTTCTCAAGCTTTATACAGAGCTGTCCGTGGATGAATGCACACGTCTGGGCGCGCTTGAAGGGTCGGAGATCAACGCCGCAAAGATCATTCTCGCCAATGAGGTCACGGGCCTTTTGCATGGCGCAGAGGCGGCTTCGGCCGCAGAGGCCACATCGCATGAGGTGTTCGAGAAAGGCGGCGTCGGAGACGATCTGCCAACCCTCACGCTGAGCGCGGAGGACATCGGGGATGGTATATCCATCGTTCAGCTGATCGTGAAATCAGGCCTTGCCGGTTCTGGCAAAGAGGCAAAGCGGCTCATCTCCGAGAATGGCGCGCGCATTGACGATGCGCCACTGACAGATACAGGCATGATGATCGACGCGGCAGCGCTGGCAGCGCCCATCAAGCTGTCGGCGGGGAAGAAGCGTCACGCGCTGGTGCAACTGGGCTGACGTTTACCGCTCCTTAAGCATGCCGCGCGCACAGTCTCGGCATGTTTGATGCCTGCCCCCCAACGCCCGCCCATGCCCTCATGCAAGACCGTGCATTTGTCGCGGCACTTCGATCCTGCGGGGAACAGCCCTTGATACTGCCCTCGGGGTTGGTTCTGCTCAGGCGTAAGGTTGCGGGGATACCGATGCTCATGCTGTCCCGTGCGCTGCCGCCGCGCGATCTTGTGGCGCAACTGGCCCAACAGGGTGTGCATCGCCTGCCCCTGCTGCTCTCGCCTGAGCGGGCCTGTACCCTGCCCCGCGCGCTCCGCATCGGTGGGCGGCGTGCGATGTGGCGTCTCGCTATTGCCGGACCCGAGGCAGAGCGCAGGCGCGCCTTGCATCAAAACTGGCGACACCAATTGGGACAGGCCGAGCGCAGCGGGGTGAGAGTGGTTCACAGCGCGCTTGCCCCCGATCACAGGCTTCTCACCGACGACGCGGTGCAGGCGCAACACAGAGGCTACCGCAACTGGCCCGTACCTCTCACGCAGGCCTTTGCCCGCGCGGCGCCCGAGCAGACCCATCTTTTCACCGCACGCCTCAAAGGGCATGTTGTGGCGCATATGTTGTTTTTGCGTCACGGGACCCGCGCCACGTATCACATTGGTCACACGACACCGACGGGGCGTGCGCATCACGCACATAACCTGATCCTATGGCAGGCTGCGCGCCGCCTTGCCGCCCTTGGTGTTACCATTGTTGATCTCGGGGTTGAGACGATACCTGAGATTGACCGCTTCAAACGGCGCGCAGGCGCGATACCACATATGACAGGCGGCACATGGCTACGGTGGAGCCCTCTTGCGCGCGGGCCATGCCCGTGATCATCTCAGGCTCCGTGCAGATAGGGAGCGTGTTATGCAGATGTCCACCACCGCCGCGATCATCACCGGAGGGGCATCTGGCCTTGGTGAAGCAACCGCACACCACTTTGCACAGTGCGGCGCGTCTGTCACGCTACTTGACCGCGACAGCGCTCGTGGTGCCGAAGTCGCCAAGGAAATTGGCGGGTATTTCGTTGAGACCGACGTTACGGATGAAGCCTCCGTGGAGAGCGCTGTCGCCCAAGCGCAGGAGCATATGGGCAGCCTCAATGTCGCGGTGAATTGTGCAGGCATCGCTTTGGGCATCAAAACGACGGGCCGCGATGGCGCGCATCCGCTCGATGCGTTTCGCAAAACCATCGACATCAACCTCACCGGCAGCTTCAATATTGCGCGTATCGCCGCAACCGCCATGGCACAAAACACGCCAGAGCCTGACGGCGCGCGTGGCCTGATCCTCAACACCGCCTCCATCGCCGCATTTGACGGACAGAAAGGCCAAGTGGCCTATGCCGCGTCCAAAGGGGGCATTGTCGGCATGACCCTGCCCATGGCACGCGATCTGGCCCAATCAGGCATCCGGGTGATGACCATCGCGCCAGGCATCTTCGGCACACCAATGCTCAAAGGATTGCCGCAAGAGGTTCAGGACAGCCTCGCTGCCGAGGTACCGAACCCGCCTCGCTTGGGTGATCCGGCGGAATACGCGCGTCTGGCGGCCTTCATCGTGGAAATGGGCTATCTCAACGGCGAGGTCATTCGCCTCGATGGGGCGCTGCGGATGCGGTAGCTCAGCTTGCCGCTTTTTCTTCAAGCTTGAGCCATTCTTCCTCAGCATCGGCCAGCTTTTCATGGCGTTGAACCAAGGCATCGCTCGCTTTTTGAAACTTCGCCGGCTGTTCGGTGAAAAGCGCGGGATCGCCCAGTAATTCTTCAAGCTTGGCAATCTCGGCGCCGATGCGTTCGATCTCGGCAGGCAGCGCTTCGAGGCGGTGCTTCTCGGTAAAGCTCAGACCTGATTGCGATTTTGTCTCCCGCGTTACTTTTACGCTGGAGCCTTTTGATTTCACAACACTATCTGAGAAATCCTCCATTCCGCGCTGCGCCAGATAATCGCTCCAGCCGCCTGCATAAACGGTGGCTTTTCCGTCGCCTTCCATCGCGATGGTTGTCGCCGCAACACGGTCCAGAAAATCGCGGTCGTGGCTGACCAGAATGACGGTACCGTCATAACTGCCCAGCAATTCTTGCATCAGATCAAGGGTTTCAACGTCCAGATCATTCGTCGGTTCATCGAGGACCAGCAGGTTGCTTTCCCGCGCCATGAGTTTGGCCAGCAAAAGCCGCGCTTTCTCTCCGCCGGACAATGACCGGACGGGCGCACGGGCTTGTGCCTCATCGAACAAAAACTCTTTGAGATATCCAACCACATGCTTGGGATTGCCGCGCACCAAAATCTGGTCGGCCTTGCCCGAGACGCGCATGTCAGGATCGCCGGTTAGGCTGTCCCATAGGGTCATATCGCCGTCCAGCTGCGCGCGCGCCTGATCGAACAGCGCCAACGCCAGATTTGTGCCGATCTTGACCTCGCCACTGTCGGGTTCTTCTTTCCCGATCAGCATGTTGAGCAGTGTTGTTTTGCCCACACCGTTCGGACCGACAAGGGCGATCCGGTCACCGCGGTTCACGGTCAGGGAAAAGTCATGCAAGATCACTTTGTCGCCGAAAACCTTTGTAATCCCGAAGGCTTCCATCACCTTGCGGCCCGATTTCGGTCCGGCCTCCAACGCCATTGCGGCGGTGCCTTGGCGTTTGATCTGGCCCGCACGCTCGGCGCGCAATTCCTGCAAGGCGCGCACGCGGCCCTGGTTGCGCTTGCGCCGTGCCGATATTCCCTCGACCGCCCACCGCGCTTCGGACTTGATCTTGCGGTTGAGCTTGTGACGCTGCATGTCCTCTTCTTCCCAGATGGTATCGCGCCATGCCTCGAACCCCTGAAAACCGATTTCCTGACGGCGCACGGCACCGCGATCGATCCAAAGGGTGGCACGGGTCAGCGCATTGAGAAATGCGCGGTCGTGGGAGATGATGACATAGGCGGCGCGGGTCGATTTCAGCTCATCCTCGAGCCATGCAATCGCTTCAATATCAAGGTGGTTCGTCGGCTCGTCGAGCAGCATCAGCTCGGGCGACAGCGCCATCAGGCGTGCCAATGCCGCGCGGCGGCGCTCTCCGCCCGATGCAGTGGCCACGGGACGCTCAGGATCAAACTTGAGCCCCTCGCCCGCACGCTCGACCTTATACAGCTCACCCGGTTCCAGCCCGTGGGAGGCAAAATCGCCCAATGTCTCGAAACCGGAAAGGTCGGGATCCTGCTCCATATATCCAACGCTCACGCCGGGGCCTGCGGTGACCATGCCAGCGTCCGCCTCAACGAGGCCCGCCATGACCTTCATCAGCGTGGATTTACCCGATCCATTGCGCCCTACAAGGGCCAGCCGGTCACCGGGTTGAACCACCAGTGACAGGTCATCGAATACAGGATCGCCGCCAAATGTGAGGGCAATATCGGAGAGTTGGAGAAGGGGTGCACGTGCCATGCACGCCGCCTACTGTGCCTGCGCGAATTCGTCAATCAGACAAGTGCGCGGAGCAGCTTTTTGCGCGCAGGCGGGATCGCGCCGGTTTCCAGCGCAGTAAACACATGCAGCGTGCCCAACTGGCGGTCGATCACCGCATGATCGCTCACCCACCCTCCCATCAACAGATAGGTGCGCAACAATGGCGGCAGTGCAGCGTTGGCTTTTCTGAGGTCGGGTTTGTGCTGTATCTGCGTACCATAGTCGAAAGTTTGCGGCGCGCGCGGTTTCGGCTGCCAAGGCGCTGGTGCCAGATGCCGCGCCTTGAGCAATGCAAATCCGTCGCGGTAAATTTCGGGGTCCGTGCCCGCAAAGGACGCACAGCCGAACAAAAGCTGAATACCGTCCGCATCCACATAAGCGGTCAGCGCCGCCCAAGCGATGCGCAGAATGTCGGGATCGGAATGTGCGGGTGGTATACAAAATCGTCCCAGCTCCAGCATCGGACCGTCGAAGTGGCGCAGCGCGTCGAGGTCATAGAACTGTGCCGCATAGCTGTCACTGATCTGGGCCGGCATGTGACGCTGCATCCGGAAGGACGCCATGACGGCGCCGGTTTGGGCATCCTCCACCACGATATGGGTTGCGGTCGCGTCAAAGCTGTCTGCGGCACCGCCCGCCGCGCCAAAACACCGCGCGCGCGCATCAAGGACGCGCGCCATATCGGACGCACCCTGCGCCATGCGCGCAGTGTATTTGCCTTTGTTGATCGTGATCATGTGACGCGCCCGTGGCAGGCCAAGCAGCGCATGACAAGGCGCGACTGTGCGATCAGCCCAGGAATCCGGCAGGGTTGATGCGGCCAATATTGCCCAAAATCTGGCGCAAGAAGCCTGAGTTGCCCACGCCCGATGTGGTCACACGGCGGGCAAGTGGCACGACCTGCCCGCGCTCCAGGCCGAACCGCTCCACGTTGCTGACAACGCCTGCAGTATCAAAACTGATGGCGAGCACTTGGCGGTCTACAACAGTCGGAGAAAGTGCGCCAAATGTTCGAACCCGGCTGCGCACATAATAAAATGCACTGTCGTTGGCGACGCCCGCGGTCACAGGTGTACCGATCGCCTGTTCGACAGTTGCGCGCGTATCGACACCCAGCTGGATCTGCTCAAGGTCTTCTTCGGGCGGGATATATCCGTGATTTTTGAACTGCGGCGCACATGCGCTGAGCGCCCCTGCAAGTGCGAGACCGAACAGAACACGCCGTGTTGCAGCGATGTTGGTGAAGATACTCATGGTCCTGCCCCTTGCCCTTAACCTGTATGGCTTTTATCCCGCATATACCAAATGCGCCCTATGGTTCAAGAAACGAAAGCACATGCCCATGTCCTCTACCGCGCCTACAACCACAAGTTTGCGTGTCTCCAGCCTGTCCCAGACGGGTCCGACACCATTTTCCCTGCGCCCTGACACGGCTACGTTGGCCGCTTTAGCGCAAAAGCTAGATGTGAGTACGCTGCGTAAAGTAGTGTTTGAAGGCACGCTCAATCCCATGGGAGACGCTGATTGGCAGCTCAAGGCACGATTGGGCGCGACTGTGATCCAGCCCTGTGTCGTAACGCTTGAGCCAGTGACCACACGGATCGACACCGATATCGTGCGCGTGTTCATGCGCGACTATACCGATGTGGACGCGCCAGAGGTCGAGATGCCAGAGGACGACACGGTCGAGCCATTGGGTGTCTGGCTTGATCCGGCCGCCGTGATGGAAGAGGCCTTAGCCCTGCACCTGCCCGAATATCCGCGCAAAGAGGATGCCGAGGCCCAAACAGTGCGTGTGACCGAACCGGGCAAAGAGCCGATGAGCGACGAGCAGGCGCGCCCATTCGCGGGCCTCGCCGCCTTCAAACAAGAACTTGAGGACAAAGACGGCAAATAAAGCCGTAAGACCGGCCCTTTTTCACCACGTAGTATGCATCTTTCGCTATATTTTGCAGCGCTCTGGTGAAATAGCGTTGGACAAGCGTCCGGCACTTGCCTAAACGCACCCCACGCCCGTATGGGAGTTGTTCCGAAACCCCGGCCCGCCGCAGCCGATCTGCGCATCATGGCCCCGAATACAAAGGCACCTGATATGGCTGTCCAGCAGAATAAAGTCTCCAAATCGCGCCGCAACAACCGCCGCTCACACGATTCGCTGACTGCAGCGAACCCGAACGAGTGTTCCAACTGCGGTGAGCTGAAGCGCCCTCACCACATTTGTGCATCCTGTGGTCACTATGCCGACCAAGAAGTCGTGGCACAGGTTGACGAGATTGATCTCGAAGACGACGCGGCGTAAGCTGCACACGAGCATTAACAACTAAAGGCATTCGCACCAGATGACGGCACCGACCGATCACGCATCCGCGAACGCCCGCACCCTCATCTCGGTCGATGCGATGGGGGGTGATTTGGGACCGGCAGCTGTGGTTGCCGGTTGCCTTATTTCGGCTAAGGCCAATTCTGAAATTTCCTTTATCTTGCATGGCCCTGAGGCAGAGTTGCAGACTCTTGTGTTCAAGCACCCCGAACTGGTTGGTCGTACGCAAATCCGCGATGCCGTGGGCGTCGTCACGATGGATGACAAACCCAGTCATGTTGTGCGCACCGGTAAAGATACGTCCATGTGGTCCACCGTCGAAGCCGTGCGCACCGGTGAGGCATCTGTCGCCGTCTCTTGCGGCAACACCGGCGCGCTGATGGCCGTGTCGATGATCCGCCTGCGCAAACTGCCCGGTGTAAACAGGCCCGCGATTGCGGTGCTCTACCCCTCCTCCAACAAACCCGGTTTTAACGTGATGCTGGATGTGGGCGCCGACATCAAAGCGGATGCAGATGATCTGTTGCGCTTTGCACTTATGGGCATGTCCTATGCCCGCAACGGATTGAACGTGCCCAAACCGCGGATTGGTCTGCTCAACGTGGGCACCGAAGAGCATAAGGGCCGCACCGAGCTGAAAGAAGCGCATGATCTGATTCGCGATCATGAAGCGAATTCGGCCTATGAATTCGTGGGGTTTGTCGAAGGCGGCGATATTTCCGGCAACAAAGCCGATGTGATTGTCACCGACGGCTTTACCGGCAACATCGCCATTAAAACCGGCGAAGGTACGGCAAGCCTGATTGGCGCGCGCCTGCGGGAGGCCTTCAAATATTCGGTGCTGTCGCGTCTGGCTTCGGTGCTCGCCTATACCTCGCTTATGCGGCTGCGAAAAAAGATTGACCCCCGCCGGGTGAATGGTGGCGTGTTTCTGGGCTTGAACGGCACGGTTGTGAAATCGCATGGGTCTGCCGATGCCACCGGCATCTCCGCCGCGATCAAACTGGCCGCGCAACTGGCCGAGAACGGATTTAACGACAAACTGGCCGCGCGGGTCGCTGCCGCCCTACCCACCGAGGAGCATAAGTCCGAATGACCCTGCGTGCCGTTGTAAGAGGCGTTGGCCACTACCTGCCGACCCGTGTGGTCGAGAACGCCGAGTTTGAGGCGACGCTAGACACCAACGACGAATGGATCAAAGCACGCTCGGGCATTGAGCGGCGCCATTTCGCAGGCGAAGGCGAGACGACATCCTCCATGGCCGCCGCCGCCGCAACCGCAGCACTGGATATGGCGGGCCTGACAACGGACGATATTGATGCTCTGATTGTCGCTACTTCCACCGCCGATCTGACCTTCCCCTCTGCCGCGACGATGGTGCAGGCCCAATTGGGCATGAAAAACGGCTTTGCCTTTGATATCCAAGCGGTTTGTGCCGGATTTATATTTGCTCTCAGCACCGCCAATGCCCTTATCCTGTCGGGTCAGGCACGGCGTGTGATGGTCATCGGCTCCGAGACCTTCAGCCGGATCATGGATTGGACCGACCGCAGCACATGTGTGCTTTTTGGCGATGGTGCAGGTGCGCTGCTGCTCGAGGCACAAGAACAGGACGGCACCACTGCGGATCGGGGCATCTTGTCGACCGACCTCAATTCCGACGGCTCGTACCGCGATCTGCTTTATGTGGACGGTGGCGTGTCGACAGGCACAACCGGCTATCTACGCATGCAGGGCAATCAGGTGTTCCGCCATGCCGTTGAAAAACTGAGCCAGACAGCCACCACCGCGATGGCGCGTGCTGGCATTGCCCCCGAAGACGTCGATTGGATTGTGCCGCATCAGGCCAATATCCGCATCATACAGGGCACCGCGAAAAAGCTGGGCCTGCCCATGGACAAGGTCGTCGTCACCGTACCCGATCATGGCAACACGTCGGCGGCTTCCATCCCCCTCGCCCTGTCTGTGGGTGTGGCCCGTGGCCAGATCAAAAAAGGCGACTTGCTGGTGACCGAAGCCATTGGTGGCGGTCTGGCATGGGGTGCGGTTGTTCTGCGCTGGTAACGCGGCGGAAAACCGGAATTACATTGTGCAACACGGGGAAGTGATTGACTTGGCGCTGCAAGCTGGACAATGTATGCGCAATTATTGGGGGTAAGCTATGACGAGCAAGACACTAACGCGCATGGATTTGAGTGAAGCAGTCTTCCGTGAGGTCGGGTTGTCGCGCAATGAATCGGCCCAACTTGTCGAGACCGTACTCGAAGAGATGTCTGACGCACTTGTGCGCGGTGAGCAGGTCAAAGTTTCCTCCTTCGGGACATTTTCGGTGCGGGATAAAACCGCCCGTATCGGCCGCAACCCAAAGACCGGCGAAGAGGTGCCGATCAACCCGCGCCGTGTGCTGACGTTCCGTCCGTCCCACCTGATGAAAGACCGGGTCGCGGACGGCAACAAGGCGTAAGCTGATGCCAAAATCCCCCGACGCGTTCCGCACTATCTCCGAGGTTGCCGATTGGCTCGGCATTCAGGCGCATGTGCTCCGCTTTTGGGAAAGCAAATTCACCCAAGTCAAACCGATCAAGCGTGCAGGCGGGCGGCGGTATTACCGCCCTGCGGACATGCAATTGTTGGGTGGCATCAAGAAACTGCTGCATGAAGACGGGCTGACCATCAAAGGCGTCCAGAAAATCCTGCGTGAAGAAGGCATGTCACATGTGGCGGCCCTGTCTGTGCCCCTTGATGAAGCGGATGCAGAAGCGGGCGTTGTGGCCACGCCCCCGAAACTGATGCAGAGCCCTGCGCCGGATGCGGTTGTCCTCCCGTTCGAGACACAGAAGGAACCACCTGCCGAGACAGTTGCACCGGATGAGGGTGATGCGGTGAGCGCATCACAAGCCGCGGAGGACGCGCCAGAAGAGGCTGAGGTTGAGGCTCCAGACAGCGCGCCCGAGCAGGCACCCGAGCCGGAGATACAAGAACCTGAGCCAACCGTAGCGGCTGATTTCAGTGCAGATGCAGAGCTCGACGCTGAAATCTTGCAAGCCGATGCGCCTACTGAGCCGAAGGAAGAACCAGTCCAAGTCGCTGCCGCACAGGCGGAAGACAAGAAGCAGGATGTTGTTAAAGCTGACGACGCCCCCGAGGCTGAAAAAACTCCGGCGCAGCCTTTACCTTCCTTCCTGCGCGCGACACCTCAGAAGCCTAAGGCTAAGACACCGGACGTACAAGAGACCGCTCCGGCAGAGACCGCTCCGAGTACTGCTGAGCCGGCCACTGAAACGCCCGAGCCAGTCAAAGCACGCGACATTGGCATGCCGGAAGTGACGCCAGAGGCGGAAATCGAGGCTGCACCTTCAAACTTGTCCCGCCTGCACCGCATCCGCGCCATTGACGCTGCAACCGCCAAAGACATCAAACCGCTGCTGGCACAATTGTCCGCCCTACGGGACCGGATGGCCGCACCGCGCGGCGGCCCCTCGCCAAATTCCTGACCTGCATGTGTTTGTGGGTGCAATTGCCTCTTGCGCGTCTGCGTCGATACGGTATGAACAGCGCCATGTCGGGCTATGGCGCAGCCTGGTAGCGCGTCCGTCTGGGGGACGGAAGGTCGCAGGTTCGAGTCCTGCTAGCCCGACCACGACATACCCAAAACGCTCGCATCCCTCGGATTGCGGGCGTTTTGTGCATCTAAAGCCTGCTCAGTAAAAGGACGTTTCATGCCCGGCGTACTCCCGAACCAACAGCTTGAAACCATGATGGCGTCCGGCCAGATTGCGGCCGACCCCCCGATTGATCCTGCGCAGGTACAACCGGCAAGCCTTGATCTGCGATTGGGCAGCATTGCCTACCGCGTGCGCGCCTCTTTCCTTGCGGGGCACAGCGCGCGGGTGGTCGATCGTTTGTCGGAATTCGAGATGCACCGTATCGACCTCAGCCAAGGTGCCGTGCTGGAGAAAGGCGCGGTTTATGTCGTGCCCCTGATGGAGCATCTGGCCCTGCCCGACGATGTGAGTGCTGCCGCCAATGCAAAAAGCTCGACCGGCAGGCTCGATCTGCTCACCCGTTTGATCACCGATGGCGGAACCGAATTTGACCGGATCAATGCGGGCTATACCGGTCCGCTCTATGCCGAGATTTGTCCCCGCTCATTCTCCGTGCTGGTGCGCCCCGGCATGCGCCTCAACCAGATCCGGTTTGGCACGGGTGATGCGGTCCTGAACGATGATGCTCTGCGTGCGCTTCATGCGCAGACGCCACTGGTCGATGGGACGGCTGTGATAGACGACGGCTTGGGCTTTTCCGTCGATCTGAAGCCGCAAGGCACCACATTGGTCGGCTACCGCGCCAAGCCGCACACAGGCGTGATCGACCTTGACCGTATCGGTCATTATGCCCCCGCCGAATATTGGGAAGAGGTGCACAGCGATAATGGTCAGATCATTCTGGACCCCGGTGCCTTCTATATTCTGGTGAGCCGTGAGGCCGTCACCATCCCACCGGAATATGCAGCTGAAATGGCACCCTATCTGGCAATGGTCGGTGAATTCCGTGTGCATTATGCCGGATTTTTCGACCCCGGCTTTGGATTTGATGGTGCGGGTGGTGCAGGGTCGCGCGGCGTGCTTGAAGTGCGCTGCCACGAGGCCCCTTTTGTGCTGGAACACGGCCAAGTTGTCGGCCGCTTGATCTATGAGCATATGAGTGATGCCCCTACCCAGCTCTATGGCACGGGGATCGCGTCAAATTATCAGGGTCAGGGTTTGAAACTGTCGAAACACTTTAAAACGCCCTAACACTTTGCAAGTTTAGTCTGTGTTCGGATTGCGCCGTGCGCGGCGTGCGGCGCGCACTTCCTCGCGCGTTGGTCCCCGTTTGACCGGATTGCCAAAATCGTCAATCTCGCCTTGCGGCTTTGGCGGTGTTTTCTTGCGGCCCATGCGCATTGTCGACGCTTTGCTCATGCCCGCGTTCACGCCTTTGCTTACCAGTTGGCGCATGACCGTTCGCATGATCATATTGATGATCTGGTTCATCTTGCTTTCCTTCATGTCCCGCTTTGTTGCCAATATAGGGATAATTGCGGCATTTTTTAGGTTCAGTCTTCAAATAGTTCGCTCTGGCCCTCAGTGGCCTCAGGCTCATCCTCACCGTCGCCAACTGCGGGCATCAGACCTGTGGCGGGCCGGTTTTCCAACAAACCCGCAGAGCGCAACTCCTTGAGACCTGGCAAATCACGCGCATTCTCGAGGCCAAAGTGATCAAGGAACCCTTCGGTTACTACGAAAGTCACCGGCCTGCCCGGTGTCATCTTGCGACGGCCGAACCGAATCCACTCCAGTTCAAGCAGTTGGTCCACCGTGCCACGTGATACGGACACGCCGCGGATTTCCTCGATCTCGGCGCGTGTGACAGGCTGGTGATAGGCGATGATGGCCAATGTCTCGATCGCTGCACGGCTGAGCTTGCGCACCTCGACCGTTTCTTTTTGCATCAGATATCCAAGGTCTGCCGCCGTGCGCATCGCATAGGCATCGCCAACTTTCATCACCTGAACGCCGCGGCCGTCGTAGCGTTTGCGCAGATATACCATCGCCTCGGAGGCATCGCACCCGTGGGGCATTCGCGCCTCCAGCTCCCTGATCGTCACCGGCTCCGCACTGGCGAACAGCACGGCTTCAATCATGCGTTCCTGCTCGACCATAGGGGGTGCGTCAAACAGGTTTTCTTCTTTTTGATCAGTTTCTTCCGCCACGGCCCTCATCCTTTCTCCGCAACTGTATCGGTGCAAAACTCTCGGATTGGCGCATTTCCAGATGGCCCTCTTTCACCAGCTCGAGCGAAGCCGCAAAAGTTGCGGCCGTGGCCGACCGACGCTTGACCGGATCGCTCTCCCAGCCTTCGGGAAGATAGCTCATCAGATCGCCCCAATCGCCTGCATAGCCGATAAGGCCGCGCATCCGCTCCAACGCCTGCTCCATCGTGAAAACGCTTTCCCGATCCAGAACGAAGGGGCGAAAATCATCGCGGGTACGGATGCGGGCATAACCCTGCATAAGATCCAAAAGCGAAGCGGTATAGGTAACAGAGCGGACCCGCTCGATCATCTGGGTTTGACCACGACCAAAAAAGTCCCGCCCGAGCTGATCACGCGCCATCAGCCGCGCCGCCGCATCCCGCATGGCAGCAAGGCGCTCAAGCTGGAATGCAAGATGCGCGGCGAGTTCCTCGCCCGACGGCCCATCCTCGGTGGGATCAGGGGGCAACAACAGGCGTGATTTCAAAAACGCGAGCCATGCCGCCATGACCAGATAATCAGCAGCAAGCTCCAGCCGTAGTGCTTTGGCCTTTTCCACAAACGCGAGGTATTGCCGTGCCAACTGCAGCACAGATATTTTGCGCAGATCGACCTTTTGCGTGCGGCTCAGGGTCAGCAACAGATCAAGCGGACCCTCGAAGCCGTCCACGTCCACAATAAGCGCCTCGGCGGCCATGCGTTCGGCCACCGATCCGGCATCTTGTTCAAAAATGGTGTCAGCCATGCACGCCCTCGCCCAACAGCGCCTTAAGCTGCGCATCAAGGGCGGGAATGTCAATATCGTCGGGCGTCTGGCGGTAGCTCAGCGCGCGCAAGGCACGACGTTGTGCCGCGTCGGTCATTTCACCTGCAGCTTGGGCTACCTCCGACCGCTCGGCCAATGATCCGTTGCAATGCAGGATCACGTCACAGCCCGCGGCAATGGCCCCTTTGCTCAGATCCGTCAGTGAGCCGGAAAGCGCTTTCATCGAGATGTCATCGGTCATGATAAGGTTGTCAAAGCCTATATCCTCACGAATGACCTGCATCATACGCGCAGACAAGGTCGCAGGCAGTGGATCTATCGCGCCGTAGACCAGATGCGCAGTCATGCCCATCGGTGTATCGCGCAGCGCCTTGAACGGCGCGAAATCTACACGGTCCAACGCCTCGCGCTCCACATCCACATGCGGAAGCTCGAAATGGCTGTCAGCCGTAGCACGGCCATGGCCCGGAATATGTTTGATCACCGGCAGGACACCACCCGCTAGCATGCCATCATTGGCAGCCTGCCCCATCAAAGCCACGCTTTGCGCATCCAAACCGTAGCAGCGGTTGTACAAAAATGGATGTGTCTCAGGCCCCGGCACGTCGACCATCGGCGCGCAATTGCTATCAATGCCAAGCGCGTATAACTCATGCGCGATCAAGCGATAGCGGATGTACATCGCCTCAGCCGCCTTTGCGCCGGCAGCTTGCACAAACTCCATCGGCGGCAGCCATTCGCGCCCCATGGGCGCGCGCAGACGTTGTACCCGCCCGCCTTCCTGATCAATGGTAATGGGCGCATGATGGCCCGCAGCCTCGCGGAAGTCGTCGCATAAGGCGCGCACCTGATCAGGCGTGTCGATGTTGCGCGCAAACAGGATAAAGCCGAAAGGCCGCACATCGCGAAACAGCGCCTGTTCCTCTACTGTCAGGCGGTGGCCGCTCGCGTCGAGGATCGTAGCACCATACCGCAATGCGGACGTGCTCACCGTGTTACCACCGGAATACAGTCGACGCTTTCGGCCACAAGCGCAGAGCAGAAGCGGCGTGCATCGCCGATGTCATCAAATCCGTGCGCACGCAGACGGTAGAACGTGCGCCCACCTGATTTGGCTTCCATTACGATACGTTTCTTGCCCTCGATGAAAGGCGCAAAGCGGGTTG
>JBATTJ010000079.1:0-25414 GCA_049670485.1 Sulfitobacter sp.
TTGCCGCAGCCATCGAAGAAGCGGCTGGCGACAGTGAAGATCCTGCATTCGCCACTTCGATCGCCTATACTGGTAGCAACTACTTTGTAAAAGCTGCGGCAATTGGCGGAACGGTTCGTGGCAGTTCGGAAGACGTTGACACCTATGGCTACAACCTCAGCGGTAACGCACAGCTGTGGCAGGGCGGTTCGATCAACGCATCCTATACCAACGGCGCAGGCATCGGTTCATACTTTGTCTTCGGCGGCGCAGATGTGTTAGGTAACGATGCAATTCGTTCCGAGGGTTTGACGCTCAGCATCAGCCAGCAGGTGAACAAGTGGAACTTTGGTATCGGCTACGGCTTGCGCGATATTGATGCCGGGATTGCAGGCAGCACAGAAGAGCTGGAGACGGTTCACCTGACGGCGAACTACCAGGTCCGTGAAAACACAACGACCGGTATCGAGTACATTACCGGTAAGCGTGAAGTGTTTGGCCAAGCCGGCAGCGTTAGAGCGGACCGCATTCAGGCCTCCGTTCAGTTCAACTTCTAATCCAATCAGACGGCCGGTTGTTAAATACCGGCCGTCTGTACTATCACGCAGGGATACAGCCTGCGTTGTAACTCACTGCGTTCGGGCCTAGGTTGCACCCCTCAACGTATAAAGAGTCCCCTGTAATGGAACGCAGCCTTTTCGTCTTTATTTGGAAGCACTCCAAACGCGAACAGATGATGTTGTTGGCGGTGACGCTGCTTACATTCCCATTCCTTTTCGCCACACTCGAACTGCCTAAACGGATCATCAACGACGCCATCGGTGCCGAGGATCTGATGGTCAATGCGTTCGGCTACGAGTTGAGCCGGATTCAGTTCCTGACAGGGCTGTGCCTTTCCTATCTTGGCGCGGTATTGGCCCACGGCCTGCTGAAAATGCGCCTGAATACCATGAAAGGTGTCGTGTCAGAGCGTATGCTGCGCCGGTTCCGATATGGGTTGATCGCGCGCATGATGCGCTTCCCCAAGCGGTACTTCCAAGACACCTCTCAGGGCGAATTGGTGAGTATGGTAACCTCCGAAGCAGAGCCAATGGGCGGGTTGATGGGTGATTTCGTCGCCCAGCCTGTTTTTCAGGCCGGTCAGATGCTCATTATTGTTGTATTTTTGTTTCTACAGTCATTTTGGTTTGGCGTGGCAGGTGTCGCCTTGATCCCGCTTCAGGCCTATCTGATCCCGATTTTACAACGCCAGATTAACGAGCTGAACAAAAAGCGGATCAAAGAAGTCCGTCTGTTTGCCGCCGAGATTGGCGAGACAGCCGCAGGTATTACCGACTTGCGAACCAATGGCGGTTGGCGCTTCAGGCTGGCAGGCTTCACCGACCGGCTCGGACTTCTTTTTGATATTCGCTACAAGATTTATCAAAAGAAATTTTTCATGAAATTTCTCAACAACTTCATTACGCAGCTTACGCCGTTCTTTTTCTATCTGGTTGGCGGCATTCTTACCATTCGAGGTGAAATCACTGTGGGTGCGCTCGTCGCGGCGCTCGCCGCCTACAAAGACCTCAGCAGCCCATGGAAAGAATTGCTGACCTACTACAACCAGACACAGGATATGGGTCTGCGCTGGGAGATCGTGACCGAGCGTTTTGGTCCCTCCAACATGATCGAAGAAGAGCTTTTTGACGGTTCACCTGATGAAGTGCCGCACCTGACAGGTCCCATCAACATCAAGAATGTACTCGTGCGAAATCAGGACGGTGTGGCAGTTCTGAATGACCTGTCGCTCGAAATTCCAAAGGGCGCGCAGGTCGCCATCAAGACGTCGACCCTGTCGGAGCGGCACGCCATAGCCGAGTTGTTGACCCGTGAACTGCTACCATCGCGCGGCAGCGTCACATTGGGAGACTATGAGCTTAGCAAGCTGCATCAGGTCGTGATCGCCGCGCGCATCGGCTATGTGCAGGCGCAGCCGTATCTGTTTCATGGCACCATCGGGGATAACCTGCTGATGTCGCTACGCACGTCGCCAAAGACCGTTCTATGGGATCCTGAAAGCCGGGATCTGGTCGGGATCGAGGCGCGCCGTTCGGGCAACAGCCTCGATAGTTTGCAGGCTGAATGGCTTGATCCTGCGCTTGCCGGACTTGATACCACGGAAGACGTGCACGAATGGTGGTTTGAGCTTAGCCGTGTTTTGCAAACAGATGAGCCGATCCTGCGTGGTATGCTTGGTGCCCGCATGAATGTCGAAAGCCAGCCTGATCTTGCCCGCAAGGTGATCGGCCTGCGCGACGAAGTGTATGCGGTGCTCAAAGAGCGCAAGCTGGACGGTGCGGTGCACAGGTTTGATCCCGAGACGTTCAACCCTGCAATTCCACTTGGCGGCAACGTCCTGTTCGCAAGTCCACGCCTCGACATTACCCAGCAGGGTCTGGTGGAGGAGGGCTCGTTCCTTGCCATGATCGCGGAGCAGGGGCTGGCCGAGCAGGCCATCGCAATTTCACAGACATTGGTTGAGACGCTGCATCAGACGTTTGGGATGGACGGTACAAACCATCCGCTTTTCACTTCGCTTAATATCGAGGAAGCGCTTTATGAGCGCCTTGTGGATATCGCCAGCCGCCGCCGCTTGAGAGGCGATGGCGCGTTGACCGAAGAAGAATTCGCGCTGCTGCTTACCGTCCCTTTCGCCTTCACCGCAGAGCAAATCGGCCCCGCATTCCCTGAAAGCTTCAAAGACGAAATCCTAGCGATCCGCCGCGCGCGCGCGCCCAAGCTTCGAGAGTTGGCATCGAATATGTTTGTGCCCCTGTCGCCGGAAAATTATCTGCCGCGTCTAACATTGCTTGAAAACCTGATTTATGGCCGGATATCTAGCATGGCAGGTGTGCAGAAGGAGTTGATCGTTGATGCGGTTTCCGATGTTCTGCGTGAGCACGAACTGCGCCGCGAAGTTGCGACCAATGTCTTTGATGTGCCCACTGCAATTGGCGGCACGAACCTGCCACCGTCAATCCATGAGCGTGCCGCATTTACCCGCGCAGGGATCAAGCGGCCGGATATTATGATTTTTGATCAGGCATTGGTGGGCAGTGACCTCACAAGAACGCGCGCGCGCTTGCGTGATCTGATGCCTGACACCATCCAGATTTTCCTTGATGACAAGTTCGATGCGCCCGAAAGCTACGACATGTTCGTCGAGATCAGCCATGGTCGCGTGGACGGTGTCGAAGGCGCCGAAAGTCTCAATTCATCGGGCGACGTATCCGATGATCTGCGCCACAAACTTGAAGAGATTCAGCGCAACGCACTCTTCCGCCCGCTTGAGCCGCGCGCGCAGCGGTTACTGGCTTTTGCGGCACAGTGGTACGATGCACCCGCTGGCACTGTTATCTTCAACGCGGGCGAGCCTGCTGATGCAACATATCTGTGCCTGTCAGGTAAGGCCGAAATCACATTTCAGGACAAAGAAGATGTGTCGCACCACCTCTCGACGATCGTGCCCGGACGGGTGATCGGTGACCTGGCTGTGATCATCCGCGAGCCGCGACAGGCGACCCTGACAGCGCTGGAAGATTCACGCTTTTTGCGGTTTGGAGCAGAGCAGTTCCGCTCTGTCATCGAGAATGATCGCACTGTTCTATTGAGCTTGCTAAAAGTGGTTGCAGGCAATCTGGCCAGCGCTGCCGAAGTGATCCGTGACGCCAGTGTTGGCATCCCCCGCGAGAAACAAGAGGACGATACATAGTGCGTCTGATGCCGGACTATTCTGCCCATATTTTGCATACAAAAGCTGCCATCCCGCACCAGCAAATCTGGCGTCTTGTGCTGGGGGTCGTTGTGATGGTCGGGCTCTATATCGCTATGGCCTTGTTTTACCAACAGGCCCTAGCCGAACTTACCCGCTACCGACCCGATTTTAATGCCGCTCTCATCGCGGGCAGCACGCCACTTGCCATGTACGCGCTCTTGTTCAGCTTTGGACTGATCATCGCCGCTGTATTCATTGGCGTCCGTCTGGTACACAAACGTGGCTCATTTACCGTGTTGGGACCGGTTATACTGGCCGTGCCGCAGTTCTTTCGCGTCGTTGGGGCCTTGTTCGTGCTGGTTGCAGTGGTCGCGGTGTTGCCTCCCTACGGGTTTGGTGAGCCATTATCTTTGAATATGTCCTTTGGACTGTGGGCGATATTGCTGCCTTTGTCGCTATTGGCTGTGTTTGTCCAAGTCAGTGCGGAGGAGATTTTCTTTCGCGGATACCTCCAGCAACAGCTTGCCGCACGGTTTTCATCGCCCCTGATCTGGATGGTATTACCATCGGCAGTATTTGCCTTTGGCCACTATCAGCCGCTGGAGGCGGGGCAGAATGCGGTGATGATCACGGTATGGGCGCTCATGTTCGGCATGTTGATGGCCGATCTGACGGCCCGTTCGGGCAGCCTCGGACCCGCGATTGCTGTGCATTTCGTCAACAATGTCACAGCCTTGTTGATCACATCCCTGCCTGACACTCTCGGGGGGCTGGCCCTGTGGCATACGCCTTTTGGCATTGCGGATGCTGAACAGTTGCGGGTGTGGCTACCCGTTGATTTTGCGATGATGATAGTATGCTGGCTGACTGCGCGCTTGGCCTTGCGGCGCTGATTGCAATTCCCGTTGCGCCCTCGTATTTGAAGAGGAGCAAGTAATGTAACGAGGCGCCGATATGAACTGGATCAACAACTACGTCCGGCCCCGGATCAATTCGATTTTCTCGCGCCGCGAGACACCCGAGAACCTTTGGACGAAATGCGATGAATGCGGCACGATGCTGTTTCACCGCGAAGTCAGCGATAATCTCAATGTCTGCACCAGTTGCGGCCACCACATGCACATCAGTCCGCGCGACCGTTTCGGCGCATTGTTCGACGGTGGCATATTCAACGAAGTTAAAGTGCCCGCGCCGACCGTGGACCCGCTGCAGTTTCGGGATCAAAAGAAATATCCTGACCGCCTGCGCGCCGCGCAAAAGCTGACGAACGAGACCGAAGCGATGCTGGTTGCCAGCGGCGAAATCGGGCGCACGCCGATCGTTGCCTGCGCGCAGGACTTCAGTTTCATGGCGGGGTCCATGGGGATGTATGTCGGCAACGCGATCATCGCGGCTGCCGAAGAAGCGATCAAGCTCAAGCGGCCGCTGGTCCTGTTTTCCGCCGCCGGCGGCGCGCGGATGCAGGAGGGCATCCTGAGCCTGATGCAAATGCCACGTACAACAGTTGCGGTTCAAATGCTCAAGGAAGCAAACCTGCCCTATATTGTTGTTCTGACCCACCCCACCACGGGCGGTGTCACGGCGAGCTATGCCATGCTGGGGGACGTACATATCGCAGAGCCTAACGCGCTTATTTGCTTTGCCGGTCCGCGCGTTATCGAGCAGACCATCCGCGAAAAGCTGCCCGAGGGGTTCCAGCGTGCGGAATACCTGCTTGAGCATGGAATGCTTGACCGTGTGACGCCGCGCCCGCAAATGCGTACGGAATTGATCACGATTATCCGGATGCTAACAGGTCTTCCTCCTGCGGTGAGTGGTGATTTGCCACCGCCCGCCGAAGTCCCTCATGAGCTATCCGAGCCTGCGCCCGACACACCAGAGGCAAGTCCGAAGAAGTAACCACCGCACTGCTATGATGTCTGCACCTTAAGGTCCTGAATAAGGTTTTGCGTATGAGCGAAGTATCCTCTGATGTCATTCTTGACCGGATGATGGCGTTGCACCCAAAGATTATCGACCTCACGCTTGACCGGATGCTGCACCTTCTGGAGGCACTTGGAAATCCGCAAGACAGTTTGCCGCCAGTGATCCACATCGCGGGCACCAACGGCAAAGGTTCCACACAGGCGATGATCCGCGCGGGGCTTGAGGCAGCGGGCAAGACGGTGCACGCCTATACCTCCCCCCACCTCGCCCGATTTCATGAGCGGATCAGGCTTACAGGGGATTTGATCACCGAAGAGGCGCTCACCAGCGTGCTGGATGAATGCTACGCCGCCAACAAAGGCGCCAACATCACCTATTTCGAAATTACTACATGCGCCGCTCTTCTGGCGTTTTCACGCACTGCTGCGGATTATACACTGCTCGAAGTAGGGTTGGGCGGCAGGCTCGATGCTACCAACGTCGTGGCGCAGCCGGTTGCGACCGTGATCACGCCCGTTGACCTTGATCACCAGCAGTTCTTGGGAGAAACATTGCCGGAAATTGCAGGCGAGAAGGCGGGCATCATCAAACGCCGCGTGCCTTGCATTGTCGGACCCCAGCAGGAGGCTGGTCTTCAGGTGATCGAAAGCGTTGCTGCGCGCAACCTTGCACCCTTGAGTGTCTATGGGCAGCACTGGCACGTCGGCCGGGAGGCGGGCCGGTTGATTTATCAAGACGAACAAGGGTTGCTGGATCTACCGTTGCCAACTTTGCCCGGATTGCATCAGGTGCAAAATGCGGGTGGTGCGATTGCAACGCTTCGCGCGCTTGGATTTGGTGAGGAAGCCTGCGAGGGGGCTGTGACAGGCGCGCAGTGGCCCGCACGCATGCAGCGGCTTAAAACAGGTCCGCTGGTCGAGGCGGCAGGTCAGGCGGAATTGTGGCTCGACGGTGGGCATAATCCTGCGGCAGGGCATGCTCTCGCCGCTGTTCTGGCTGAGCTGCCAAAGGTGCCGACCTATCTCATCTGTGGGATGCTCAATACCAAGGACATCGGCGGCTATCTCCGGCCACTTACCCCTTTTGTCTCGGCACTTCATGCGGTTTCAATTCCGGGTGAGGCAGCGACATTGCCTGCCGCAACCACGGCGCAAGCGGCAAGTACAGCGGGTATCGACGCAACCGAGGCGATAGATGTCGCCAGTGCCTTGCGTAAAATTGTTGATCAGGAGCCGCAGGCGCGCATCCTGATCTGCGGATCATTGTATCTTGCGGGCAACATCTTGCGACAGAACGCCTAGAGCACACATCATATGTTACCCGCTTTGGTTGACCGCGTCCGTAGTTGGCTTTTAGAGGTTTAAGAAGGTCTTTGCGTTTATTATTGACGTGGGACTTCCGCAAATCCGGGGGGCAACGTATTTTATGGCACATATTGAGAAACCAAAGGCGCTTCAAACATCGGTTAAACGTCAGTTGATCGTGAGCATTGTTGCACTGGGCATTGTGGCGGGCGGCGGCTGGAGCCTGCTGGGACAGGACGCGCCTTACCATCCTGAAGGATTTGGTGATGTGGTTACACAAAACGCCTCAGAAGGTTTGGTCGTCGCAAGCGACTAAGCAGCACTCCACTCTTCGCTTTGCATCTCACGCAGGCGCGACGCCGTACGCTCGAATTCGAATGTGCCTTCCCCTTCCAGATACAGCATTTCAGGCTTGGCCGCCGCTGAGCATATGAGCCGCACGCGTGCCTCATAAAGCGCGTCAATCAACGTAACAAAGCGTTTGGCTTCGTTGAAGTTTGTCCGCCCCAGCGTTGGTATGTCATCGAGCATCAGAACCTTGACCGCCTCCGCCACTGCGAGGAAATCCGCAGGTCCAAGCGGTTGACCGCATAGCGCATGAAATCTGGCTCGCCCCACCCCGTTGCGGAATTGTGGGATGACAACATCGCGCCCTTTGACGCGCAGGACGAGCTGCTCTGCCACGCCGCCTGTCAGATCGTCCCAAACTGCGTCCATTGCCGCGCGGCTCGCTGCGTCTACAGGCGTAAAATAAACTGGCGTGCCTGCTAGGCGGTCCTGACGGTAGTCCGTCGGGCTAGCCAGTTCATGCACAACCATTTTCTCCTCAATGAGCTTGATGAATGGCACGAAGAGATCGCGGTTCAGTCCATGTTTATAGAGGTCGTTTGGAACGCGGTTTGAGGTTGTGACCACGACCACGCCATCGGCAAACAATGCCTGAAACAGGCGCCCCACAATCATCGCATCGGTGATATCGGTGATTTGCATCTCGTCAAAGGCCAGCAGGCGGACCGAACTGCTGACTGCCATTGCGACAGGCGCGATTGCGTCATCCACACCTGTTTTTCGGGCCTCATGCATGGCGGAATGAATCTCCTGCATGAAGGCATGGAAATGCACACGGCGTGCGGGAATATCACCCAAATGGCTGACAAAAAGATCCATCAACATGGATTTTCCGCGCCCGACACCACCCCATAAGTACAATCCCTTGGGCGGCTCGGACGCTTTTCGAAAAAGGCCTTTTTTCACGGGCTGGGCAAGCGCGTCGCGGATACGATCAAACTCCGGCATCAGCGCCTTTTGCGCGGCGTCCGGCCGCAGATCGCCATCGGCAATCATCTGGTCATAAAGGGTGCGCATCGAGGTCATGCAAATTTCCTAACGCCAAGTTGCGGTGGTGGGAAGGGTGCAAGTGACGTCGATCAAACCGGAGGAATTCTATTCGGCGCGCTTCTGTGGAGCAGAGCGGGCAAGAAATCCTGTCAGCAAGGCGAGCACTTCGTCGGAGTGTGTATAGGGCAAACCGTGGCCCGCATTTTCAATGATGTGATCGCGTACATCTGAATTCCAAGCTGCCAACTGCTGCCGCGCTTGCATCGGAATAACCTCGTCCTGCCCGCCCCAGATGGCCAGCATGGGTATGTTTACCTTGTGAAATACCTGATGCGCATCGGCGAGAGGGCGATATAGAACGCCCCGCAGGCTGGACCTTACTGCGGGAATAAAGCCGCTATAGGTCAGCTGTGCCTCTTGCGCGTCCGATACGTGAGTATCTACCGTCGGCAACGCACGTTCCGCCTGAATACCGCGCCGCAATTGTGCGGGATACGCCACCAGCATAAGCCATGCGCCGAAGATACGGCCATCACGGATGAATTTAAGCATCGGGGCCTCAACCAATCCCGTTCCCGCAGAAGCGAGCAAGGCAAGACTGCGCACGCGGTGTAGGTGCTTTGCAGCAAAACCCGTTGCGACCGCACCGCCCATTGAATATCCGATCAGGTCAAAAGGCTCCTCAAGTTCAAGGTACGCGAGAAGCTCCAAGAGTTGTTGGTCAAAAAACGCCTGATCTTGTAAACTCTTTGGCCGGTCCGAAAATCCACGCCCATAGAGGTCATAGATCAGCACCCGATAGCCTGGTCGGGCCAAACCTTTTGAGATTTTATCCCAGACAAAGCAGGGAGTTGTGAGGCCGTGTATGCAAACAACCAATAGCCCATCCACAGGACCGCTCAGCACGTAGTGCGTGATCCCTTGTTTAAGATTGGCAAATTGTCCTGACGCGTCTGCCCGCCGCGTGTCGTTCATCTTCGGGCGCAGGGCCTCAATCGCAAACGGCAGCACGCCGATGATGGTCAAAATGACCGCCAAGGTCAGCCAAAGTGTCACGACGCTTCGCGCCAGCGCTCGAGGATGTATCGGCTTGTCATCAGGTCCAGATGCGCGCCGCCTCCGTTTTTGCAGATTGTAATCTCGTCGTCAGAGCGGCGTTTAAAAGCCGACAAGTCATAGTAGTCAGCGACGATGTCACTGCGCTTGATTGCGCCGGAGGCTAGCGGAATCTTGATCTCTCCGATGTGGTCACACGTGGTGTCAAAGCTGTCGACAAAAATGCGGGCACAGGAGAGTGCGTCGTCATCCACTTCGCGCATATCAGGGCGATAAGCACCAATCAGGTCAAGGTGCTGTCCCGCCTGTAGCCACGCGCCTTTGATCACTGGATCAGTGGACATTGTGGCACTGCCGATGATCTCTGCGCGCTTTACGGCTTCTTCCAGATTGTCCGCAACAGCCATACCGGGGAGGGTGTCTGCCAAGGCTTGTGCACTTGCGCGCGTGCGGCTCCAGACGGTGAAGGTCGCATCGGGAAAGATCGCGGAATAAGCGGCATGCAACGACCGCGCGACTGTGCCTGCTCCTACCAGCAAAATGCGTGTGGCGTCAGGGCGTGCAAGGCGCCGCGCGGCCAACAGGCTGTCGCCTGCGGTCTTCCATTTGGTCACCAGATGAAAGTCGATGATTGCCTCCAATGTGCCATCGATATCGGAATAAAGACTGACACCTCCGTTTACGTTGGGTTTACCATGCGCCGTGTTGCGCGGAAATACGGTGGCGGATTTGACCGCCATTCCCATGCCGTTAATCCACGCAGCTCGGCTCAGCAGCGTGTCGGGATCACGATAGAGGAAAGTATCACCAATCTCCGCCTTAGGTTTGGTATGCCCGTCGGCCAGCGCATCGGTCAAAGCGATCCAGTCGAGCAGTTTTTCACCAGCTTCGAAAGGGATAAAGGGGATGTTTGTCATAATGCCTCCTGTGGTGTGAGCAGATCAGCGCGGACAAGTGCATCTGCCCAGCCAAGCGGCCCTTCGAAAAGATGCGTTTGCCAGCCGCGCGCCGCCGCTGCGGCGATGTTGTCGGTCCGGTCGTCAGTGAACAACAGATCAGCGCCTGACAGACCCGCACTCTTCTCCAACATCTCGTAGATGTGCGGATCGGGCTTGATCACACCCATATGGCCAGAAATGAAATCACGGTCGAACTCCCGCAGGAACGGATATTTTCGTGCAGCGATCACATATGTCTCAATCCCGAAATTCGTGAGCGAGAAAACGGGAACGCCTTTGCGCTGTAGCGCTGACATCAACCTTACGGAGTGGTCAATCGCGGGGCTTGCCATGTCCAGCCAGCGGTCATGCCACAGCATAATCTCATCCCGCCACTCAGGTGTTTTCTGCGCCGTTTGCGAAATAACAGCGGTGAAGTTCTCGCCTGCATCCACGCGGTCGTTCATCGCATGCAGATCCACAGCGGCAAACATCGCACGGCGACGCGTCCCTCCGATTTGCGCATCAAAGTACCGCTCGGGCTGCCATTCGATGAGCACATTGCCGATGTCAAAAATCACTGCTTTGGGTGTCATATCCATACCTCTTGGATGGTGGCAGCCGGTGCGACTAACGATGCTAAAGCTTATTCGCAGCGCGGATTTCACGCTCTAACGCTTCCAAAAAGCGGGAGCGGTCTGCTTTTGTAAAGCCTTTGCCGCCGCCCTGACGAAACGGGTCCGCAGCGCGCAAATCGGTCATCAGATCGCGGGTGGCCAGCACATTGCCAATGTTCGCTTGGGTCAGCGCCTCACCGTTGTGTTTGATCACCCGTGCGCCCGCTTCAACGCATTTTGCGGCCAGTGGGATGTCACCCGTCACGACAACGTCGCCCACACCGGCACGGTCTGCAATCCACATATCGGCAATATCGGGACCATCTGCCACGATGACCATCTCGACAAACGGATTCTGCGAAGGGCGCAGACCTCCGTTGGACACGACAAACATCTTGATCTTGTGCCGGGTGGCGACACGCTCTGCCTCATCCTTTACCGGACAAGCATCGGCGTCGATATAAAGCGCTGTCATGCGGACCACAGCGCATCGGCGTGGAAGGTCACGTGATCCTCCATAAACGTCGCGATGAAGAAATAGCTGTGATCGTATCCCGGCTGCATCCGGAAAGTGCCGTTTTGCCGCCGCTTTGCCATCGCGGCACTCAACGCTTCGGGCTGTAGCAGATCAAGGAACTGATCCTCGGTCCCTTGATCAATCAGAACCGGACCGTCAAAACCCTTTTCTTGCATCAATAGGGTCGTATCATGTGGCACCCATGTCGCCTCGTCAGAGCCAAGGTATGCCGTGAACTGTTTGCGGCCCCAATCGCTTGCTGTTGGGTGCGCGATAGGTGCGAAGGCAGAAACAGAGGCAAAACGCCCCGGCAGTGACATCGCAAGCGTGAGTGCGCCGTGCCCGCCCATAGAGTGGCCGGTGATGGATTGCCGCGCCGCGTCGAGGGCGAAATGCTCAAACAGCAAGGCAGGCAGTTCGTCCGCGATATAGCTCCACATCTGGAAATGCGGCTGCCACGGGTCTTGGGTCGCGTTGACGTAGAATCCGGCCCCCTGGCCCAGATCGTAGGCTTCGTCGTTTGCGATACCGTCGCCGCGTGGTGAGGTGTCTGGAAACACCAGGGCAATGCCTTGCTCTGCCGCCCATGCTTGTGCGCCTGCTTTTACCATTGCGTTTTCATGGGTGCAGGTCAGGCCTGACAGAAACCACAGTACAGGCACAGGACCATCCGCCGCCTCAGCTGGCAGGAACAGCGCGAATGTCATATCGCATCCGCAGTTGACGGAAGCATGTTTGATCACATGCTGTGTGCCACCAAAACAAGCATTGGACGATAGGATTTCCATAAAGCGTTCCTTATTGCGAATTTGGATATGGCTAACCACCGCATGCGTGCGGGGCAAGGTCTAGAACGTTTGTAGCCACGCGATGCACAGGCTTACCGTCACAATGCTGAGCGCTGTTGAGACGAGAATGGCCGCCGATACCCGTTGCGGTGCCACATTATAGTGCTGGGCAAGGATATAGACATTTCCGGCAACAGGCAGGGCAGCAGCGGAGATGATTACAACCGCCTGATAAAGGTCCACCTTGAAGAGCACAAAGCAGGCAAAGGCCACGAATAGGGGATGGAGTACCAGTTTGCAAAAGCTGAGCCAGCCTGCAACGCTCAGCCGTTCAGCCGATTTGGAGGCGAGGGATGCACCGATAGCAAACAGCGCGCCCGGTGTGGCCGCTGCGCCCAAGAGAACCAGAAATTCGTTCATCGGGACCGGAATTGGTATTTCAAATGCTGACCACAAAAGCCCGAGCACAATCGCCACGATCATCGGGTTTTTGATCAGCCCAAGACCTACGGTGCGCAAAACGACCAGCGACATGCGCCCGTCCCGTGAGCCGGTGATCAGAATAACAATGAGCGATGAGAACACGATGAGATCGACAGCAAGCGCCATCATTACCGGACCGATCGCTTCGGGTCCAAGCAGTAGGGTCAACATGGGCACACCGAGAAAGCCCACGTTCCCGATCACGGCGCATTGTGCTTCAATCGCACTCACCTCGATGCTGAGACCGCGAAAATAGCAAACCAGCGTGGCGATGCCGTAGACAAATGCAGTGCCCCACAAATAGGCAGCAACCAGCCGTGCGTCCCAGACATCCGCCAAGGATAGATTGGCAGAGAAGTTGAACAGCATCGCCGAAAGCGCGAAATAGAACACAAACTTCGTGAGGTATGCCGTCGCTTCGGCGGTAAAGAACTTTGTGCGCCCCGCCCAGTATCCCAGACCGATCAGGGCAAAAAAGGGAAGTGTTTTAAGGAAGATCGCCAGCATAGCGTTACAGATAGCTTGGCCACCTAATGCGCGCTAGTGGAAACTGAGCAGATGGCTGCCCTGCTTGGTTGTAAATACACTGCGGCGCGGATCAGGCGTTTTGCCCTTGGAAGTGAACTGTTCCGTTTATAAGGTATGCTTCTTTTCCGCAGGAGACGTGATGACCTCGACCGCTGCCAGAACACCTGACGCCATTCACCGTGGCCGAAAATATGATCAGGTGCTGGCCGGTGCACAGCGTGTGTTTATGGCGGACGGCTTTGAGGGGGCAAGCGTGGATGAAATCGCCCGTGTGGCGGAGGTCTCAAAAGCAACTTTGTATAAATACTTCCCCGACAAACGCATGCTTTTCATGGAAGTTACGACCCTCGAGTGCCAGCGGCAGGCCAGTTCGGCCCTTGCAGATATTGACCGTGCCGCCCCGCCACGTGACGTTCTGGGACAGACAGGGCGCCATTTTCTGAATTTTATCACCAGCAAATTTGGCCAGCAAATTTTCCGCATTTGCGTGGCGGAATCTGACCGGTTTCCGGAGTTGGGGCGTAGCTTCTATGCTTCTGGCCCGACCGTGATGCGCGCCGAGATGGCGGCATATTTTGCACGGGCCTGCGCGCGGGGCGAACTGGTGATAGACGATTACACAATGGCCGCTGACCAATTTGGTGAGTTATGTAAGGCTGATCTGTGGATGCAATTGATGTTTGGTGTGATCAAGGAGGTCACATCAGACGACATTGACCGTGTTGTCGATAATGCGGTGGAAACTTTCTTAGCGAGGTATGGGACGTGAGATTTATTATTCTGTCAGGCGTAATTTTGGCGGGCTGCGGCGCGCCCATCGCACAAACAAGTGGACCTGCTTCCACTGGTGGACCAGATATATGCAACGCCTCCGCACATCAGGAACTGATCGGCAAAGATGCGGCGGCCTCGCTCGTCCTGCCGGAACCAAAACGGCTGATCGGGCCCACCGATGTGGCGACCACCGACTTTGTTCCAACGCGCCTTAGCGTACAGCTTGATGGTACTGATACCATCGTGGAGGTGACCTGCGGTTAGGGCTTTGTGCTTAGCACAATCGAAAATTTGATCCGTTGGCACTTGATTTGCGATGCGCACAGGGCAACTCTTGTTGCATGAACATACCCATGATCCCGCAGCATCCCTCAGGCAGTGGCCCAAGCCGCCCTGTTGAGCAGGTCGCCTTTCACCGGACCGAGCTGAGCGTGATCCTATCGCTTTATGGTCGGATGGTCGCCGCGGGGGAGTGGCGTGACTATGGCATTTCGTGTCTGCGCGAGGTTGCTGTATTCGCCGTCTTCCGGCGCACGGCGGAGATGCCGCTTTACCGTATCGAGAAACGCCCAAAGTTGCGCAACAAACAGGGTATTTACGCCGTTGTGGGCGTGAACGGTCAGGTGCTTAAACGTGGTCACGACCTTAAGTCGGTGCTGCGCGTGCTTGAGCGTAAACTCATCCGCGCCGTAGATTAAAGCATTGGTAGCCTGCGGTGTGCCGTAACAGGTCCATCGGTCTGAGCAATGCGTGTAATCGCCTCTTTAATTGGTTCAAACACGGTGGACATTGCATGGGCATTTGCGTGAATCAGGGTTTCAGCGTCCCAAACCATGGCGACATGCCCTTTCCAAAACAGAAGATCATTCCGCTCGGGTGGCGTGCCATCCTCCAGCAGAGCGCCCAAGCCATCCGCCTGCATATCGCTGTCACCACCACATGGAATGTCACAAGCCGCACAAGCAACCTGCACCAGACCAGAGCAATCAATGCCCCAGCGGCTGTTGCCGCCCCAAAGGTAGGGTGTATCAAGGTAAAGTGCGGCAACCTCGGCGGGATCGGTCGCAAAATCGTCAATGGGGGCGATATGCTGCTTTGGCACAAATCCATGCACAGTTTTGATAAAATCGTCCGCATCTTCCTGCATCGCTAAAAGGCTGCCCTGGCTAATGGCACAGCGGTCAATGGATTTCATATTAGCGTTCTGATACCCATGGGTGGCCGCCGCAACGACCTTATGGGTGAGTACTTCAGGCGCGCTCAGCGTCTTGACGCCAACAAATCCGCAGTAGCCATCCGCCGCCGCCTGCACGTAAGCCCAACCTTCATGGCGCGACATTACCGTAACATCCGCACCCATCAAAAGTTGTCTGTCCCGCGCGCCGTTGGGTTTGCGCAGCAGGTTCACGACACCGCGCCCGATCTGTGCAGGCTCGTTCAGGCCCATATGTTCGGGATCAGGGGTCAGGCGTGGATGGCTCATTGGGGCAAAATCCTGTCTAGGGCGTGCAACAGCGCACGGGTGCCTTGGCCCACACCGCCTTTGGCGCGGGCGGGTGCGGCACTTGGTTGCCAGCCGTATATGTCGAAGTGCGCATAGTTACTATCCGTAACAAACCGGCGTAAAAATAGCGCCGCAGTGATGCATCCGGCAAAGCCACCGCTAGGGGCATTATCAAGATCTGCTACCGCAGGTTCGATCATGCTTTCATAGGGTGTGTGAAAGGGCAGACGCCAAACCGGATCTACAACTTCCATCGCAGAGGCTTCAAGGGCTGCAACAAAATCCGCACTATCACTAAAATAAGGCGCAAGGTCGGGACCAACTGCCACCCGCGCAGCGCCGGTTAGCGTCGCCATTGAGATGATCTGGTCCGGTTTTTCCTCATCCGCGAGTGCCAGCGCGTCCGCGAGGACAAGCCGACCTTCCGCGTCTGTATTATTGATTTCAACCGTGAGGCCTTTGCGGGATGTCAAAACGTCCTGTGGCCTGAACGCGTTGCCCGCGACCGAATTCTCCACCGCAGGGATTAAGATGCGCAATTGTACTTTTGTGCCCGTCGCCATGATCATATGCGCAAGGCCCAGCACGGCCGCCGCACCGCCCATATCCTTTTTCATAAGGCCCATGGACGCACCTGATTTAAGGTTCAAACCACCCGTGTCAAAGCAAACGCCCTTCCCCACAAGCGTCAGCGTCGGGCCACTATTGCCCCACCGCATATCGATCAAACGCGGCGCACGGTCGGCGGCGCGCCCGACTGTATGGATCATGGGAAGGTTCGCACTCAGCAAATCCTCCCCGACGGTCACGTCGATCTGCGCACCATGGACTTTGCTTAGATCACGGGCGGCCTGCTCCAGATCGGGCGGTCCCATATCCGACGCGGGCGTGTTGATGAGCGTGCGGGTAAGCGCCTCGCCATTGGCGATTGCTTCGGTCCGTGCGGCATCAATCCCCTCAGGGGCCACCAGATGCGCACCCATCGCAGGTATCTTTTTATAGCGGTCAAACCTGTAGGCTGCCAGAAGCCACCCCAGTGCTTCGACCTCCGCCGTATCTGTGGGCAAGCCGCTTACAATTCGGTAGGTGCCATCAGGTAGATTGACCGCGGCGGCCGCTAATGCGAAGCGCCCCCGCGCGCGCGTCGCATCTGTGCCGAAACCGGCGAGCGCCATTGTGGGCATACCGCCACTGTCGGCTATGGCAAGCGCCTGACCAATAGCACCAGTAAATCCGTTTGCACGGACCCATGCGACCGTCACGGACGATTGCCCGGACAGCCAGTCCTCCACAGCACCCGATGACAGAACATGCAGATCAATGGCGTTCGGACCGGTATCGGCAAAGCGGAGTGACATGGGCGTTTTGACCTTTCATGGGAAACTCACGCCAGCCTATCCCATACAGCCGCCGCCGCAAGCGCACTCAGATCTTCAGATCATCCATCGACCATATCGCGGACAGTGACCGTTCCCCGATGCGCAGCAACCGCGACAAGGTCGCAGCGGTCGCAATCTCGTCCTGCGCATCGACACAATCGGTCACGTCGCGCGCAACTTGTGCCAAACGTTGCATCCCCACTTGATCCGAGATCGCGATGAGTGACCGTGCATGCTTGCGCAACTGCACACGGTTGTTGGCGCGCCACAGCGTTTCACACTGCGCCATACGCACGGCCAACTCCTCCATCGCGCGGCATACGACCGTTTCCGCACCCGTCTCCCCCAACTGTGCATATAGTGTATTCAGCCGCCCCTGATCCAAGTGGATCTGTTCAGATAGCCGGACCTTTATAACATCACCCATTCATCACCCCTATGTTCGCCCCCAAAGCTGGGATTGTTATGACGCTCGGTGGTTTTCAAATGGTTGCCGCCCAAGGGTGTTTTCGCTCGAATTCGGTACGAATTCAGTCTATCTCGGAAACCAACGATCAAGGAGACCGCCCGCTATGAAAGAGGCAACGCCCCTTCCGGGTTATCTTGTGCAACGCTATCACGGCTGGAAAGCTACCAGTTTTGCTGAAAACCGCGCATGGTACCGTAAGCTTGCGACAGGTGGGCAACACCCGCGCGCCATGGTGATTTCATGCTGTGACAGCCGTGTTCATGTGACGTCAATCTTTGGCGCCGACCATGGTGAGTTTTTTATCCACCGGAATGTTGCGAATTTGGTGCCGCCGTATCAGCCTGACGGCGCACAGCACGGCACCTCGGCGGCAGTGGAATATGCTGTTCAGGTTCTCAAAGTGGCGCATTTGATTGTCTTGGGCCATTCGAATTGCGGTGGTGTGCAAGGCTGTATCGACATGTGCAACGGTGCAGCGCCAGAGCTTGAGGCCAAGGATAGCTTTGTGGGGCGGTGGATGGATATCCTGCGGCCCAAATATGAGCTGGTCAAAGACATTGCCGACCCGCTCGAGCAGCAACGCGCGCTCGAAAAACAATCGGTTATGATCTCAATGGAGAACCTGATGACATTTCCTTGGTTGTCCAAGCGGATTGCCGATGGCGAATTGACGTTGCACGGGATGTGGACCGATATCGGCGAAGGCGGCCTTGAGTACTACAACCCGACCTCGGACCAGTTCGAGACTGTTTAATGGGGCATTAACCACCCTTGTCGCAGTCTTGGGTATGGAATTGGAATCAGTCACACTCAAGTTACCGCGCGATTTATTGTCAGGCGCGCAATGCGTCGCCACCGCGCGCGAAGTCACAATCGGTCACATGGTGCGCCAGTTGCTCAAGCGTGAAGTGGCAAGGCAGATGTCGCAGACGCGGAGCAAGGGGCCGGACGAGCGGCTGATTGTTGCGCTTCAGGCATTGCTGGCCCGTGACATGATTGAGGCGGAAAGCTGGAACGACCTTCAGGCGCGGATACGTACCCATGGGTATGACTTTCGCGCCGACGGCGGCAGCACCGCATTGTTCAAGTCAAGCTGTGGTACCCGCATCTGTCAGGCGTCGGCACTGGGCTTTGGCTATGCCGGTTTGCTGAAGCGCCTCGGCGATCATGTTCTGATTGAGCAGCACAGCTCACCCAGCACGGGTATCATGCCCGCAGGCCAAATTGATCCCAAGCGCCACGCAGTTTTATCTGCCCACATCAGAGCGGCGCAGAGTTGGCCTGATCTCATCAACCGTCTCGCGGGCGAGGGAATGGAACTTCGGCTGCTTGGTCCCGCACTAGGGATCTACCGCATTGGAACAGGTCGTCATCTGTGTAACTCGGACGCTGTCGGGGCGGCCTATGACATTCTTGTGGAACGTTATGGCGGGCCAATAGCTACCGCGATCGCCCCTTCGTCAGAGGGTCACTCCAGTAATGCCCGGAATGGCAGAACGGGCTAGCACAGGCATCATCTGCGCAGCACTTTGCCTTCGGGCCAGCGTATATTCTGCTCGACCATAATTTCTTGTGAAGCTTTCGGTTCAATGGCGACATTCCATTGCACAAGCCCGCGCCGTTCCTCGACATCTATCTCGTCAGCAGGAGGTTGGGCCGCCCATTGGATCACCAGATCGTCTTGCTCGCTGTAGGGCACTTCATGCAGGACTTCGAGGTTCCACGCATCGGCGCCGATATTCTCGACAGTCAGGCGGACCTCTTGGGTTTGCGCATTGCTGCGGCTGATCAGCCCGCGGTCGCCCTCACTGCGGTCCAGCACCACGTGGCGCAGGCGCAGATCCTCAACCGGACCAAACGCAGATAGAAAATCACCACCTGCGGGCACGGCCGAAAAACTGCTTTGTCCGACCAATGCTCCATCCACAAATATTTGCGCACTGCTCGCGGCAAGTAAGGGCTCAGCGCTGGCGTTGACTGCTTGGGCCATCAGAAACGCGGACGTGTCGCGGGAGGGGACCGCACGGGCAAAGACCCGTGCATCAAACTCGAGCGCGTCCAGCTCAACCCGCGCACCTTCTGCACTTTGAGCGATGGAAATCGGGGTGGCGAGCGTGTAGGTCACACCTGGCCCGTCGAAATTTGCCTGTGCGGTAGCTGCCATTTCCATTATTGGCTCAGGCACACCGCTGCGAGCGACATCGGCGAGGCTGCTTGTGGAGCGCTGCAATTCCAGCTGCTTTTGCGGGTCATCAAACCGCAACAAAGGCGGAAACAGCTCTGATGGGGCAACCTGAGCGTTTGGCGCGAGTGTGGACAGCGTAAGGTAAACCTCGTCCCAATTCTCTCCCCCGTTTTGATTAATGAGAGCCGCGCGGCGCAAGGTGAGCGTATCTGTATCCCCTCTGTTCAGAACAACATCATAGGTTGGCTCCCACGAAGCACGCACGGGATAGCTGATAGACGCGGTGACTGTCCCTGCTTCGGACGCATTGACGGTCAGAGCCAGCAGCGCCGCTGGCTCTGAAGGGGGTGTAAGTGCGGCATAGGCCGCCCGCGTATCTTCCAAATCCTGTTGTAAATCCGCGCGTTCCTCGTTGATGCGGCGTGCTTCGCGCTGGGCGGTCAGTTGTGTTTGTTTGGCCGCAAGGGTTTGTGCCTCGATCATCTGTGCGAGGTCGGCCAGTGCTTGCGGATCGGTTGGTAGCGTCTCACTCGACGTGAGGCCGGTTACAAAAGCCAGCCGTGCTTCGGCAGCTTGCGCGGCAAGGGTCGCATCCTCGACGGAATCGGCCAGATCACGCAGCGCACGCTCCGCCGCGTCAATCCGTGCCTTTGCTTCGGTAATGGCGACGCTGTCTGTATTTGGCTGAGGGGGCAGTGCATCGGTACGCAAGCGAGTGCTACCCAATTGAGCACCCGTGACATGCACCCTCAGACTGCCTGCGTTGACCCATTGCGGCAGATCGGGCAGCACAATCTCATGCGCGCCAGCGACCACATCGACCTTGACATCACGAGTGACCACCGCGAACCCGTTGTAAACCGTGACGGCGGTCGGGCTGGAGGAGGCGGTGTAGGTCTCTGCCACCGCGGAAATGGGCAGGGCTGCAAGAGCAAGGATGAGGAGGCGCATATTTTGACTGTCCTTATATTTGGGACAAGCATGCAACGTGAACGCGCAAAGAAAAAGGGGGCGCACATCCGTACACCCCCTCTGACCTATACTTTGTAGGCGGAAATCAGCCCTTCTTGAGGCACTCCCGACCCAGCAATTCTGCGATCTGGACCGCGTTGAGGGCAGCGCCCTTGCGCAAGTTGTCAGAGACGCACCACAGGTTCAGACCGTTATCGATTGTGCTGTCTTGGCGGATGCGGCTGATGAACGTGGCGAAATCACCCACACACTCGATCGGCGTGACGTAGCCACCATCCTCACGCTTGTCGATCACCATGATGCCCGGCGCCTCACGCAAGATATCGCGGGCTTCGTTTTCGTCGAGATGATCTTCAAACTCGATGTTGATGGATTCGGAGTGGCCGACAAAGACCGGCACACGCACACAGGTCGCGGTGACTTTGATCTTTTTATCGAGAATTTTCTTGGTCTCAACGACCATTTTCCACTCTTCTTTGGTGTCGCCCGAATCCATAAAAACGTCGATCTGCGGGATCACGTTAAAAGCGATCTGCTTTTGGAATTTGTTCGGCGGTACATCCGTCACAGGATTGTAGATGCTCTTGGTCTGGTCCCAAAGCTCGTCTGCGCCTTCTTTGCCGGCACCTGAAACCGATTGATACGTGCTAACGACAACACGTTTGATCGTGGCGCGGTCGTGCAACGGCTTGAGTGCGACAACCATCTGCGCTGTCGAGCAGTTCGGGTTGGCGATGATGTTTTTATTGGCGTATTGATGGATCGCTTCAGGGTTCACCTCCGGCACGATGAGCGGAATATCCGCGTCATACCGGTAAAGTGACGAGTTATCGATCACGACGCAGCCTGCCTTGGCGGCATGGGGCGCATATTTTTTTGTGGCGTCAGAGCCTACGGCAAACAGCGCCATATCCCAGCCGGTGAAGTCAAACGTATCAAGGTCTTTCGTCTTGAGCGTCTTGTCGCCAAAGCTGACGTCCGTACCCAGCGACCGGCGGCTGGCAAGCACAGCCAGCTCGTCAACGGGGAATTGGCGCTCGGCCAGGATGTTCAACATTTCGCGGCCCACATTGCCAGTGGCACCGACGATCACAACGCGATAACCCATCTCGTTTACTCCAGAATATATGATTGATGGTGGGCGCCTGTTATACCGCTTTGCGCGCGGGGGAAAGGGCTTCCGCTTGGTCGGGCTTGGTGTCCGTCGAGAAGAGATAGATCACCAGACCAACAGTGAGAGCCGCAGCAAAGAAGATCAGGATCACCGTGAACGGCTGTGTGCTATTGCCGGATGCACTGTTGGCGGCATAGAGCCTGCCAGTCACAAATTGCGCAATACCAACGCCACCGATGCTGCACAGGTTGAGCAGGGTAACACCGCGCCCAACCAGATGACGGGGTAGCAAGCTGCGCCCGTGCGACATGATCGCAGGATAGGTGGAGCCGAAAAAGCCGATTGCACACATCAGTACGACGACATGAAAGACGGATGCGTCGATCAGCACGATCATTCCGACAGTTGATAAAAGCACGCCGCAACTTCCGATGAAGATCACCCATTTCCGGGTGCGAAACACACGGTCAAGCGGGCTGTAGATCAGTGGACCGATTACCATCGCGATCCCCATCGCAAGAGTGGCCTGACCGATCTGGCGCGGGATGGCGGCAAAAACTTCTGTGAGGTAGGGGCCGATCCAAAGGCCACGCAGCGCGCCCACCTCGGCATAGCTCACCAACATGAGCGGAAAGATGAACCAGAGCGCGCGGATGCGGAGCACTTCGGCAAAACTGCCCTTGAGCGTGCTGGCCTCTTTCACGGGATCACGCACGGTGAGCCATATGCCCGCTGCCGTTAGTGCGGACAGCACGCAAAGCCCCCAAAGGGCCGCACGCCAGCCCATCGTCTCGGCAGCGAAGGTTGTCGGATACGACGCCACGATATTGCCGAGCGTGCCAACACCGACCATTAACGCCGCAAGAAACGCAAAACGCGCAGGTGGATGGTCCAGTGCGAAGATGTAATAGGCCGCCATCAAAACCGGCGCGCAGCCAATGCCGATCAGCGCCATGCCAATGGCCACATGAACCGGCGCCGTCGCGAGTGCGAACATCGCTGATCCTCCCGCACCGCCAAGCATCAATAGTGTTGCGGCCGTCCGGCGTGGCCCGATGGTATCAAGCGCCCAACCAATCGGCATCTGGAACAAGGCAAATGTCAAAAACCAAAGGCCGGAGGCAAGTGCCAGATCTTCGGGACCTGCGCCAATATCAGCTGACAGAAACGGGCTAAGCACGGCAAGGAAGGCGCGAAAGAACTGACTGAGCACATAAGCAAAAGCCAGTAGAGCGACGCCTGCGTTCATAGTGTGATTACCCTTTGGCTGCTTGCCATTTGTGCGCAAGACTTCGCGCGGCATGACCAAGCAGTGAAACATCCGCGCCAATAGCGACAAACTGCGCACCTGCCGCGATGGCATCGTTGGTCATGCCGTCCCTTGTAGAGAGAATACCGGGCGCTTTGCCCGCACCGCGTATCCGCGCCAGTGCATCCATGATTGCGGCCTGTACGTCGGGATGATCCGCGTTACCCATGTGTCCCATGTCCGCCGCGAGGTCCGCAGGGCCGATGAAGATGCCATCTATGCCATCCAGCGCCAGAATATCATCCAACGCAGCAAGCCCGCGCAGATTTTCCACCTGAACCAGCAGGCAGATCTGCGCATCCGCCGTGGTGCCATAGTCAGGCACCGTGCCGAAACGCGCCGCCCGCGTCAGCGCATAGCCCACACCTCGATCGCCATTGGGTGGATAGGTCACATCGCGTACCAGCTGTTTCGCCTGCGCGGCGGTTTCCACCATCGGGACAAGGATCGTTTGCGCGCCAGCGTCAAGCATTTGCTTGAGCATATATGTCTCGCCCACCGGAACCCGCACAACGGGGTGCGTATCACTCGCTGCCAGAACTTGAAGCTGTGCAAGGATGGTGCGCAGATCGTTTGGCCCGTGCTCCCCGTCGATCACCAGCCAGTCGAACCCGGCCTGCCCCATCACCTCGGCGGTGAATGTATTTGCCAAAGCCAGCCAGCAGCCAAATTGCATCTCACCCTGTGCGAGCGCGTGTTTGAAGGGGTTGTGGGGTGCGGGCATTTCTGGCGTCCTTTTGCGGTCATTCACATCAGACTACCGCTTGGTCTGCGCGATTGACCAGAGCCTAGAGTACCTTGATCACATCCTTATCTATCGCAAGCATATAGCCGCGACGGGCGACATTCTTGACCAACAATTCGCTGACCATCTGGTTGCCCAGCGTATCGCGCAAGCGTTTGATTCGTGTGGCACCCGCCGCTTCCTCACAGTCGGCAGCGGAGCGGCCGGATATGACGCCTTCAATCTCGGAGCCGGAGAGAATGTCATCGTCCATCCGCGCCTCAGCTAGAACGGCCAATGTTTCCATCGCCGCATCGGTTAGTTTGAAGCCGAGATTATTGAGGTAAACCTTATTTTCCTCACGGCTGATCAAAAGCGATGAGACCTGAATGCCGGTTCGCTCAATCTGGGCCATGCGGCGGTTCAGGATCACGAGAAGCATCAAAAAGACGACCGCCGCCAACAGCATCGCCGCAGCAAAGATGAGCAAAACGCCAATCAAAACGCGGTAATTCATCAGCGTATCTGAAAATGCTGTGCCTGATTGAGCGAGTATCTCCAGCAGCTTGATTTCAGATGCAGAGGTGAGCGTGTCGTTTTCTACGAAAATGCGTTCAACCCGTGCATTGAACGCATTTGCATCTGGCAAAGCCCAAAACATAACAACAGCACCCAAGGCGAGCAGACCGGCCACCGCACTGATGCCCACAACAATGAGGCGCCCGCCACTGCGCCGCAGCTCAGAAGCGGAGGAAGTTTGATCCGGCACTGTCTCTCCTTTGTGCAAGGCCCTCGGGGCCGAAAACCGATACGACATTTAAAAGCGTCCAGCCCCGTGCACCAAGGCGCTGTGAAAGCTGTGCGCGCGCAGCGGCTGCTGTGCACGTGCCTCGAACCTCGGCCACACCGTAATGCAGCCGAAGAGGATTATCTTGCTTGGCCTTGTAATCGGCATAGCAATTGGCCGCACTTGCAGGACCGCCAAGGCCCAATACGGTCGCCAGAATAAGGGGGAAAAGCATTTGTTTCATGCTGTGCAAGATGCGTCGTTCCTTTCGGATATACAATATCCAGCCATATTCCAGCCACTGCTATTGGATAACACTGCACTGATATTGCCTGTCGGATACCACCGCGCACAGATTGAAGGAACACCGCAGCACGACACGACGTGCCGCCCCTCCAATTGTAAGGAACTCTCTGATGCGCTTCATGCTTCCCTCTCGTTTTCTTGGTACGCTAACTGCGGCCACCATCGCATTGACCAGCCTAACTGCAGTGCCAGCTTATGCAGATAACAACCGCGCAGCCCGCACTGTTGCGACCATACTTGGCCTCGCAGTCGTTGGTAAAATCATCCACGATCAAAGCAAGGATAAACGCGAGGTTCATAAGCCGAAGGTGAAACAGCATAATACCAATCATCAGCGCCATTACACTCAAAAGAACCACCAGCGCAAAAAGCATCAGCAATATCAGCAGCGTTCAAACCGCAAGCTGTTGCCGCAACATTGCTTCCGCAGTTTCCAAACCCAGCGCGGAAATGTGAATATGTTTGGCCGCAAGTGCCTCGAGCGTAACTTCCGCCACGCGAACAGCCTGCCGCACAACTGCGCGCAACGTATACACACCTACAATGGGCCACGTGTCGGCTATGAACCGCGCTGCTTGCAGCGGAACGGATACCGCCTCGCACGCGGCTAAATGATTATGGCTATTATAATACTGGGCGGCAATTCTTGCCGCTTGGGAC
>JBATTJ010000080.1:0-37962 GCA_049670485.1 Sulfitobacter sp.
CCCGCGCAGCCAGCCAGAGCTCCGATATTTGATGTCTACGCACTGTCAGGCTGCGCTACCGTTAGCGCCTATGGTGACATTCCTGCTTTGCGCATCCGGTGACATTTCTGAATGGCGTTTACATATCTGTCGCTGCAAAGTTAGGGTGTCCCACATCTGCAAAGTAGAAGTGTCACACTTCACTATTGAACAAGCAGGATTGGAGTGTGGCCGTAGTATTGGTGATCATGAGCGAGCGCGAGCTGAACCAGATTAAAGTACTGAGCCAAGTGTCACAAGGCGCGATGACGGCTATGACAACGGCCAACCTGTTGGGATTGAGCCGACGACAAGTGCATCGGTTGTTGAAGGACTTCCAGACTAACTGTCCTATCGCGATCCGACCTAAAGCGCCCAGTCGCAAGTCGAACAACCGGATCGATCCCGCGGTTCGTGAGTTTGTGGTGATACTGATCCACAAGAACTTCATCGACTTTGGCCCAACCTTTGCAGCTGAAAAGCTGGCTGAAGATCACAGCCTGAAGGTTTCGCGCGAGACGTTGCGCAAGTAGATGCAGGACGCAGGGATCTGGTTGAGTCGCAAGCAACGGCGGACATTCCATCAACCGCAAATACGCCGCGAATGTCTGGGCGGGTGATTCAGATTGATAGATCAGATCATCGCTGGTTTAAGGATCGTGACCCGCCCTGCACCCTGCTTGTTTTCATTGATGCGCCACCAGTACGTTGATGCAGCTGCAGTTTGTGCAATCAGAAAGCACATTCAGCTATTTTGAAGCGCTGGATCTGTATCTTGCGGCGCATGGTCGGCAGGTCGCGTTTTATTCTGGTAAGCACGCAGCGTTTCGCATGGCCAACCAATCGGCAAAATCTGGGTATGGCATGACGCAGTTTGGGCGTGCTTTAATACGCTAAAATTCGAGATTCTCTGTGCAAACAACTCTCCGGCCAAAGGATGTGTCGAACATGCGAAACGGACACTTCAAGATTGGCTGGTCAAGGAACTCCAGCATGCGTTTATCTCAGATATAGAAGCTGCAAACGGGTTCCTGCCCAGTTCACAAATTCCTATAATGCCAAGTCTACAAAGGTCCCCCGTCGCGCTGACAACTTGCATCGGCCGATGAACATCGAGCCGGCCTCACCTACGTGATCTGTTCTGTTTCCGTGATCAGCGGCTTGTGGGTGCACAATTGCCATTCTCTTATGAACGCAAGCGGATGATCCTTGCTGAGAATGAGATCGCGCGAGGTCTGCCCGGCAAATACGTCGACACCTTCGCCTTCCCGGACGGCAGATTTAAAGACCGAGTAGGGTATCTCGACCCCCTACTCGGTCTTCGACAAGGATCAGCGCGTGACCCATGCCGCGATCACCGAGAACAAGCATCTCAGCGCGGTTCTGGAATACATCAAAGCGGAGCAAGACCAGACTGTTCCAAAAACCGGCGAGCCGGCAGACAAGCGACGCGATATCAGCCAACCGGGAAACGCAACAATGGCTGGAATTCACAGTTGGCGAAATTTGCGAAGGAGAAGGCAGACGCCTCCTCATCTCATGCCGCGGAGTAACCCAGCCCGCATAGCTGCTCAGCGCTGCGATATATGAAGTCTCCGCCCTGCCCAGCCATGCTCCAACATCACTAAGTCTGACCTTTCTACTTTGCCGAATAACGGACATTTTAACCTGGTTGCAACAAGTTTGCGGTACTGCCCCCAGATTCCCGATTTATCCACTTTTAGATTAACGCAGGCACCTTAGTCAGTTTGTATGATTTTAAATCGCCTGTGATCGCTTGCCGATCCTACGGCGCTTGCTTTGCTTCAGGTTTGCAAACAAGATCATGCGTAATGCCCCCTGATGGTGAGACGCTGCCCAATGTCAAAAGACCCGCTGCTCCAACCTTTCCAGCTCAAGCACCTCACATTGAAAAACCGGATCATGACCACCAGTCATGAGCCTGCATACCCCGAAGACGGTATGCCAAAGGAGCGGTACCGCGCCTATCATGAGGAGCGTGCGAAGGCGGGTGTCGCGCTGGCAATGACGGCCGGGTCCGCTGCTGTTTCAATAGACAGCCCACCGGTTTTCAACAATGTTCTGGCCTATAAGGACGAGGTTGTTCCGTGGATTCAAAACCTCACTGACAGCTGCCACGAACATGGCTGCGCGGTAATGATCCAGCTGACCCATCTTGGACGGCGCACCACATGGAACAAAGGTGATTGGCTGCCCTCCGTGTCGTCCTCCAAACACCGCGAGCCTGCGCACCGCGCCTTTCCCAAGCTGATCGAGGATTGGGACATCGACCGGATTATCAACGATTTTGCAGACGCCGCCGAGCGGATGAAAGCCGGCGGTATGGACGGGATCGAGTTGCAGGTTTACGGCCACTTGCTTGATCAGTTCTGGTCCCCACTGAGCAATGATCTGGTAGGGCCATACGGGGCGGACACCCTTGAAAACCGGATGCGGTTTCCTTTGGATGTCCTTGCTGCGATCCGCAAATGTGTCGGCACAGAATTCATCGTGGGCTTTCGTTATACTGCGGACGAGGCGCAAAAAGGCGGCATCACCACCAAAGACGGGTTGGAGATTTCCAAAAAGCTTGCCGCGACCGGTCAGCTTGATTTCCTCAATGTTGTGCGGGGTCGCATCCATACCGATCCGGCCATGACGGACCTGATCCCCATTCAGGGCATGGCAGGCGCGCCGCATTTGGACTTTGCCGGACAGGTCAAGAAACTGACCGGTATGCCAACCTTTCACGCGGCGAAAATCCCCGATGTGGCAACTGCGCGCCACGCGATCGAAGCGGGCCTGTTGGATATGGTCGGAATGACCCGCGCGCATATGGCCGATCCCCATATTGTGCAAAAGATCATGGAAGGCCGTGAAGGCGATATCCGCCCCTGCGTCGGGGCCACCTATTGTCTCGACCGGATTTATCAGGGGGGCGAAGCGCTGTGTATTCATAATGCCGCGACGGGCCGTGAGTTGACGATGCCCCATGTTATTGAAACTGCAAAAACCAAACGGAAAGTCGTTATTGTTGGTGCCGGTCCCGCAGGGTTGGAAGCCGCGCGCGTCGCCGCAGAACGCGGTCATGAAGTCACCGTGTTCGAGGCCCAACCCGATCCTGGCGGCCAAATACGTCTGACAGCACAAAGCCCACGCCGCCGTGAGATGATTTCAATCGTCGACTGGCGGATGTCGCAATGTGCCGCCCGTGATGTGGTGTTCCACTTCAACACATGGGCAGAGGCCGGTGATGTGACCGCGCTGAACCCCGATATCGTAATTATTGCCACTGGCGGGATTCCGAATCTTGAATTGTTCGAGAGCGGTGTTGAGGCGTCCAATGTCGTATCGGCATGGGATATTATTGCAGGTGATGTGAAGCCTGCACAAAACATACTGGTCTATGACGAGAGTGGCGACCACCCTGCCATGCAAGCCGCCGAGATCGCTGCGACCGCTGGATCAACCGTCGAGATTATGACACCGGACCGCACGTTCGCGCCTGAAATAATGGCAATGAATCTGGTGCCTTACATGCGTTCGTTGCAGGATAAGGCTGTGACGTTTAGCGTCACCCGCAGGCTCCTTTCGGTTGTGCGCAGTGGCAACAAACTGACCGCGAGGATCGGTACAGACTATAGCGATCATTCGGATGAAAAAGAATATGATCAGGTCATTGTGAATTACGGGACCATGCCGCTGGACGAGTTGTATTTCGACCTCAAACCGCTGAGCAGTAACGGCGGTGCCGTGGATTACACCGAGCTCACGGCGGGCCATGAGCAAAGTATCAAGCGGAATGCGGACGGCGCGTTTCAGCTGTTCCGGATCGGGGATGCGGTATCGGCACGCAATACGCATGCCGCGATCTATGACGCGCTACGCTTGATGAAGGACCTTTGAAAATGGTGGTTGTGTGAATACTCTTTTTGTCAAAAACGATGCCAGTGGGGATGTCCTGCATTGCCAAGAAGGGCTGAGTTTCTGGGGTGGTGTCGATCCTGACACCGGGGTGATCATCGACGCGCATCATCCTGATCATGGCGCATCGCTTGCTGCTCGGATTGTATTGATGCCCACCTCGCGCGGATCGTGCAGTGGTAGTGGCGTGTTGCTACAACTCGCGCGCGGGGGCGCGGCCCCTGCCGCTCTTGTGTTTCGGGAGGCGGAGGAAATTCTCACCCTTGGTGCGATCGTCGCAGATCGGCTTTTTGACCGACCGGTTGCCGTAGTGCGACTGACCCCTGCCACCTATGACGCGCTTGCCAAGACGACAGAGGCACAGCTCAAAGATGGTGTGCTGACGTTCTCCGGCCAGTCGCTGCACCTGTCGCAGCCTGATACGGGTCGCCTTGCCCTTAGCAAAACAGACAAAAATATGCTTGCCGGACATGACGGGCCTGCGCGGAAAACCGCAATGGAGGTGCTGTGCCTTATGGCGGCGTCGCAAGGGGCGGACGCGCTGCTTGATGTGACGCGCGGCCATATTGACGGATGTATTCTGGCCCATGATGCCAACCTCGATTTTGCCGAAAAGATGCAGGAAATGGGCGCGAAAACTCTGATCCCGACAACCATCAATGCAATCTCGGTGGACCGCGAAAACTGGACTGCCCAAGGAGTTGTTCCCGACTTTGGCAAGAAAGCGAGCCGCCTTGCGGATGCCTATGTTAACATGGGTGCGCGGCCGACGTTCACTTGTGCGCCCTACCTGCTGGATGATACGCCGATGCCCGATGAAGCCATCGGATGGTCGGAATCCAACGCTGTGATCTTTGCCAACTCGGTCTTGGGTGCGCGCACGCAAAAGCATCCCGATTACCTCGATCTATTTATCGCGATGACGGGGCGGGCGCCCGAAACCGGTGTCTATCTTGCCGAAAACCGCGTGCCGGTCTGTGAGGTCAAAGTGTCGCTGCCGGATGATTTCGACGATGCGCTATGGCCGATGCTGGGATGGTTGGCGGGGGCGGCGTCGCCTGCCGGTATCCCCGTGCTCACCGGACTTGAGCAACTGAACCCGACGCAGGACGATCTCAAAGGGCTGTGCGCGGCGTTTGGCACAACCTCTGCCTCCCCCATGTTACATGTGCGCGGCCATACGCCTGAGGGCGACCTGCCCCTCGCCCCTAATGCCCCCCGATATGAGGTTACGCGCGCTGACCTTGTGCAGCTTTGGCAAAGCTTCAACGCAGCGGGTGCAAAGGTTGATCTGGTCGCAATCGGCAGTCCGCATGCCTCACTGACTGAATGCCGCGCATTTGCGAAGCTGATGAAAGGTGAGAAATGCCACAGCGGCACGCGGGCCATTCTGACAGTTGGTCGTCAGACCCACGCAATATTGTCGTCGGAGGGTGTTTTGGACAGCCTGCAACAGGCTGGTGTGCAGGTCTTTCCCGATATCTGTTGGTGCTCGATCACCGAGCCTGTTTTTCCGGTAGATGCGAAAGTTCTAATGACAAACTCGGGGAAATACGCGCATTACGGCAAGGGGCTTACCGGTCGTGATGTCCATTTTGGCAGCCTTGGAGATTGCGCGCGTGCTGCACATACAGGCCGCGCATATGCAGGCCTGCCTGAGTGGTTGCGCGGATAAGGCGGAGAGGGCTTGGCGGGTTTAGTGATGGAGCCGTTAATCCCGAGCGGCGCGCTTAGCGTTGATAAATCACCGGAAACCAATCCTCGCGCAGGACTTGCTCCGGGGTCATATCGTGACCCGGAAACGGCGGTGATGTCGGGCCAGGACGCTCGACATATCGTGCGTCATCCCCCAGCAGCCGTAGGGAAAATGCGCGGCGGCGCGTTGCGGTCGTGTTGCCCCGCGCGCCGTGCAGCGTGCCAAAGTTGAAGGCCATCGCATCGCCCGGCTCCATCTCCCATTCACGAATTTCCATGCCCTCGGCATCGGGGTCGGGAACAGGCATATATTTATCATCATCGGCATAAAAATTCGTCTCTGACAGCCAGCGGGTCGGCAGGACGGGCTTTTCCCACGCATGGCTGCCCGCAACACAGCGCAGGCTTGCACCCTTTACGGCATCGACCGGCGACCAGAAGCTGACGTTCTGCATGCCGTCTATAAAATAATATGGACCGTCCTGATGCCATGGTGTCAGTTTGGATGTGCCCGGCTCTTTGACCAGCACGTGATCATGGAACACCTGCACCCTCTGGGACTTCATCAGGTCGGCGGCAACCTCGCCTGCGTGTGAGCTGCGGATCACCTCCTCGAACTCATGGATGCGGTTCCAGTTGCAGTAGTCGTCAAAGAACCGCCCGCCTTCCCCTTCCTTGAGGTTTTCGGCGGCGTAGGGTCCGGGTTCGTTCATGTTCCGCTCGATGCCTGCGCGGATCATCTCGACGTGATCTGCGAACAGCCCTTTGATCAGGACAACACCGTCCCGCTGGAAGGTCTGGACGTGATCTTGGGTCAATAGCGGGTGCATGGGTTTGATCCTTTTTAACGAAGTGACGTGCGAAGCTGATAGCCGGGACCAAACAGCAGGCGTACTTTTGTGACAGAGGATTGATCGTCCCATGTCAGCCGGTCAATCGCGAATGCGGCAGTTTGGTTCGGCACACCAAGGATATGCGCATCGCTTTCACCAACCTGCACGGCAGAAAACGCAATCTCGCCGTGGGTATAGGGCGCATGTTTGAGTAGCCATTCGTTCGCACTTATGGTCTGGAACGCCTCCTCCACCGCCCGTGGGACGACGCCGGTATTGATCCACCGATCCTCAATGGCATAGGGCGCATCATCAGAGAGGTGCAAGGCGCGTACATGCAGCAGCTTTTCCGCCGCACCGGTGCGCATTGCGGCGCTTATATTGATGGGGGGTGTAATCTGTTGCCGTTCAACCAGTTGATAGCCGTATTTGCATCCCCGCGCTTCGACTTCGGAGCGGATAACGGCAATGTCGAGCGTGGCTTTTGCAACCGGCTGGGCGGCAACGCGCGTGCCTGCTTTGCGCTTGCGGTCCAGCAAACCGCTGTCTGCCAGTGACCGCAACGCACGATTTACCGTGGCTCTTGCACAGCCAAACTCCGTCGCCAGATCGGCTTCGTTCGGAATAAGATCACCCGGCTTCCACTCACGGGCATGGATGCGGCGCAAAACCTCGTCCTGCACGCTTTGCCAATTGCGGAATGTCAGTACATTCATAAAGCGTCTTTCAGATCATCAAGGATGCGTTTGTATGCGGCGACAATGCTGCCGCGCGACACGTGCTGGCCGTTCTCTACCATATGACGCCCTCCTGACCAAACATCCCGCACCAGCCTGTCATCCCCCGCGAAAATCCAGCTGTCCAATGCGGTATCGCCGGTGCGGCCCCACATATGTTCGGACGTTGTATCAAGGGACAGCATATCTGCCCACGCACCGGCCTCGATGTGGCCCGTATCCCGACCCGCCGCCTGTGCACCGCCTTGCAGGATTTTGTGGTACATACGCCGCCCCGTTGATTTATCCATGCTTGCAAGAGCTGCCCGCGATCCGTCGCGCAGACGTTGGGAATAATCCAGCGTGCGCAATTCCTCACTCAGTGAGATGCGGATGTTGCTGTCGGACCCGACGGCAATGGCGCCAGAATGATCAAGCCAGCGAACCGCGTCGAATATCCCGTCGCCAAGGCTGCTCTCTGTGATTGGGCAAAGCCCAGCAACCGCATCTGTCTGGGCCAGTGCAATCGTTTCTGCGGGTGTCATCTGGGTACAGTGGATCAGACACCAGCGCGTATCGAATTCCATATTGTTGAGCGCCCAAGTGACAGGTCGTGCGCCCCAATGGTGTGCGACCTCTGCCACCTCCGCCTTTTGCTCGGCCAAGTGCATGTGCAGCGGACCGGTAGGAAACGCCGTGTGATAGGAGGCCAGATCGGCGGTCCCTACGGCGCGCAACGAATGGGGCGCCGCACCGATGTTTGTGTCGGCACAGGCCGTACCAACCGCGCTTGAAGCCGCAGCGTGCAAAGTCTGGAACTGCTCGAATGTATTGCCGAACCGGATTTGCCCTGCCCCCAGACCGCGACCATCACAGCCGCCAAACTGGTAGTGTACAGGCAACAGGCACAGACCCATGCCAGACTGCTCAGCTGCGGCCAGAACCCGCTTTGATGTCTCGGCAATATCGTCATAGGCGCCGCCGCCCGGCTGATGATGAAGGTAGTGAAACTCGACTGATGCGCCATAACCCGCCTCCAGCATTTCCATCTGCACAAAGGCGGTGATTGCTTCGATATGGTCGGGCGTCAGACGGTCAAGGAAGCGGAACATCAGCTGTCGCCATGTCCAGAAACTGTCGCTTGGATCAGGGCCGCGCCGCTCGGTCAGCCCTGCCATCGCGCGCTGGAACGCATGACTGTGCACATTCACTGCCGCGGGAAGCAGCATCGGGACACGCGTGCCCTGCACAGGTGCGTCCGCCATGACATCGCTGATCCGCCCCTGCACATCGACATCAACCCGCACGTTTGATGCCCACCCAGACGGCAGCAGCGCTGTCTCAGCCCATATCCTTTGCATGATCCACTCCGCTTGACAGGTTATTATGTATGCACATATTAATATTAAGCACGCTAATTTGCAAGTGAGTCGATTGATGCTTTTGACCAATGCCCGAATTGTGACCCTGCAAGATGATGACGGCTATGGCCTCATCGAAGACGGCTGTATCGCCATGGAGGGGGAGCAGGTTGCGTGGGTTGGTCCGGCGCATGATCTTCCGGATGCATACCGCCAGATGCCAAGGAAAGATCTAGGAGCGCGCCTGATCACGCCCGCGCTGATTGACTGTCACACGCATGTTGTTTTCGCTGGCAACCGCGCGGCGGAGTTCGAACTGCGCTTGAATGGGGCCAGCTATGAAGAGGTCGCCCGCGCAGGCGGTGGTATTGTCTCAACTGTCGCGGCGACGCGCGCGGCCTCTGAAAAGGATTTGCTTGTTGATGCCCTCACCCGCGTTGATGCGTTGATTGCCGAGGGCGTCACACTGATCGAGGTGAAGTCAGGCTACGGGTTGAACTGTGAAGCGGAGTTGAAAATGTTACGTGTCGCGCGCCAGATTGCGCTTGCCCGCCCTGTCGATGTGCGCACCAGCTTTCTGGGTGCGCACGCCGTGCCACCGGAGTATGCAGGCAAGCCTGACGCCTATATCGACGAGGTTTGCATTCCGACCCTGCGCGCCGCCCACGCCGAAGGCTTGGTAGATGCTGTGGATGGATTTTGCGAAGGGATCGCCTTTGACACCGTCCAGATCGCGCGTGTTTTTGATGTTGCACAACAACTGGGCCTGCCGGTGAAGCTGCATGCAGAGCAATTGTCCAATATCGGGGGCACAAAGCTCGCGGCTGACTACGGCGCATTGAGTGCGGACCACGTTGAATATGCGACAAACGCAGATGCACAAGCGCTGGCTGCTGCGGGCACTGTCGCAACTGTGTTGCCGGGCGCGTATTACACGCTATGCGAAACGCAGGCACCGCCCATCCAGGCGTTCCGCGATCACGGCGTGCGGATGGCATTAGCGACCGATTGCAATCCGGGCTCGTCCCCGCTGACCTCACCGCTGCTCACGATGAACATGGCTTGCACGTTGTTTCGCATGACCCCGCTTGAGGCTTTGCTGGGCATGACCGCGCATGCTGCGGCAGCGTCGGGGGTGGTTGATCGGGGCCGTATTATTGCCGGCTCTCGTGCCGATCTATGCGTTTGGAACGCGTCGCATCCCGCCGAACTGGCCTACCGCATCGGATTCAACCCGCTTCACAAACGCATCTTCAAAGGCTCGCTATGACATTCACACTCCTCCCCGGTGCGGCCACTTTGGCGCAATTGCAAGAGATATGGACCAACAATCATCCCGTGGTTCTTGACCGGTCATCACATGCGGGCATCGCGGCGGCCCAAGCGCTTGTTCGCAAGGCCGCCAATGGCGACGCGGCGGTCTACGGCGTCAACACGGGCTTTGGGAAACTCGCAAGTGTGAAAATCGCGAGCAAGGATGTGGCCACGCTCCAGCGGAACTTGATCCTGTCGCATTGCTGCGGTGTGGGAGAGCCGCTGGATGAGTCGACAACACGGCTGATGATGGTGCTCAAACTGCTTTCTTTGGGGCGCGGCGCATCGGGTTGCGCGATGGGCACGGTCGAGATCATTCAGGATATGCTGGCTAAAGGCGTCACACCGGTGATCCCCGGCCAAGGGTCGGTTGGCGCGTCTGGCGACCTTGCGCCACTGGCCCATATGGCCGCTGCGATGATTGGCGAAGGGGAAGCCGTTTTTGAAGGTCAACGCATGCCATCGGCAGACGCACTGTCCAAGGCCGGTATCACCCCGATTATATTGGGACCGAAAGAGGGGCTGGCACTGATCAACGGCACGCAGTTTTCGACGGCTTGCGCGCTGGTCGGCCTCTGGGGCGCATGGCGCAATGCGGCGACCTGTGTGTTGACCTGCGCGCTATCGACGGATGCGATCATGGGCTCCACCGCTCCGCTACAGGATGCCATCCACACACTGCGCGGCCATGCCGGACAGATCGCTGTGGCCCGCGCACAACGCGCCTTGATGCAAGGCTCGGAAATTCGCAAAAGCCATATGGACGGCGATACCCGCGTCCAAGATCCCTATTGTATCCGCTGCCAACCGCAGGTCACCGGTGCGGCGATGGACCTTCTGCATTTTGCCGCACGCACGCTCGAGATCGAAGCGAATGCTGTTACCGACAACCCGCTGGTGTTGGTGGAGGATGGTCTGATTGTTTCAGGCGGGAATTTCCACGCCGAGCCGGTGGGCTTTGCCGCTGATCAAATCGCGGTAGCCGTGTCTGAATTGGGTGCGATTGCACAGCGGCGCGTTGCGCTCATGGTTGACCCGAACCTGTCGTTTGATCTGCCCCCGTTTTTGACCCCCAATCCGGGCCTGAACTCTGGCCTGATGATCGCCGAAGTGACGACCGCCGCGTTGATGAGCGAGAACAAACACCTCGCCAATCCGTGCACGACCGACAGCACACCCACCTCGGCCAACCAAGAGGATCACGTCTCCATGGCGGCCCATGCCGCGCGGCGTCTGTTGCGGATGAATGCCAATCTGAATGTCATCTTGGGGGTTGAGGCGATGTGCGCGGCCCAAGGCATCGAATTTCGGGCGCCTTTGCAAACGAGCGGTACGCTCAAATCCCCCATGGCCGTTTTGCGCGCGCAAATTCCTGCAATCGCGGAGGACCGCTATATGGCGCCGTCGATTGAGGCGGCTGCGGATTTGGTCAAGACAGGTGCGCTTGTTGCTTGTGTTGATTTGCCAGCCTTCGTCCAAGGTCACGCGGAATGACACCTGTTAGTGTCAAACAAGGCAGCGGTCCCATCGTCCTTGGCCTCCCCCATACGGGGACATTTGTGCCCGACGATATTGCGGCAAACCTGAATGAGACAGGTCGCAAACTGACCGATACGGATTGGCACATCGACCGGCTGTATGACGGTTTGCTGGCGGATACGACAACCGTGACTGCGAATTTCCACCGCTATGTGGTTGACGCCAACCGCGATCCCGAAGGCGGCAGCCTCTATCCCGGCCAGAATACGACGACGCTGATCCCACTAACGGATTTCGACGGGGTCGGGATTTGGAAAACACCGCCAAGCAAGGTGGCGATTGAGGACCGCCGCCGCAGGTTTCACACAGCCTACCACGCGGCCCTGAACGAAGAATTACGGCGGGTCAAAGCGATCCATGGCGTCGCGATCTTGTATGACTGCCACTCGATCCGCAGTGAAATTCCATATCTGTTTGAGGGAAAGCTTCCTGATTTCAGCATCTGCACAAACCTTGGTGCCACCTGCGCCCGCGTTCTGGAAACTGCGGCCCATGGCATCTGCAGGGCGGATGATCACTACACCTGCGTGCTCAATGGCCGCTTCAAAGGCGGCTGGACCACGCGTCACTATGGCCAACCGCACGAAGGCATACACGCCATTCAGATGGAACTGGCCCAATCCACATACCTCGCATCCGAGGCACCACCGTGGACCTATGACGAAACCAAAGCCGCCCGTATCCGCCGCCCGCTGTCACAACTGCTTGGCAAGCTCGCACACCTCGCCTTGAACGGAGACCTGACATGACCAATTCCCGCCATAACCTGCGCGACATTTACCCGCCGACCGGATCTGAAATCACCTGCAAAAGCTGGCTGACAGAGGCGCCGATGCGCATGCTGATGAACAACCTGCACCCCGATGTGGCCGAGAACCCGCATGAGCTGGTCGTCTATGGCGGGATTGGCCGTGCGGCGCGCACATGGGAGGATTTTGACGCCATTGTCGCCGCTCTCAAAGAACTCGAGGAGACGCAAACCTTGCTGGTGCAGTCGGGTAAACCGGTCGGGGTGTTCAACACACATAAGGACGCGCCGCGTGTTTTGATCGCGAACTCGAACCTCGTGCCACATTGGGCCACATGGGACCATTTCAACGAACTCGATAAAAAAGGCCTCGCGATGTATGGCCAGATGACCGCCGGATCATGGATCTACATCGGCACCCAGGGCATCGTGCAAGGCACCTATGAGACGTTCATGGAAGCGGGTCGCCAACACTATGACGGCAACCTCACGGGGCGCTGGATTCTGACCGGTGGTCTGGGTGGCATGGGTGGTGCGCAACCTCTGGCCGCCGTGATGGCCGGTGCGTGTTGTCTGGCCGTCGAGTGTGACGAGACCCGCGCCGATTTCCGGCTGCGCACACGCTATGTAGATGAAAAAACCGATGATCTGGATACGGCTTTGGGCATGATTGATCGCTGGACCAAGGCGGGTGAGGCCAAATCAGTCGCGCTGATCGGCAATGCCGCTGATGTGTTCCCCGAACTGGTCAAGCGCGGCGTGCGGCCCGATATGGTCACGGACCAAACCTCCGCCCATGATCCGATCCACGGCTATCTGCCGCAAGGATGGAGCGTGGCAGAATGGCGCGCAAAGCAGGAAAGCGATCCGAAGGCCGTCGAAAAAGCGGCGCGCGCTTCAATGAAGGTGCAGGTCAATGCGATGGTAGACTTCTGGAACGCCGGCGTGCCGACACTGGATTACGGCAACAACATCCGGCAGGTCGCACAGGAAGAAGGCTTGGAAAATGCATTCGCCTTTCCGGGGTTTGTGCCCGCCTATATCCGCCCCCTGTTTTGTCGTGGCATCGGGCCATTTCGCTGGTGCGCGCTGTCCGGTGATCCTGAGGACATCTATAAAACCGACGCCAAGGTTAAAGAACTCATTGACGATCCGCACCTGCACAACTGGCTCGATATGGCGCGTGAGCGGATTGATTTCCAAGGGCTGCCTGCGCGCATCTGCTGGGTTGGTCTGGGCCTGCGCGACAAGCTGGGGCTGGCGTTCAACGAGATGGTGCGCACCGGTGAGCTTTCTGCGCCTGTCGTCATCGGGCGCGACCATCTGGATTCAGGTTCCGTTGCCTCGCCCAACCGCGAAACCGAGGCGATGAAAGACGGCTCCGATGCGGTATCGGACTGGCCCCTGCTCAACGCGATGCTAAATGTCGCGGGCGGTGCCACATGGGTATCGCTGCACCACGGCGGCGGTGTTGGCATGGGCTTTTCGCAGCACTCCGGCATGGTCATCTGCTGTGACGGGAGCGAGGATGCGGACCGGCGCATCGCAAACGTCTTGTGGAATGACCCCGCAACGGGCGTTATGCGTCATGCGGATGCGGGCTATGACGAAGCACTGGACTGCGCGCGCGAAAAAGGGCTCAATTTGCCGGGTATCCTCGGGAGGTAGCAGGATGTTTTTAAAGAATGCATGGTATGTGGCAGCTTGGGATCACGAGATCACGCGGGACTTGCAACAGATTACGGTGCTAGGGGAGAAAATCTGCGTTTTTCGCTCCCAAGCGGGGGAGCTTGTCGGGCTGGAGGATGCCTGCCCGCACCGCAAACTGCCGCTCTCCAAAGGCCGGATAAAAGGCGACACTGTCGAATGTGGCTATCACGGGCTGACGTTCAATTGCGTCGGCCAATGTGTCTGGGCGCCGGGTGCGGGCGGCATCCCGTCAAATGCAAAAGTGCATGCCTATCCGTTGCATGAAAAATACGGGCTGGTCTGGGTCTGGATGGGCAATCCCGCGCTGGCGGATGTGTCGGATATTTTCGAGATCGAGAATTATGACAATCCTGCATGGGGCATCAACCGTGGTGCCGCGATGGAGCTGGACTGCAATTATCTGCTGATGTGCGACAACCTGCTGGACCCGACACACGTGGCATGGGTGCATCAAAGCAGCTTTGCCACTGCGGCCACCAAAGACACACCCCTGCGCATTACGAAAACCGACGAAGGCGTCATCGTGCACCGTTGGATGATGGATCACGAACCGGCACCATTTTATAAAAAAGTCGTGGCGTTCGAAGGCAACTGTGACCGGTTGCAACACTACGAAGTGCGCTATCCCTCCCATGCGCTGATCAGGGCGGTCTTTACGCCGGCGGGTACGGGCGGGCCGGATGGACCCCTGCACGAAAACACATTTGTCATGGACAGCTACAACTTCATGACCCCCACAACAGAGGCAAAAACCCGGTATTACTGGTTCCAGCTGCGCAATATCCGGCCAGAGGATGATGACCTGTCCAAGATGATGAGCGAGGACGTGCAGCACGCCTTTGAGGAAGACCGCGCGGTGCTGAACGAAGTACAAAAGGGCATGAGCAACAAGACATCACCGCACATCGACCTGCCGATTGACGGCGGGCAATTGCGGTTCCGGCGTCAGTTGCAGGCAATGATCAACGAAGAACAACAGGTTGATCTACAGATGGTCGAGTAGACGTCGGGGCGTGTCACACAGCGGCACACCCGAACGGGAAACAGGCAGAGGCCTGAGAAGGCCCCTGCTTGAAGTGTTTTATCAGAACGGGCTGTCGGCGTAATAGAACTCCGCCGCGTTATCCTGTGTGATCAGGACCGACCCGATGACGAATGTACCCGAAACAGGTGCCGTCGACGTGAGGCCCACTGCCGTCATCTCGATCGCGGTTGCGATCATTGAAGGCGGATAGGTCACATTTGCAGGGATCATGGCATCGCCATCGCGGGTGCGTGCAATCATCTCTTTCATGCCTGCACCGCCCAAGACGAACTTGATATCATCACGGCCAGCGGCCTCGATCGCGGCAAGAACGCCAATCGCCATATCATCATCCGACGCCCAAACCGCGTCAATCTGTGCATGTTTGGACAAGAAGTCCTCCATCACGACAAAGCTGTCATCACGGTTCCAGTTGCCGTGCTCCATACCGATGATCTCAATGCCGGATCCTTCGATGGCGGCCTCAAAACCGGCAACACGCTCGTTATCGATGGTTGTGGGGATGCCCCGAAACGCAACGATTTTGCCGCCATCAGGCATGGCTGACGCCATGTATTCGCCTGACACTTTGCCAAATCCTGCGTTGTCGCCAGCCACATAAAGGTCCTCGATTCCCTCAATAGCGAGACCACGATCAACGACTGTAACCCACGCGCCGCTGTCTGCCACGGCTTTGACCGGGCTTGTCAGCGGCTCGGATTCAAACGGCAGCACGACCAACGCGTCGATATTGCGGGTGGCGACCATATCTTCGATGTCGTTGACTTGCTTGGCCGCATCCGAAGCTGTTGCCAGAACAAAATCGAGCTGGGGATAGACTTCCTCAAGGCGTTTAACCGCCTCTTGTGCGTGGAAGTTCATGCCACCGGCCCAACCATGCGTTGCCGCAGGAATGGAGACACCGATCACTTTTGTATCTTGTGCCAACGCGGGCAAGGCCAGCGTCGCGGCAAGTGCAGCTGCACCCGTAATTTGCGTAAATTTCATGTTCTTTCCTCCTATCGAACACAGGTTTTGCGGGGGGCTTTCTACCCCTCCGCCTTCTTGTCCCGCTGCAAAATTACAGCGAGAATAATTATGACCCCCTGAACGGCACCATTCAGATAGGGTGAAACGCCATCGGTCAAATTCAGGATATTTCCGATCAGCGACAGGATCAGGACACCGATCACCGTGCCCCAGACGCGCCCGAACCCGCCTTTGAGCATCGTGCCGCCAATGATCACGGCGGCAATCGCCTCCAGCTCCCACAACACACCAGTGCTTGAAGAGGCGGAGCCAAGGCGCGGTACATACATGATCGTCGCAATCCCCACGAGAATACCCAGCATGACATAACTCATCATGCGCACGCGGTTTACATTCACCGAGGAATAGCGCGCCACCTGATCGTTGGAGCCAACGGCGGCCACATGGCGCCCGAACGCGGCACGGCGCATCACCAACTCCCCGATGATCGCCACAAGCGCGAAGACGATGATGGGCCAACTGATACCCAATATGCCGTCAAAATATATCGGCCGGATCACCGACCGCATTCCGAAATCAAGCGACAGAGTGCCCCCATCGGCAAGCCATGTCACAAGGCTCCGGTAGATACCCATGGTGCCAAGCGTGACGATAAACGCCTCGATCCGCATGTTGGTGATCAAAAACCCATTGATGAAGCCTGCCGCCGTGCCGGCAACAATCGCCGTCAGCATCCCCACAAAGACAAGCGGCCATCCCGCCCCCATTGTGGGCAGCAATCCGTTCATCACCAAAATCATCAGCCCCGCGATGAACGCAGCCATAGATCCGACCGACAGGTCAAGCCCGCCTGCCGTGATCACAAACGTCATGCCCACCGCGATAATGCCGATAAATGCAGAGCGCGACAGCACATTGCTGATGTTGCCTGCACTCAGGAAATTGCCGTTCATCAAGGCACCAACCACAACCAGCACAACAAGGGCGAGGATTGGCCCAAGCACCTTGAGGTCCAGAAAGGCCGCCTTGGTTTGAGAGCTCTCTGCTGGGGTCATGTCACTCTCACTTTCGTATGCGCGTCCAGACCCATCGCCAGGCGGACGATCTTGTCTTCAGTCTTGTCGGCGCCCGCAACTTCGCCCGCGATACGACCCGCGCGCATCACAAGGACACGGTCGGCAAGGCCAATCACCTCCTGCATCTCGGAGCTTATGACGATGATGGATTTCCCCTGCGCGGAGAGCGCGTGGATAAATTCGTAAATTTGCTGTTTTGTGCCAATATCAATTCCGCGCGTCGGCTCGTCGATGATTACGATGTCGGGGTTGGCCAACATCACTTTTGCGATCAACAGCTTTTGCTGATTGCCCCCTGACAGATTGCCCACGGCGACCTGTCGGGTGGGTGCGCGGATGTCGAATTCTTCAATCGCTTTGGTCAGCGCGGTCTCTTCCGCATTTTGGTCGATCAGCCAATTGGTAAAATCAGGCAGGCTTTGCAGTGTGAGGTTCTCGCGCATGCCTTTGTTGAGGAGCAAGCCGCGGCTTTTGCGGTCCTCGGTGAGATAGCATAGCCCCGCCGCCTGTGCCTGCTCGGGCGAGGTGAGTGTGACAGCCTTGCCATTGATCCGCACGCTTCCCGTGACGGAGCGCAATCCGACGACCCCTTCCATTAACTCCGTTCGGCCAGAGCCGATGAGGCCGGAAATACCCAGTATCTCCCCCTTGTGAAGAGTGAAGGAAATGTCGCGTGCATATCCGCTAACGTTCAGGCCGCTCACCTCAAGCGCAGGCTGAGGAGCGACCGATCCCACCCGCACAGGATAGAGCGAGGAGACATCACGCCCGACCATCGCTTCGGCCATTTGGTCCTCGGTGTAGTTGTCAGCATGCCCTTGGGACACCACATCCCCGTCACGCAAAATCGTGATCTGGTCGGCGATCTGTTTGACCTCTTCGAGCTTGTGAGAGGTGAACAGGATCGCCACCCCCTCCGCCTTGAGCCGTGCAACTTGCTCGAACAGTGTCTGCGCCTCGCGCTCGGTCAGGACCGCAGTCGGCTCATCCATAATCAAAACGCGGGCTTTGCGAGAAAGCGCTTTGGCGATCTCGACCATTTGTTTATCAGCGTTGGCGATGTCGCGGATGCGCGCAGATGGATCAACCTGACAGTCGAGTTGTTTGAGCAATGCCCGCGTCTCCGCCTGCATACCCGCCTTGTCCAGAAACAGTCCGCGCCGTTTTTCATGCCCCAGAAAGATATTTTCTTCCACACTCAGTTGATCGGCAAGGTTGAACTCCTGATGGATCAACACAACGCCTTGCGCCTCCGCATCCTGAGAATTGGCAAAGCGAACAGGCGCGCCGTTCAAGGCGACCTCACCGGAGGTGGGTGCCAGATAGCCCGACATGATCTTCATCGTAGTGGATTTGCCCGCCCCGTTTTCACCGATCAGGGCATGAACCTCACCGGGGGTGAGCGTGATACCGACATCATGCAGCACCTCTACGGGGCCAAAACTCCGGCAGATGTTGCTCAGCGAAAGGGCGAGCGTCGCAGTCATATTCTGACCCATGCCGCATTGCGCGCCGAGGACCGCACGCAGGCGTCGATAAAGACCATCCCGTCCAATCCGTCCTGCACCGTTGGCAGAATGTGCTCATGCGGTGTGCCGGTACGGGCAGCAACAATCAGGTCTGCCGCTTCGCTGTAGATGTTGGCGAACCCTTCGAGGTATCCCTCGGGGTGACCGGGCGGCACGCGCGAGGTTTGTGTATTGGCCTCAAGCGCCCCTGCCCCGTTGCGGGTCAACAGACGCTTTGGCTCCCCGTGCGGGGTGAACCAAAGATAGTTGGGGTCTTCTTGCGACCACTCAAGCCCGCCTTTTTCGCCGTAAACCCTGAGCTTCAGACCGTTCTCGTTGCCCGGTGCAACTTGGCTCGACCAGAGCATCCCCTTGGCCCCGCCCGCATAGCGCAGCATGACATGCACATTATCATCAAGCCTGCGCCCCTCAACAAAACTTGTGAGGTCAGCCGCAAGGCTTTCCAGTTTCAGACCTGTGACAAACTGCGCAAGGTTATAGGCGTGGGTTCCGATATCCCCAACACAGCCGCCGGCCCCGGACCGTGCAGGATCGGTGCGCCATTCCGCCTGTTTGAGCCCTTCACCCTCCATTGGAGTGGTGAGCCAGTCTTGTGGATATTCGGCCTGCACCACGCGGATCGGGCCAATTGCGCCCTCCGCGATCATCGCACGCGCCTGCCGCACCATCGGATAGCCGGTATAGTTATGGGTCAGGATAAAATGGGCGTCTGATTTCTCCGCTGCGGCCACCAGTTTTTTGGCATCAGCGAGGGTTGAAGTCAGCGGCTTGTCGCAGATCACATGAATGCCGCGTTTAAGAAATTCGCGCGCGGCGGGATAATGCACATGATTGGGTGTCACAATCGCAACCGCTTCGATCCCGTTTTTCAGGCGGGCCTCACGTTTGGCCATCTCGACAAAGTCGCCGTAACAGCGATCCGCATCCAACCCCAGTTCAGCACCAGACGCTTTGGATTTCTCGGCGGTAGATGACAGCGCACCGGCAACCAGATTGAACCGCCCGTCAATGCGCGATGCAATGCGGTGCACACCGCCGATAAAGGCATCATTGCCGCCGCCCACCATCCCCAGACGAATAGGCGCCATCACGAAATTCCCATCATCTTGGCATTGAGCGCCGTATCCGCGCCGCCATGGGCAAAGTCATCAAAGGCGCGCTCGGTCACACGTATGATGTGATCTTTGACGAATTGAGCACCCTCGCGTGCGCCGTCTTCCGGATGCTTGATCGCGCATTCCCACTCGACCACAGCCCAGCCGTCAAAATCATTGGCTGCCATCTTGGAAAACACCGCGCCAAAATCGACCTGCCCGTCGCCCAGACTGCGGAAGCGGCCTGCGCGGTCCACCCATGGCTGATAACCGCCATAGACCCCCTGCCGACCTGTCGGATTAAACTCCGCATCCTTGACGTGGAACATACGAATACGGTCTTTGTAGATGTCGATATTGTCGAGGTAGTCCATGCATTGCAGCACATAATGCGACGGATCATAAAGCATGTTGGCGCGGGCATGATTGCCGGTCCGCTCCAGAAACATCTCATAGGAAATACCGTCGTGCAGATCTTCACCGGGGTGAATTTCATAGCAGACATCAACACCGCACTCCTCCGCATGATCCAGAATGGGAAGCCAACGCTTGGCCAATTCGTCAAACGCTTGCTCAACCAGACCGGCAGGGCGTTGCGGCCAAGGGTAGATATACGGCCAGGCAAGTGCGCCTGAAAACGTTGCATGCGCCCCGATGCCCAGGTTTTTGGACGCAGACAGTGCCTTTTTAAGTTGATCAACTGCCCATTCCTGACGCGCTTTTGGATTGCCGCGCACTTCGGGTGCAGCAAAGCCGTCAAAGGCTTCGTCGTATGCCGGATGCACGGCCACAAGTTGCCCCTGAAGATGTGTCGACAGCTCGGTCACTTCGACACCGTTTGCGCGCGCCTGACCTGCCCAGTCTTCACAATAGCCTTGGGACGTCGCGGCCTTGTCGAGATCAATCATGCGGGCGTCCCAACTTGGCACCTGCACGCCCTTATAGCCGCAATCCGCCGCCCATTTAGTGATCGAATCCCATGAATTGAAGGGCGCATCGTCGCCCGCGAATTGCGCCAGAAACAGAGCTGGACCCTTAATCGTTTTCATAGCTTTCCTCCCTGTCGTCACACATAGCGGTTGACGATATTCTCCAGTTTTTCCTGATGCCCCGATGTCGGTTGGGGGTCGATATTGCGGGCTTCCGCATCGGCGGCAATCCCGTCCAATGTGGCATCCGCCGCCAACATCGCCTGCGCTGTATCGGCCTCCCAACCGGCATAGCGCGCGCGCCGCGGCGCTTCCAACGCGCCATCGGTAATCATCGCATGGGCCGATTTCAGCCCCCGCGCACAAACATCCATGCCCCCCACATGCGCCGCGATCAAATCGCTGGCATCCAGCGACTGGCGGCGCAGTTTCGCATCAAAGTTTGTGCCGCCAGTCGTGAAACCGCCCGCCTTCAGAACTTCGTAATAGGCAAGTGCGGCCTCGTACGGAGAGTTGGGAAATTGATCCGTGTCCCAACCCGATTGGTAATCATTGCGGTTCATATCAATGGAGCCGAAAATCCCCAAAGTTCGCGCCATCGCCAGTTCATGGTCGAACGAATGGCCCGCAAGGATCGCGTGGCCCTGCTCGATGTTGACCTGCACCTCATTCTCGAGGCCAAACCGTTTTAGAAACCCGTAAACCGTGGCGACATCGTAATCATACTGATGCTTTGTCGGCTCCTGCGGCTTTGGCTCAATCAGGATCGCACCTTTGTAGCCGATTTTATGTTTGTACTCTACGACCATGCTCAAAAAGCGGCCCATCTGCTCCAGCTCGCGGTCCAGATCGGTGTTGAGCAACGTCTCATACCCCTCACGCCCTCCCCAAAGCACATAATTCTCACCCTCAAGACGATGGGTGACATCCATACAAGCCTTCACGGTCGAGGCGCAGTAGGCAAACACGTCGGGATCAGGATTGGTGGAAGCGCCAGACATATACCGCCGGTTGGAGAACATATTTGCCGTCCCCCAAAGCAGTTTTGGCCCGCCATTTTCCATCTTGGCGGCTATGTAATCGGCCATCTCGTTCAGCCGCTTGTGGCTTTCTTGCAAGCTGTCGCCTTCGGGGCGCACATCATGGTCGTGGAAACAAAAGTATGGCACGCCAAGAATGCGAAACATATCGAATGCATCATCTGCCTTTTGCTTGGCCAACGCCATCGTATCGGCGGGAAACCACGGACGCTCGAAGGTTTGACCGCCAAACGGATCATTCCCCTCCCAGACAAAGTTGTGCCAATAGCACACGGCAAAGCGCAAATGCGCCGCCATCGTCTTGCCACCCAGCACTTCGTCAGGGTTATAATGCTGAAAAGCCATCGGGTCCATGCTATCGGCGCCTCCAAATTTGACGGGTTCAATATCGGCAAAATAGCGGCTCATCAGATGTTCTCCCGACTGTAAATGTTTAGGCGGATCGTTTCCGTGCGCGTGGCAGGGCCGCGCTCCTCCGTGAGATCGCGCATGGTTTTGATCGCTTTGGTGACTGCAGCGGGCGTATCCTGATCCAACACCAGATCAATTGATCCGTCCCGCAATCCCTCCCGCGAGGTGGGCGTTAGTTCATGCACAATTGTCACCGGCTTGGGATCAAGCACCTTCACCGCGCGCACAAGGCCGCGATTACCCGCACCAATGGCGTAGATCCCAACAATCGATTGTGATTTGACGGCCATCTTAACAAGATCTTCGACGGTTTGCGCGTGGTCAGCCCCCTCAACCGCCGGCATCAGGGTATGCTGGCCAAAGCGTTCGTGCATCACACTTCGAAAGCCCATCAACCGCTCGTTATGATCGCGGGAAGAAAGAGAGCCGGCAATCATCAGAATAGAACCTGATGCATTCAGAAATCGGCCCATGAAGTTCGCAGCGGTACGGCCCGCCGCCACATTGTCGAGACCGATATAGACTTCACGGCTCGAGCTTGGGATGTCCGCAATGATCGTCACGACCCGCACACCCGCCGCCCGCAAGCGCGCCAGCTCTTCGCGGACCTCGGGCGCCTCGCTTGCCATGACCGCAACGGCGTCACAGTCGAGGTCACGTAGCGCTTTGACCTGGCCTGCGACATCAAACGCATGCGTTGGAATGATCTGGATCAGGATACGCTCTTCGACCAACCTGTCGCGCTCACGCTCCAACGCATCAAGAAGGAGCGCCACAAAACCGGTATCGCCTGACGGCACTACAAAACAGAACCGATAGACGCGTCGCCGTGCAAGGTTCGCTGCTGCGAGATTGCGCACATAGCCGGTCTGCGCCACGGCGGCTTTGACCTTTGCCACAGCCTTTGCCGATACGCCCCCACGGTTGTTGAGCACCCTGTCAACGGTGGCCGTGCTCACCTGCGCGTTCTGAGCGACATCATGGACAGTCGGACCGTTCATCAATTCCCCCCAATTGAGTTAAAAAGGTAAAAACTAAAATGATGTACGTCAATCATTTTGTTGAAGGGAAGTCATCAGAAGAGGAGAGCATGAGAGGCTGGTATATCTTTCAATGGCTTGCGCAGCCTCTAAGGGATGCCTTGTTGCGCTTTTCAATCAGATAAAAACGAAAAAGCGGCGCTCGATCCGAGCACCGCATTCTAAGTTACACGTCCGACAGCCTCGGTATCTAAGGCTGCAAATACGTCGGTAAGAAAAGCGCGATGCTCGGGAACGCAATCAGCAGAAACGCCATAGCCAGCATCGTGAGACAGTAGGGCAGCGCGCCCAGCATGACCTCATTGAGGCTCCCGGATTTGCGCGCGCCTTGCACCACATAAAGGTTGAGGCCCACAGGCGGCGTGATCAGCGCCATCTCGATCAGCACGATCATCAGGATACCGAACCAGATCACATCGAACCCTTGCGCCACCACCAGCGGCACGATGATCGGGATCGTCACCACCATGAGCGAGAGCGTCTCGATAAAAAAGCCAAGCACGATATAAAGCACGACAACCACAAGGATGGTTTTCATCGGCGTGAGGCCGAGGCCTTCCATAAATTCGGTCAATTCGCGGCCCAAACCGGCGGAGGCGAGTGTGAAGTTCAGGAAAGACGCGCCAATTACGATCAGCATGATCATCGAGGTAATCTTGACCGTACCAGTGAGCGATTGTGACAGCATGTCCCACGACACACCACCGAAGGCGAGTGCGATCAGGAAGGCCCCTGCCACACCCACGGCAGCAGCCTCGGTCGGAGTGGCCCAGCCGGCATAGATGGAGCCGACAATCATGCCGAACAGCAACAAGATAGGAATAAGGTCAATCAACGCGCGTAGCATTTGCGGGAAAGGAAACGTGCGGCGCAACCCGCCCAGATCAGGTCGGACCATACAGATCAGTGCAGTGACCATCATAAACGACAGCGCCAGCGCCAGACCGGGAATAAGACCCGCAAGGAACAGCTGCGGAATGGAAGATTGGGTAAGAAAACCGTAGACAATCAGGTTGATCGACGGCGGGATCATAATGCCCAGTGTGCCGCCCGCAGCAATCGCGCCCGAGAATAGTTTAGGATCATACCCCAACCTTTCGGCCTGCGGCATCGCGACGGTGGCCACGGTCGCAGCCGTCGCCACGGAGGAGCCGGAGGTGGCCGAAAACATCGTCGCAGTCGCAATGTTTGCATGCACCAACCCACCTGGCAGCCATGAGACCCAACGATCAAGTGCGGCGTAGGTGCGGGTCGCTACACCGCTGCGCACAAGGATTTCGCCCAGCAGGACAAAAAACGGGATCGCGATCAGCGTGGCGGAATTGGACGACGACCACACCATGTTCCCCAGCCCGCGAGTGAGCGGGAAGCTGGAGAAGAACGTATCAATGCCAAACCCCAAAAGGAACAAAACGATGCCAACTGGGATAGAAAGCGCAAGCAGACCAAGCAGGCCCAGAGAGACATAGCCGATCATTTCAACGTGTCCTGTTCTGCGAATGCGCCGATGAATTTCTCTGTCTCTTCATGGCGCCGTTTGAGCAGCAGGCTCAGCGCACAAAGCGTGACAATCGTGGACATGAATGCGAACCAGACCCAGCCTGCAAACCACGGTGCATGGACCCAGATCAGCGGTGTCTCAAGCGGGGTGTTTGCGGTCGAGCCGTTCTTGATCGAACGCTCAAGCACCGGCCACGCCTTGAGCGCGATTGTGATGATCACGCCGGACATCACAATCATCGAGAACACATCGAACAGCGCACGTTTGAAACTGTTGACCTGACTGCGCAGGATGTCGATGCGCACATGGCCCATTTCAAGCAGGGTATAGGACATGCCCCATGAAGTCGCGAGCGCCATGGCATAACCCGCGATCTCCTCGGTCCCGCCAAGGGACGTCCCGAACCGGCGCATGATGATATCCGTCAGCACGAAGGCTGCACAGATCAGCAGGCCTGCACCCACACAAAGGGCAACCCCTTTGTTTAGCCTGCGCAGCGTTTCTATCATCTTGAGTTCCATGTCGGTCCGCCCCTTGTTGGGAGTATCGCTTACTTGATTTCGACGCCGACAACTTTGCCGACGCTGTCGTTCCAACGTGTGGCCCAATCCCCACCGGCACGCTCGGCCCATTCGGGCAGCACTTCGGTCGTCAGGATGTCACGGGCGCGGGCGAAATCTTCGTCGCTCACCTCAACCAATGTCATGGAGCGTGCTTCACCGGACGGGCATTCGCCATTGCCTGTAAGGCAGGCGATGTCATTGACAAGCGCGTCTTGTGCGCTGGCCCAGGCCAGATCCTCAAACCCTGTTTTGACCTGATCGGTCAGTAATGCCTGATTTTCCGCTGACATGCCGTTCCATTTGTCGAGGTTGATCGCGGTCACAACCGAATCCCAACCACCCAGCGGAATCGGCAACAGGTGTGTGGACACTTCCCACCAGCCCGCGGAATAACCGGAGCCCGCACCCGTCACGGCACAATCAACCACACCTTTTTGCAGCGCACCCGGCACTTCGGAGAAGGAAACATTTACGCCTTCGGCGCCTAACGCCTCAAGCAGCTTGGCCGTCATGCGACCCGATGCGCGCACTTTGAGGCCCGCAAGATCACCGAGGTTCGCAATTTCGGCGTTACAAAAAACGACCTGCGGTGGATAAGGCGCGATGGCCAGCACGTGTGAATTAAACCGGTCGTGATAGATATCGGTGACCATGGGGCGCGCGGCATCGACCATTGCGCGGGCTTCATCTGCCGTCAGCGCAAGCAGCGGCACATCGAGACCTTCAAGCTCCGGCGCGTCGGCAACAGCATAATCGGCCACAGTCATGGCAACGTCGTAAACCCCCTGACCCAGCAGTGGATAGATATCACCAAGGCCAAGGCTCATCTGGTTATGCGTCGTAAGCTCGACACTGAAATCACCCGCCGCAGGCAGGGTCTCGTTCCAGAACGGCGCTTCATAGGTGTTGTGCAGGGGCAGGCTGGACCAGCTGCCGACAACCGACAGGTCTTCGGCAAAAATAGGGGTGGCGAGGGCTGTGGTGGCCACAAGTACGGACAGGGCTCTTTTCATTTTCATCTCCATGTTGGTGGGTTCAATTGGGTGTCAGAATTGTTGTTTCGGCATCTTCCGCCACATCCGCGATGAGCATGTGGCCCGGCGAATGGGTGATGCAGATCGGCAGTTTTGCGTTGAGAAGTACGTTTTGCGGTGTCACGCCACAGGCCCAATAGACGGGCACTTCCCCATCGTGGATCTCCACCGCCTCCCCCCAATCGGGTTTGGACAGATCGGGAATGCCGACATCAGCCGGATCACCATGCGCCATCGGCGCGCCATGTGCATGAGGATAGCGGGCGCTGATCTCGTATGCGGCGGCGACTTGCTCTGCAGGAATGGGCCGCATGGTGATGACCATCTGGCCCTGAAACTGTCCCGCAGGGGCCAGCGCATAGTTTGACCGGTACATCGGAACATTCCGCCCAGTTTCCATATGGCGCACCGGAAGGCCATGGCGCAGCAGTGCGTTCTCGAACGTGAACGAACATCCCAGCGCGACAGTCACAAAATCATCCGACCACAGCGCATTAAGGTCGTGCGGCTCATCCGTCAGAATGCCGTCGCGAAAGACACGGTAGCGCGACACGTCGGTCCGGATATCAATATCCGCGCCCAATGTTGGCAAAAAAGGATCACCCGTTTCGCTTACACCGACCACCGGACACGGCTTGGGATTGCGAAGACAGAACCGCAGAAAATCGAGCGCGAAAGCGGCGGGAATAATCGCAAGGTTGCATTGAAGTTTGCCCGCCGCAAGGCCAGAGGTGTGCCCGAGATATTTGCCCGCCCGTATCGCCGCACGAACATCATGGGCAGACAGGGACTTCAGGTCTTCGTGAATCATTGAATGATAGGTCATATCCGGCGCCTCGCAGTATTACGAAAGCCTCACATACCTGTGACAATTGACGCAAATTATCATTATCGATCACTTCTGATAGATTTCTTAAATCTAGCTGGGGTGCGAGCGGTCCCATTCCTGCGCCACAGCCTGCGCAATGCGCGCACTGTTCTCCACAAGAAAGCTGCGCGGCTCTGAGAGGTAGGAGGCCGTGAACTCCAACGGGCGCGGATGAATACCCGGATCGAACTCCACAATCTGCCCTGTCTCGAGAAAATCATTGGCAAGGGCACGGGGGTACGGGCCAACGGCGACACCCGCCGCAATCATCTTCAGACTGGCCGACAGGGAGGCAGAAGAAAACACGCGCGCCTTCGGCCCGACAGTACGCGCAAGGACCGACATCAACTCGCGGTAAGGCCGCGTCTTGCTCGCATATGAAATCACAGGAATTTTAGTGAGGTCCGTCTCTTCATTGGAAGAAGACCTGTACCAGTGCAGATCGAACGAAGGAAGGTCCACGTTCTCGACAGAATACTCAGAAATTGGCCCCATCAAAAGCGCCAGATCAATCCGGCGCTCCAGTACCGCAGTGCGCAGATTAAGGGAGATATCGACCGTTAGATCAACATTCACACTCGGATATTGATCGCTGACCGCCTTAAGAAACGTCGGTAACCAAGCCTGCGCGATGGTCTCTGACGCGCCCACACGAAACAGCCCTTCTGTCTTTGCCGGATCGGCAACCCGCTGCTTTATCTCTTCCTCAACAAACAGCAATTGTTCCGCATAAGACAGCAGAAGTATGCCGTGTTTGGTCAGAACAAGCGCGCCGGGACCACGCTCGAACAAGGAGACGCGCAACTCGTCCTCCAACGTCGCGATGCGGGTGGAGACGGCAGGCTGGGACAGATGCAACCGCTCTGCCGCTTTGCGAAACCCGCCAAGGCGCGACACCCATAAAAACGTTCTGATCTGCTCAAAGGTCATCTACTCATCACATATGATTATTAAAGTGATCACCAAGTGATAATGTATAAGGGCTATGTCGGCAAATACATCAACGCAAAATCTCTGATGCCATCGTGCAGCACTCCGTCGCAGTAGCTCCTGACTTACTCCATAGATCGTCGCACTTTACCTCCATATCATTGACGTCATTGCGTTTCCTGCCATGGTGCATGTAGGGCTAGCCAAACGTTCATGTTTTACTTGGCCGTCAGGTGTTTGGAGATAACGAGTGTCATGACAAGTCCGGAGCAGAATATCTCCGATTTTCTATCCGGCATTGGCATGGATCAGCTGCTCGGCACGTTCCTTGCCGAAGACATCGACATGCCCACGCTTCTGTTGCTCGACAAGGATGATCTCAAAGAATTGGGGCTCACACTCGGGCAGCGCAAGAAGCTGTTGCTCGCCCTTGATGTTTTGCGGTCAGAACCTCCCAAACATGCCGATACCCAGACGGTCGATGAAGCCCCGCTTCAGCTGCGCCGCATCAGTGTGTTGTTCTGCGATATCGTGGGCTCCACAGAACTCAGCCAGCAACTCAGCATCGAAGACATGCAAACGGTGCTTCAACACTATTATAAGATCGCCAATACCATCGTGGCGCAGCGCGAAGGATATCTGGTTGGCTTGCAGGGCGACGGGGTGGTCATCCTGTTCGGCTATCCGCGCGTGCTCGACGGTTTTGCCGAGCGGTGTGTGCTGGCCGCTCAGGATTTGCAAAACGCACTGGCGCAAAATCCGGTCACCTTCGAGACACGCGATCCCATCTACATTGATACGCGCATCGGGATTGCCACCGGTCAGGCCGCCGTGGGCCAAGCCGATGGCAACATGCCCGGCGATCCGATGCAATTGGTTGGCCTTGTCGTAAACCGCGCAGCAAGGCTCCAGACAGTCGCACGCACACATGCGATTGCGGTGGATGAAAAGACCAAACAGCTCACCCGAGAATCCGTACAATATACCGAGGCAGAGGCGCACCAGCTCAAAGGGCTGCCTGAGGGAACAGAGGTTTTTCATGTCGTCGGGCTGGGTCAGTCTACAGATGGTCCCGCATCAACCGGTGCACTCATCGGGCGTCAATATGCGATCAACGCGCTCACGACACTTTGGACACAAGCACAGGCTGGAACGCCCGGCGCACTCTGCGTAATTGGGGACGCCGGCATTGGCAAAACGACCCTGTTGCAGGGATTTACCGCCTCACTCGCCACCGCTGTTCCGCGCATCCTGCACTTCAATTGCACCGCGATGGCCGCACGCTCGCCCCTTCATCCTGTCACGAAGGCGCTGGAACGGCTGACCCGAAAAGACCCCAATGCGCAGACCCTAACATCACTGTTGGGCAACCCGGACCCGAAGCTTGTCCAGCAAACTGCACAATATCTGGGGTTGAGCAAGGCACAACCGGGCCAGGCGACCCTCTCGCTGAGTGACCGCGATCAGATCATGGCGCTCCTCTCCGATTGGATGATCCCCGACACAGATACCCCGACCCTGATCGTAATCGAGAACGCACAATGGGCCGACGAATCTACCCGCGACTTGATGCGGCAAACCCTTGCCGGAGCCCGCATGACAAACGCGCCTTTGGCCATGGTCGTGCTCACCCGTGACGAGCATGCGGCCTTCTGGGCCGATGATGAGGGTTACACGCCCCTCATGCTACCCCCGCTGACGGCTGCCTGTTCAGAAACACTTTTGCAGCAGATTCTCGGGGCCAGACCGGTCCCGCAATCGGTTCGCACGAGTATCCTCGCCAACTCCGGTGGCAATCCCCTCATGCTCGAAACACTGGGACAGGCGCAGTTGCAACATCAACTGACCGGCGACACCGGTGTCGTGGAAATCCCCCACACCATCTACGAATCCGTGTCCAAACGTCTCGACGGTATCCAGCTTGGCCGCAGTGTGATCGAGGCGCTTGCGGTGCTCAACAGTCCGGCCAGCCTTGATCTGCTGGCCGCCGTACAGGAGCGCGATGCGGACGGCATGGCCCCCGCAGTCGAGGCATTGATCGAGGCCGGATTGATCGTGCGCGAAACAGGGCCAAACGGCGAGGTCATCAGCTTCCGCCACCAAGTTTACCGCGATGTGATCTACGAACAGATCGTCAGCCAGTCCCGCAGAAAACTGCACGCCGCCGCTTATGTCGCCCTTGGCCAGTTCGATACAGATATCGAAAGCCGCAGGCCGGACATTCTGGCCACCCATGCCCACGTGGCGCGCGATTGGGCAGCCACGTCAGAGCATGCGCTCAATGCCGGTGAGAAAATGCTCAAGCGGTCCGCGCTCATCGAAGCGGGGTACTTTCTGGAAATTGCCAACACCGCGCAACAGCAACTCCCCGATACCGATCAAATTAATAAAAAGCGGTTGCGCACCATCACTGGCCTCGCCTCGGTTGAGCGGTCCCGCTTTGGCATCGCCACTGACGCCAGTGCCGAGTTGGGACAGCAGGCCGTTGATCTGGCGCGCAGCACCGGGGACAGCCAGACCGAACTTCTGGCACTCAATGGACTGTATGCACATGCGCTGGTGCGGGCCGATTACCCTCGCGCCGAAGAGCATGCCCAAATCCTGCTCGACACTGCGCGGCGGAGCCAGAACAAAACCTTCACCATGATCGGCACCCGCGCGATCGGGGCGGTGGCATTTCACCGGGGCGACTATGATACCGCGCTGCGCAACCTTGGCATCGCGCTGGATCAATATGACAAGCAAGAGCATGCCAGCCTTGCCCACGCCCACGGCTATGATCACGCCGAGATTTGCGCCGTGTTCCTGTCGATGTCCAACTGGATGCAAGGTAATCTGGTAAAAGCAGGCGAATTTGCCGCCTTTTCGATTGATCACTCCCGCGAGATTGACCATGCACATTCTCTGGCACAGGCGATAGCGTTCCGGTTAATGCTGGGTGCGTTGGCCCGCGAAGGGTCCGAAATGACGGCGATTGCGGATGAAGCGATCGCACTGGGAGACAAACTTGATATCCGCGTGATGCGCGCTGCTGCGATCCTGTTTCCCTATATGACGGGGTTATGCCTGCAAAAAATGCCACCCACGGCTGAGCAGATGGCCAAGCTTGACGAACACGTAAACGGCTTTCTGGCGGTGAACCCGTTCAACTACGGCCCGCTGCTGACTTCCCTGCTGGCAGATGTGTTCTTGCGCGTCGGCAATCTGGACGCCGCCGACGCCGCATTGTCCGACGGCGCCCGCACCGAAGCCCGCACCGGTGAGACATGGACCGCGCCCGAGTTGATCCGCATGCGCGCGCGGGCCGCCGACGCGCGCGGCAATGGCGACACTGCACAACACCTTCGCAAAGAGGCGCTGAGCAAGGCCACGCAAGTCGGTGCGTCGACACTGGCCCTGCGCATTTCGTGCGATATGGCGGAGGCAAACCCCTGCGACAACACCCGCGCGCAAGTTCGCGAGGCCCTGAGCAAAGTCATATCCGACGGTCAAGGGTGGGACGTAAAACGCGCAAACACGCTGCTTTAATGTGCGCGCGCCACAGATGCAAAAGCACCGCCAAGGGTCAGTTGTTCAAGAACCTCGAACACCACCGGCATGCTGTGTTGCTGTCCCAATCTGCGCGCAATTTCGTGTAGCGAAGCGGCGGGCCTACACGCGGCGGCAATCTCCAGCGCGGTAATGGGACCAATTGCCGTGATAAAATCTGCCGTGTCTGGCAGGGAAATCGCGGGCGCCCAGCGGATGCGGTCCGTTTCCAACACGGGCGCACGGGTCAGCGGTGTAGCGAGGGAAACGACACCTGATGCATCTGCGCCAATCATCGCGGGCGGCGATGGTGCGCTGCCTGTCTGCTGCCAAAACGCCGTGCGATGTGCCGATTGATCGCCGTACGCCTGTTCAGTCGCGCGCCGCGCCGCTGTCGCTGCCATTGCGTGTTTGTGCCGCACAAAGCGTATGGCCGCACGGGTATCCGTTGCGGGATCAAGGATGGTACGAACCGCAATGGCCGCCTGAACCGCCGTGCGCATGGCGTGCACCAACCCGTGCGACGCAATGGGGTCGCGGGCCAATGCGGCATCACCGATCATCATATGCCGGCCACTGACAACGGGATCATCGACAATCGACAATCCTGCTGGCACCGGCCTGCCTGTCTCAACCGCACCAAGGTCTCTGAACATTTCCGCGTGCGCAAAAGCATGCGCTGCGTATTGCGCCCGCTCGGACAGGCTCAATCCTGCAAGCGTAGCTGCGCGCTGAAACACCGCGCCATGTGCCGTGCCATCGGCCTGCGTCACGGCCCAGATCCATCCCGCTTCCAGCGCAGCGAGGTGCATAGTGTGTGCGTGGCGCGCGCCGCGCGCAGTAAATGGCAGTGCAATCAAGTCAGACGATGGCCGCCGCACAGCGGACCTGCCCCGCGCATCGAGCACCATGCGACACTGCACCGTGCCCGCATCGGTGACAACCTGCGCGCCGCTGGCTGTGGGGGCGATACTGCGCACTCGTGCGATCAGCGACTTTGCCACCTCAAGCGCCGCTTCGCGCAGCCGCGCATGGGACAGCCCACGGTGCAGCAACAGCGGACCGTCCCCTTCGAAGATTTGCACTTCGGGGTGCTCGCGCCACTGCATATTCATCGCCGCCGCAGGTCCGTCACTCGTATCGCACAACAACCCAAGCAAACCGATTTCCTCGGCCAGCGGCGCACCGGAGGCAGGAAAACTCTCCATCGTGTGACCCGCCCTTTGCATGAAAGGATCAATCAGCAGAACATCGACCCCTGCCCGACCCAATTGCCGCGCAGCAATCGCCCCCGCCGGACCCGCGCCCAGAACAGCGACATCGACGTTATGAGTGTGCATCAAACCATTCCGGTCGCGCGGCATGAAGCCGTCCATATGCGCGCAATCCATAGTCGAGCCAGCCACGCACAAAGTCGCACGCCGGACGGCCCGCATGCAGTACCTCCTGATGGCATCCACCACCACACAACCGCCGCGCCCAACATGACTGGCACGGGCTTTGCCGCTCAACCGTGCGCGCATCAAGGAAGGCCGCGCGCGCGGCATCATCGGGACCAGAAGCGAGGTCACCCATCGCCCCTAGCGGATCTTTTACGAACCGGTGGCAGGCGGAATAATCACCCGCCGCATCCACAGCAAGATAGTCGCGCGCCGCACCACAGCCATGGCTGCGCGGGCTGCCCCGATGTAATTCACTCAATACGGTCGCGAGATTTGCAAACGCATGGTCCCGCCCCGCCAGTGTCGCCTCCATCCATGCATCACCGCAGGCGGTCATCGCCTCAAGCAGTTGCGCGAAATCCTGACCCGCCAACGCCCCCTGCCCCGTCGGCGAGGAAATCATCGGGGACACACCAACCGAAGCAAAGCCAAGGGCGGCGATATCTTCAACCACCTGCGGCAGGTCCAGATTTTGCGGTGTCACCGTCACCCGCGCCCCAAGCGATATGCGCGCGCGCCGCTCAAGCAAGGGCGCGATGCGCGCCGCGACCCGGTCAAAGCTGCCCTTGCCCGCACGGTCAGGGCGCAAACGATCGTTCACTGCGCGGCCCCCATCAAGGCTTACGGTCACAGCAAACCGGTGGCGCGCGAAAAACTCCGCATCGTCCGCTGAAATCAACGTACCATTCGTAGTCAGCGAATACCCCACCTTTATCGCCCGCGCCGCGCCGCGTGCATTGGCATATTCCACCGCGTCGCGGATCAGATCGCGCGCAACCATCGGCTCCCCACCCATGAAGGCGATTTTAACACCGCCCCCCGGCACCGTCGCCTCGATCAGTTGATCAATCGCGCGTTTGGCCACGTCCCAACCCATGCGCGTGTCAGCCCCGCCAAAGTTACCGCCCGCCGCATAGCAATATCCGCAGGCCAGATTGCAGGTCTGTGACACCGTCAAAGCAAGCGCGCGCGCAGGCTGGATCGCAGAGACTGGCGGAAGACCAAGCGGCACTGCCTCCAAACCCAAACGCACAAGTGCCGGCGCAGCCGCAGCATCCCCCGCACGCAAAGCGGTGCGCAAACTGTCCGCTTCCAAGCTGGACAGACCAAAGATCGCCGCCGTCTCTGCCATCAGCACCAGATCCCCCGCCACATGGGCAAGCGCACTGGCAGGTCGGGTTTTAAGATCATGCAAAACGGCTGTCATTGCAGGTTCGCAAAGAAAGGCACGCCGATATTCTTGCGCGCCAGCGCCAATGCCATATTGCTCAGCTCGTGCATGGCGTCGCGGGCGTATGTGATCCGTGCGTTGGCTCTTGGCATATCGCCAAGGTTCGCTTCGATCAGATAGGCTTCGGCCAAGGCATCAAGCGCGCTTGTGATCCGCTCAAGTGCGGGTTGCACCTCGGGCGCGTCGGACTGCGCCTCAACGATAGGGCGCAAATACACTTCCGGCTGACCCGCGTAAGGTGCCAAAATCCGCTTCACATCACGAAATTTCTGGTAGTGCTGCATGCCGTCACTGTCGATGCGCACAGCCAATTGAAACAGCCCTTCGGGAAAGGCATCCATCGCATCGCGCAGATACGCCACCAGCTTGATATACTCGGTATCCAGATGGGCGCCGGGCCGCTCAATATCGACAAAGCTCTGCAAAACATCTTGTGTCGCAGAGCGCAGAACCCCCGATCCGCTTTGTGAGCCATCGGGTGGCGTTTTCGTATCCTGCGGCGCAGGACGCAAACAGGGCGTGTATGTGCCCGCCTCTGGATAGGCTTTGAAAATGAGCCAGAGCGTTTGGTTGACCCAGCGCAAATGCGTCATCTCACTCAGCGCGACGGACAGGATCAACTGCCGTGCGGCGCGCAAATCCTCTGTCAGACCGGGCCAAAGCGCCTCTTGATCCGGCGTTACCTCATCAGGTTCACGCAGACTGAAATAGGCATACAGGTATTCCAGCGCCAGCGTCAGCTCCATCCCCGCAAGCTCTTTAAGATCGTCGATCATATCCTCGAGGTTCTTGTACGGCTTGATCGGATCGACCTTCTTCGTCGGGGTTGTTGCCGCAACTTCCTGCCCCTGCAGCACGAAATCAAGCTCTTCCCAATGCAGGTTGATCTCATAAGGATCGTACCGGTCGGGGCGCGCCTTCTCCAATGTCGTCTCCGCCGATACATCCTTGAGCGGAAGGTGGCGGCGGCGCATCCAGTCGATGAAGGTCACCGCCTGCGCGGGATCACCCTTGTCAGTGCCATCGGGCAACATCTGCTGCGGATCGTCAACCTCACCCAAGACCACATCGGGATGGTTCGATGCCCAATAATGGCAGGCACAGTCGCGGAAATCATGGGTCCACGGGCTGCACATCGACGATGTCAGCTCACCGGGGTGATAGACCGGATCAATCATGCCTTCGTTGTTCAGAAATATCCGCCGACGCCCTGTCAGAACTACCGGCGTGCCACTGGGGCTGCCGTCCGGTCCGCGCTGTGTCAGCGCCACAGTGAGCGGCTTTTCCGCCTCGATCAGGCGGATGATCCACCACACGGTTTCACCCTCATAAGGCGTCAGTCCCACACCGTTTTGATAAAGCGCATAATCATACATCATGATCCGCTTGCCATCTTGCTCCACGAAATGCAGATACCATGTGCCATCGCCCAAGGCTGCACCACCTGGTCCCGCATACTCCCGTTTGAGGGTGGTCACCCACGCAGGACCGTCAGCGGTATAGTGATCCGCAATGACCGGATCACCGCCGGGATTGGCATAAAGCAACCGCGCGCCTTGGGTGCCATCCGCCCCCGCAGGCGTGATGCCCAAAAACTCGAAAACCAACCCCGGAAAGAAGCGCACATCAAGTTGGCGCACGTCAAATTCAAGACCCGGAAAGCAATTGCCCACCCCCGATTCCATCAAGGTAGAGACTGGGTTTCCCAAAACAGGCTCTGCATAAGCGGGTTCACCCTGCGCGTCAGATTTGCGCGCATTGTTGAGCTGTCTGGGTCCAGCCGTCATGCTTTTTCCTCCGCAAGGGTCGTGTCCACATCGGGTTGCACGCTGTGTTTCCAATCCCCCTCAAGCTTTTCGAGGTATTTCATCAGCAGATCGTATTGCCGCCGCGTGATCGACAAAGGCGTCCCCATCGAGTGGCGCATATAAGGCGGCATCCGCATGTCATAGGTTTGGGCAAGGACCGCACGCGGATCGCGATATTCAACTTCATCCGCCGTGCTTGCCGCACCGAAATCGACCAGCGTTCCTTTTTGCACACCAGGAATTTTTGGCAACTCGCCCACATGGGCAAACGGCGGGCGCACGATGCGGCGTACCCTGTCGGGATCACGGGCCAGAAAGGCGCGCAAAATCGGGCTGTCACACATGCGCGCATGCACCTGCTGCACAACTTGGGTATAAGGCAGACGGTCCTCCGCACCCGAGCGCTGCTCAATCGTGTCGCCCTGACCGGGCGTGTACTCCGGCACCAGACTGGCATAGGGCGCATCGCTTTTGCGCATGGATTTCGGCCCCACATGCGGCGTGATACCAGCGTCCCAATCAGGGTCATTTTCGTCCGGCTCACTCAAAAGCTGGGCATTGCCATCCAGCGCCCAACTGCGCCGCTGGTCCAGATTGACCAGACTTGCCGTCTCGAAAATACGGCGGAACAGATCAAGGATCTCGCGCGGCGTCTCGTTGATATCCAGCTTTGAGGACGGCAAATCGCGATCTTCCAACTCATCCTTGATCGAATACATCGGGCGCTTGTCCGGCGCAAAATCTGGCGGGCCTGCCATCGCACGGGCTTGCGCCACATGCGCCTGTCCGTTCACGGCCATCTGTGCCGTCAGCACCAGATCACAAGTGTCGTCGATCAGACCCCAACTGTTGCCCGACCCCACACGCGCACCATCATAGCTGTCGATCGGGGTCGGCCATTTGGGGGTACCATCCGTGCGGAAGTTATAGCCCAGCCATGGCGTGTCGGAGCTGAGAATCCTGTTCTCCTTGCGGGTCATTTTATGGATGCGCCCGTATTCCTTCATCGGCGGCGAGAATTTACCAGGTGGCAACGGGGATGCCGGTGCCTTGCCTGCTTCGGGCGGGCCATATGTGTCTCCCTTGCCGGGGGTAAAGCGGATGCGAATTTGGTCCAACCGCGTCCGGCAGCTCAACCCTTCAAGGTTTTCCTTGAACGTCTGTATCTTTCCCAGTGGCAGCGGCGCATCCTCACGCACCAGCGGCACCTGCCCTTCAGTATGCGGGCTGATCGCATCCAGATGATGGGTTTTATAGGCGTTTGCGGCAAACACCCTGCGCGCAATCGCAGCACAAGAGGCCAGCTTGGTCCGCGCCTCGGCCTTGCGATTGGCGGCAATAACGGTGAATTGCAGGTGTTTAAGGTTGGTACCCCGCGCCTCAAGAAACGCGCGCGTGACCGGCACTTCGACTACTGATCCGTCGGTGTCCTGCACCCGTGCCCACAGCTCGAAAAACGGTGCAACGGGTTTAATCTTGCCATGGCGATCTTTGAACGTCACCTGATCAGGCGTCTCAACCCTCAGCGTATAGGGATGATGGCCCGACCCTTTGGTAGAAGTCTCCACCAGACTCGGCGCCGGTACAATCGTGGTCTGCACCCCGCGTGCGGGATTTTCATCCAGCTTCCAACGGTAGGCGGGCATCGGTTCTTTCGACCTGCCCACCCGCGCTATGGCCATGGGCGGATCAAAGAAAATACCCAAAACACGCCCTTGCGTCAGGTCACGTCCGCACCACGGCGCGCAGGTTGCAGGATCCGCATGGGTACAAGCGGTGTGCGTTTCATCCGTCATAGCGTTCGTCCTCTTCGCTCTGATGTGGCTCGTACACAACGGGCGGTCGTTTATCAGGCTTGGGCCCGATGCTTTGCTCGAACCAGAACATATTGCCGGGATCGACCTGCGCTTTGATCTGTTTCAAACGGGGCAGGTTCTCTCCGAAATACGCCTCCAGAAAATTTGACGTGCCGCGACGGGGATAGTTTTGATAGCGCCGCCCGCTGCCCATCGGGCCGGCGATTGCGCCCAAACCGTCCAGCCAGTCGATGGTGGCCTGCTTGTGCG
>JBATTJ010000081.1:0-43824 GCA_049670485.1 Sulfitobacter sp.
GTCGTGAATGGCGGCGCGGCGGAGCCCGAGCGGGCAGTGCCGACGTTCAACCCGCACGGAGCAGCAATCCGTCAAGGTAAATACCGCTTCGTGTGCTACAATGATGGCACAACCGAGCTTTATGATATCGAGGATGATTGGTGGCAGCAGCGCAATCTTGGCAAAGACCACCCAGAGCATGACGCGCTGGCCAAGGTCCACGCAAAGGTGTGCAAAACCCATGGCCTTGATCTGGGCAAAGTGTCGGTGTGACCGGATAGGAGCGATGCGCTGTGACGCGAGTTTCTAGACGCCCGCCAACTGCGCAACGGGCCCGCTTGTTTTGGAACGCGCTTGCTCAATATCGTTCTCTTGGCATTTGAAGAAGTTTTCCAACAATGGCCGGTCGTTCCGGGTATGACGGCGGATCATGTTACGCAATGCCGCACCCGATGGCAAAACGCGCGCCGATTCCATGACATTATCAAGCCACGGGTTGTGAGACAGCATTTCGGCCAGTTCCGCGCGCGATTCCGTACTCAGCGAGGCCATCGTCATGGGGCCGGTGAACAGGCTCTCGGCGGGGGCACCATCCGCGAACAGAATTTCATGCTCTTTCAGCAGCAGGTGATAATAGGTGACATCTTCACAGCTGTCGTCACGCTCAATTCCCGGCAGGTCCAGCAGCTTTTTGGCAGGCGCAAGAATTTCGTCCACGCCGAACATGCGCCGCACAATAGGAGAGGAGACGAGGATGCGGTGCTGTGGAGAGACGCGCAAATCTCTATGCGGCAGGCCATGACCAAGTGCGCCTGAACGAATGCAAATCGGGCGCAGGCGCTTGTTTTGCTGCAAAAGTTCCGAGGACATGCTTTGCTTGCCGATCCAGCGGATCGGTTGGTCCCCTTTGTCGAGTGTCGTGACCAGATCGCCGGCGGTCAGCCCTTCGACTGCACGCTCGGACACGGGGCCAAGGATACGCGTACCGGTGGCAAAGCAAACAACGTTAACGTTGTCGAACGTCAGGTTGGCAGGTGGCGTGCCGACCAGCGTGATTGTACCGGGTAGGGCAGTGTTGTCGGTGTAGTCATCCGTGGCGACAGACTGATCCAGAATGCCGTTGTCGGCCAGATCGCGCCGCGCTTCGAAGATGTTGGTGTAGAACGGCGCAAGGTTCAGAAAGTCGTTGTTGAACTGGTTGCCGTCGTTGAAGTTCTGGCCCGTGCCGGTGTTGAAGTCGGTGATGATATCATCGCCCGAAGATACGGTGAACAAGTCAAAACCGTCTCCACCTGTCTGGCTGTCTGATCCTGCACCGCCCAGAATGGTATCATTGCCGGTGCCGCCATCAATCGTATCGTTGCCCGCACCACCCGCAATGATGTCATTGCCGCCGCCGCCACGCAGAATGTCGGCAGAGCCATCATCGGTCGCCACAGCGATACCGCCGGAGTTGATCGAAGTTGAATCGTAGCCGACAATTGTGTCATCGCCATCGCCCCCGTCAATCGTATCGGCACCATCGCGGCCTTCGATGCGGTCATTGCCGGTCCCGCCGAAAATACTGTCACCTTGGGGGCCGCCGAATACGGTGTCGTTTCCGGCGCCTGCATCGACGACGTCAAAACCTGTGCCTGTGTCGATCTGGTCGTTGCCATCACCGCCGAAAATAGTGTCATCGCCACTGCCGCCGGAAAGCGTGTCATTGCCCCCGCCACCAGCGATCAGGTCATTGCCCGCACCACCATTCAGAACGTCAGCGGAGCCATCGTCGCTCGCTACGGCGATGCTGCCGGTATTGATGGAAGTCGATACAAAGCCGACAATCGTGTCGTTGCCATCACCGCCATTAATTGTGTCTGACCCCCCGCCCCCTTCGAGACGGTCATTACCGGTGCCGCCAGAAATGCTGTCAGCTTGGGGGCCGCCAACAACGGTATCGTTTCCCGCGCCTGCATCCACAGTATCGAGGCCCGTGCCTGTGATGATCTGATCGTTGCCTGCACCAGACGAGATTGAATCGCTGCCTGCGTTCGAGGATACATTCGCATCCTGAAGCCGTGTAGTGGTTGGATAGTCGGGGCCTTGAATACTGGTCTGAAGCTGCTGCTGGCCGCCGCGTTCAAAGTAAATAATCGTGACTTCGTGCTGGCCTGCGGGCAGGGTGACGCTGCCTGATGCGTTCGTAAAAGCGTGCTGGTTGTCATTCTGTACAACTTCGACGCCGTTGACATACAGACGTGAGCCGTCATCGGACCCGACGTTGAAGGTATAGCTGCCACCGGTCGTGACGGTCAGGGTTGTGGACAGACGGATTGCGAAGTCATCGCCGCTGTTCCCGAGGGTGCCTGCTTGTGATGGCAGGTTCACATCATTTGTCGTACCAGCATTGTAAACAACCTGGTTGGCACCAAGTGTGCCGTTCCCGATGTTAAAGCCTGCCTGCGTGAGGTTTGCCGTAGAGGTGCCGGTAAGCTCAATCCACTCGAACCAGAAATCACCGTTGCCAAAGACGTTATCCGCCGATTGGTTAACGCCGCCTACATTTCCACTACCGGTAACATTTACCATGACTTAGGTCCTATGCCGCTTTTGTGTGCAACTTGCACAACAAGAAAGCAGCGTAAAAAGATTCATACGATTCGGTATGAACTATCATCAAAGTTGGCGCGAATTGCGGTTAAAACGTGTCCGTTTTCCCCATTGGGTTATTTCGGCGACATATTGCCAATGACGCGGCGGCACTTTGGTATGGTCGTTTTTGCCGCTCAGGTGCCCGGCGTGGCAGCCGAGCCTGCGAGGATACCGCCATCAACCGATATCTCAGTGCCGGTCATATAGGTGGCCTCATCCGAGGCGAGCAAAACAGCGATTGCCGCGACCTCTTCCGGTTCTCCGAACCGTTGCAGCGGGGTGTCGGCCACCATAGCGGCGATGCGGTCATCACGGTCCGGACCTGTCCCGAGCATCGGCTCCCACATGGGTGTCATGATTGCCGCCGGATGGATCGAGTTGCACCTGATGTTGAGCCCTTGGCCCGCGCAATAAAGGGCGACAGTCTTGGTGTGATTGCGCACGGCGGCCTTAGACGAGGCATAGGCCGCCGCCATCGGGATGCCGACCAGCCCAGAGCGTGATGATATGTTGATAATGGATCCGGTACCCTGCGCGCGCATGGCGCGGATTGCATAGCGACACCCCAGAAATGTGCCATCAAGGTTGACCGCGTGGACGGCGTGCCAATCACCGAGTTGCGCATTTTCGGGGTCGTGGGCAGGCGGTGTACCGTCGAAGGGCCCCTCAAATCCTGTGACACCTGCATTGTTCACAAGTACATCGAGGGTCGGATACTGCCTTGCTATGGCAGTCCAATCTGCCTCGGACGCGACGTCGAGTTTTGTGAATTGCGCGCCGATCCGCGCGGCAGTGGCTTCACCCGCATTCCTGTCACTATCCGTGACGATCACAGTGGCACCTTCATCTATAAATGCACGGGCAATAGCAGAACCAATTCCGCGCGCACCACCGGTTACAAGGGCGGTTTTTCCAGTCAATCTTGGCATGGTATTTCCTTGGGGAGTTTGGACGTAAGGATACGAACGCTGCGGGTTTTGGCAGCGGCTATCATCAAAAGCAGGGTTGCCGGCTTACCGGTGCCGCTTGTCCATTTTCGGAAACTCCCTCGTCACTTCCTAGAAGTATAGCGCGTCGCGGCACGTGGAGGAAGACCTGAGAAATGGGGGGCTGATTCTTCATTTTGCGGACATGCACCGCCGCGAATTCCCGATCACTGTCGGAACTTTAGCAGGACCGAACCGTTGGACCGTGCTTGAAGCGTGTTTATTCAACACGTCGGGCACTGAATTCAAACCGAAGGAAATTTCATGACCCGTAGGACTTTGCTTACGATCAACGGTGAGACGCACGACGTTGACGTTGATCATCGCACCACCTTGCTTGATCTGTTGCGTCACAATCTTGACCTGACAGGCACGAAAAAAGGCTGCGATCACGGGCAATGCGGGGCCTGCACGGTGATCGTGAATGGTCAGCGGATCAATTCATGTCTGACCCTTGCGTGTATGCACGACGGGGACGACATCAGGACCATCGAAGGACTGGGCACGCCGGAAAAGCTCTCTGCATTGCAGAAGGCGTTCATCAAACACGACGGATTTCAGTGCGGGTACTGCACGGCGGGCCAAATTTGCTCTGCTACCGCGATGCTGGAAGAGGCCAAAGCGGGATGGCCTTCGAACGTGTCAGAAACGTTGGATGGCACTGCGGTCTTGTCTGATGAAGAAATCTCCGAACGGATGAGCGGCAACTTGTGCCGATGCTCTGCATATACCGGCATCGTGAATGCGATCCGCGAAGCGGCAGCGGAGGAAGGCCGATGAAGTCGTTCGACTATACCCGCGCCACAAGCCATTCCGACGCAACGAAAGCGGCAGCTGTGCACGGCTCTGCGATTATTGCAGGCGGCACAAACCTCATTGATCTGATGAAGCTTGAGGTGATGACGCCCGATGTGTTGGTGGATATCAACCGCCTTGACCTGCACCAGATCACCCAGACCGCCGAGGGCGGCCTGCGCATTGGTGCGATGGTCACAAACAGCGATCTTGCCGCGGATGAGATTGTCCGCCGTGATTACGAAGTCCTGTCCCGCGCGCTACTCGCGGGTGCATCGGGACAGTTGCGCAACAAGGCGACGACGGGCGGCAACCTGCTGCAACGTACACGTTGTGCGTATTTTTATGACACTGCAATGCCGTGCAATAAGCGTGAGCCGGGCAGCGGATGTCAGGCACGGGAAGGCTTTAACCGTATTCTCGCCATTCTGGGCACAAGCGATCATTGCATCGCGACGCACCCGTCTGACATGGCCGTTGCGATGATGGCGCTTGGCGCTGTGGTCGAGGTTGAGGATGTGGAAGGTGCCACGCGGCTGATCGAGCTTGATGATCTATACCGTCTACCGGGTGATACCCCTGATGTTGAGACGATGCTGAACGCCGGCGACCTAATCACGGCAATTATTCTGCCCGCCCCACAAGGCGGCACGCATCTCTACCGCAAAGTGCGAGACAGATCCTCCTATGCCTTTGCCCTCGTCTCCGTCGCTGTTTCGGCGCAGATGGAAGCGGGCAAAATCGCGCACATCGCACTGGCGTTCGGTGGGCTTGCGCCCAAACCGTGGCGTAACCGGGCCGTCGAGGACGCATTGATCGGGCAAACCCCCAATGATGCGTTGTTCGAGAAAGCGGCTGACATGTTGCTGGCCGATGCCAAAGGGCATGGTGCCAACGATTTCAAAATACCCCTTACCCGCCGCACGCTCAAAGCTGTGTTGCGCACCGTTACGGAGACCCAATCATGAACGCGCATCATAAAATGGACGATCAGAAGGCCGACGTTCTGGAAGACATGGCGCAGGGTGTCCTCGGGACAGGTGCCGTCCGCATTGACGGACCCGTCAAGGTTACCGGGCAGGCAAAATATGCGGCCGAAATCGGGGATGGTACGGAGGCCGTCGGTGTTTTTGTCCGTGCGACGATTACAAAGGGGCGTGTGACGGCGATTGACGAGGATAAGCTGCGTGCGATGCCGGGTGTGCTGACACTGATTACCGATGAGCGGTTGTTACGGAACCCCGCACAGGGGACGGCGAATGAGGCGCCTGTTCAGGGTACGCGGGAGGTGGCTTATTTCGGTCAACCCATTGCCCTTGTAGTAGCCGAGACGTTCGAGCAAGCGCGCCATGCTGCCCAGAATATCAACGTCACCTACGAGAGTGACCATGCGGTGACCGATCCGTTGGATGGTGCGGCACATATCGACCGCCCCGAAGGCAAGCAGACCGAACAGGGCGATGTGGCTGCCGCGATGGCAGAGGCGCACACAAGCATTGACGCCAACTACACGACCCCGTCCCAAAACAGCGCCGCGATGGAGCCACATGCCTCTATTGCGAGCTGGGAAGGGGAAAAGCTCACACTGCATGGCTCGTACCAGATGCTGAAGTATAACCGCAACGAACTTGCAGATTCGCTGGGGATTGATCCTGCAAACGTGCGCATCCTCGCACCCTATGTTGGTGGTGGGTTCGGGTCCAAACTGGGCCTATCGCCCGAAGCTGTTGCAGCGGCGATTGCGGCCCGAGAACTTGCGCGCCCTGTGCGCGTTGTCATGACAAGACCACAGGTGTTCGAGACCACAATTCGGCGCAGCTCAACCCAACAGCGTATCCGGTTGGCAGCTGACGCGGAGGGCAACCTGACCGCGATTTCGCATGATGCGACTGTGTCCAACCTGCCCGGTGAGGGGTTCAGCGAACCCGTCGCACTGGCCACGCATTTCCTATATGCAGGTAAAAACCGCAGCTATGCCCATACCATCGCACGTGTGCACCGCACTTGCGCAGGGTCCATGCGCGCACCGGGTGAAGCTGTTGGCATGTTGGCCTTGGAAAACGCGATGGATGAACTGGCGCATAAGGCGGGCATTGATCCGATTGAACTGCGCTTGCGCAACATTCCTGAAAAGCACCCTGAGAATGACAAAGAGTTCTCGTCTCGTCGTTTTGCCGACTGTTTGAGCCAAGGTGCAGAGCGATTTGGCTGGTCCAACCGCAATGCGACACCCGGTCAGGTGCGTGAAGGGGAATGGCTCATCGGGATGGGCGTGTCATCTGCTGCGCGCGGAAATATCCTGTCCGATGCAAAGGCCCGCGTAATTTTGCACGCGGATGCGACTGCCACCGTTGAGACGGATATGACCGACATCGGCACGGGCACCTACACGATCCTTGCCCAGATTGCGGCGGAAATGTTGGGTCTGGCAGTGGATAGTGTCACGGTCACCCTTGGTGATACCGATCTGCCGCCTGCGGCAGGCTCGGGTGGATCGTGGGGTGCAAGTTCGGTTGGGTCGGCGGTGTTTCTGGCCTGCCAAAGTTTGCGCACAGACATCGCGAAGCTGTTGGATGTGGAGGACGCGGACATCACGCTCAAAGACGGCGTTGTCACGACTGGAAATGTTCAGCGAAACCTTTCCGACACCCTGACCACCGATTTAACCGCGATTGGTCACATCGAGCCGGGCGACGCGAGCAGCACGGTCGAGCAAGCGGGCTTTGGTGCGCATTTTGCAGAAGTTGCCGTGAACATCGTCACGGGCGAAACCCGCGTGCGGCGCATGCTTGGTGTGTTTTCTGCCGGCCGTATCCTGAACGAACAAACCGCACGTTCCCAATGCTATGGCGGTATGATTTTTGGCATTGGTGCCGCGCTGACCGAAGAAATGGTTCACGATCATCGCGACGGCCATATCGTCAATCACAACCTCGCGGAATATCATGTGCCCGTGAATTTGGATGTGCCGCAGCTCGAGGTTGAGTTTCTGGAAGAGCGGGACACTTGGGCGAATCCAATACAGTCAAAAGGAGTGGGTGAGCTGGGGATATCGGGGGCAGGGGCCGCCATTACCAACGCGATCTTCAACGCGACTGGCGTGCGCGTGCGCGATTATCCCGCAACCCTAGACAAGATCATTCCAGAGCTGCCTGCGCTTTGAAAAAATCACAGCTTTGCACCGAACAACTATTCTCCACATTCCTCACTCTAAGAAAGTTCCTAAAAATGCGTAAGATTATGACCGGCCTTGCTCTTGTTCTGGCAGCGCCTGCTGCTGCTTTTACGGCTAATGATATTGAAAATGCTCAATTTACCGGTGGCTCGTTGCCTGACGGACAGTCAGCCTTGACGGTAAAGTTGCAGGTGTTGCTTGATAAGGCAGGTGTCTCACCGGGCGTGATCGACGGCTATTCCGGTGGTATGAGTGAGAGCGCGTTACGCGGATACGAAGCACGCGAAGGGTTCAAAATCGATGGTCTACTTGATGCTGAAGTCTGGTCCGCATTAGGCGGCGAGGGCAAACAAGCGGTCACAAAGAGTTACACCGTAACCGAGGACGACCAGAACAACCTGTCGTCGGAAATCCCCGATAACGTCGCGAAAAAAGCCGAGATGGAGATGTTGGGTTTTACCAGCGTGAGTGAGAAGCTGGCCGAGCGGTTTCACATGGATGAAGACTTTTTGAAACTGCTCAACCCTGACGTCAGCTTTGCTGTTGGTGATACTATTCTGGTCGCTGACCCCGGAACACGGTTGGAAGGAACGGCCGCCCGCGTCGAGATCCGGAAATCCGATCAACGCGCTGTTGTGTTTGATACATCCGGCAAGATGCTGGCGAACTACCCCGTTTCTATCGGTTCGGAAGAAACGCCATCTCCTGAAGGCAAACTTGAAGTGAACGCCGTGGCGATGGATCCCACCTATAGCTACCGCCCCTCTGTCAACTTTGAGGCTGATGGCGTCGATGAAGCGCTTATTCTTCCCGCAGGTCCAAATGGTCCCGTAGGCTCTGTCTGGATTGACCTGTCCAAGCCTACGTATGGACTGCATGGCACTGATGCGCCTGCTGAATTGTTCAGCGCGTCAAGCCACGGGTGCGTCAGGTTCACCAATTGGGATGTAGAAGAACTCGCCTTTATGGTGAGCAAGGGCGTTGTCGTGGAATTCGTTGAATGATCCGTGCCGCCGCAGTCATGGTGATATTTGGCGTGCCCGTTGCAGCGCAGGATCTGGCGCCTGCAACGTCTGCGATACCGCTGTCCAAACAAGGGGCCGACGCTGTGGCGTCTACACCACCGGATGCGGCGGCAACAGTTAAGGATGGACCAGATACACAAAAAATATCGAAGGGCATGCGTGATCAACTGGCCGAAAGTGATGTTGATTATGCTGCCTGTCTGGCAACGCTAGACGAGATGGGAGTGGTCTATACCGAGGTCGCGCCACTTATACCTGAAGGTGATGCAGATTGCGGTATTCTACGTCCGCTATCTGTGACGGAGGTTTTGTCGGATGTTGCGATTGAACCTGCGGCGATCATTCGCTGTGAGACGGCAAAGGCAGTCTCTTTGTGGACGCGCGACTTTGTTATACCGGCAAGTGAACGCTTACCTGAACGCGGCGCTTTGGTCGGCATTCAAAACGGGTCGGGATATATCTGTCGCAGACGGAACAACTTGCCGGATGGAAAATTGTCGGAGCATGCATTTGGAAATGCCATCGACGTCATGGGCTTTGATTTTGAGGATGGCTCAACGCTTAAGGTTGAACCGCGCGAGGCAGAAGGATCAATGGCCGAGGCGTTTCAGGACGCAGTACGCGCGTCTGCATGCCTGAATTTTGCGACAGTTTTAGGACCGGGATCAAACGCATCCCATGCCGACCATCTGCACATGGACATCATCGCGCGTAATAGTGGGTACCGTTTGTGTGAGCAGGGGGGTGCCGAACCCGATTGATCATGGATCACTCGGGTTGTCACTTTGCCGGGTTTGCCAACCGGCCACTGCGTCCATTGCGGCGCGGATTGTTACGTCCATATCCATATATCTGTAGGTGCCGAGGCGTCCGATGAAGGTCACGTTTTCTTCTGCATCCGCCTTTTGCTGATACTGCTCAAGCGTCGTATCACCGGCCACTTTGTGAATGGGGTAGTAGGGTGTGTCGCCTTCGCCGGCCTCGCGGCTGAATTCGCGAAACAGCACCGATCCTTCATGGCTTTCCCATGGGCTGAAGTGTTTGTGTTCCGTGATGCGGGTGTAAGGTACGTCTTCTCCACAGTAGTTCATGACTGCGCAGCCTTGCACATCGCCGGTCCCGTTGAACCGCTCAAAATCCAGCGTGCGGTATTTCAACCGGCCGAATGCGTGGTTGAAATAACTGTCTATCGGTCCGGAATAAAACACATGATCAAAATCGCGCACCTGCGCCGTGCCGAAGGGCGAATTCAGGGTCACGGTGATATTTTCATGCTCTAGAATACCGGCGATCATCGCGGTGTAGCCTTCCTCTGGCATGCCCTGAAACCGGTGTGCGAAGTAGTTGTCGTCGTAGTTGAACCGGACGGGTAACCGTTTGAGAATGCTTGCCGGAATTTCGGTCGGCTCACAGCCCCACTGTTTGCGGGTGTAGCCGCGAAAAAACGCTTCATAGAGGTCGCGGCCGATGAACCGGAGTGCTTGCTCCTCAAAATTGGCAGGCTCACTTATCGACGTGTCTGCACGATTTTCGATAAAGGCACGCGCTTCATCTGGTGCCATCGTTTTGTTAAAATACTGGTTGATTGTCAGAAGGTTGATCGGCAGGGAAAACACGCGGTCTTGAGTGGTTGCCTTTACCCTGTTCACAAAGGGCATGAACCGCGCAAAACGGTTCACGTAATTCCAGACTTCCTCATCGTCGGTGTGAAAGATGTGTGGGCCGTATTCATGCACCAGCACACCCGTTTCCGCATCACGCTCCGTATGGCAATTGCCGCCGATATGCGTGCGTTGCTCGAAAATACTGATGCGGTGACCAGCTTCTGCCAGGGTTCGCGCAATCACCGCACAGGAAAGCCCTGCACCCGCCATACCAATATGCATCACGTGATCCTTAAATTACGTTCCTTTTAAATCCCTCATACTCTAGCATCCTGTCAGAACCAAAGCATTGAAAATATAGAATTTGACCGCGCCATCCCCTCAGCCTGATTTTAAAGGTATCCATTTTTCATGAGCAAAGTACCTATTCCGTCCCGCCTTACCAAAGTCATGCGCAGCGTCCAAAGGCGCACCATCACAAGTGGCACAGGTCGGCTATCGTTGCAGGCCCGTGCCCGCATGTCGGGTCGCGCGCCGCAGACAATATTGCTGGTCAGTGATGGCGCTGAATATACCAGCGAACAACAATTCGCGCCCCTGATCCGTCATGCGGGCACCATAGCACGGCATTTTGGCATTACGTTTCGATTTGTCAGGCCAGATGTTGCGTGTGCGATGTCTGCCGACCAGTTACGCGGGTTTGCGGCGGTTGGGATCAAGCTGAGCTTTCGCACGACGGCGGATGAAGCCGAGAGTATCGCAGAAGCGCTGTTTGCACCGCTTGAAGGTCACAGAACGCGCGCGCTGGTGTTTGACGGTGATGATGATCTGGGCGTGCTTTTTCACGGGGTCATTGCCCGCTGTGATGCCTATATCAAGAAGCATATATATGCTGACCTTGCGGATTATGGCCGACAGACGGTCGGTAAATCCAATCTGACAGATGTGGCACACCGCGATCATGGCGTGAATTTTCAGGACGATATTATACCAACCTCCGGAGGACTTGACCCAAAGAGCGTTGGAAAGATTGTGTTGGGCTGGAACATCGCCTTGGATGATAAAATCTATGATCTGAGCCGTGACCTTGGGCCTTTGCAGGAGGGCGCGCGACGATATGATTTGAGTTGTCGTGCAAGCGTGGCGGAGTCAGTTTGGACCCATGGCCACCGTGACGCGGCGGTGAAGGCAATCGAGGCTTTGGCGGATACATACCGCGTGCATGCGCCCAAAGACCGCGTGCCTCAAGCCGCGTATTATGCAGAAATGCTGCAAAGCCGTATTTCCGTCAGCCCCTTCGGATTTGGAGAGCTGTGTTGGCGGGATTTTGAGTGTATTTTATGTGGCGCAGTATTGGTCAAACCCGATATGAGCCACCTGCGCACCGCGCCTGACCTGTTTGTTCCCGGGGAGACTTGTTTGCCCGTGGCGTGGAATTTTTCGGACCTCGGGTCGGTTTGTGCCCCGTACCTCGCCGACGAGGCGATGCGTCGTGAAATGGCAGACAAAGCGCGCGCGCGTTTGTTCTCTGCGTTGGAAGAGGCGTGGTTCCTCAAGCGGTTCAGTGAGACGATGCAGGCCGCAGGTGTTACGCGTAAGCTTTGACGCTTGGGGACTATTGTCGGCTGACTAGCCGCAAGAAAACCAACGCCGTCCCGAAGGGTTTGTAGAAATTGGAATGCAACTTCGTCATATCATGGACTACTGCCGCATAGATTGGTGGCTCCTTTTAGCCAGAGCAGATTCAAGCGTCTGCCCCTCGTCCAGTTCGGAACTGCCATGAGCAGGAAACCCGCGATCATAGCACCCAGATATCCGAACAGAAATTCATGTGCGTGCCATGAGACCGGATCAAGACGTGTGGGTAGTGTCATTAACCCGCTGGGCATTGGCACCCAAAAAATCATCGCGATACCAGCCCATACCGCGCCGAATAAAAAGAACGGGCGAAAGCCATACGAAAAAAGGGCAGCCCCAGTCCACGTGCGTATTTGCTCTGATGATGTCACGCCTGCCGCGCCCCTTTGATCCGCGCTGTTTTCAGGACGTTCCCGTCTGCGTCACACGTGAATCGCACTTGGGTCTTATTGTGCCAGAATGTCAGTCTGTGTGTGCCTGCATCTGGTCCCACGCCCGTTTCAAAACGGCTGGTGATGGCACCGGCACGCATAAAGTCTTTGACCTGTAGAGGTGCCAGATTGAAAACGCGGGCAAGGTCGGTGGCATCGACCACTGGCTCGGGATTGCTGAGATCAATCTTCATATTTCTGACTTGTCCATCAAGGTTCGGATGTGGCGTGCAAAGGCCCAAGTAGCGGGTATGCTGATTAGCGCGCCCAATGCTATGGACCACAAGGATGACAGGATTGGTAGGCCGGCCCAACTGCCAATGAGCGAGGCGAAAAACACATTTGTCGCCATTGCCCCGGCCGCAAAAGGGTAGAGTACAATTGTGATGGTGCGGGCGGACCAGCCAGTCTGCGTCACCGGCGTGCGACCAGCTTTGCGACCACCACCAATGCACCGACCAGGGCAAGTGAGGCGAGTGCGAACCAGAATTCTGCCGTTGCAGATTGGGCCTGCGGGATCGGGCGGCTATAGGCTTCGGCCAATGCCGGAAAAGGCAGTACGGTTGCGCATAGCAGGGCAAGGCGTTTCATATTAAGTCTCCTGAGTAAGCTGTCTGTAGATATCGGGCAGGGCACGGGTGAGGCGCGCGGGATTGGGCAGTAGGGTAAAACCGCCGCGCCCGAAGATGCGCGCGAACCAGTTCTGCCCGTCTTCGTCGATGATCACGCCATGTAGGGTCTGGCCCGCACGACGTGCCTCCCGGACGGCCATGTGACTGTCTTCTATTCCGTGCTGGCCCTCGTAATGGTCCAAATCGTTCGGCTTGCCATCCGTGAGCACGATGAGCAATTTGCGCGCGGCAGTCTCCTTTGCCAGATGCGCACTTACATGCCGGATGGCAGTGCCAAGGCGGGTGTAGTGACAGGGTCGCAAAGCGCCGATGTTCTGGGTCACTTCTGCGGACATGGGCGCGTCAAAGTCTTTGCAGCGAGTGACAAATACACGGTCGCGCTTGAGTGATGAGAACCCCCAGATGCCAAAACGGTCCCCTGCGGCGTCGATCCCGCCGGCAAGGGCTGCAAGGGTTTCGCGGGCCACGTCGATGACTGATGTTTCATTTACTGCGGCTTCGGTCGAGCGTGAGGTATCGACGAGGAAAGCGACTGCCAGATCACGCTCTACCTGACGCGAGGCCTGCCAGATGCGGTCACTGCCCTGCCCTGTTGCCTTGATCTCGGCACGGCTGGCGATGAGTGCATCGAGATCAATCTCAGGTCCGTCAATCTGGCGCGGGCGCAAAATGCGGCGGGGGTGCAGCCCTTCGAACTGGCGGCGGACTTCGCGCAACAGGCGGGGGTTAGGTTGGAACGGCGTACCCGTGTTTTGCGGTGGCGCCTCAAGCACGCGACAGTGGTCTTTCATATAGCTGCGGCTCTGGTGGTTCCATTCGGGGTAGGTGAACACCCCTGCCAAGGCTTCGTGATCCGCATCGGCAGGGGACAGATCAAGGTGGATGCGCAAGCGGGTTGCGGCACGCTTGTCTACTTTCGAGAGGGTAATTTCGTCCTGATCATCAGCCGCCTTCTGTGCGCTCTCATCGTCGTCATCATCCACAGAGCGGTTAAGGTTCATCGACTCGACCCAGGACAGGATTGACTCAAAACGGTGCAGGATAAAGCTGTCCTTGCGGTTCGCCTCACCGCGATCTTTGCGTATTCCAAGTTTGCGTTTTGTCAGGGTCGCAGTAGGGGGTGGGGCGTCTGCCTCGCTTGCTTCAACGGCAGCGTCTCCTGCTGTTGGTGCGCAAAAGCGCAGCCAGATTGGAACAGGCTCAAACGGGGTATATGTCCGTGCCTGAGGCATAGGGGTGACTGTGCAAACCCCGCTGAGCTGGTTGCGAATAGCGCACTCCATCGCAGCTTCGGATGCGGGCAGAGTCTGGGGCGGACGGCCAGCAACAACATGCCGCACCATTTCAGAATAAGCACTGCGCAGCCCTGCGCAGCGGGCATACGCACGGCCACCAGCATGCCTATTTGCAGCGATTTGGGCCATGTCAAAAGCTTGGGGGTCATTGCCAAGTTGGGGGAGGGGCATTGCGTCTAAATCAGTACAAGCCGCAATTGCTGTGAGCCAGAAATAGGCAGCACGGTTCAGCGCGGCATCGGGGAAATAGTCGATCCGGGGCGGCAGGCGCAGGCTGTTGCCATCAAAGCTGGCGATGTAGTTTTTATCGCGCTCGACTGCGATGCGGCGGCGCAGGGTCCGGCGGTGTTGAACCAATTGAGCGGAGGCCTCTGACAGCTCGACGCTTGTTGGTCCCCCCAAAGCGCGGAACAGAACTGCGAGGCTTGTGCGGACATCAGCCAGTTCAACCGCAGCTTCGGGGTAGGATACATCTGCGCCCATCCCGTGGGCCATGTCATGCCACAGCTTGCCGACGGTCTCTTCCGGCTCCATCAAATCAAGAGGGTGCAAGTCCATTGTTTTTATCCGAAAGTTGCAGCGACAAGGTCGCGCAATGCTTGCTGGATGTCCGCATCATCGCTGAGTGGCTCTATAATGGCAGCTTCAATCGCAGCGTTAAAACTCATGCCAGCGTTGATAAGGGTCGCAGCATAGATCAGCAGGCGGGTTGATACGCCTTCCTCCAGATCCATGCCCGAGAGGCGACGGATTGCACCACCAAGACGGACAAGACCCGCGGCACGCTCGAGGCTGATACGGCTTTCTTCGGCAACAACTTTTGTCTCGATCTCCGCCTCGGGGAAGTCAAAACTCAGTGACAGGAACCGTTGCCGCGTAGAGGGTTTGAGCCGCTTGAGCACGTTCTGATAACCGGGATTGTAGGAGGCTACGAGCATGAAGCCCTCGGGTGCTTGCAGCTCCTCGCCTGTGCGGTCAATCATCAGGGCGCGGCGATTGTCGGTGAGCGGGTGCAGCACCACGGTCACGTCCTTGCGCGCCTCGACGACTTCGTCGAGATAGCAAATTGCACCCTCGCGCACGGCCCGCGTTAATGGGCCATCGACCCATTCCGTCTCGCCCCCTTTGAGCAGGTAGCGCCCGATCAGATCAGTGGCGGAAAGGTCATCGTGGCAGGCGACGGTATACAGCTTGTGACCCGTCTTTGCGGCCATGTGTTCGATAAAGCGGGTCTTGCCGCAGCCCGTCGGCCCCTTCAAAAGAAGGGGCAAACGGTTGGCTTGGGCCATCTCGAACAGGGTGCATTCCTGTCCGGTCTCATGATAGCTGGGCACAGAGGTGTGGGGAGACATATCATTCATGGGTCATTCTCCTGCAATTGGTTGGGCCGGACCCGGCTCGATGATCTCTTTGTTACGGATCACCAACTGGGAATAGATGAACAGCAGCGCACCGATCACCACGGCGAACCCCGCACCAAAGCGCATGATGTAGAAGATCGACAGGCTGTCCTGCACTTCCATGTAGTAGTCACCAACGACCCGCTGCATGTGAGTCTGGATGGTGCCTGCAAAGGTGAGCACGAAAGTCATGAAGGCCATGCCGCCTGTCATCAGCCAGAAACTCGCCATGTTCAGCACTTGATTGTAGGGTTGGCGCTTGCGCAGGATTGGCATCGCATAGGTGAAGATCGCGAGGTTTAGAGCCACATAAGCACCGTAGAACGAGAGGTGCCCGTGCGCGGCGGTGATCTGGGTGCCGTGGCTGTAAAAGTTCACCCCGTGCAGCGTATGCAAAAAGCCCCAGACACCCGCACCAAAGAAGGCAACTGTGCTGGACCCCAGCGACCACAAGAGCGCTGCCTTGTTGGGGTGGTTGCGGCGGCCTTTCCAGACCATAACGAAGGCGAATGACATCATCAGGAAGAAGGGGATCACCTCGAAGGTCGAGAAGATCGAGCCGACCCACTGCCAATATCCCGGCAAGCCGATCCAATAGAAGTGGTGACCTGTGCCAAGGATGCCCGAGAAGAGGGCGGTGGCGACGATAACATAGAGCCATTTTTCGACCACTTCGCGATCCACGCCTGTCAGCTTGAGCAGTAGGAAGGCGAGGATTGCGGCCATGACCAACTCCCAAGTTGCCTCAACCCAGAGGTGTACGACAAACCACCAGTACATTTTATCAAGGCTCAGGTTGTCGGGGTTGATGAATGCAAAGATCCACAACAGCGACAGCAGCCACAGACCCATGAGCAGCACATTGGTAATGGCGGTTTTTTTGCCCGCCAGAACGGTCATGGAGATGTTGAAAAGGAAGATGAGTGCGGCGACGAGGATGCCAAATTTGACCCAGAGCGGTTGCTCGAGAAATTCGCGCCCCCCGTGGATGCCCACAAGATAGCTGCCCACAGCGCCCAACGTGCCGACCATCAGGATGATCAGTTGCAGATAGGCAAGTTTGACTGAATAGATCTCACGCTCGGATTCCTCGGGCACCAGAAAATAGGCAGCGCCGAAGAAACCTAACAACAGCCAGACGATCAGGGCATTGGTGTGAATCATACGGATGATGTTGAATGGCAACAGCTCTGACAGGAAGTTGGGGGAGACGTATATCCACCCCGCGAGCAGACCACCGATCACCTGAATGGCGAAAAGGGCCATGGCGCATACGAAATAGGCGTAGGCGACTTTTTGTGTTTCATATTTCATGATGTATTCCTTTCTTGCGCAATTTATTCCGAAAACCGGTTTCCATTTTTCGGATCGCGCATTTGCTTTGCGCGCAATTCACCCGAAAACCGGTTTCCACTTTTCGGATCGCGCTTGTCCCCTCAACCGGCTTCATTGGGTGGCCAGCCTTGCGTGTCGGTTTGATCCGCCCACCGCAAAAACTCTGCCAAACCGCGGATTTCTTCGTCGGTGAGGTCAAAGTTCGGCATTTGGCGGCGACCCTCGATCCTGCTGGGCTGAGAATTCATCCAGCCTTCCAATGTCTCAAAGGCGGCCTCCGGGTCGTCCATCACGCCCCAACGCGTCATGACATTGCCGACCTCGGGCGCAAAATACGCCCCTTCGCCGTGCAGTGTGTGACAGTTGATGCACGAGTTACGCTCCCAGACGTGCTTGCCGAGGATGACTTCCTCGCTCAGCAGCATGCCGGCGGTGGATACGTTAACGACATATCTGTGCGATTGTGCCGTGAGCACGATAAAGATCACCACAAAGAAGAGTGACCCGGCGTAGAAGATATTTCGCGCCCGTGATTTCGTGAGGATTTCGGCCATCCCTTAGCCCTCCAATAAGCAACATTGGAACGATAGATAGCAGCGCGGTTTGACCCGTAGTTTGTGTTGGCACAACGTTTGAAAGGATTGGGGCAGTTATAAGGGGATAGGATGGGAGGAGTTCGTCTCATGAAACAGCACAGCATTGACGATCCTGATCTGCCACTTGATATGCTCATGTCACTCTGGCCAGAGACCATCGCTGTGTTTCTACGCCACAAAATGCTCTGTGTGGGCTGTATGGTCAGCTCGTTTCACACTGTGATTGATGCGTGTATGGAATACGATCTGGATGAATGGGTCTTTCGCGCAGAGCTACATGCGGCGGCAGGGGTTTAGGGTCACGAACTGCTTAGAATAACCAGCCGATGGGGATCGCAGACGGTGATCTTTTTACGCTTGCTCTGTACCAGCCCGTCTTTTTCCCACGCACTCAACAGGCGACTGACCGTGTGCAGCGTGGTGCCTGTCATCTCCGAGACATCCTGACGGGTTATCGGGAAATCAATCTCAATCCCGACTTCTGTCTTCTTGCCTGACTGGTTGACCAGCCGCAGCAGCGCGCGTGCAATGCGCTGCTCGACGTGCTGTGTCGACATCTCGACGATGCGGGTGTTCATCTCTTCAATTCGCTTGCCGACGCTCTTGTATGTCTCGGTTGCAAAACCGGGGTAGGCGGCAACGAACGGATGCCACAACGAGGTGGGCCAGCATAGGGTCAACAGCTCGGATGCGGCAACGGCGGTGGCGGGATAGGTGTCGCGGCCCAATGCGGGCGCAATACCAAAAAGCTGACCTGCGGGAATATGCAAGGACGTGACCTGCTCCCCGTCTGTCGTGATCTTGACCACGCGGATCGTGCCGTCGAGTAATAAAAAGAAGCTATCCGCCGGGGCACCCTCGTCAAACACTGCGCTGCCCGCATCAAAGCGGCGGCTGACGGCGCGGTCCAGTATTGTTCTGATCTGGGCGCGGCCCAATAAGGAGAACGGGGGCAACGGCGCCAAGAGGCTTTCGTCTAGTTTATGCACTGTAAAATATCCCGATCCCCTAATGCGCAAAGTTTAGGGTGAATGCAGCCTGATAGCTAGCGGGACCGTCTGCAGCAACACCGTCCCAAAGGTTGATTTAGCACAACGTTCTGTTGGTGAGCTGAATCTACACCTGATGCCAACACGTAACCACGCAAGAGGAATGAGAAAATGTTTCGTACCCTACTGACATCTACTGCCTTGATTATTGCAATGGGCGGCATGGCATCTGCAGAGACCTTTGAGGTCAAGATGCTGAACAAGGGCGAAGGAGGCCGGATGATATTCGAACCCGCCGCCCTGCGCATCGCCGCCGGTGACACGGTCAAGTTTCTGGCCACTGACAAAGGGCACAACGCCGAGTCTATCGAGGGCATGATGCCCGAAGGCGCCGCAGAATTTGTCGGCAAGATCAACGAAGAGATCGAGGTCACCCTGACCGAGCCCGGTTTTTACGGGGTTAAATGCAAACCACACTTTGCCATGGGCATGGTGATGGTCATCGCCGTCGGTAATGACACCGCTGCTCCCGACAGCTTTCTTGAAGGGCGTTTGCCCAAGAAGGCCAAATCCAACCTTGAGGAGGCCCTGAGCGGTCTTTGAGATATTTCAAACGCGGGGCCCTGATGGTCCTGCCACTTTCTTTGAAGGAACCATTCTATGACAAAGTTCATCAATCCGGGCCTTATGAAAACCAACCGCCGCAATGTTTTGCGCGGCTCTGTTCTTGCGGGTGCTGCGGCGCTCACTGGCGCAGGTGCCGCCGTGGCCAAGGCCCATGCGCCGCGCCTCGACATTGCCAATGAAACCTCCAAAAATCTCTACAAGGCTGCAGCTGATCAAACTGCTGACAGCACTGCAAAAGCGGCTGACCTGAGCGGCTACACGCGCGTCAAGCAGAAGTTGGTCGCACCGCCCTATGCCCCTGCGCATGAACAAGTCGCGACCGGCGGCCCAAAGATCGTCGAGATCACCATGGAAACCACCGAGCGTCTGATGGTGGTGGACGAGGATACCGGCGCATCCGTCTGGGCGCTGACCTATAACGGATCTGTCCCCGGCCCGCTGATCATCGTGCATGAGGGCGACATGATCGAGCTGACCCTGCGCAACCCTGCCGACAGTATGATGGAGCATAACATCGACTTTCACGCCTCGACTGGCGCGCTGGGGGGCGGTGGCCTGACCCATGTCTTTCCGGGTGAGGAAACCGTGCTGCGCTGGAAAGCAACCAAGCCGGGCTGCTTTACCTATCACTGTGCCCCCGGCGGCGCGATGATCCCGTATCACGTGACCCATGGCATGAACGGTGCGGTGATGGTGCTTCCCCGTGACGGCCTCAAGGACAAAGATGGCAACCAGCTGAAGTATGACAAAATCGCCTATATCGGTGAGCAGGATTACTATCTACCGATGGATGCGGATGGCGAATACATCCAATATGAGGCCGCAGGGGACGACTATAGCGACAGTCTGGACGCCATGCGCACTCTGACCCCGACCCACTGTGTGTTCAACGGTGCTGTTGGTGCCATCACTGGCGAAAAGGCGATGAAATTCACTGTCGGGGAAACGGTGCTGATGGTCCACAATCAGGCCAACCGCGACAGCCGCCCGCACCTTATCGGGGGTCATGGCAACTTCGTCTGGGAAACCTCATTCAGCGACGCGCCCATGACCGGACTTGAGACATGGTTTGTGCGTGGCGGGACTGCGATGGCCGCAATGTATACTTTTGAGCAACCGGGCGTTTATGCCTACGTCAATCATAACCTGATCGAGGCTGCCCTGCTGGGCGCCACAGCACATTTTGTGGTTGGGGGTGAATGGGACAACGCGTTGATGGAACAGGTTGTTGCACCGCGCACTTTCGAGACCTGAGCTTGGTAAGGAGCTGAGATAGTGACTGGAGCGACACCATCTAATGCCAAGTTCGGCATCAAAGCCGGGATCGCTCTGGTTGCTTTGGTAATTGGTGCCTCGCATTATTTGCGGGGCTCTGACACCACATCTGAGATGCAATTCCAAACCACTCCTGTTCGATTGAATGACGGACGTATGCTGAAGGTCCAGACCCGGGAGGTGACGGTGACCCAATGGCGAGCATGTCATCACGCCGGTCACTGCACACTTGATCTAGCGTCGCGTTTGCAGGCCGTTGAGTATCCAGCGACGGGGTTAAGTTTTCCTGATGCAATGGAATACACAAGCTGGCTGAATGCTACCACAAAGGGTAACTGGCGGCTGCCCACATTTGCCGAATGGCAAGAGCTTGCCGCTGAAGTGTTACCCCAACAACCGGATCCTATCTTTACTGATCCGTCCCTGACATGGGCATCCACCTATCTGACCGAGGCCACCCAAACAGGCCGGACCCTACGCCCCAGTGGTGCATTCACTCCTACCTCTGCGGGTATCGAGGATTTGAACGGGAACGTCTGGGAATGGACACAAGATTGCTATGCAGGGTCTAGTGGGCAAGGGGCCACTTTGAGCATTGACCGGTGCCCCGCGTTTATTATGGGTGGAGAGCATGAGGCCGTAATGTCCTATCTCGTGCGCGACCCTGCGCGCGGTGGATGTGCCGTTGGCGCACCTCCTGCGCACCTTGGGATGCGGTTGGTGTCAGACGGCTAACCGCTTTGCGGGAAGTCCCAAATGGGAATCCAAATAACGATATTCTCACCCAATGACCATCAATCTGTCGCGCGAAACCGTTGAATCACTTGTAAATATGGTCTGGCGTTGCATCCAGATGCACCCCGACCGAACTTTATTGTTCTGATATGGGTCTGTGCCATGGATTGCGAGCTGAAGCCTGAAAAGCTTCATGTACATCTGTCACATGAATGTTTATTTGTAATCTATCTTATGTTAAATTGTGATACGCTGAATATCTATTTAAAACGATGACAGTATTTAACTAAGTCGGTCAGAATTTTATTCTGCGGGGTGCTGCGTTGGTAGCGGGTACTGAATCGTTGAAGGTATCAGGCGAGTACCCATCAGACTCCCACAGTGAGCTTAATTAGGATTTCTCCGAGGCAGTTGACGACATCAAAATTATAGCAGGGATTCAGCAAAAGGATCTTTATGCCTGAGCACTTTTCGCAAACGTGGAACGTTGATTTTTCTTAATAAAAGTCCAAGCAATAAAGCGGCTGGTTTTCTGCCCCTGTGCCATTTCAACCACTTTGAAATCTGCAACCTTGGCCCTCCCCAAAATTCGGTTCAGTGGCTGGAGGTTGTCCTTTTTCGATACGAGTGTGCTGAACCACAAACATTGGTGCGCGAACTCCATGCTTTGTTCAACCATCAGGGCGATGAATTTTATCTCGCCGCCCGGATACCAAAGTTCAGCGTTCTGACCGCCGAAGTTGAGTTCGTTTGAACGCCCGTTGCCAAGATTGGACCACTTACGTTGCGTGCCCTTTGTCGCTTTTTCGATGGACGCATGGAATGGCGGGTTGCACAGAGTTACGTGAAAAAGATCCTGAGGCTCAATCACGCCTCTAAAAATATTCTTAGGTTTGCTTTGTCGTTTGAGGGTAATTTGCAGCTTGTTCGACTTACAAATCTGGCGCCCGGATTCAATCGCAACCGGGTCGACATCGACGCCAGTGAAGTGCCAGTCGTATTCGCTCTGGCCCGTCAGAGGATAAACCAAGCTTGCACCAGTGCCGATGTCCAGCGCTTTGATATGGCGACCACGCGGGATTTCCTGATTGTTGCTCTCGGCAAGCAGGTCCGCCAGATAGTGGATGTAGTCGACACGACCAGGAATAGGAGGACACAGATACCCTTCAGGTATGTCCCAAAAATCAATATTGTAATGCGTCTTGAGCAACGCACGGTTGAGCATGCGCACCGCTAGCGGATTTCGAAAATCAATCGTTGTTTGGCCGACAGGATTGCGGATGGTGAATGCATCGAGTTCGGGTGTTTGCGCACTTAAACGCACAAAATCGTAACCTTCCGAGTGCTTGTTGCGGGGGTGCAGCATCGTCTTGGTAGCCATGGGGACGCCTTTGATAATTTGGTGGACGTCATTCGTCAGACCGTTTGGCGATCTTACGCCCTCCTGTAACGATAGTAAAACTGAGAGGGGTTCAATCAGGATTGATTGGAACTGCTCGGTACTCCGAACATGAGGCTCTGAGCACGCAGTTCTAATGGGTCCGCTCTGCGTGCCATCCTTGCTGTTTCTAAGAAAGCCGTGATCAATGCCGACGCGATTGCTGAAGTTGAGATGTTGAGCTCGGCCGCTGTTTTAGTAGGCCTCCCATGGCGCAGTGCGGTTGTAAAATACGTCATCGCCCTGAGAGCGTGCAGCCACGCTTAGCTCTGACAATCAGATTTTGTACTTTGGTTAAATGTGTTTTTATGCATTCCGCGATCTGTCAGACTGCGCGCAGTGTACACATAGAAAGGCCATGAAAATGGATCAGGAGCCCCTCAAAGGTTGGAACCATGTTCCGGTTGTTCCCCTGAAAGTTTCGCCGTTCTTCCGCTGGCCATTACGCCCTTTGGAGATGCTTGCCTGGATTTGGAACTCATGGTTTCTGATCACCGAAAAACTGATTATTGTTTGCATCGCGTTCGTGTCTTTCTACTGGTTTCAGCCACCACTTGAGGAAACCCGCACACTGGCATTTGGCTGGATCGCGGAAATGTATATGCGCAACCTGATCTTGATGGCGGCAGTGGCAGGCGGGCTGCATCTTTATTTCTATACCTACACAAAACAGGGCAAAGATTTGCGCTATGATCTGCGCCCGTTGATGAAGAATGGTCGGCAGTTCACCTTGGGCGGTCAGATCAAAGACAACATGTTCTGGACACTGGCCAGTGGTGTCACGGTCTGGACTGCCTATGAGGTGTTGATGTTCTGGGCGCTGGCAAATGGTTATGCGCCGTTGCTGACATTCGCAGCGCACCCGATCTGGTTTGTCGCATTATTCTTCCTGATCCCCATTTGGGAGAGCTTCTATTTCTACTGGATTCACCGCTTTCTGCACATTCCGTTCTTTTACAAACACGTGCATGCGTTGCATCACCGAAATATAAATGTGGGACCGTGGTCAGGGCTGTCGATGCACCCTGTTGAACATGTGATTTTCTTGGGCTCTGTCTTGATCCATTGGATTGTTGCAGCACACCCCGTGCATATTTTGTTCCACCTTCAGTACTACACATTGACCGCCGCCACGACGCATACCGGCTTTGAGGGGTTGGTGGTGAAGGATGAAAATCGGCTGGCGCTCGGCACCTTCCACCACCAAATGCATCACCGATATTTTGAATGTAATTACGGCTCTTTGGAAATCCCATGGGATAAGTTCTTCGGCTCATTCCATGATGGGACGAAGGATGCCGACGCACGCATCAAAGAGCGGCGCAAGCGAATGATGGGGAGCTAGGACAAGGTTGAATGAGCTCTCGAACTTTGCATCGCCACGGGTACCTGCTTATCTGAGCTATCGCATTAATACGGTGGATTGCGTGGGCCTAGGCGACAATTTCCAACTGTTTCAAAATTGAGGGGATTTCCTTTTTCATTTTGAAAAAACCTTTGGTCGTATGGGGCCAAGCGGTCGTGTCAAACGTGCGGCGGATCTGATGGAGTGTGATGCCCGCAGCATGCAGATCCGGCAATGCCTGTGACAGCATCGTAGCGACCGGTCCCACTGGTGCGTAGCCTGTGACGATTGTCTGCACCCGAGCTTTCCTGCACGCCGATATTAGTGTGCTTGCCCATTCAGCAGTTTCAATGATTTCAGCCCCGGCACAGGCATTACCCATCGCGCCATGGGCAAAATTGCGTGCAGCAGCTCCTAAAGGTAAGGGGGAGCGCGCGTCTGTCGCCAAAGAGCCCAGCCTTGCAACTGGCAGGTACGGCAAGATATCCGCGATTTGCATGTCATCTTCTGTGATCAACAAAAGGGTGTCGCCTTTGATATCTGAGGGATTGACAGCATCGGGTAGTGATATGCGGAGGTGCTCTGCCTCTTCGGTCAGGGCGTCGACGTTTGTGTTGAGCTGATGAACCGGAGCATACCGCCTGTCGGTAAATTTGGAAATATTGGAGACCCGTGCGATGTAGGGGCGCCCTTTGGTCTGCAAACCGGCAACCCATCGCCACGCCAATGTGTTGGAGGCAGGGTCACCATCCATGAGATGGCGCAGGAAAAAATCTGCCCCCAGCTCCCATGGCAACCGCAGGGTGAAAATCCAGATTGATGCAAACCACATGCGCGCGTGATTGTGTAAATACCCCGTTTTCTCTAATTCATCCGCCCAAGCATTAAAACAATCAATCCCTGTCTGTGCGCCAACCGCATCTGCATAACGGGCAGCTAGCTGCCGGTCTTTATCGAGGCTTTTGATCTGGCGTCGAAGTCCAGCTTGGTAGGACGACCAAACGGTTGGATGCTGCTCTAACCATCCTTTGAAGTAGGTTCGCCAGAATACTTCATGCACAAACCGCTCTGAGGCGTCGAACGCGTGCTGATCCAAAATAGCGCACAATACTTCTGTCTCTGTGATCAAGCGGTGCCTGATCCACGGAGATAGTGCTGAAACGTTTGTGCGCTGCTCGGGTCCTAGATCGTAATTGCGACACCGATCATAAAGGTCCCCTGCCCGCGCAGCGAACAGATCGAGACGCGCAAGGCCTGCGTCCCGCGTCGGCGTAAATACCGGACATTCGGTTTTATCGGTTAAACTTGCGATGATGTCCTTGGTCTTCATTTCAAATCCTCAAAGTTCGGACCGCGGGAGGCGGGGAATGGCGTAGGGAACATCGCGTTTATACGCTTCGAACCGGTCTCCATACCGCTGCGCAAAACGGCGTTCTTTCAACCGTGGCGCAAGCAGGCAGTAGGTGGTTAAGGACAATGCCAGAAACAGCTGATCAGGGGTCCAAACTGGAACGGTCCAAGTTGTCAGCGCGAACGACACATATACCGGCTGGCGAATGATACTGAACAATCCGGTTGTGGGCATATCGGGAAACACCGGTTTGATGTTTTGGGCCAATGACATCCAACCGAGCGCGCCTGACTGTACCTCGGCCCCGGCGTCATAGCTGGCCCAAATCAATAACACCCATGATATGCCATAGCAGCCGCATATAAGTGTGAAGGCGGCCCTTTCTGCCTGCCACCATATGATGCCACTGGGTGTCCAAAGGGCAAATAGGGCCAACAATTGCAGCGATGCGATGATTGCATAGGTGGTGGTAGAGAGCGTTGGTGCAAAAGCGCGAGGTGCCAGCTTTGCAAGAAAGCGGCCGCCTTTTGGGGATAGCAGCAGTGAATGGACGAGCGGGAACTGCACAATCAGGGCTGCATTGGCAAGAACGCCCCAAATACCCGGCACATTGCCAAAACTCTGTGACATCCCGAAAAACATCGCGATCATCATAGACAGCACAGCCGCCGCAAACGTCAGATGGCAAGCAAGACCATAGAGGAAGGCAACAGATATGCGCCATGCACCAGCAGGCGGGCGCAGCACGCCAAATGCGAGGTTGAGCAATCGCCGTAAAGGCTGGATATCGGTGTGCTTCATGCTGATTGATCTAGCGGTGATGTGCCACCCGTCGAGAGCGGTTACCTGCGACCATTGTTCCTTTGACATAAGCCATTGCAGGCTATCTTTCCGGTGAGCAAGGAGATCCCCATGACACAGGCGCAATTGCGCACTGCAGACTTCGTATCGCGCTATATGACGCTCACAAAAGAGGTCATGCCAAACCTTGGGCGCACGACTCACACGCATTGGCCCGTGCGTAATGATCATTGCTTTCAACGCATTGTATTGGATGTGCTGTGCGGCGGCGTTTGGTACGACTATATTCCGCGTCCCGCCTATAAACACCTGACGCATGAGCAGGCGGCGGATGCTGTACGCCTGTGTGAAGAGATCATCTCAGGAGGTTCCGATCTACACATGATGAACAAACAGTCCCTGATCTGGCGCGGAAAGGCGCAGCCCAAGGCATAGGTGACTTAGAGTGCACAGTCGAAATTGTAGTCGTGATACGCGGTTTCCTTGGACAGACAGGCAAGCGCCGAGCGCTGACAATCTGCGTTTGAAGAGCGTCTAAAACGAACAGAAATGAGTGTCGCCATCTTCGCTCGGGGCATCTTCAAAGTCCTCGGCATCGGGAATACGGCCAAAAGCAATCTTGCCGCCGATATAGCCCCCCGGCACTTTTTCATGCTGCCCAAGCGAAAGCGCCTTGCCCCCAAAACGACTGCGGAGATCGTCCATCATATTGCTCACGTTTTCCCAGCGTGTCTGATCTTGCGTGTCACCAGACATGGATGCAAACAGATCACCTGTGATGTCACCCTCGGCCTCCAACCCGTGCAGCATGACCGACACGGTACCCGGCGCAAACGTCATCTTTGCACGCGCCTCTGCCAGCCCTTTCGACAGGGCGCGTCCAAAGCTATGATCGTCGCGCGACGGTTGGAATTGCACCTCCCATGTCCAGCGCAGGGCTTGTGCATTCTTTTCACGAGTCGACCTCAATCGCTGACTGCGCATTGCGAGCGTCAGCTTGGACGCCCGCAGATCGGTACGGCGCAACCGTCGCGAAGCACTTGCCAAAAGCTGTCTGGCACAATCCTCGACTTTTTCAGGGCTCCGCCAGTCACGCGGTAGAACCCTGCTGTGTCCAAACATCCGCTTCTGTGTCTGATCGCGCGGTGCGTGGAGCCCATGGAGTTCTTGCAAAAAGCGCTCTCCCTCGACGCTGCCCCAAATGGCACGTGCTTGCTTTGGCACCAGCGCCCACAGCTCTTTAAAATCATGCACACCGGCGGCGTTCAACCGCGTCAACATGCCCTGCCCCACCCCCGGCAACTTACCGAGCTTCAGATCAGCCAGATATTCAGGCAGCATCCTTGTCTCAAGCAAAACCACGCCATCGGGTTTATGATGTTCGGCCGCCAGTTTTGCCAACAGCTCTGTCGCGGCCATACCAATCGAGCAGGTTAGAACGGGGCTGAAATTCTTTGCCAATGCCTCTTTGATCTGACCCGCCAATCTCAAACCCTGACGTCCTTCGCTTGGTAAAAGCGCACAAACAACTTCATCAATCGAACGGACATGCTGGATCGGAATTACAGTTTCGATGACCTGAAGGATGCGTTTGTGCAGCCGAACGTATACATCTGGACGGGCGACGACAAAGATCATCTCCGGCACAATGGCACGCGCTTCACGGGCGGGCATATTCGTCTTTACGCCGCGCGTTTTTGCTTCACGGCTGACGGCGATGCAGCCTGTATGCGCTGAATCAAGCGCGACAACGCCCACCGGCTTCCCACGGAGGATCGGGTTGAAATGCTGCTCCGCCGAGGCAAAAAAGCTGTCAAAATCCAAATAGAGGCGTTCTGGTATATGAGCGTTCTCGACCATGGCCACCTCTCCTTCCTGTGCTGGTATGTGCAGCTTGAAGCTGACAATGTAGGCGTGGCGAAACTTTAAAGAAGTCGAGCTGTAAATTTTATTGCCTGATGAGGCGCCGTCATAGCAGATCAATGAAAGACAATTTCGCTCGCCCTCTCAGTTGTACTGCTGGCCCCTGTTTCAACATCTGTGCAGGACTTGTTGACCGCATTCTATCTGCCACCCGCTATGGCTGCGCAAGCAGGGTTGGATACCTGCACAACATAGGAAAAAACGGAAGCGTTGCGATCGTTGTGCGGTTCGGTGTAACCAAAATAATCTTTCGCGCTGACAACGAATGCCTCCATACCGTCGGCTCCAGCAAAGGCAGAATGTTTACGTCTGCAAACATGGGCCGTGATATCATTGGTCTGGTTGAATTTATCGGCGCTGATTAATTCTGAAACTGACCCGCAGTATGGTGGTGCAGGTCCCTAAATTCGAGAGTTGACCCTATGCTACGTTCCTTGATTGTCATAGCCGTATTGGCTTTTTGCAGCGCTGCGCATGCACAGACTGCACCGTCTGCGTCAGACATTGCATCTTATACCGGCTTGCATCTTGCTGCCCATGAAGGGCGTGTGGACGACATCAACAACCTGATCGCAGCAGGTGCCGAGTTGAACGCCCGGGATCGCGCGGGCAGAACGCCGGCACATGTCGCGGCATTCGCATCGCATGATGATGCGGTCGCGGCACTTGCCGACGGCGGTGCGGATATGAACGCCCTTGAAAACCGCGTGTATGATGTTTTGACGATTGCCGCAGTGGCTAATGACCCGGAACTGGTATCTCTGGCCATGGAGTTGGGCAACAAGCCGGACCTTATCACCAGCGTATATGATGGCACCGCGCTGATTGCTGCTGCGCACCTTGGCCACCATGATGTCGTGGCTCGCCTTGTTGCTGGTGGCGCACCCTTGGATCACGTTAATAATCTGGCGTGGACAGCGCTGATCGAGGCTGTGGTATTAGGAGATGGCGGGCCAGATCACATCAAGACGGTCAAAGTCCTTGTTGATGCAGGCGCTGATAAAACCATTGGCGACCGTGATGGTGTAACGCCCGTTCAACACGCAATGGCGCGTGGCTATGTAGAAATGGTCCGAATTCTGGAATGACTTTCGTCCACTCCGTGTCAAATGCCTGTCCGCTTTTCACGCCACAGCTGCCCTTCGCTCCTTGCCAACGATTACCGGTCGTGCACCGAGCTTTTTACGATCATTGACGAGATCAACCTCAGACCTTTTTCGCGTTTCCGCTTACCGTGGTCATTACCGCATCCCTCGCACGCGAAAGCATGTCTACCGCCATGCCCGATCGCGCCATGACGCGCAGACCGGAATACACTGTCAGGACGAGTTCGGACTGTGTGTTTATCTTTGCAGTCGGCATATCGGGGAACTCTTGCACCAGCGAATGCGCGATGGCGCGGCGCATCTTGTCGTATCCGTTCCGGACCAGTGCGGCTGTATCGCTATCCAGTGACGCACGATCTGCGGATGCATTGCACAAAAAGCAGCCACGGCGATCCGAGTGGTTCTGTACGGCGGTGATTGGTGCGGATAGAAACGCCGCGATCCGGTCGAGAGGGGCCACATCCGGCGCGCGCAGGATCGACACGCCTGCGTCCACCATCAGGCTTTCGTAATGTGCGAGCGCTTTGAGGTACATCGACTGCTTGTTTCCGAACGCGGAATACAGGCTGGCCTTGCCTAGTCCAGTGGCGGCGATGATATCGCTCAAGCCTGTCGCGTCATAACCGTGCTCCCAGAACAGCTGCATGATTTTTGACAGGGTTTCGTCGGGGTCAAACTCCCTTGGACGGCCTGGCTGCTGCATCTGAAACCTTCCTCGCGAACCTGTGATATTACCATTATTGACCAATCGGTCTCTAATGTGTATTTCCTGCTTATCGGCATCACGGCCGCATAGCTTTAACTAAATATAGACCGTTCGGTCAAGAAAGGAAATAAATATGTTACATTCATCCAATACGGACCTCGACGAACTGGGGGATAAAATCACAAATACCGCCACTCACGCGATTCGTTTCAGCAGCGCGATTGTTCTTGGTTGGATCGGTGCCATGAAGTTCACGGCCTACGAGGCAGGCGCCATCGAAGGACTGGTGGCATCGAGCCCACTTACAAATTGGCTTTATAGTGTGTTCAGCTTGCAGGGCGCGTCGAACTTGATCGGGTCGGTTGAAATCATCATCGCTTTGTTGTTGGTAGCTGGCTTCAAGTTTCCAAAGGCCGCTCTTTTGGGGGCATTGGGTGCGCTTGCGACCTTCCTTGTCACATCCAGCTACCTGCTCACCGCGCCAGTAACAGAACCCAGTCTTGGCGGATTTCCTGCACTGTCAGTTGTACCAGGTCAGTTTCTGTTAAAAGACATCGTACTGTTGGCGTCTGCTCTTTTCCTCACAGGTGATGCACTGAAGCGTATTGCACGCGACGGTTAAAATTTCTGGCCCCTTCCATGTTGGAAGGGGCCTTTCCGATCCATTCAATCTGGAGTCTGTTTCATGCAGCCCGATATTACAATCTATACCAAAAGCTATTGCCCCTATTGCAAAGCAACAAAAGCGTTGTTTACGGCAAAAGGTGTAACGTTCCTTAACCACGATCTTGAGACCCACCCCGAGCGCCGCGATGAAATGATCGCGAAGTCTGGCGGTCGTACGACCGTACCGCAAATTTTTATCGGTGATTTTCATGTCGGCGGGAACAGCGACCTTGCCGCCCTGGATGCCTCCGGTACCCTAGATGCGTTGCTGCGGGTAAAGTAATCTAGCTAAGGCAGTCGTAGCGCAAAGGACGAAGTGATGAGCGAATATGAAGTGGGTATTGTCATATGTGGCATGGGACCGGCAGGCATGGCGGCGTACCGTAAGGCTGTGACATAAACCGACAGAGTCCACTGATTCCAAACCGGCAGGCTGATGGAAAAACAGGAGCGTTTCCTTGCTGTTCACTATGTTTCTTATGACGCTGGCGTTTTTCGTTGGCTATGCGATCCGTCGGGGTAGCGTTTGTGCCGTGATGGCGACCCGCGCACTGATTGTGGATCGCCGGCCTGCCCGCTTCCGCGCCTTTGGCGTGGCGGCTGCCGGTGCGGGCGCTGTCATCATCCCGCTGCACTGGCTGTTTCCTGACAACGCAACCCTGTCGGCGGGCTATCCTGTGACGCTACAGGTGCTGCTGGCCGGTGCTACTTTCGGGATTGGGGCGCGCATTAACGATGCCTGCGCGCTTGGGACGCTGGCGCATCTGACGGGTGGAAACCTTGCTTATGGTGCGACGATCACAGGTATGGCGGCGGGGGCTGCATCAATGGCGTATTTCAACGTCGCAAGCTTCACAACAATGCTAATTGCCTCCCCACTTGAAACGCCAGACGCGGCATCTGTGACCTTTGCCTTCGGGCTTATTGTTGTGCTGGTGGTTGCGCTCTCCCGACGCTTGCCCCGGTGGCTTCGCCATCTGCGCGACCCAGCGTCAGCACGGATGGGACCCTATCGGTCGATGCTGGTTGTCGGCATCTGTGGTGGTCTGCTGTATACACTGGCGGGCAGCTGGACATACATGAGTGTCCTGTCCCACCGTGCTGCGCGCCTAGTGGACGCAGACTTTGGCGCCGATACTTGGCCAGTTCTGCTAAGTGCTGCAGTTGTTGTGGTCGGTGGTGTCACGGCTGCATGGCGCAACCGAGAATTTGATCTCCAACGCCCAAAGCTGAGTGCTTCTTTGCGCTGTCTTTCGGGTGGATTGCTTATGGGCGCATCTGCGGCAATCATACCGGGTGGCAACGGAACGCTACTCCTCCACGGCCTGCCATCGCTGGCCCCTCATGCCATTGCTGCATATTCCGCGATGACTGTTGTGTTGTGTTCTTCCTTTTTAATCCGGCGCGGACAATAAATCTGATCGCCTCCGGTTTTAAGTGTTTGGGCCCGAAGCAAAGACTGTCGGAAGACTCCATCGTCTGTGAAAGGATTTACCTCACCCTATACAAACTGGGCTAACCTCTTCATCAAACACCTTATTAACATACGGGCCCGGATGATCACCAATGCCAAGGCGGATGCTGACATTAACGCGGTTTCGGGCAAAATCACACTCCCAAACATGGAGACCCCTGTCATGAATGGCCGGTTCCCTACCCCGTCAGCATCAGTCGCGATGGTCATCTAGGAAGCCATCTACAAGGGTGTAGTCACGACGATCACACCGTTCAATTTGCGCCCAGCATGATCACAGCGAAGAGACAAGTCGCACATGAAAACGATGTGACCGCGCCTCGTTCTAGGTGCGTCAGTCGATCAAGAATCGACAGGCAGTTAATGTTTCGTACTTGCATTGCGAAATGCGAACGCCCCAACATATGAGCCAAGCTACTGGTGTAGCTCAGAAATTTAAATCACAAGAAGAATCGAGCGAGTGGTCATCCTGTGCTGCCCCTCTAAGCTTGCGTACCTGTGAAGGTGCCGGACGCGAATATACCAAACTTGACGGTGCCTGACATTGCGCCGTCGCCGTGATTGCCCTTGAACGTCAGCTTCATCGGCATCGGGCGTTCAATTTTTGTGGTCCACTCAATAGTATCAGAGCTGAATTTAAGGCCCTGCATTGGACCCGATCCGGCTTTTGCGCGCATTTCACCGGTTGGCTCTGGCAACTCGCTGTTGATCTCCAGAGTGGCATCAAAAGCACCCGTCGGCGCGGTTATCGTAATATTCCAGATCGACATTTCCGTACCCTTCCAGTCCCCGGACGCCAAGTGGCCCCGCGTTCGGGACCACTACACGCCAAAAGTGTTGGAACTGCACGGATGACATCACGTCAGGACGCGGACGGTATTTACGAGCTGTGAGGTGGTCGTCTTCAGCATTCCTGAAGCATGCCAGCGACCAGCGCTTCATCCTCATCAAACGCGTTGAACCCGTCAGATACAGCAATCTGAGCCGGCACAACCGCAACCCCGATATTACCCAGCATCATCTGCAGCGGCACAAGGCCGCGCAGACCGCCCAACACACGCGGAGCAACAGAACCAAGGTCTGCAACTTTGCCTTGGTACGCCCGAAGACCGGGCTCATTTTCCGTGTGCTCGCCGAGATCCAATCCAATGCGTTCTTCAGCAGAGCCGAGATGGAACTGTAGTATTAGGCGACGTGATAAAGAACCCGTCATGCTCCACAAACAACTGCTTCAGGCGCTTGGTATTCTCAGGCAAGCCTGCCGCCTCTTCGAAATTACCGTTGTAGAACGGCATATCAAAATCAGGGCGATCCATCAGGGTGACCTCTGCGCCGAGGCTTTTAGCAGTGTGCGGCCAAGGCTGTGAGCTTTTTGTTGGTGGATGCCTTGCGGGCACTACCGGCGAACATAAGAAGTTTAGTCATGGTTTATACCTTAGTTTTCAGGTGGATTTGATTGTGGTTATGCCTTCAGAGCAGGCGGGATGAAGCCGTCAACGATGGGCAATTTGTGCAGCGCAAAAGCACCGCCGCCCTGAAACGCAATCGCAAGAGCGACCAACAGCAAAGGAAACTCCCATTCGCCAACCTGCGAGTTGATTGGCCAGCCGTTTTCCGCATGCATCCGTACAGAACCGATCAGAAGTGGCAGGGACAGGATAGCAACAAGGCGTGAATAGAGGCCCAGAATGAGCGCTGTACCCCCTACAATTTCCGCAAATATCGTCAGATACACGGTGATTGCAGGCAAGCCAAGGCTCTCAAAGAAGCCAACTGTGCCGGGGTTCGTAAACACCGAAAATTTCAACAAGCCGTGCGCCAGCAGGACAACGCCGAGGGATACGCGGGTGATGAACGTGCCGTAGTTCAATTAGTTTGCTGTGTCATGGATTTTCTCCAGATGTATAATTTATTGCCGTTGTCAAAGCTGCGAGGTCCGCGGGCGCTAGAGGATCTGCAAGAGGCGGAAGAACAGATCAATGAGCTGAAATCGCATCCTTCATCGCGGCCTACCTTGCGACACATGGTGCACCTCAAACGCCCGGCTATCCTGAGGATCACAATGGTCTCTCATTCACTGGCCACAGCAGTTTGCACGAGTGGTTCTATACTGATGGCAAGGGGCGAAGAACCGTTGTGATGTCCCCGCTGGTCCAAACGGCGCTTTGGGGCTTTGTCGCTGCCCGTGCATTGTTGCTCGGTGCGGTCCTATACACATTGGCCACTGCTTAAACCCGTTCGATTGTCCAATCCACCATCGCGGGGAGCATATCGTTCAGGAGTTGTTGGAACGCCATAACAACTGCCGCGGGGGTGTCGTTTTCGATGTTTACAGATTGTGCAAAACCACGCGAGGCTACGACACTTTCGTCTCTGTCATTGATCAGCGTTAAATCAAAATCACCTGTCGCTTGAAACGTTCCGTCAGGCAACACTATGACTTCAAATGCGTCTATACGCATCAAAAGCGCTTTATCTGGGACGGGCCCTGCCCCCACTGCACCGACATAGGCGACCCGGTCCGTTGCGGAAATACTGCGTACCAAGAGGTTTTGAACAGCGACTGGCAATTCGTCGCTCCACCGTGCATCGGGTAGATATGTAATAGAAACAGCGTCCGGTTTGATCATGATGCGGTCGGTTGCAAGTGCAGCCGTTGCCTGTGGCAGAGCGACGAGCAAAGTTTGTGATGACTTGGCACCCCCGCGCGCACCTATCACAGGGCTCAAGTCATAGGTATCCAGCGGTCTGGAGGCGGCGTTTAGCGATGTAATCGCGGTACATCCGCTGAGCGAAACTGCGACACCGATAAAAGCAGCGCGGCGGGTGAGGTTGGACATGGTGCTATCTCCTATAATCAGGGACGCGGCTATCAAGGATGAAGCCTGTGGGATTACGCTCAATCTTGCGGGTCAGGCTGCCGAGGGTGTTGAGAAGGGTTCGCGCCTCGCTGGCAAGGCGGGTGAGTTCAGGCAGGCCGCGACTGGCGAAATCACCAAGGCCGGGGCCGCTTTGTACCACAACACTTTGAATCTGCCGCGCGACTGCATCGCTGCGGGCAATGAGTGCACGCAAATCGGCAGTGATGGCGGGCATATCATCCGCGACATCGGTGACGGCGCGGGTAATCTGATCGGAAGCGTTGCGGATGTCTGTCATCATCGGTGCAAGATCAGTATCGAGCACAGTCGTGGCCGCATCAAATGTGGTCTGCGCCGAACCAAGCGTCGCCTCGGCTGTGGTGAGGGTGCTGTCGAGCGTAACGAGACTGGTTTGCGCTTTGGTAAAGAGCTCATTTGCAGAGGTAATCGCCTGCTGCGCCTCTCGGGCAATGGGATCAAAACGATTTGTGGCATTGGTAATATTTGCGGTGACATCATCAACGGCTTTGTTGGCGCGTGCAACACCGTTGCGGATATCTGATATGATCGCGGGCATATCATTGAGCACAGCGACCTCGATGGTACTAACTGCGCTCTGAATATCGGCCACAACAGCACGTGTCTCGGTCACCAGCAGGGTGCCATCTCCATCGACGAGTTGATCAAAACTCACCGAGGCATCGGTCACTGCGATGAATGCGGTGTTGGCCTCGCGCAGGGACGTTTCCAGCTCTATCAGGCGGGCGTTAAGTAGGCTCGCCGTCTCGCCAAAGCTATCGAGAGTAGCACCGGTGCGATTTTGTAGATCAGCAATAGCAGTATTTGTCAGGGTGGCCGCTTCGGACAGTTGTGCGAGGATATCTGGCACCTGTCCCGCCATGATGACTTGGCCCTGATCAAACATGCCCTGCGCGCTGTTGATCGCGTCAACAGATCCTGAAAGTACAGTCTCCGCCTGTGCAAATGCACCTGTCGCCGCTGCCAGCGTGCCGTCTGCCTGCTCGAGCGTACCGCTGACAGATGCCCCGATCATATCCAGCCGGTCAGTGAACAAGCTGATCTGTACAGTAGCGTCGCGTACAGTGCCGGTGATGTCCGAAAAGTCGGTCAGTGCCTCATCCAACCGCCCCGAGGTGGAATCCAGATTGCGCAGGATATTGGTCACATAGGTCTGGTTCTCAGGGCCGGTTAGGGTCTGGAATTGCGCTAGCAGTTTGGTCGCCTCTTCCAGCAGGTCAGGTGCGTCTTGAACCAATGTTTGCAAATTAGAGCGCCGCGACGGGATGATTGGCACACCCTGATCATTCGCGGCCAGCGGTTCGGCAGTGGGAGTCCCGCCCGAAAGCGAGATATAGGCGACGCCGGTTACACCTTGGGATTGCAGTTGTGCGACGGTGTCAGACCGGACGGGGACATCCGCTTCGATCTCGATCGTGGTAAAGACCTTTGAAGGATCCTCCTGTGCGATTTGCAGGCCGATCACCCGCCCAACGGAAATCCCGTTGAAGGACACCTCGCCAGAAGCATCAAGTCCAGACACATCATCAAACATGATGCCATAGGTCTGGTATTGCTTGTTCACCTGCACGCTTGCCAACCAGATGAAGAACGCCAACGTGCCCAGAATGGACAACAATGTGAAAATACCAATCAGGATATAATTTGCACGGGTTTCCATGAATTTATCCCTCCTTTTGTGCAGAACTGAAAGCGGCGCGTGCACGTGGTCCGTGAAAATATTCGTGAACCCACGGATGATCTATCTTCAGCATCTCGTCCATCGGCCCTACTGCCAGAACCTTTTGATCGGCAAGCACCGCAATACGGTCACAGATTGCGTGCAGACTGTCCAAATCATGTGTCACCAAAAACACCGTGAGTCCTAAAGATGCCTGCAATTGTTTTATGAGGATATCAAAGGCCGCAGCACCGATAGGGTCAAGGCCCGCTGTCGGTTCATCCAAAAAGACAATCTCGGGGTCCATGGCGATAGCACGGGCAAATCCCGCACGCTTGCGCATGCCCCCCGACAGCTCGGAGGGGTATTTTGACATGGCGTTCTCGGGCAGACCAACCATGCGCACCTTGATCCCCGCGAGCGTTTCGCGCAGCTGATCGTCGAGATTGAGCTGTTCGCGCATCGGCGCCTCGACATTTTGGCGTACGGTCAGTGAAGAGAACAGCGCACCGTCCTGAAACATCACACCCCAATGGCGGCGCAGCGCGCGATACTGTTCGTCGGAAGTGGCGCGCACGCTCTCGCCAAACACTTCGATTTGGCCTTCGTTAGGCTCTAACAGACCCACAATCGCACGCAGTAGTACGGATTTTCCAGTACCGGAGCCGCCGACCACACCGATAATCTCACCGCGCCGCACATCCAGATCAAGACCGTCATGGACCGTATGCGTCCCGAACCGCGTCACCAGTCCGCGCACACGGATGATAGGATCGTTGACTGCTTCTGTCATACCCCCACCACCGCGAAAAAGATCGAAAACATCGCGTCCACTACGATCACCATAAAGATGGACAGAACCACGGAAGCCGATGTGAGGCGACCCAAACTCTCCGCATCGCCGCCGACCTTCATCCCCTGATAGCAGCCGATGATGCCAATAATAAGTGCAAAGAACGGTGCTTTGATCATGCCCACTGCAAAGTGCCAGACGTCTGTATTGCTCGCCAGCCGTGTCTGGAAGACTGCAGGCGATACGCCCAGCTCGATCCACGACATGAGTGCGCCCCCAATCAGCCCCGATATATCCGCGATCAGCCCCAACGCGGGCAACATCAGCATCAACGCAAGCACCCGTGGCACCACAAGGATGGTCACCGGATCAAGGCCGAGGGTGCGCATGGCGTCGATTTCTTCCCGCATCTTCATAGAGCCGATGGCAGCGGTGAACGCCGAGCCTGAGCGCCCCGCAACAATGATTGAGGTCAGTAATATCCCCAGTTCGCGCAGTATCGAGATTGCGATCAAATCAACGACAAACACTTCCGCCCCAAACTGGCGCAGCTGGGCCGAACCCTGAAAGGCCAATACCACACCGATCAGAAAAGCCATGAGCGCCACGATGGGCACAGCACTTACTCCGATTTCCTGACAGTGGTGCACAACAGACGTCAGCCTAAGCCTGCGCGGATGTCGTATGATGCCACCCAGCGTTGCGATCACCTGCCCCAGAAACGAGACAAGCTCGACCGTCATCATGTACCCGCGCACCACCTTACGACCGTACCCTTCAAACCGGTCCGCAATAGACAGCGAACGCGGTGCGGGTCGATCTTGAGGGGCCATGCTGCGTTTTACAGTTTCGATCAGCTGTGCCTGTTCAGGCGACGCGCCGGTAACTTCAATGACGATACCCTGCTGCGCTGCCCACTGCTGCTGGTCAATTAGAAGCCATGCACCCGCCGTATCCATTCGGGACAATGAAGCAATATCCACAGAAGAAATTGTGTTCACATTGCCGCGCGGCATCTCTTGTCGCGCCCGTTCAACAGTATCAATCAGCAGCTGTCCTTTGAGCGTCAGGATGGTGTCTTTGATTGATACGCTGATAGATTTGGAGGGCACAGCCGCCAGATCATTCACGAGCTGATAGTCCAATGAAGGCAGGTCTGTCGCCGCACGCTTTTTATCCCTCACGACTAGATTCCAAATATTCCTTATGCAGTTTAACGCACACCAACTTGCAGGCCTTGATGCAGATCAATTCGTCCGAGGCTGTTTCATGTGCATAGTGTAGCATAGCAAATTGCTACTGATTTCGCATGCTGGTGAAATGCCTGAAAACGAATGTAATGGAGGCTTCAAATATGACCATCCGCCCTGTCATCGCTTCGGCACTCTGTGCTGTTGTTCTTGCCGCGTGCAACTTTGCGCCCCTCGGGCAGTCGGCTGAGGTCAAACGAGGCCAGCTCATTTATGCTAAAGAATGCTCCCAATGTCACGGCCCCACGGCGGAGGGCGGAGGTCCTGCATCTCTCGGACTTGCCATTGCACCGCCCGACCTGACAGTGCTCACTGAGCGGAATGATGGCATATTTCCGCGTGAATTTGTCAGGCGGTTCGTCATGGGGCTGCTGGAGAAAGATGACCCAAGCGGTGCGATGCCTGAATTTGCAAAAGTAGGATTGCGCCATGTGTACCCGAACGGCGGTGCCGATGGTGAAGTCCTGGAGGCCGATTTCGAAGATATGCTCGACTACCTTGAATCCATCCAGAAATAGGTCGATCAACGCCCAAGCCAGCGCTTTGAGAAACCGTGCCCATCAATATTTATCCTGATGCGTTTCTTGGACTTGGCCCTACTTACATCCTGCGGATAATGCCCCACAGCACCTAGTTTTGGCGGGCGCAATCTTTGCATAGGGGTGCATATAAAACAGCGTTCAATCGTGCGTCAGAGATTTGAGTTTCGCAGTTTTTGCAGATGCCGAAACTGCCATCTTCAATCCGCTCTAGCGCAAGGTTGAGTAATGCGATCTCCTTCTGCGCCGCAATCCCGAGTCTCTCAAGCACTTCGTCATCTTCAAGATCAATGGCCTGATCATTCATGTCGGCAGTCATGGGTTCGCCAAGTTCATGTTCCACATCGTGCACACGCGCATCAAGCTCGCTTTTGCGCGCGGCAATCAAGTTTTTATAGTGGGTCAGGTCAATCATCTCACATCCTCATCTGGTTCCTGCTCCAAAATACGTAACGCAAATCTGGACCTATTGATCTGGATCAAGAGTGGTTAGCGTGGCTTACACCCGTGCAAGCCAGCAGCCACCAACCGGCTTGAAAATGACATCCTTATATCCAACAGCCGTAAACGAGCCGATGGAACAAATTCTGTTGTTTCAAAGCTTGCAGGTAGAGAGGCCAATAATCCGGTAGAGCGGGCAGAAGCGAAGAGCGGCAGTCCCGGCAATAACGAGGCCCACAGCCATGCTCCCATAAGCAAATGGCGCGCTGGACCAGATTGCAGGCATATTCAGCAGCGGTGCCAAGACAAGCGTGAGGCCAAGAAGAACTCTCAGGATGCGATCGGTACCTCCAATATTAGCAGTCATATCTTTGTCCCTTTCCGTTTTGGGCGCTCGCCGCAGTGTCTGCGTCAGCACTGTTCCATTGGAGAATCTTGGGCAGCATTTCTGGAATATCTTCGGCAATCAGGCCTGCGCCAAAACCCTCTGCGCAGCGAAAATGTAGATCGGCAGCAATCGTAGCCGCCTCGAGGGCATCAAAACCGCGGGCCAAAAGACCGGTGATAAAACCAGCAAGAACATCTCCCGAGCCTGCGGTTGCAAGCCAGCTGGTGTTCTTGAACGGCTTTGCCATTACAATCTTAGACTCCATGTTAGGGGCGGAGACTATGGTTTCGGGACCTTTCAACAAAACAACACAGCCCATCTTGTTAGCTGCTGATTGCGCAAGGGCATGGCGGCAGGATGTCTTGTCGAACCTTTCCGGGATCAATCGTCTAAGCTCGCCTTCGTGGGGTGTAAGAACGCTTTGTGGGTTCACAATATCGGGTAGGGATATCAGCGGGTCCGCCATAAGCGTAATCGCATCAGCGTCAAAACATGTAGGGACCCCGCTCAAGATTACATCGCTGAGCAGGATTTGACTGGCGTGCTCAAGTCCGAGGTTCGGACCGATGCAAACGGCCTGTGGTTTGATCTTTGCCAAGTGCTCTGTAAAATCAGTCGTCGCCGCATAAGGCTTTACCATGATCGCGTTTAGCTGGGCTGCGTGTTCTAAAACAGCATCGGTCTGACAAAGAACGCTGACGAGCCCTGCTCCAATGCGCAACGCACCACGTGCAGCCAGCCGCGCAGCACCTCCTTGCCCCATCGGCCCGGACACAACCACGGCGTGTCCATAGCAGTGCTTATGCGCAGCGCCCGCCTTACCCAGAGATTGCCAGTGCGCTTTGGTCATTTCGAAAACCGTATAGCCGTCGTCAGTATCGGTCATTATCGACTCCCGCTTGAACGTCTTAAAAAACTGTACCAAACCGTCCATTTACACGGGCAGCCAGAACGTCACGATTACTTACTATCTGATCGAAAAGCTTTAGATCCCAATTCAACCAGCTTGCCAGTTTCGGCGCGGTACTGGTCGGTCGCTCGTTGTATGAACTTGCTTTGGATCCGGTTGAGTTCAGCAGCATCTTTACAGTGCAGGATTTCATGTTGGGTCTTCACGTCTTCCTTGATCCGCTCCGCCAAAAAGCCCACGACCTCAGCGTTCATGTCGCTGAGCACTTCGATCCAAGCGGCCCCCAAGCCCGTCATATTCCCAAAACCGGCTTGCTGCAGCCGCGGCGCTGCAGCCGGTGGCTCGGCAGCTTTTGGTATATCCTCTCTCTGGGTTCTATCAGTCATTTCAGTCCTCCAATATCCAGATTTATAAGCTGCAGTTTACGCCGCCTGCTGCTCTCGAATTTGATATTCCTCAATCACAGAGGCGGGCATCCGCGCGACACCAAACGTCAGATAACAAATGATGAGGTGACCGTGTGTCCGATACTTTCCGACTTACCGGTCTGACCTCCGAGCAGGTCGTAGCCGCGCGGAAAATCCACGGATGGAACGAGTTACCCGGTGTGGCGCAAGCGGGCCCGCTTCGTGTTTTGCTGAGGCAGTTTACCAGCTTCCTTGTGCTGATCCTGATCGTTGCGGCCGGTGTGGCCTTTGCATTGGGGGAGCGGGTTGATGCGATCACAATTGCCTTCATTGTACTGCTGAATGCAGGTCTGGGATTTGTGCAAGAATGGAAAGCGGAGACAGCATTGACCGCGTTGCGCGCAATGCTGTCTCCCCAAGCGATGGTTCTGCGCGACAGTCAAGAACAGGTGATACCCGCCAGAGATATTGTGCCGGGTGATATGATCATACTGACACCTGGGTCCAAGATTGCCGCCGATGCGGTCACCCTTGCAACAGTCGAGCTGCGCGTTGATGAAAGCGTACTCACCGGCGAATCCATACCCGTCTCGAAGGACAAGATAGATAGCAAAGTGTTTGCAGGCACCTCCGTTACAGAAGGACGCGCAGAAGCCCGCGTGACCGAAACTGCAGCACAGACAGAATTCGGCAAGATTGCCCGTCTGACAGGATCAGTCGGCAGCAAAACAACCAACCTGCAGGACAAATTGGGTCAGCTTGCCCGCCAACTGGGCATTGCAGCGCTTGTGATCGCGGCTGGCGTGGCCGGCCTTGGCCTCTGGGCCGGTCGTGATCTGACCGAGATGGTGATGACGGGTTTGTCTTTGTCAGTTGCTATGGTGCCAGAAGGATTGCCAGCAGTTGTCACAATCACACTTGCCTTGGGAGCGACTGCAATGGTGCGCCAAAACGCATTGGCCCGCCGCTTGCAAGCGGTTGAAACACTGGGCGCGGCATCTGTGATTTGCACCGACAAGACCGGCACATTGACTGAAAACAAGATGACGGCAACGCAGGTATGGACACTGACGCAAACCTATCACGTGACGGGAACAGGGTACGATCCTGCCGGCCATATCGAGGCGGACGGCATGCGCGTGCGCGCTGTGGATGATCCGGTTCTTGCGGCGGTTCTGCGCGTGGCGATGTACTGTAGTCATGCGCGGCTAAACCATGACGGCGAGAACTGGCAGGTGGTCGGCGCGCCCACCGAGGGGGCGCTGACTACGCTTGCCTACAAAGGCTGGTGCGACCTGCCAAACGAGCGTGGTTTGCTGGCGGAAATCCCCTTTAGCAGCGCGCGCAAACGGATGTCCGTTCTGTACCAATCCGCCACCGAGACCTCTGTTTTAACCAAGGGGGCTCCGGAGCAAGTTCTCGATGTCTGCACGAAGGTTATGACACATGCAGGAGTGCGCCCGCTATCAGCCGAGGATCACGCAGGTATTCTGAATGCTTACAGCGAGCTTGCAGCACAAGGCTTACGCGTGATCGGCTTTGCGCAGCGGCCAACGGAGCAAAGCCAGATTTCCGAAGAAGGCCTGACTTTTCTTGGACTGGTTGGATTGATCGATCCGCCCCGCACCGAAGTTCGTGAGGCAATCAAACTGGCACGCGCCGCCGGCATCAAGGTTGTCATGATTACGGGCGATAGTCCGATCACAGCAGGCGCCATTGCCGACCTGCTTGGTTTGGAGGTGTCAGGGCATCTGACAGGTGCTGATCTGGATGCACTTGATGAAACCTCACTCACTGATGTGTTGCGTAGCAATGTTTTGTTTGCGCGGACCAGACCAGAACAAAAGATGCGCATTGTATCTGCCCTTCAATCGCAGGATCAGATTGTTGCGATGACCGGCGACGGGGTGAATGATGCCCCTGCCCTAAAACAGGCCGACATTGGCATCTCGATGGGGATCAGGGGTACAGATGTTGCGCGTGATGCCTCTGATCTGGTGCTGCTTGACGACAACTTTGCCACGATCGTGACTGCAATCAACGAAGGTCGCCGTCAATTTGCCAACGTCCAGAAATTCGTCCGCTATCTGCTGTCTTCTAATGCGGGCGAAGTGATCGCTCTCGTGGTGAACATCGCCATTGGTGGCCCGCTTGTTTTCCTTGCGACGCAAATTCTCTGGATGAACCTTGTGACTGACGGCGTTACCGCGGTGGCGCTGGGGTTGGAGAAGTCCGAACCTGACCAGATGCATCGACCACCCCGCCAAAAAGACACCGCTATATTGGGATGGGGCGGCATCGTGACCATCATCGTGCTAGGAACTTACACAGGCCTGTCTAGCCTTTGGATTTTCTTTCATCTGATGGAGGCCGGGGTCGAGTTGGCCCGAACGACTGCCTTTACGGCGATGGTCGTGTTCGAAAAGGTGAGTGTCTTCGCCTTTCGCTCCCTACGCTTGCCCGGATCACGTATTGGCTGGCTCAGCAATCCGTTTTTGCTGCTGGCCCTTGGCGTGACGTTGGGCGCGCAGGTTCTGGCAGTCTATTGGGGCCCGCTACAGGTCATGTTGCACAC
>JBATTJ010000082.1:0-5287 GCA_049670485.1 Sulfitobacter sp.
TGGAAGCATATCCTCCGGATGGCCCCCAAATCAGCCCGCCTCAAGGATCGCAAAACTTTTCGGTAAAGGTTGTCTGGGCGGGGAAGGCGGTCTAGCGCGCAATGCTGCGCTTGTTGTGAAAGTTGTGCTCGGAAAACTTTTGCGCCCAGCAAGCTGGCGGCTACGCCGTCCCTGACCCGGACAGATTCGGTGAACCAGAAATCGGCCATGCCCCCACACTCACGTGGTGGCCCTCAAACTCAAACATTGGAGATGAACCCATGGCCTACGATCAAGCGACAACATACGAGACAATCGAACTCTTCGGCCTGACGGAGAAAGATGCACACCTGCCAATCCCGCAGGACGATATCCTGAAAGACAGCATCATTCGCGAAACCTTCGAGACCCTGCTCGGGCAGCTACGCAACACCGGACTTGAAGGAGAGATCGAACCTCTCGCGCACGGGCTGGCAACAATCCTGCAGCGCCGGAAGGTTGCCCTCGGTAAGGAAGTTGATCGCACAGCGGATAAGATCGGCGCACTGGCAAAATGTCATGACGGATCAGAGATCGCAGAGACCGCACTGGAAGAGGCGCAAGCGCGCTTCGTGCAGTTGCGCGAGATCGTGGATGCCATCGAGACGATGGGGGAGGCCGCTGCAGAGTGCTACGAGGTAGAGACAGGAAATGCCTTCATCCCGGCAGCGGGATCGCGGGCCAGCGTTCGGGCGCAAGAAACGGGTGCCGTCTTCGAGGCCAAGCAGCTTCTGGAGCAGCATGATCGGGAAACTGCCGCCAAGTCGAAAGTCGAGGGAGTTCCTCTGATTGTCTCGGGAGCGACGGACTGGACCGACATCGATGTCATCTTCCGGACCCTCGATAAGGTTCGGGATCGCATCAAACAAAACCGCAACCAAGATATCTTTATCTGCCACAAAGGCGGCAAGCATGGAGCGGAGATGATCGCGGCTCGGTGGGCACGCGCGCGGGGCATCAACCAAGCGCGCTTCGATCCGCGTTGGTCCGCACATGGACGAGCGGCACCCTTCAAGTGCAACGACGAGATGCTGGACGATAAGTTCGCCGCTACGGGAGTTGTCCTCTTCGGCGGCAACGGGGTGGCGCTGAACCTCGGCCAGAAAGCCGAAGCGAAAGGACTGACGGTGATGCGGGTCGCGGATCCGGCGAAGACATCGGGCGAGGCATAAGTCAGAGAGGGTCACCTTCGGGTGGCCCTTTCTTCGTTCTCAAAAGCATGGATCCAAGTTCAGATTCACGTTGATGGTCTGCAGCAAGGGTTCATTTAGGTCATGACGGTGGATGTCCGATTTTCCCGTTTTCCGATTAGCTTGACCTTATCTCAATGTAATCCCTGTCTATTGTGTCCGCGCCACAAATGACTTTTGTTGTGCAGCATATCACGCGCGCAGGTTTTTCAGTCGATGCCCTTTTCCCCGGAACGCACCAAAGAGATTCAATCGCGCATTGATGCGCGTTTGCGATCGGTGCAGGCAAGCGATTGGGAAGTGTCGTTTCTAGGAAACATGGCCGCGCGGTTTAAGAAGTATGGAGCCGACACGCGTCTGAGTAAGGCCCAATATGCCAGTCTGCATAAAGTCCTGAAGTTGGAACGTGAGCCATCAACTCGGACCTCCGCGCAGACCAAAGATAGCGTTCCGCGTCCGGTCCCGAAGCGCCGCACCAAGTCTTACCAACCAAAGTCCAGACCGATGTCTGTCACCCGTGCAATCACTGCACCTCGGCGGGCGGTCCGTAGGGCTCAGCGACAGATCATGGTGCCGCTTGTTATTGTCGTCGCGTTCGTTGCGTTGATTGGATCGTTCTTCGATTCAACATCATCGAAATCCACATCTAACGGCTCCCCAGCGACGTCCGCGCCGCAATCGGCAAGCTCCGCTTACGTCTATGTGACGGGCACACGGGTCAATCAACGATCCGGGCCGTCCACGTCTGATCGGGTCATGGGCGTTTTGGTTGAAGGCACCCGTGTCCAGCTGCTTCGTGACCAAGGACAATGGGCGCAAATTAGGTCTGACTTGGGAACCGGCTGGATGTCCTCTAGCTTCCTGTCTCGCAATAGGCCGACCACGGCGCAACCCACAACACAGGATCGGGGCCTTCGTGCCAGCGATGTCAGGATCATTGATGGTGATACGATAAACGTGCGTGGGATTACTCCCAACGTTCGCCTCGTCGGTTTCAATGCTCCCGAGACCTGGCGGCCTTCCTGCGCTGCAGAGCGTCTGGTCGGGGAACGCGCAACGGCGCGTTTGAGCCAACTGGTGCGGAATGCGGCATCGATAGAATTTGAACGCGTGGCATGCTCGTGCAGGCCTGGTACCGAAGGTACTGACCGATGCAACTTCGGACGCCTATGTGGCTCGCTGTTCGTCGACGGCCAGGATGTGGGGCGCACACTGATTGGTGAGGGATTGGCCGTGCCATACCGGTGCGGCCGGACAAGCTGTCCTCCACGTCCTCAAGCTTGGTGCCGATAACGTCGCAGCCAGCTCAACACCGGCAAACTGATCTTCGCCCGAGCTGAAAACCCTCCCTGCTTTTCGTTCTGCGCGACAGACCAAACCCCAACACGTCGCATCAGAGCGAACCCGACCTTCACCTGCATCGAGATCAACGAGAACCGTGGCGACTGCGATGTGGGGGCATACATTTGGGTCTCTTCTTTTTGCTCATTGATGTGGATCGCACGGGGTCGGACCGGCCGTTCCCTACGCTGTGCTCCGGCAAGCACAAATACGGCTTCCACGCCTTTGGCGCGGACCCTCCGCATTTGCGCTTGCGACCGGTCCTGATGCCCCCATGCCTTTTGATCCTCATCGCAAAAAGGAGAGACCCAAATGACCAACCACTACGTCGCAACAGTTCCCGTCAAATACACCGATGGCGAAGGCCAAGAACGCACCCGTTTCCAACGCGTCGGGGCCATGTTCCGCAACACCCGCAACGGGGATGGCTCGGAGTTCTTCAGCCTTAAGCTCGACTTCCCCGTCGGCGTCCAGGAGCTGGTGATGTTCTCACCAAGCTCAAAGGAACCTCAAGAGTAAATCCTCGCCGAGGATGGGCCGCCGTCAGGCGGCCCGATCTCTGTTCCAGAGATTGCTGCGCACTCGAACAAGACCCCGGCCATAGGCCGCGGTCACGGTTGCCAATGACAGGACTGCAGGGCAGTCCTGTTGGTTCTTATTGGTGTAGAAAGATGGCTGTGACAGAGCCGCCGGCCAGCCTCAAGGGGGCCATCCCCAAAAACCTTTCGGCAAGAGCCTTCACGGTTTTTGCGGCAGAGAATTGGCAGGCCAATTCTGGCCTCCCTTGACCCTGTCTGTCAGCCCCGTCGGTTGAGGTGTGTCCCGCCCCTTCGCTCGGCCCGAACATTGCATGTTCAGACAGACCTCAGGCGCGGGCCCTGTTGAGATCGGCCGATGCTGGAGCCTGCGGCTGGTGTTGGTTGGCACCCTCTCGGGCGCGGCCTCGCACCTGCGGTGCTCGGCGTTAAACGGAATACAAGGCTGCCTGCGCCCTCAATCACCGTAAGTATATTATTGACAGATTAGTATATTTTCGTATGTTGGGTGCAGCCTTGTATGAAGGTGGCAGGAAATAGGGGGTCTTTCTTCGCATGTCTCGCTCGAAACGTCTCACGGATGCGCAACGCATGGAGATCGTGCGCGAAGCCGCGAGCGGGGTGTCCACGTCCGTGCTTGCACAGCGGTTCGGAGTGACACCCCGGGCGGTGCAATACACGGTGAAGAGTGACGCAGAGCGCCAGCGCGATACCGCCGTGCCGGTCTTGGCGGTGAGTGTGAAAGTGACCTCTGAGGAGATGGCAGCGTTCGATGCGGTGCTGGCGTCAGCCGGGATAGCGACGCGCTCGGAAGGGCTGCGCCGTTTGATGCAAGCGGCAAGTGGCACCTTTGTGGCGGACACATCGTTGGCGGCAGAGATGGCGCGTTATCGCGCCTCTTTGAATGACGTAGGAAACGGTGTCGCCCAGATTGCCAAGCAGATGCAAAAGGCCAATCGGGCGGGGCAGGGATCTGGTCCCGAGTTCTCCGAGTTGCGGCTTGCGCAGATGCGCGGGTTAGCGCGGTTCATTCTGGACAGTGCAGACGAGATTGACCTGCTTATGCGCCGCCGTCGCGATGCGATGCAGCTGGAAGCAACAGCCGTTTTGAGGGAGTTCGCCCATGCGGCTGAATGATGCTGTTGATGCCGTCACCGGCGAAGTGTTTCGAGACGGCTGGAGCCGCATCCGGGGCTCGATGCAGGGGCTTCATGCGTCCAAGCAAAAGCAGATGGTGCGCGCCGCTGCGGGGCATCGGGCCGCTGTGTTCAAGGCGATCCGGGGCGGGGGCACGCACAATAAATCACAGCTCGCAAACCAGCTTGAATACCTCACGACGAAGTCCACCCACATCGTCGACAGCAGCGGGTTTTTGGATGGCAAATCCAAGCTTGATCGCGGCGAGATCAAAGACCTGACCGAACGCTTTGCCAAGCGCTGGAGCGCCGGGTTCAAACCCAAGTTGGGGCAGACCACACATCTGCTGATGTCGTTCCCGATCGGCACGCGCGGAGAGGATGTGCGCGACATCGCGACCGACGTGGCAGAGCGGTTCTTCCAAACCGATGAAGGGCACTTCGATTACATCATTGCGGTGCATGAGGACCGCGACCACCCGCATGCGCATCTGGTGTTGAACCGCCGCTCGCAAGAGGGTGAGTTCTTCTATTTGGCGCGCAACCACCGGTTCAATTATGACGACTTCCGGCTGGCGATGGTCGAGGAAGCGGAAAAGTATGGCGTGCGCTTGGAAGCCACGCGGCGGGTTGATCGCGGCGAGGTACATTACCCTCCCCGCACCCGCGAGGTTTATGCCGCCAAGGAAGAAGGCAGGACGCCAATGGAACGCGAACGGGTGGGTAAAGACCTGACCCGCACGCTTGCCGAGATCGCAAACACCAAAATCATGTTCCACTCGCTGGCGGCCGAGGCGTCTTCCGAGAACCGCGAAGACATTGCCGAAGTGCTGTTCCGTGCGGGCGAGGTTCTGGCGAAGGGTGGACACGTTGAAACCGCAGGAGGCATTTACATGGCCGAGGAAGACTCGTTTGAAGATCTGCGCAGCCGCTACGCGGAAAAGGTCGCAAACATCACAGACCTGATCGCGGCAAAGCCCGATGCCGAGCGGCCCGCGCTGGAGAAGTCGCTCAACGCCATTCAGGCGCGGGTGCAGCATATGCAGCCGCTGGGGCTGCGCTCCAA
>JBATTJ010000083.1:0-2432 GCA_049670485.1 Sulfitobacter sp.
GCTCGGGGATGCGCCCGATGCCGCGCACAGGATGCCTGGGTCCATTGCGGTTGCCCTTGCAGGTCTGGCGCAGGGGGTGCAAATTGTGCGGGTGCATGACGTGGCTGAAACGGCACAAGCAATCACACTTTGGCGCGCAAGCGCTGCAGGAGACTGATATGACAAAACTTTTCGGCACCGACGGTGTGCGGGGGCGTGCGAATATCCACCCGATGACGGCCGAGATGGCGCTGCGCATTGGGGCCGCTGTTGGGCGGTATTTCCGGCGCGAAGGCGTCTCATCCGCGCACCGCGTGGTCATCGGCAAGGATACGCGCCTGTCGGGCTATATGTTCGAGAATGCGCTGACGGCGGGTCTAACCTCTACGGGGATGAATGTGCTGCTGTTGGGTCCGGTGCCGACACCTGCGGTGGGTTTGCTCACCCGTTCGATGCGGGCGGATCTGGGTGTTATGATCTCGGCCAGCCATAATCCGGCCCAAGACAACGGGATCAAGTTTTTTGGCCCCGACGGTTTCAAACTCTCCGATCAGGTTGAGGCAGAGATCGAGGCCTTGGTCGCCAGCGGTGTCGAGCCGACGTCCGCACCGGAAATCGGGCGGGCCAAGCGTGTGGATGACAGCCGCTTTCGCTATATCGAGCGGGTCAAATCAAGCTTTCCGCGCCAGATGCGCCTTGATGGTCTGAAGGTCGTGATCGACTGCGCCAACGGCGCTGCACACCACGTGGCCCCGATGACCCTGTGGGAGTTGGGCGCCACGGTGATCCCTGTGGGCGTCGCGCCGAACGGGCATAACATTAACGATAACTGCGGCTCCACCTATCCAGCGACCGCGGCGGAAACGGTTGTGGCGCATGGGGCGGATGTGGGCATTTGTCTGGACGGGGATGCGGACCGCGTGATCCTGCTGGATGAAAAAGGACAGGTTGGCGACGGGGACCAGTTCATGGCGTTGATGGCCGCGCGCTGGAAGGCGGAAGACCGCCTCAAAGGGAATGCGCTGGTGGCGACTGTCATGAGCAATCTGGGGCTGGAGCAATTTCTGGACGTGCGTGGCGTGCGGTTGGAGCGCACGAACGTCGGTGACCGCTATGTGGTCGAGCGGATGCGGCAGGGTGGTTTCAACCTTGGCGGGGAGCAGTCGGGCCATATTGTGATGACCGACTACGCCACCACTGGCGATGGCCTGATGGCTGGCATGCAATTTCTGGCAGAGATGATCCGCGCAAACAAACCCGCCTCCGAACTGATGCACCAATTTGAGCCAGTGCCTCAGGTTCTCGAGAATGTGCGGTTCAGTCTTGGGCAAACCCCGTTGGACGATGGCCATGTGCAAGGTGCGATTGCACAGGCAGAGGCCGATCTGGCGGGGGGTGGCAGATTGCTTATTCGCAAATCAGGCACCGAGCCTTTGGTCCGTGTCATGGCAGAGCATCAAGATGCCGAACTGATGGCGCGCGCGGTGCGCAGCGTGGTAGACGCCGTAACCGACGCCGTGAAACCCTAGCGCCGGAAAAGCCGTTGCAGCGCGCCAAATTGGCTTAGTCCGACGCCGATAAGGATCAGCGTCATCGCCAGCAGCAGTGATTTCGGCAACGCCTCATCCAGAATTAGACTGCCAAGGACGACAGACCAGACCGGCACCTGATAGTTTACCAACGACATGAAAACCGGACCCGCACTGCGCACCACCAGCACGCGCAAAAAATTTGCACCCGCCGTTGGGACAAGGCCCAAAAAAGCCAGAACGCCAAGGATATAAGGTGAGGGCAGGGGCGGTGGCCCCTCAACAGCCCAAGCAAGCGGCACGGTAAGTGCCGCACCGATCAGCAAGAAAACCGTTGCCAAACCGATGGGATGCGCAGTGGGCAGGCGGCGCAGCATGATGGAGCCTACGGCATAGCACCCTGCGGCCAGCACACATGCGATGCGACCCGGTGTCTCGAATGTGGCGCCTGTCGTCTCGAATGCCTGCGCGCCGATGAGGATCACCACACCCACAAATCCGATGAGGAACCCTACGGTTTTGCGCGGCGTCATCTGTTCTCCGGCGACGGTAAAATGCGCCAAGGGCAGCACGATCAGCGCAACAGCGGCCATAGACACGCCTGCAAAGCCCGATGTCACATATTGCTGCCCCCATGCCAGCAAGGAGAAGGGCACCGCAGAGCTGAGCGCGCCGATGATCACCATGTCACGCTTTGCCGTGCGGTCGGGTGCTTCGGAGAACAGCGGACGGCCCAATACAATCCAGATCGCCCCCATAAGCAACGCCGCAAAAGTGATGCGTGATGCCGCGAGCCAGAAGGGCGGCATGCCCCCTTCGAGCGCGAGTTCGGTCACCATAAATGTGCCGCCCCATGTGAGACCGAGAATTGCGACCATAAGCCAGCTGAGCGGGGTGATTTGGGGGGCGGTATTCATTCGGCCA
>JBATTJ010000084.1:0-2476 GCA_049670485.1 Sulfitobacter sp.
CGGGCATTTCGCAAGAAATGCCCGTTCCGGAACCTGTAGAACTAAAAAGCCCCTGCTGATTGTATCAGCGGGGGCTTTTTCTGGGTTATTGTCTAGGTCAACGCGCTTCGATTTCCAAATGGCTTAAGCTTTTTGCGAATACCGTGCGGTTCAAGATGACGGTACTTCCCTTTAGAATAGTATCCACCATCAAGCGCCAAGCCGGCTTTGACTATCTCGGCACCGACGTCGGTTCCGTCTGGGAGATAGCAGGTGCCCACTAGACGATCATAAGACGTCTCTCCGGTCAGCTTGACGTGAATTTCATGGCCTTTGCAAATTTTCACCATCTGCCACTTGGATTTTTGGCCCCAAGGGCGATCTAGTTCCGGCGCGTCGATACCTGCCAACCTAATTTTGATTCTGTTGATGGCGATAGTGTCCCCATCAATCACATAGGCCCTGCCACGAATCTCAAGCGAAGCGGGTATTGGTGGGGGAGGTGCATGTTCTACCTTGTCTGTGAGCGATGCATTCTGCTTTGCCTTACTCTCAATCGACGTGTCCCGAGTAACCGGTGAGTTCCGAGGTGAGCGAACAACTGGTTTTTTGTCTGTAGGTCTATGACTTTTGGTTGGCTTTGTGTCTGACTTTGAGGATGCTTTTACCAATGCGATGGCTGCAACCAGGGCCAAGAGGAGAAGAATCAATTCCATGAAATAGTAAGCCTTTTGAAATCAGATATTTATATCTTGACCCAATTTGTTCTGCCTTAAAAGCAAAGCTGTCCATTTTCATTCTGATCAAAAAATTCTAGGGTACAGGTAGATCAAAATCTCATCATTTGCTCAAAAGGAACCCCCATGAAACAAGTTCCCAAACCCACTACCGACGAAGATCTTATCGCCGAATTTCTCAACAAAGGCGGCGCGATCAAGAAGGGCAAGACAAAACCGATGCCTGCCGACCTTGGACTGTCCAACAATCAGTGGGGCAATAAGATGACCAAGGAAGAGAAGGCGCTGGTGAAAGAGCAGGAAGAGGCGCGTAAAAAGGCGCCTAAGTGATCAGGCCCACGCGTAATTGAACGATACCGATATCCGGTCTTCTTCCGACATATTCATCGGCACTTCATGCCGGATGAAACTTTCCCAAAGCAGGACATCACCCACGGCAGGGGCGACATAGGCAAAGGTTCGCAATTCCTCGCGTGCATCCTTGCGGCGTCCGGGTGCTGCCATCATCATCGGCAGACGCGGGTCCTCGAATTTGATCGCTGAAGTTCCCTCTGGCATGGCCACATAGGTTGTGCCGCTAATAACCGAATGGGGATGGATATGGCCTGAATGGGTTCCGCCCTCAGGTAAGATGTTGATCCAGATGTCTTCCAGCTTCAGCTCACGGCCGTCCAGATCAAGCTCCAAATCCTCGACAAAGGCCGCGACGTGGGCATCGAGTGCTTTGGTCACCTCGGCAAAGATCGGAAAGCGCCAGCCAAGATCGGTCAGGGATGCGTAGGAGGTGTAGCCGGGAAAGCCGTTTTCGTCGCACCACGCCTGACCGGCTTCGTCATCTTGCGCAATGGACCAGCATGACGCCTCAAGCTCGGGCGTGTTGATGGCGCCGAGTTGGGCGTGATAAAGGCGGGTCGCAAAGAGGGATTTGATATGTGTCATATTCTTCCTTTAGCGTCCTGCGTGCGCCGCGACCAGACCTTGCATCATGTATAGCGGCACAAGGGGTTGCGCGGTCAGACGATACGCGGTATCCGGCACGCTCATCATGAACTCCATCAGAATCATGGTCACCCTTTCGGGGCCTACTGGTGATGTTGAAAGGAAATGGCATGATCGCCAAAGAACTACACGACAAGACGCCGGATCAACTCCGCGACGAGCTTGTGAACCTGAAAAAAGAAGCGTTCAACCTGCGTTTCCAGCAAGCTACCGGCCAGCTGGAAAACCCTGCACGCCTGCGCACTGTCAAACGTGACGTGGCCCGTGTGAAAACAGTTTTGAACCAAAAAGCCGCATCTGCGGCGACAGACGCGTAAGAGGAGCCTGATCCATGCCAAAGCGTATCCTGACAGGCACCGTAACCTCGGACGCCAACGAACAGACAGTCACCGTATCCGTAGAGCGCCGCTTTACCCACCCGGTTCTGAAAAAGACCATTCGTAAGTCCAAGAAATATCGGGCACACGATGAAAACAACGCATTCAAAGTGGGCCAGCAGGTCCGCATTATCGAATGTGCACCACGTTCCAAAACCAAGCGTTGGGAAGTGATCACTGCGGAAGCATGATTGCTCGCGCATCGGCCCTGACGGTCCGGTGCGTTATCCAATTCGGATATCAACTTAATCGAAACCCTAGGGATCAGGCACGCATCACCCCCTAAAGGTCGGGAGAAACCAAATGATCCAGATGCAGACCAACCTGGATGTTGCTGACAACAGCGGCGCACGCCGTGTTCAGTGCATCAAGGTCCTGGGTGGT
>JBATTJ010000085.1:0-4849 GCA_049670485.1 Sulfitobacter sp.
CGTGACAGGCCGGTACTCTAACCAGCTGAGCTACAACCGCGCAATATAAGACCTCCAAACGGGAGGAATGGTGGGTCGTGAGAGGCTCGAACTCCCGACATCTTCGGTGTAAACGAAGCGCTCTACCAACTGAGCTAACGACCCGATTGGGCAGGGTTTAGACAAACCTATCCGCCATGGCAAGCCTCTTTCGAAGCGTTTTTTCATGTTCTGGCAAGGCAGGCAAAATGCCCGTTCCCCTGCCCTCCAAAACCCGATTTCTGTTAATGGTTTCAAGGGAGCGGAATAAGAATGGAGCGCCTATCGGCCCAAACACTCAATCCCCTGACAACAACGAACGCACGGCGCGGGCATCAGACGTCTGGTGCGGGGTCCATGCCAACGTCGGGCGTCGCATTCAATTGGGCTGACTTCTGGCGCAGTTTGAGGACCAGTGCGCGGCCATCGGGCAGCTCTTTTCCGCGCTGAACCTTGATCTTGCCCAAGGGCGGCAGGTTCATTTCACGCTGCTCTGCCAGTGCGTCACCCAACACGGCAAGCATTGCCTCGACCACAGGCTTCACGTCGCGCTTTTTAAGGCCGGACCGTGTAACCACCAGATCAAACAGCTCCTTTTTGCGCAGCTCGATGCCCATCAGGACGGGCGACAGCGCTTCGACAACTGACGGCGTTGCTGGTGTCGCTTTGGGCGCGCTGGAAGTATCAACCTGGCTGACCGCCGGCGACTTCGGTGCTTTGGATTTGGCAGCACTGGTTTCGCCCGCCGGTTTTGCAGTGCTCGTTTTTGATGTGGCTTTTGTGGATGTGGTCATTGGATTTCCTGCTGTGTTGCTCGGTGCATTTTTGCTTAGGGTTATCATAGCTTCAAAAGGCGCGGAAATCCAGCATGGCATAACGAATGCCTGCATCGTTTTGTTGAAATAGGCAATTGCGCGCAAAAAAAGCACCCCCCGATAAATGCGGGAAGCGCCTGAATTTTTAGTGCTGCAAAGATCGCCGTTTAATGAGCGGTTGCGGCATCCCCGCTCGACAGCCTCGCCTTCAGCGCGGCGGCTGCTGCGGCTTCTTCCGCTGCCTCGTCCCAATCTACGCCTTCAGGCTTGCGCACCAACGCATGCTCCAGCACTTCGGACACATGGCTCACCGGGATGATCGTCAGCCCCTCTTTGACGTTATCGGGAATGTCAGGCAGGTCTTTTTCGTTCTCCTGCGGGATCAGAACGGTTTTGATACCCCCTCTGAGCGCTGCCAACAGTTTTTCCTTCAAGCCGCCAATCGGCATCGCATTGCCACGCAGAGATACCTCGCCCGTCATGGCGATGTCCTTGCGCACAGGGATCTTTGTGAGCACCGATACGATCGATGTGACCATTGCCAAACCGGCACTTGGCCCGTCTTTTGGCGTGGCGCCATCGGGAACGTGCACGTGGATGTCGATCGTGTCGAATACCGGCGGCTTCACCCCGATCTGCGGCGAGATGGAGCGCACATACGAACTTGCAGCGTCGATGCTCTCCTTCATCACATCCCCAAGTGTACCGGTGGTCTTCATCCGGCCCTTGCCCGGCAGGCGCAGCGCTTCGATATGCAAAAGCTCCCCACCGACCGACGTATAAGCAAGCCCCGTGACCACACCGATCTGGTCTTCCTTCTCGGCCAAGCCATAGCGGTGTTTGCGCACGCCAAGAAACTCGTCGAGATTGTCACCGGTGACGGTCACGCTGTCGACTTCCTTGCGCACAATCTTGGTCAGCGATTTGCGGGCAACTTTGGCGATCTCGCGCTCAAGGTTCCGCACGCCCGCTTCACGGGTGTAGTAGCGGATCATCCCCGTCAACGCACTGTCTTCAATCAAGAATTCCTTGGCTTTGAGGCCGTGGTTCTTGATCTGCTTGGCCACCAGATGCTGCTTTGCAATCTCGCGCTTTTCATCCTCCGTGTAGCCTGACAGCGGAATGATCTCCATCCGGTCCAAAAGCGGACCCGGCATGTTGTAGGAGTTCGATGTCGTCAGGAACATCACATTCGAGAGGTCATATTCAACCTCGAGATAATGATCCACAAAGGTGGAGTTCTGCTCGGGATCAAGTACTTCAAGCATGGCCGAAGCGGGATCACCGCGGAAATCCTGACCCATCTTGTCGATCTCGTCGAGCAGGATGAGCGGATTGGTGGTTTTCGCCTTTTTCAGCGCCTGAATGATCTTCCCGGGCATGGAGCCGATGTAGGTCCGGCGGTGACCGCGGATCTCGCTCTCGTCGCGCACGCCACCCAGCGAGATGCGGATGAATTCGCGTCCCGTTGCCTTGGCCACGGACTTGCCCAGTGAGGTTTTACCAACGCCCGGAGGTCCGACCAAACACATGATCGGGCCTTTGAGCTTGGACGAGCGTTGCTGCACCGCAAGGTATTCGACAATGCGTTCTTTGACCTTTTCAAGACCGTAGTGATCGGCATCAAGCACGGCTTCGGCCTTGGTCAGGTCTTTTTTCACGCGGGATTTGACGCCCCACGGGATCGACAACATCCAGTCAAGATAGTTGCGCACGACGGTCGCTTCCGCGCTCATCGGGGACATATTCTTGAGCTTTTTGATCTCCGCATCCGCCTTTTCGCGGGCTTCCTTGCTCAGCTTGGTCGCCGCGACACGCTCTTCAAGTTCGACAACTTCGTTTTTGCCGTCTTCGCCATCCCCCAGCTCGTTCTGGATCGCTTTCATCTGCTCGTTCAAATAATACTCGCGCTGGGTCTTCTCCATTTGGGTTTTCACGCGGGTTTTGATCTTTTTCTCAACCTGTAGCACGCTCATTTCGCCCTGCATCAGGCCGTAAACCTTCTCAAGCCGTTCGGACACGCTCAGCGTTTCCAAAAGGTCCTGCTTTTGCGCGACTTCGATGCCCAAATGCCCCGCAACCAGATCGGCCAGACGTGCGGGATCAGTGGCCTCACCAACAGCGGTAAGTGCCTCTTCGGGTACATTCTTTTTCACTTTTGCATAGCGCGCAAACTCATCGCCCACAGAGCGCAGCAGCGCCTCGGTGGTGGCCGCATCGCCAGGCATTTCGGTGAGATATTCGGCACGCGCCTCGAAAAAGCTGTCATTCTCGAGGTATTCGGTGATCCGCACACGGGCCTGCCCCTCAACCAGCACCTTAACAGTGCCATCGGGCAGCTTGAGCAGTTGCAGCACATTGGCCAGCACACCGGCTTTGAAAATACCGTCGCTTTCAGGATCGTCTATCCCGGGGTCGATCTGGCTCGACAGCAGGATCTGCTTGTCGTCGGCCATCACTTCCTCGAGGGCGCGCACAGATTTGTCGCGACCTACAAAAAGGGGCACAATCATATGGGGGAAAACGACAATATCGCGGAGCGGAAGTACCGGATAGCTCGCGTTAAGAGGCTCTTGCATGCTCTATTCCTTATCTTGGCAAAACGGCTTTAGTCCCTCTTCGAGGCAACGTTTGGGCCGCTTCCTTATGGGTTAGGTATCTGTGCACCCTTCCCGCCTGTTTCAATGGGTGCCCGCAATTGGCGCGGGGCGTTTGCCTTAACATGGCGCGATACCCCCCTCTCGGCAACAGGGGAATGGCAGGAGTTTGAGGGAAATTTAGGTCAACGGATCACAACGCCAATATGGACCTTGGAATGAGGCAGAAATTGCCGCTAGAGCGGATCAATATCACCTTGCACACGGGTGGCATGGAAGTCGCGCTGCCACGCCTCGAAACGTCCCGCCGCAATCGCGTCGCGCATACCGGCCATGATGTCCTGATAATAGCGCAGGTTGTGCCACGTGAGCAGCATCGAGCTGATCATTTCCTGACTGCGAAACACATGGTGCAGATAGGCGCGCGAATAGCTGGTGCAGGCAGGACAGCCGCAATCTTCGTCCAGCGGGCGCGGATCGTCCGCGTGGCGCGCGTTTTTGATGTTCAGCACGCCCTTGCGGGTAAACACCTGCCCCGTGCGCCCCGAGCGGGACGGCAGCACGCAATCCATCATGTCGATGCCACGTGCCACGGCACCTACGATGTCATCAGGCTTGCCCACCCCCATCAAATACCTCGGCTTGTCCTGCGGAAGCTGGTCGGCGGCATAATCGAGGCAGCCAAACATCGCCTCCTGCCCCTCACCCACCGCAAGGCCGCCGACGGCATAGCCGTCAAATCCGATGTCACACAACGCTTGGGCAGATTGGGCGCGCAAATCCTGTTCAAGCCCGCCTTGCTGAATACCGAAAAGCGCGTGACCCGGACGCTCTCCAAATGCCTCTTTTGACCGCGCGGCCCATCGCATCGACAATTCCATACTTTGCGCGATGCGGTCGCGGTCTGCGGGCAATGCGGGGCATTCGTCAAAACACATCACGATATCAGAGCCAAGCAGCGCCTGAATTTCCATCGACCGCTCGGGCGTGATCTCGTGTTTGGAGCCGTCGATGTGGCTTTTGAACGTGACGCCCCGTTCTGTCAGTTTGCGCAAACTAGCCAGCGACATCACCTGAAACCCGCCTGAATCCGTTAAAATCGGCCGGTCCCAATTCATAAACTTGTGCAGCCCGCCCAAACGGTCGATCCGCTCGGCCGTTGGGCGCAGCATGAGGTGGTAGGTATTGCCCAGCAAGATATCAGCACCGGTTTCGCGCACCGATTGCGGCATCATCGCCTTTACCGTGGCCGCAGTACCGACCGGCATAAAGGCGGGCGTGCGTATTTCGCCGCGCGGTGTGGTGATTTTGCCGGTGCGCGCCGCCCCGTCGGTAGCGTGGATTTCATAGGAAAAACTGGACATCCGTGGCTCCCTTATGCGCTGCTGGCTAAATGCTCTGCGCGGACCTATCGCAGGC
>JBATTJ010000086.1:0-4822 GCA_049670485.1 Sulfitobacter sp.
GGTTCAGCAGTATCGGCCACATTGGCACCACCGGACTGCGTATCAGTAACAGTTTCCATATCGACAGTTGCGGTGCCTGTACCGGTAAACGTGCCTTCGCCCTCAATGTTGATTGTGGGTCCGTTTACCGTATCTGCAATAGATGTGACGGTGGCGCTGCTGGTTGTGGTCCCGTTGGTCGTCGTAAAGCCGGACTCGTCAGTATCCATTTCAGAGTCTGCCAACACCATCACCGGTTCTTCAGCAGGTATTGCAGGTTCGACCATCTGCACGGCAGGTTCCGCAGTATCGGCCACATCGGCACCACCGGACTGCGTATCAGTAACAGTTTCCATATCGACAGTTGCGGTGCCTGTACCGGTAAACGTGCCTTCACCCTCGATCTCGGTGGTGGGGCCATCTATCGTATCTGCGGTGGAGGTGACGGTAACGCCGCTGATTGTGGATCCGGTGGTTGTCATAAATCCGGAGCTTTCGGAATCCATGTCATTTCCAGCATCAACCATGGAAGGCCTGAAGTCACGGAACGATGCCATGAAGGCGTCAAAGGAACCAAAGTCAAGATCGGCAGCAGCGGGTGCCTGCTCTTGGAGATCTGGCACATCAGGCATAACGTCGAGCACAGCTTCGGGCATGGCGGGCGTTTGATCAACTACCGCTGCATCAGCCACGGGTGCATCAGCCACGGCATCGGTAGTCCCGAAATTCTGAGTGACGAAAACGGCATCGACAGACCCATTCGGTCTTGCAAAATCGCCTTCTTCGATACCCAAGCCAACTTCTTCGAAATCAGGGTTAAGAATATTTGCGCGGTGCCCCGGGCTGTTCATCAGGTTCTCATGCAGGCGAATGACCTCATCGGACAGGCCATCAGCTCCGCCCTCACTGACCCAGCCGATATTCTCGCCTGTTCTCCAACTTCCTTCCAATTCATACCCCGCACTTTCGATGCGCGCACGCGAAGATGATCCATCTACGCCTGTATGTGAGAAGGTATCGGTGTCGAGCATCCAGCGGCTGTGATCCTCACTCGCCTCGTTCAGGTCGTTGTTGAACACAAGCGGGTTAAGGCCAGCGGCCTGCCGTTCGGCATTCATCAAATCAAGCATTTGTATTTCGTACTGATTAGGATTCGACATATTATTATTCCTACTTTTCAAAGGACAAGCATCATTTCACAAAGATGCACTGGTCAATCGCCCGATCACGGACACTGGAGTAAATTCGGCAAAACAGGTTTAGTGACTTACCGAATCTACTACCTATACGTGTATCAATTCAGGCGACTTCTACAAATTCTTAGTTCATGAAAACGTGATATTTTACAAAAACTTCACGAGCCAGCGAAAGGTTGCTGAATGGATGGGCAGTGTCGGCGGTTTCCTTCCCGAAGGAGGGATTAACGCCGACGGACCGTGCGATTCAGGCGGAAACGGGCCGATTTTCTGGCTCTTGTGGGGGTTGGACACACGGTTTTGCCACGCCCCCTGTTCGAGGGCATGGTTGGGTCGATCAGGTAAGTTTTAATGAATTGCGAATCCGGCTGCGCGGCCGCTCAATTTTTAGGTATTGAAAAGGAAGTGCAGCACATCCCCATCTTTGACTGTGTAAGCTTTGCCTTCGGCGCGCATTTTGCCGGCTTCCTTCGCAGGCCCCTCACCACCCAGTAAGACGAAATCATCATAAGCGATAGTTTCTGCACGAATGAAGCCTTTTTCAAAATCACCGTGAATTACGCCGGCAGCTTTCGGGGCGGAGGTGCCAGACTTGATCGTCCACGCCCGTGCTTCCTTGGGCCCAACGGTGAAGTAGGTTTCCAAGTGCAGCAGCTCGTAGCCTGCACGGATCAGGCGATCGAGACCTGCTTCTTCGAGGTTCATATCGTCGAGAAACATCTGGGCATCATCCGCATCCAGCTGGCTGATTTCTTCTTCGATCTGGGCAGAGATGACCACGGCGGAGTTGCCTTGTGACGCAGCCATTGCCGCGACTGCGGTAGAGTGTGCGTTGCCTTTCGCGGCATCGTCGACACCAACGTTACAAACATAGAGCACAGGTTTTGTGGTCAGCAGTTGCAACATACGCCATGCTTTTGCATCGTCTTCGTCAATCTCGCAAACACGAGCGGGATTGCCGTCCTCGATGGCGGCCTGCGCCAGTGCTAGCAGACGATCCTGTTGAACGGCGTCCTTGTCATTGCCTTTGATCTTCCGCACGAGCCCTGCGCGGCGTTTCTCAATGGATTCGAGATCGGCAAGCATAAGCTCCGTATCGATGGTTTCTGCATCGGCCACAGGATCAACACGGTCCTCGACATGGGTGACGTCGTCGTCTTCGAAACAACGCAGCACGTGCGCGATTGCGTCAGTCTCACGGATATTGGCCAAAAACTGATTGCCGAGGCCTTCACCTTTGGAGGCGCCTTTAACCAGACCCGCGATGTCGACAAATGTCATGCGGGTCGGGATGATGGATTTCGAGCTAGCGATCTTTGCCAATGTATCAAGGCGCGCATCCGGGACAGCAACCTCACCGACGTTCGGCTCAATCGTGCAGAAGGGAAAATTGGCAGCTTGTGCCGCAGCAGTGCGGGTGAGCGCGTTGAAAAGCGTTGATTTGCCCACGTTCGGCAGACCTACGATACCCATTTTGAAACCCATGACAGCATCCCTTATGTGCGTTTGGGCCGTGTTAGGGCTTAGCGGAGTGCTGTGCAAGGGTATGCGCCCCCCGCCCATAGGCTGGCAATCAACGATCGAGTGCCACGCGTTTTCAGCAGATCAAGCTGCGCGATCTACAGTGATGCATTGATTTATGGGTCCGAATTCGGCATTGCAGAAAAAACCGATCTGAAAGGCCACCTCAATGACCCGTATCGCCGCAAAATTCGCCGACCTCAAAGCGCAGGGAAAAAAGGCGTTTGTGTCTTATGTGATGGCCGGTGATCCTGACTTCGACCGGTCACTGGAGATTGTGCGCGGATTGCCCGCCGCCGGTGTGGACATCATCGAGTTGGGCCTGCCCTTCACCGACCCGATGGCGGATGGCCCCACCATTCAGCTTGCGGGCCAGCGCGCGTTGGAGGGCGGCATGACACTCAACCGCACGCTCGCACTTGCCGCTGCATTTCGAGAAAATGATGATACGACGCCCATCGTGCTGATGGGATACTACAACCCGATTTACTCCATGGGTGTTGATGCGTTTCTGACTGCGGCAAAGGCTGCAGGCATCGACGGGTTGATCGTGGTCGACTTGCCCCCCGAAGAAGACACCGAATTGTGTCTGCCTGCGCAGAAGATGGGCCTGAACTTTATCCGCCTTGCAACGCCCACCACCGATGACAAGCGGCTCACGCGTGTTGCAGAAAACACCTCCGGCTTTGTCTATTATGTCTCGATCACCGGCATCACCGGCGCAGCGGAAGCAGACGCAGGGGATGTATCACCTGCCGTAGCCCGCATTCGCGAGGCGACAGGCCTGCCGGTTGTCGTAGGCTTTGGTGTCAACACGCCAGAGAAATCGCGCGCGATTGCACAGGTGGCTGACGGTGTTGTCGTAGGTTCCGCCATCGTGAGCCGGATCGCGGCGGGTCACAGCACCCAGGATGTACTCGCCTTTGTTAAATCCCTCAGCGACGGTGCGCATTCTGCCTGATTGGTACGCACAAATGCAGCGTTGATTTGACGTCGGGTAATTGGTAAATAAACTTAACCAATCATACCGGAAAGCTGCCATGCCCGTCATCACCAACATCGACGATCTTAAGAAAATCCACCGCCGCCGCGTACCTAAGATGTTCTACGACTACGCGGAAAGCGGCAGCTGGACCGAGCAGACATTCCGCGAGAATACTTCCGACTTCGACCAGATCCGGCTGCGCCAGCGTGTAGCCGTGGATATGTCTGGCCGCTCCACAGCAACAAAAATGATCGGCGAGGATGTGGCGATGCCCGTCGCCTTGGCGCCCGTGGGCCTCACCGGCATGCAGCATGCGGACGGTGAGATCAAAGCCGCCCGCGCCGCAGAGGCGTTCGGCGTGCCCTTTACCCTCTCGACCATGTCGATCAATTCAATCGAGGATGTGGCCGGTGCGACAAACAAACCATTCTGGTTCCAGCTTTATACCATGCGCGACGAAGACTATGTCAGCCGCTTGATCGAGCGGGCGCGCGCTGCAAAATGCTCGGCCTTGGTGATCACACTCGATTTGCAGATCATTGGCCAGCGCCACAAGGACATCAAAAATGGATTGTCCGCCCCGCCCAAGCTTACCCTTTCTTCCATCGCGAACCTTGCAACAAAATGGCGCTGGGGCATCGAGATGTTGCAAACCAAGAACCGCAGCTTTGGCAATATCGTCGGTCACGTCGAAGGTATCTCGGACGCATCGAACCTAAGCGCGTGGACCGCGGAACAGTTCGATCCAAGCCTTGACTGGAAAAAAATCGCCAAGATCAAAGAGCAATGGGGCGGTAAGGTGATCCTCAAAGGCATCCTTGATGCGGAGGATGCAAAGATGGCGATGCAGATTGGCGCGGATGCGATCATCGTGAGCAATCACGGCGGTCGACAGCTTGATGGGGCGCTCAGCTCGATCCGGATGCTGCCGTCCATTCTGGACGCCGTGGGCGATCAGGTCGAGGTGCACCTCGATAGCGGCATCCGTTCGGGTCAGGACGTGCTCAAAGCGATGGCAATGGGGGCAAAAGGTACCTTTATCGGGCGCGCGTGGATTTACGGTTTGGGTGCCATGGGTCAGGCCGGCGTTACCCGCGCGCTTGAGGTGATTCACAAAGAGCTCGACACAACAATGGCGCTG
>JBATTJ010000087.1:0-3164 GCA_049670485.1 Sulfitobacter sp.
GCCAGGCAGTCGATTGAGCGAATGCTTGAAAACGTCTCTTTGTCAGAAGACTCTTCTTCTTAAACAGTAGACAGATATTCTCTGAGGTTGCCATCCAGCAAGCCACAAAGCCGCAAATATATCCCGAATTCTTCACGCTTTGGCGGTTGACCTGAGGCCTTAAAGCTCCTCCACTTTTGAGTAGGATCCGTCCAACAATTTGGAGACGGATGATGAAGAGATCACGGTTCAGCGAAGAGCAGATTATTGGGATGATCAGTAAGCGGTGCGCCGCCCCCACACTTTCGAGTTGACGTGTGATCTGCGATTCAGAGGCTTCTTTGGTTTGTGGGGAGTTTCTCGATGGGAGCTTTAAGCGAGTTTCTGGCAAGGGTGCCGCTCCGTGCGGATGGGAAGCGGAATTGGCCACGAGAGCTGAAGGCTCGGATCGTGGCGGAGACGTTGATTGAGGGCGAGACGGTCAACGCGGTCGCGAAGCGATATGAATTGATCCCCAGCACAGTGTCTGATTGGCGTCGTATGGCGCGACAGGGCAAGCTGGTCCTGCCGAATTTGGATGGCATGGATTTTGTGCCTGTTGAGATCGAGGCGCCTGCGTCTGCAGTGCAACCTCTGCCCGGCACATTGTCCAGCACGATTGATGTGATCAGAGGCGACGTCATTGTTCGCCTCGATGCGGCAACGCCAGCCGCGCGGGTCGCGGAGATCGCACGGGCTATTGGGACGTGATCACGCCGTCCCACAAGGTCCGTATTTTTGTGGCCAGTGATCCGGTCGACTTCCGCAAGGGCCATTACGGACTGGCCGCTCTGGTGCAGGGTCATTTGCGACATAAGCCCTTTGATGGGTCGATCTATGTGTTCCGCGCCAAGCGAGCGGATCGGCTGAAGCTGATCTACTGGGACGGCAGCGGGCTGGTGATGGCGTATAAGCGGCTTGAGGATAACAGCTTCAAATGGCCCGCGATCAAGAACGGGATGATGCGTCTGGAACCAGCCCAGTTTGAAGCACTCTTTGCAGGTTTGGATTGGCGACGCGTGCAGCCGTTGGAGATAGCCGCTCCGGCTGCGGCGGAGTGACTCACGGGACCCTTTGCAGGGGTCATTCTGCCCTTGTTTTGTTATAGCATCGGGCATGACCGCACCTGATGAATTGCCCGACGACATTGCCGAGTTGAAGGCGATCATCCGTGCGCAGCAGGATCAGAATGCCCGGCTCGAGGTCCTGGTTGCCGCCTTCAAGAAGGCGCTCTTCGGGAGCAAATCCGAGAAGATCGATCCAGGCCAATACGAGCTGGAGCTCGAAGACATCGAGACGACCATCGCGCAGGTGGAAGCTGAGATTGATGCTGATCAGCGCACCGCGCCCGTGCGACCGCAAAAGCCGCGTCAGACCAACCGGGGGTCACTGCCCAAGCATCTAGAGCGGGTGGAAGTGGTCATTGAACCCGAGCTCTCCTGCGCCTGCGGAGCCGAACGCCATGTCATCGGCGAAGATGTCAGCGAACGGCTGGACATCATCCCCGCACAATTCCGGGTGATCGTCACCCGCCGTCCCAAATATGCCTGCCGGTCTTGCGAGGGCGGGATTGCCCAAGCTCCTGCACCCGCTCACATCATTGCGGGTGGCATGCCAACCGAGGCAACGCTCGCCCATGTGCTCGTCTCAAAATATGCGGACCACCTGCCGCTCTATAGGCAGGCACAAATCTGCAGCCGCCAGGGCATTGATCTGGATCGTTCGACCTTGGCCGCATGGGTGGGCAAGTCGGCATTCGAATTGACCCCGGTCTATGAGGCGCTCATGGCCGACCTGAAGCGCTCAACCAAGCTCTTCATGGACGAAACACCCGCGCCGGTTCTGGCCCCAGGGCGCAAAAGCACCAAAACAGGTTACTTCTGGGCGCTGGCCCGTGATGACAGGCCATGGGGCGGCGATGATCCACCTGGAGTGGCGTTCACCTATGCGCCGGGACGATCTGGCCAGCATGCGGACACTATTTTGCAGGGCTTCAGCGGCATCCTGCAGGTCGATGGCTACGCTGGCTATAATCGCTTGCTCAAACGTCCGACCCAGGATGTGACATTGGCATATTGCTGGGCCCATGCCCGCCGCAAACTGCATGATGTCACCCAATCTGGCGCTGCCCCAATCGCGCAGGAAGGTCTGGCCCAAATCCAGGCGCTCTATCGCATCGAAAAAGACCTGCGCAGCCTGAGCGCAGATCAGCGCTGTGCTGCACGGCAGGAACAATCAAAACCCATCATCGCCGCTTTCGAGCTTTGGCTCGCCCAACACCGCGCCCGCGTCTCAGCGAAATCGCCGACCGGAGAAGCCCTGAAATATATCGCCAAATACTGGAATGGCCTGTGCAGGTTCCTTGACGATGGTCGCATCGAACTGGATTCCAACGCCGTCGAGCGCACCATCCGTCCTATCGCCCTCAACCGCAAAAACGCGCTCTTCGCTGGCCATGATGCCGGCGCACAAAACTGGGCCGTCATCGCGACACTGATCGAAACCTGCAAACTCAACGGGATTGAACCCCATGGCTATCTGTCCGGTGTCCTGACAGCCATTGCTGGCGGACACAAACAAACGGACATCAAAGAGTTGCTGCCTTGGAACTACGCAAAACCCGTGTGAACGGCGCACCGCTTACGATGAGATCACGGTTCACGGAAGAGCAAATCATTGCGATGATCAAAGAGCAGGAAGGCGGTGTCCCAACGGCTGATGTCTGCCGCAAGCACGGCATCCTTTGACCGTCAGGTTGTTGCGCAGCAATGACCGAGAGGGGGCACAGCGTCTTCTACAAGTACAAATCGAAGTTTGGCGGGATGGACGTTTCAGATGCCCGCAAGCTGAAGGCGCTCGAAGACGAGAATGCCAAGCTGAAGAAGCTGTTGGCGGGACAGATGCTGGATAACGCGATGCTGAAGGATGTGAGCTCAAAAAAATGGTGACGATGCGGCCCTTGTCCGCCATTGGTCCGAGGACAACGGACGCATGAACGAGACGCTGTTCTCGTCGCTCGCAGACGCCCCATCGGAGAGCACAAAATGGAAGGAGGACTACACCCAAAACTGCCCGCACTCGTCACGGGGCAATCTCACGCCCAACGCGTTTGTGGCCAAAATGACGTTGCAAAAGCAGTCCGCATA
>JBATTJ010000088.1:0-32465 GCA_049670485.1 Sulfitobacter sp.
GCGTTTTTTTGCGGCTAATGATTTTGTGCGAGTGAATTCAAGTGTGCTAGCGGCCCCAGGTGCGCACGGTGCCGCAATCCATGTGTACGAAGTTGGAGCCGGAGTAACGACCGACACCGCCCCCGTGACATGCTGCAGCAGCCTTGGATATTTGGTAGACGGAGCGGGAGCTGAGCCGAAGGTCTGCCGCTTGTCCGCGCATGTGCAGCGAATTCTTGGCAACTCCACGCGAGCGGGAGCGCAGCATCGCATTTGTTTTCGGACTGCGATAGCCGGACAACAGCAGATAAGGCTCGTCTGCGTTCATCAGATTGTGGGCCGCTGCCATGATGTCCACATTGCGCAGGTCCATGTTGATGACATCATTCGTACGCCAGTCACGCATGAAGTAGTTCACTTCCTTGACCGCATCGCCGATGTATTTGCCTTCAATCCAGTAAATCATGTCGATCCGCTCACCGGTGCGGCCCGAATACATCTTGATGCGGCGGATATCGCCTGCGCCGCGCAGAAACCCTGCTGCATTTGCAAAAGTTGGTGCTGCGGTGACTGCGGTTGCCGCGAAGGCACCCAAAAGGCCACGACGCGTGAGTCCCGTTGATTTTTGTGCTGTCATTCTGATGTGTCCCGTATTTGCCCAAGTCGGAGGCGTGCCTGTGGATTCTGCCAATGTGTCCGCGATGCTACACGGATCTTATTATCATCTCCCCAGATGCCCGCTATCTATTGCATACGCGAATTTAGGAACCAAGAGATGAATCAATGCGTAGTAATATTACCGTGTATTTCGGCAATTTTTTGCGCATATTTTGTCCTCTTCCAGAAATGGCCAGCAGACGGGTGCCATTTCGGCACCAAAGTTAACCAAAATTGACCCAGAACAGCGAAAGTTGATCATTTGTGCATGGACAGTAGACGTGCAGGCACTGAATAGTTGTTACAACACAAGCTTTTGGATTCAGGGAAATTTCAGTCATGGCGCAAACCGGTATTTTCATGTCTCGCACGCTGCTTTGTCGGGTGTTCCCCGGCGCCAAGTCGGTGATGTTCGCGCTTGCCTTGGGCGCTCTGTTCGTTGCACCGCCCCAGCAGGCAAGCGCGCAAGTCACTGCATTCAAACAAGCGGTTGCTGAAACCGGATCGCGTGATGATGACATCGCCACGTTCTACCGCGCACAGAATTTCGAAGGCGTCTGGACCGGAAGCAGTGCTTTGCATCAGGCGCGCCGTACCGCGTTGATCGACGCGCTAAGTAGGGCAGGCGACCACGGTTTGCCAACCGCCCGCTACGATGTCCGCGCGCTTGAGCGGCAGATGCGTGATGCCAGCTCTGCCCGTGATCTGGGCATTGTCGAAGTCGAGATGACGCGCATGTTTCTGCAATATGCCCGCGATATCCAAAGTGGTGCACTCATCCCCCAAGATGTCGTGAAAGAGATCAAGCGTGAGGTATCCTATACCGACCGCGCTGAATTGCTGTCCGGCTTTCTGTCTGCACAACCGGGTGCGTATCTGCGCAATCTTGCACCGCGCACCATCGAATACGGCGCGCTGATGAAGCAAAAGATGTTGCTTCAGGAGCTCGCAGCCCAAGGCGGGTGGGGCCCGACGGTCACCGCATCCAAGCTTGAGCCGGGTGCATCGGGTGCGGGTGTCATCAGTCTGCGCAACCGTTTGATGGCGATGGGCTATCTAGCGCGGTCAAACGCCCGCACCTATGATACCGAGATGAGCCTTGCGGTAACCGCATTCCAAAAGGCCCACGGGCTTGAGCAGGACGGCGTAGCCGGTGAAGGCACAATCGCCGAGATCAACACAAGCATCGACGCGCGCCTTAAATCTGTTCTGGTCGCGATGGAGCGGGAGCGCTGGCTCAACACCAACCGCGGATATCGCCATATCCTTGTGAACATCCCTGACTTTACCGCAAAAATTGTCGACAATGGCCGTGTAACGTTCGAGACCCGTTCCGTCGTTGGCGCGAATGAGGGCGACCGGCCCACGGTCGAATTCTCCGACAGCATGGACCATATGGTCATTAACCCAAGCTGGCATGTGCCACGCTCTATCATCGTGGGTGAATACCTGCCTGCGCTGCGTCGGAACCCCAACGCCGTGCGCCATATCGAGATTACCGATAGCCGCGGCCGCGTCGTGAACCGTTCGTCTGCGAACTTCGCCAAATACACAGCGCGCACCTTCCCATACCGCATGCGCCAACCGCCCAGCAGCTCGAACGCGCTGGGGCTGGTAAAGTTCATGTTTCCGAACAAATACAATATCTATCTGCATGACACGCCTGCGAAAAATCTGTTCAGCCGTGAAGTACGCGCTTACAGCCACGGCTGTATCCGCCTCAATGATCCGTTTGATTTCGCCTATGCGCTTCTTGCAGTGCAGGAAGACGATCCAAAAGCGTTCTTTCAGCGCAAGTTGGGCACGGGCCGCGAAGCGCGTGTGAACCTTGAGCAGCCGGTGCCGGTGCACATCATCTACCGCACCGCCTTTACCGATGCGCGCGGCAATCTGAACTTCCGTCGCGACATCTATGGTCGGGACGCCGAAATCTGGCTTGCGCTGCAAAAGGCAGGGGTGGAACTCGGCACCGTTCAGGGGTAATCCTGCGCGCAACCTCAGGGGAGCGCGACATGGCCTATACCGTTGAACAGATTGCAACTGCTCTGGGGGCGCAAGCCTTTGGTGAGATAAGCATTGTGATACACCGCGCGTCCGAACCTGCGATGGCGGGCGTGGACGATCTCGCCCTCGCCATGAATCCCAAGTTTGCCGAAAGCCTTGGAAACGGGTCCGCACGTGCGGCCCTTCTTTGGGAGGGGGCCGATTGGCAGGCCTATGGTCTGGAGGCTGCGATTATTACACCGCGCCCCCGCTTTGCCATGGCAAGCCTGACACGGACACTTGATGCCGGTCAGGGGTTCGAGGCAGGTATTCACCCCACCGCTTTTGTCGATCCCCAAGCCGAGCTGGGCGAAAGCGTCAGCGTCGGCCCCCTTGCAGTGATTTCCAAAGGAGCCAAGATCGGCGCGGGCAGCATTATTGGCGCGCAATGCTTTATCGGGTGGAATGCGACAATTGGTGCTGATGCCTACCTGCGCGAGGCCGTCAGCATCGGTGCGCGGGTCACCATCGGTGCACGTTTTATCGCACAGCCGGGCGCGCGCATTGGCGGGGAGGGCTTTTCGTTCGTGACCGCAGAGCCATCAAGCGTGGAGACTGCGCGCAAAACGCTCGGTGATCAGGGCGAAACGAAGGCGCAGCCGTGGACGCGTATTCATTCACTTGGCTCTGTGAGCATCGGTGACGATGTGGAGATCGGCATGGGGTCGACCATCGACTGTGGCACCATTCGGGACACGCGCATCGGCGACGGAACCAAGCTCGATAATCAGGTTCATCTGGGGCACAATGTGGTCGTCGGGCGGCACAGTTTGCTGTGTGGTCAGGTCGGGATCGCAGGCTCTGCTACCATTGGCGACCATGTGGTTCTTGGTGGTCAATGCGGCGTGAATGACAACATCTTCATCGGTGATGGCGTGATTGCGGGGGGCGGCACCAAGCTTTTGTCGAATGTACCGGCGGGGCGCACCATGCTGGGGTATCCTGCGACGCAGATGGACAAACAGGTCGAAACCTATAAGGCGCTGCGCCGTTTGCCCCGTCTCCTGCGCGATGTGACAGAATTGAAAAACGCGGTTTTCAAGCGGAACAAAGACACTTAAATCCGCCTCACACGGTGTAAGGATACGACAACATGAGCGTCAAGGAACAGGTCATCGCCATCATCGCAGAGCAGGCCCTGCTTGAGCCATCCGATGTCACGATGGACAGTACACTCGAAAGCCTTGGCATCGACAGCCTTGCATTGGTCGAGAGTATCTTTGCCATCGAAGAGACCTTTGACATCACTGTGCCCTTCAATGCCAACACCCCGTCGCAGTCGGATTTCGACACAACATCCGTCGCAAGCATCATCGCCGGAATAGAGCGGTTGCGCGCCGCACAAACGACCACATGAAACGGGTAGTCATCACTGGCGCGGGCACTATAAACGCACTGGGACACAATGTGCCCGACACCTACAAAGCCATGGCAGAAGGGGTTTGTGGCATTGGTCCGCTCGACATTCGGGATGTGGACCGGCTCCAGATCCAGATCGGTGGTCAGGTCAAAGGGTTCGAGGCGGAAGGCCGTTATAACCGGCAGCAGATGTCACTCTATGATCGTTTCACGCAATTCACGCTTGCCGCCGCACGCGAAGCGATTGTGCAATCGGGGCTTACATTCTCGGGTGAGATTGCCGCGCGATCCGGCGTTGTCCTCGGGACGGCGGGCGGCGGGGTTAGCACGTGGGACGATAACTACCGCGCTGTCTATGAGGAGGGCAAAAACCGCGTGCATCCTTTCGTGGTACCCAAACTGATGAACAACGCTGCCGCCTCGCATGTGAGTATGGAATGGAACCTCAAGGGGCCGTCGTTCACCGTCTCGACGGCTTGTGCATCCTCCAACCATGCTATGGCGCAAGCGTTCATGATGATCCGCGCAGGCATGGCGCCTGTGATGGTGACGGGGGGATCGGAATCCATGCTGTGCTTTGGCGGGGTCAAGGCGTGGGAAGGGCTGCGTGTGATGTCAAAAGACGCCTGCCGCCCGTTTTCGGCCAACCGAAATGGCATGGTGCAGGGTGAGGGTGCAGGTATATTTGTCTTCGAGGAGTACGAGCATGCGCGCGCGCGCGGGGCTGATATTCTATGCGAAGTTGCGGGTTTCGCCATGTCTTCGGATGCAACGGATATTGTGATGCCGTCGAAAAACGGTGCGGCACGGGCCATGGCGGGTGCGTTGCAGGATGCGCAAATTAATGCAGCAGACGTGGGTTATATCAACGCTCACGGTACTGGGACGGCGGCAAACGACAAAACCGAATGTGCCGCGGTGGCAGATGTGTTTGGACCGCATGCGGACCAGTTGATGATCAGTTCGACCAAATCCATGCACGGCCATTTGATCGGTGGCACGGGCGCTGTTGAATTGCTGGCCTGTATTATGGCCTTGCGTGAAGGAGTTGTTGCTCCCACGATCGGCTATGAGGAACCTGATCCTGAATGCGCACTTGATGTTGTGCCGAACACTGCGCGCGAGGCGCATGTGGATGTCGCGCTCAGCAATGCGTTTGCCTTTGGTGGCATGAACGCGGTCATCGCGCTGCGCAAAGTTTGAGAGGGCGTGTGACGAAAAAAGCCGCACCCGAAAGCGCGGCTTTTCCAAGGTCATAGTTGTCGGGTTTACTGCTCGCGGATCGACACTTTGTCAAATGCGGCGGTAAAACCGGTGAGTGACATGGTCAGCTCAACCGTTTGATCAGGCGCCAATGCCGGCACGATCGTCAGCTTCGCGTCATTGCCGCGCTTGAAGCTGGCGACGTCATTCGGTGTCAGTCCCAAGCGGACATAGCAGCCCACGGGATTGCAGAACGAGTAGGGATAGCGTCGCGCGTTGTTGCCGTCTATCGCAAGGGTCAGCTGCTGGGGCAATGCAGTTTCGAGCGGCACGATCACGGTGGCACCGGCCACGGCCTGACCCCCTTCGGGCAGGCGGAACAGGGAAACTTCGGCAACAGGTGCGCCCTGACCATCATCAAGAAGCTGGTACATCTGGCACGGCTCTTCGCCTTCTTTGGCCTTGATGCAGCGGATTTCCCAATCACCGATTTTCTCGCGCGTATAGGGCTGTCCAACTTGTGGGGTGTTGGTTGCATCCTCACCAAGGCTCAACTGATCGTCGGCCGCAGGCGCAGCAGGCGCTGCCGGTTGTTCCGCTTCGTTGGTGGTTTCGGTTTCCTGTGCAAAGACCGCAGCTGGTGCCGTAATCGCGAGAGCTGCGCAGATCGACAGGGATGTCAGAAAGTTTGTCATTTAGGGTCCGCCATTCATTTCGTTTTTCTTTGTTTAACACCCCGCCAGCGGAATGTCAGGGGGATTGCACCTCACAACCCTACACAAACGGCGCTTTTTCGCAGATGCTTTAAGGCGAGGGTTAGAGACGGAAGTGGTGAGGGCAGGCGGGATAGGAGCAAGCGATCACCTACCGGGAAACGCATAAAAAAAGAGGGCGCATCGCACCCTCTTTCTCCGTATTCGTAACTCCCTGTCGGACTAGGGCCGACTTATTGATCGAACGTTATGCAACACGAGGCAGCCGGTCAACAAAAAACAACAAAAGCTTTGCTGCATAAATTCAATCACATGGTCAAAAAAGGACCGCACCCGAAGGCGCGGCCAGTCTGACAGGGAGGAAATACCACGGCACATAGGACATATACTCCGCGGCACATTCACTATGGCATCCAAGGGTTAAGGGAGTATGTTCGGTCGGCGCGGTACCGATGAATGCAAGGACTGCACGGATATACAGGAGATGATGATCGTGAGCACAGACCTTTTTATTGGCGGTGGCGGGCCTAATTATGCCACGCAGCAGTTTTTATCGCTCAAATACGCGAACCGCCATGGATTGGTTGCCGGTGCAACAGGCACGGGCAAGACCGTCACGCTCCAGATCATGGCCGAAGGGTTTGCGAATGCCGGCGTGCCGGTATTCTTGTCGGACGTGAAAGGGGATCTGAGCGGATTGGCTGTTGCAGGTGATCCCGATCACAAACTTCATACCCCTTTTACCGAACGGGCGCAGAAAATCGGGTTTACTGATTTCAAATATGAGGCGTTTCCCGTCACCTTTTGGGATTTGTTCGGGGAGCAGGGCCATCCCGTGCGCACGACAGTCTCGGAAATGGGGCCGCTTTTGCTGGCGCAGCTTTTGGACCTGACCGAAGCCCAAGAGGGCATTCTCAACATCGCGTTTCGCGTGGCGGATGAAGACGGCATGGCGCTTTTGGACCTCAAAGACCTACAGGCGCTACTCGTCTGGATTGGCGAGCATGCAAAAGACCTGTCGCTGCGCTATGGCAACGTCTCAACCGCCTCCGTGGGCGCGATCCAGCGCCGCCTGCTTGTCCTTGAAAATCAGGGTGGGGCGCTGCTGTTCGGAGAGCCCGCGCTCGCGCTGTCGGATTTGATGCGCACCGATGTTGACGGGCGCGGGATGATCAATATTCTGGCTTCCGACAAGCTGATGGGCGCGCCCAAGCTATATGCCACCTTCCTGCTGTGGCTCTTGTCGGAGCTGTTTGAGGAGTTGCCAGAGGTTGGCGATGCCGACAAACCCAAGCTGGTCTTCTTCTTTGACGAGGCGCACCTGCTGTTCGAGGACGCGCCAAAAGCGCTGGTCGATAAGGTCGAGCAGGTCGCGCGGCTCATCCGCTCCAAGGGGGTTGGTGTGTACTTTATCACCCAGAACCCCGCCGACGTGCCCGAGGATATCCTTGGACAGCTTGGCAACCGCGTCCAACACGCCCTGCGGGCATTTACCGCCAAAGATCAAAAGGAGCTGCGCATGGCCTCGCAAACATACCGCGAGAACCCTGCCTTCAGCACCGAAGACGCGATCCGTGAAGTCGGTGTGGGCGAGGCGGTGACCTCGATGCTGCAACCCAAAGGCGTGCCGGGCATTGTCGAACGGACACTCATTCGACCGCCGTCTTCACAATTGGGGCCGATCAAACCAGAGGAGCGTAGCGCACTCATGGCCGCAAACGAGATGGCTGGCAAATACGATCAAATCCTTGACCGCACGAGCGCCTTTGAGACATTGCGCGACCGCGCCGCCGCTGCATCCGCCGAAGCGGAAGCAGCCGAAGCGGCCATCGAGAAGGCAGAAGCACAGGCAAAAGCAGGGACTGCCAGCACACCCACCCTGCGCGAGTTCAAGAAGGCGCGCAGGTACGCAGGCAAAGGGACGACGTCCACGCGTTCGACCCCCGCATTCGCAGGTGCGGGGATCAGTGGGGCAATCGCAAGCGTCGTGATCAAGGAGCTTAAAGGCACCACAGGCCGCAGGATTGTACGCGGCATTCTAGGGGGCCTTTTCAAAGGTCGCTAAGCAGACAAAAATGGCGCGCTTGGGGATATCCAAAGCGCGCCATTTTCCTGTCTCATCTGCAGTCTTGCTCAGGCAGGACCTGCATTTACTTCTCCGGTATCAATCCACGCGGGCTGAACCTCAGCACGAGGATCATGATAATACCCATGGTCATCAAGCGCATCTGTGCCGCACTGTCGATCAGGTGCGCGCGCAGCCAGCTGTCCTCGGACATGCCGGACGTGACGATATCCATAATAAACAGGCCAATCGGTTCGACCTGAACCCATAAAAACCAGATCAGAAATCCGCCAAGGATTGATCCGAGGTTACTGCCGGAGCCGCCAACAATCACCATGACCCAGATCAGGAACGTAAACCGCAGCGGCTGGTAACTGCCGGGCGTAAGCTGACTGTCCAGCGTGGTCATCATCGCACCCGCGATGCCGCAGATGGCAGAGCCGAGGATGAACACCTGCAAGTGGCGCGCGGTGACATCCTTGCCCATCGCTTCGGCGGCGACCTCATTATCGCGGATCGCGCGCAGCATGCGCCCCCAAGGGGAATTCAGCGCCCGTTGGCTCAGCCAGAAGATAATCCCGAGCACGGCTGCAAACAGCACCGCATACAGAAGCTTTACAAAGATGGTGGACCCTTCCACGGGATCGAACCCCATGGATGCGGCCCGCTCTACGAACACGGCAGAGTTCTGCAGATCAAGCTCATAGGGTACGGGACGGGGGATACCGACGACATTCTTGACGCCGCGCGACAGCCAGTCTTCGTTCTTCATGAAGGCGATGATGATCTCTGCAATGCCGAGCGTTGCAATCGCCAGATAGTCCGATCGTAATCCAAGTGCGGCCTTCCCGATGAGCCATGCCGCAGCGGCCGCGAACAATCCACCAACCGGCCATGCAAACAGCATGATCCAGCCATTATCGCGGTAAGTCTCGTCCGTGCCGGGATTAAGCCCGCCAAGGTATCCGGTGGCCGCAGGGTTCACGCTTTCGATCAGATTGACAGCAGGGTCCAAAAGCCCGCGAAACACAAAGAATCCGAAAATCAGAATCGCCATCATAATCAGGTTGCGATTGCGCCCTGCGGGCATACGCCGGTAGGTGAAGATAGCCGCAACAACGGCCGCGATTCCACAGGCAAACGCCATGAGAACACCCGTGCCACCAGCCGCGAACGCACCTGGTGTCGCAGGCATCCCCACGAGCACCGCCGCCAGACCGCCAAGAGCCACAAAACCCATGACCCCCACATTGAACAGCCCCGCATAGCCCCATTGCAGGTTTACACCCAGTGCCATGATGGCCGAGATAATCCCCATATTGAGAATAAACATCGCGTTGTTCCAGCCCTGAAACAGGCCGGAGATGATGATCAGCGTGAAGACCAGCGCGAAAAGTAGCGTATTTTTGACGGTATCGGTCATGTTGTGGATTGCCCTTTGAAGAGGCCCGTGGGCTTGAACAGCAGCACGATCAGCAAGATCACAAAGCTTACGGCGAATTTATAATCGGTCGACATCAACTGCACGAGGCCGGATGGCTCGAGGTTTTCGGGCAGCAGATATTCGAGCACCTTTTTCCATGCATAGGTGATGGTCACCTCCGAGAAGGCGATCACGAACCCACCAGCAATGGCACCCAGCGGACTTCCGATACCGCCCACGACAGCCGCAGCAAAGATGGGCAGCAACAGCTGGAAGTAGGTGAAAGGTTTGAACGATTTATCCAGACCGTAGAGCGTGCCGGCAATCGTCGCCAAAGCCGCTACGATGATCCAAGTGATCATTACCACACGTTCAGGATTGATGCCCGACAACAGGGCCAGATCTTCATTGTCGGAATAGGCCCGCATGGATTTACCGGCGCGCGTCTTGTTCAGGAACCAGAACAACAAGGCCACAACAATGATCGCCGTGATTACGGTGATAAGCTGGGTTGTCTTGATCGACATCCCTTCATCCAAACCGGTCAGCGTTTTGAAGTCCCGTGCAGATATTATGAACCGCTCACCATCCGAGAAATTCTGATCATCAGGTCCAATGATAAACCGCACGATGCCGTTCATGATGAACATCACACCCATCGACACGATCACAAGGATCACTGGTTTCGCCTTTTGCACCCTGTAAAAGCGATAGACGGCCCTGTCAGTGATCAGCACCAGTACGATACACCCCAGGATGCCGACAGGCAGCGCCAAAAGCGCGGTGGGCAGGGGGCCAAGGCTGATCCCGATGGACTGCATCCACCAGGTGACCAGAATGGTGATCATCGTGCCAAAGGCCATCGTATCGCCATGGGCGAAATTGGAAAAGCGCAGGATGCCATACACCAGCGTCACACCAAGCGCGCCAATGGCCAACTGGCTGCCATAAGCAATGCCGGGGATCAGCACGAAGTTGCACAGAGCAACGATTGCGTTGAGAAAGTCCATTATAGAGTAAGCTCCATGTACCGGCTGTAAAGGGCGTCTGGCTTGTACGATCCAAACGCGTTGCGATCGCGGAACCCGAACATCTTGTAGAGGTTGTATGCCGCATCAAGGCCAATACCCGTCTCAAGCACAATCTTTGCTACGTTTTCTCGCTTGGCCTCGGCCACTATATTTTCGAGTAGATGCTTTGCAACACTCTGCCCACGTGCACTGGGCGTCACATACATTGATTTAAGCTCAACGTAATCAGAGTGTAGGGCAAGTGCAGCACATCCGACGGAGCCATGTTCTGAGGTTGCTGTGTAGAAACGAACGTTCTTCGCGCAGAGTTCATCGACTGATAGATTGTGGTTTTCTTCTGATGGGAACAACTCAGCCAATAAAGCGTGGCTTTGCTCAAGTAGGGCCATTGCTTCGGGTGCTTTGGGATCGGTTAAAGCTATCTTAATTACGCACATCTCTCAGCCCCCCAAAAATGATTTGCGCACTTCGGGATCGGCGAGCAGTTCTTTGCCTGTGCCCGTAAACGCGTTCGCCCCTTGCACCAGCACATATCCCTTGTCCGCGATTTCGAGCGCTTGGCGGGCGTTTTGCTCTACCATCAGGATCGGGATGCCTGTGCGCGCGACCTCGATGATGCGGTCGAACAATTCGTCCATCACGATGGGCGACACGCCGGCCGTCGGCTCGTCGAGCATGAGCACTTTGGGTTTTGTCATAAGCGCGCGGCCGACTGCCACCTGTTGGCGCTGTCCGCCCGACAACTCGCCCGCTGCCTGATAGCGTTTGTCGCGCAGGATCGGGAACAGTTCGTAGATTTGATCAATGGTGTCGCGGTAATTGTCGCGGCGGATGAACGCGCCCATCTCCAGATTTTCCTCGACGGTCATGGAGGTGAAGATGTTGGACGTCTGCGGCACGAACCCCATGCCCTTACTCACCCGGTCCTGCGGGCTGAGGCCGGTGATGTCCTCACCGTCCAGCTTGACAGAGCCGGAGCGCACGTCGAGCATCCCGAAGACGGCCTTCATTGCGGTAGATTTGCCGGCACCGTTCGGGCCAACGATCACGGCGATTTCGCCCTTGTCGACTGCGATGGTACAGTCGTGCAAGATGTCTGGCCCTTTGCCGTAGCCGCCCGTCATCATATCGCCAATCAGGAAAGGACCACCAGGCGAAGCATGGCTTTTGCCACTGGTTTTGGGCATCACGCTGCCTTGGCCTTTGGGATTGCCGACCGACAAATCCTTGTTGCCACGGTCACTGTACGGTTCGCTCATGATGGTGTCTTTCTCGGATTGGCGGCAATGTTCGGAAACGCGGTTGCAGCCATGCTTTGGAGGCCAGCAGCATTTATTGAATGCTCAGCACCAGTTCCAAGCTTGGCTAAAGTCCCCGCGCTCACGCACCCACCTGCTCTTTGTTCTTGAGACCGGTGCCAAGGTAGGCCTCAATGACCTGCTCGTTGGCTTTGATCTCGGGCAGGGTGCCCGTGGCCAGCACGCGGCCCTCGGCCATACAGATCACCGGATCACACAGGCGTCCGATGAAATCCATGTCATGCTCGATCACAACGAAAGTATATCCGCGCTCCTTGTTGAGGCGCAAAATCGCGTCGCCGATGGTATTGAGCAGGGTGCGGTTCACGCCGGCGCCAACCTCGTCGAGAAAAACGATCTTTGCATCGACCATCATCGTGCGCCCCAGCTCGAGCAGTTTTTTCTGCCCTCCCGAAATCTGGCCTGCTTTTTGCTCGGCCAGATGCTCCACGGTCAGGAATTCAAGAACCTCATCGGCCTTTGCACGCAGGGCGCGTTCCTCGTCTGCGATGCGCTTGCGGCCAAACCATGTGTTCCACAGTGTCTCACCTGACTGTCCGCCGGGCACCATCATCAGGTTCTCGCGGCAGGTCATGGAATGGAACTCATGCGCGATCTGAAACGTGCGCAGCAGCCCTTTGTGAAACAAGGTGTGCGGTGGCAGACCGGTAATATCCTCGCCATCCATCATCACACGACCGGAGGTCGGTTGAAGAACGCCTGCTATAACGTTGAAAAGCGTTGTTTTTCCTGCGCCGTTTGGTCCAATCAGACCAGTGATCGAGCCTTTTTCAATGCTCAGACTTGCGCCGTCGACCGCGTGAAAGCCGCCAAAGTGTTTGTGTAAATCGTCAACGACGATCATATGTCCCATCCCCGTATGCGTCCCGTGTCCATGCACGGGTTCCAGCTGTTGTAAAAACAGCCCGGGAAAAATCCCCGGGCTGCCTTTGTGTCATGCCCATTCGGGCAGGATCTTTACTTGAAACCAACGGTGGCGTTTTCGCCTTCTTTGACTTCGATCATGCGGTATGTCCCTGCGGACTCGCCGGGTCCGATCAGTTCAACCGCGGAAGCGCCGACATAGTCGATGTCTGTGCCCGCTTTGATCATCTCGAGTGCTTTGCCTAGCTCACCAGGATAGATCTTTTCGCCCGGTGCGTTTGCTACATGAAGGATATGGTCTTTGTAGACGGCCGGATCGGCGGAACCGGCAGCCTGCATCGCAAGCATCAACAGCGCTGCTGCGTCATAGCTTTCGGGTGTGTAGGGCGAGGCGCCAAGGAAGCCTGCTTCATCGGACATTGCTGTGAATGCTTCGATGCCAGGGCCCTCAGAGCCAGCGATCTGACCGAACGAGCCGTTGAGATCAGGACCGATGTTTGCTGGCAGTGCTTCACCGATCATGCCGCCGGGCAGGCCGAACTGCTCCCACGCACCTGCATCGAGTGCTGCTTTGATGATGCCTGCACCACCTTGGTCGAGGTAGCCTGCAACCACGAGAATATCACCGCCCGCAGAGGCCAGTGCGCCGATCTCGGCGGAGTAGTCCGCTTTGCCGTCTTCGTGCGCTGCAACGATGGTAACTTCACCACCGATGGCTTTGAAAGAGGATTCAATCGCGTCAGCCAGACCTTTGCCATAGTCGTTGTTGGTGTAGGTCAGGGCAATGGATTCGATGCCACGCTCGTTCAGGATCTCTGCCATGACTTCGCCTTCGCGCGCGTCAGACGGGGATGTGCGGAAGAACAGGCCGTTGTCTTCCATTGTGGTGAGGCCGGGCGAGGTGGCCGACGGTGAAATCATCACCATGCCATTCGGTATGGCGACGTTTTGCAAAACCGCACCTGTTACACCGGAGCAGTCCGAGCCAACGATGCCCGCAACGCCGTCAGCGATCAAACGCTCGGCGTTGGAGACGGCCAAACCGTTGTCAATACAACCAGAATCAACGCGCATGGGCGTGACTTTCATACCGTCGAGCAGCATGCCGCTTTCTGATACTTCGGTGATTGCTAATTCGGCACCATCGGCCATGTGGCCGGTCAGCGATTCAATCGGGCCGGTAAAGCCGAGGTGAATACCGATTTTAACTTCTTTTGCGTGGCCGTCGGCGAATGCGCCTGTTGCGACCAGTGCTGCAGCCGTTGTGGCCATAAGCATCTTTTTCATGTGGATCTCCCATATTGGAACGTAATGTTCGCAGCAAAGACTATGCGCGGTATCTGGAAAAGAGAAGCAGATTTTTCAGCCGATCTTCCCTCAATTGCTTTAGGGTTCGGGTCGATTGGGCAGAATGAAGCGTCCCTTGAAGGCGATATAGAATCCTGGCCCGATAAGCCCCTGATAAGTGCCTTTGACTAGATCGACAGGCGCGCGGCGTGGCTTCCGCGTTCGCGGTAGGGCGTGGTGTCATAATGCGCGCGGTAGCATTTCGAAAAATGCGATGGTGAGGCAAAACCGCAGGCAAGCGCCACGTTGATCACGCTCATATCGGTTTGCATCAGCAGATTGCGCGCTTTTTGCAGGCGCAATTCCATATAATACCGTTTGGGGGAGCGGTTGAGATAGCGGCGGAACAAGCGCTCCAGCTGGCGCGTACTCATGCCCACATCCTGCGCGAGGATCGAAGGGCTGATCGGCTCCTCGATATTGGTCTCCATAATCTGGATAACCGCCGACAGTTTGGGATGGCGTACGCCGATACGCGTGGGGACCGACAAGCGCTGTGTGTCCTGATCTGTGCGGATGGAGCTGTAGATCAACTGGTCTGCCACTGCGTTTGCCAGATCCTCACCGTGATCATCGGCGATGATCTTGAGCATCAAATCAATGGACGATGTGCCGCCCGCCGTCGTCATCCGGTTGTTATCGACCACGAATACCGATTTTGTGAGCGTAACTTCCTCGAATTCCTCACCAAAGCTGTCTTGGTTCTCCCAATGGATCGTCGCGCGTTTCCCGTCGAGCAATCCCGCCTTGGCCAGACAATAGGCACCTGTACACAAGCCCCCGATCACCAACCCCTTGCGGGCCTCGCGGCGCAACCATGATAGCACTTTCTTGGTGGTCGCCGACTGCACATCAATGCCGGAGCAGACCAGCACCGTATCGTCGCGGCCCATCTCGACCAGATCATCATCAAGCTGGAACACTGTACCCGCAGAGCAGGCTGCCTGCACGCCACCTTCGCCGATCAACTGCCATTCATACAGCGAACGCTCCCCCATGCGGTTCGCGATGCGCAGACTTTCGATTGCGGTGGAAAAGCACAGGAGGCTGAAATTATCGAGCAGTACAAACACAAATCGGCGCGGCTTGTCCACGTTTTGGGGGATGCGTTGGGCATGGGGAGGCTGCGCCATCGTGGGACTTTCCACAAAAGTTCTAGGTATGAGGTCGTTTGGTGCAACACTAGGGCATGAGGTTAAAAGCAAGGTCAAGGACACAAATGGGTTATGGCCACCGCGCGCCAGTTTTTGTATAGGTGCATCCTGACCTTGCGTTTGCGCCCTGAAATGGTGTGCATCCGCCAACGACCGGAGCGAACGACATGACAACATGGAACAAATCAAGCTGGCGCAACGCACCGCGGATCCAGATGCCCGACTATCCCGATCGAGCAGCGCTCAACGCTGTTGAAGCGCAACTGTCGCGTTATCCCGTTTTGGTGTTCGCTGGTGAAGCGCGCCGTTTGCGCCGGCACCTTGCGGCTGCCGGTCGCGGCGAGGCGTTTTTGTTGCAGGGCGGCGATTGCGCCGAAAGCTTCGAGCAATTCTCCTCCGACATGATCCGCGACACGTTCAAAGTCATGCTGCAGATGGCTGTGGTGCTGACCTACGGTGCCAAAGTGCCGGTGATCAAGGTCGGTCGCATGGCGGGCCAGTTCGCAAAACCGCGCTCTGCCAACATGGAGACGATCAACGGTGTTGAATTGCCCAGCTACCGCGGTGACATCATCAATGATCTGGCCTTCACGCCAGAGGCGCGTATCCCGAACCCCGACAACATGCTGCGCGCCTATACCCAAGCTGCCGCTACGCTGAACCTGCTGCGTGCCTTCTCGACGGGTGGGTATGCTGATGTGCATAAGGTGCACGGTTGGACGCTGGGCTTTACGGACGGTGAAAAGGCCGCGAAATACCGTGATCTGGCTGCGCGCATTTCTGACACGCTTGATTTCATGGCAGCCGCCGGTGTCTCGCCTGAAACGGCGCACACGTTGCAATCGGTCGAATTCTACACCAGCCACGAGTCGCTGCTGCTTGAGTATGAAGAGGCGCTGTGCCGTCAGGAAGCCGAAACAGGCCAATGGCTTGCTGGGTCGGGTCACATGATCTGGATCGGGGACCGCACGCGTCAGCCTGATGGCGCGCATGTGGAATTCGCCTCCGGTGTGCAAAACCCGATTGGTCTGAAATGTGGTCCGAGCATGGAAGTGTCCGACCTCAAAAAGCTGATGGCCAAGCTCAATCCGGAAAATGAAGAAGGGCGTCTCACGCTCATCGCGCGGTTCGGGGCTGGGGCTGTAGGTGACCATCTTCCGCGTCTGATTGAGGCCGTGGAAGAAGAAGGCGCCAACGTCGTCTGGACCTGCGACGCGATGCACGGCAATACCATCAAATCCTCCTCCGGCTATAAAACGCGCCCCTTCGAGAGTGTTCTGCGCGAAGTGCGCGAGTTCTTTGGTGTGCATGCCGCCGAAGGGACCGTGCCGGGCGGTGTCCACTTCGAGATGACGGGTCAGGATGTGACCGAATGCACCGGTGGTGTGCGTGCGGTTTCCGATGAGGATCTGTCAGATCGCTACCACACGGCCTGTGATCCGCGCCTCAACGCGAGCCAGTCTTTGGAGTTGGCGTTCTTGGTGGCAGAAGAGCTGTCGGCGCGGCGTGACAAAGCGGACGCGCAGCGCGCAGTACGATAAATTATCAGGTTTCAGCGGCGGTGTATTGCTGTCGCTGGAACCTCATTCAATCGGCGCTGTGCACCAATCGCAGATAGCTTGGACCCCGCGTGGTGGTGCCAATATCTTCAGCCACAACGGGCTCATCCGGTTTTGCCGTAACAGGCTCTTGTGGTTGTTTCGGCGACTTATCGACCGGTTGTGTATCGGCAATCCGGCTGACCTTGGTGCTGATTACATCAAAGCGGCGCGGTACATCGCCAATTTCGCCCACGCTCACCAGACATCCCAGAATGCGGCTGACGTCGCCCAGATCGCTTTTCAACGGCAACAGGATCATACGCGCCGAAAGTTCGGGCTGACCCAAACTGCCTTTGGACTGCATAAAAATCTCGCCTGTCGCGGGTGTCTGAAACACTTCTTCGAGCAGTCCGGCGACACGCATACGGGCGTCATGTTCAAAGAACGAGGTGATCGGCATGCCGCGCGCTTCCATCCCCATGATGTCGTGCAAATGGCTGCCCGCGATGCGCAGGCGCGCCACACCGGGTGCCACCCGCTCAAGGATAAAGGCATTCTCCAGCGCGCTCTCGATGCCGCGCGGATCAATCTCGGCGCGTTTGGGCATTTCACGGCCCGCACGCAAAGCTTCCCAATAGGCCTCTACCAGGGAGATTGCGGTATAGCCGCTTTGAGGTTGGTACTTTGACATTGTTAATACAGTCTGCTGGGTTTCGCTCGAATTGTCCATGAATGCTCTCCTTACGCAGAGGCGGATGCAGGCGCTATGACGCTGAATACCACGAATTTCAGTTTGAATAAGCCATTTTGGCTCGGAACACAGCTTTGTGTCTGTGTTGTAAATATTGCCACAGTCATAGGGGATCGCGCCACAAAGTGGACATAATTCAGTCACAAAGGTTAATTCGGTACGCCGGCTGCATCCCGAGGGCGCTGAGGCGATGGGGCTTGCAGATAGAGGGTTAAAAACTCTATGCGTGAGGACAAAGGTTTATCCGAGAGGGCGTGGGCATGATCCGGTCAATGACAGGTTTTGCAGCAAAAACAGGCGCAGCGGCGCCGCACAGCTGGAGTTGGGAGCTGCGCGCGGTCAACGGTAAAGGGCTGGATCTGCGCATCCGTGTGCCTGACTGGATTCCGGGGCTCGAGGCGGGTTTGCGCAAAACATTGAGTGCCGGCATCGCGCGCGGCAATGTTACAATTGGCCTGCGTATCCTGCGTGAGGATGGTACCGGTGGGCTTGCGGTCAATGACGCACAGCTGGCAACCGTGCTCGACGCCCTTGGGCGGATCGAGACGGCGGCGATGGACGCGGGCGTCTCGCTTGCCCCGTCCAAGGCGACTGACATCGTGACCATGCGCGGCGTGTTGGAGCAGGCGGTGGTCGAGGACGACAATGAGGCCCTGTCCGAAGTATTGCTCGCAGAGTTTCATTCCGTGCTTGCAGATTTCAATGCCATGCGCGGTGCCGAAGGGGCGGCCCTTGAGGTAGTGATGCGCGACCAGCTTGCGCAGATCGAGACGCTTACCGCTCAGGCGGTCACAGAGGCGGCGGCCCGTACGGAGCAGATGGTCGAGATCATGAAGCGCAATCTGGCGCGGGTGATGGATAATGTTGACGGGATTGAGCCGGACCGCATTCATGCAGAGCTGGCACTTATCGCGGTTAAAGCGGACATCACCGAAGAGATTGACCGCCTGCGCGCGCATACCACAGCCGCCCGCGCGCTGTTGGATGCGGACGGACCCATTGGCCGAAAGCTTGATTTTCTGATGCAGGAATTCAACCGCGAGGCCAATACACTGTGCGCCAAGGCGCAAAGCAGCGAGCTTACGCAAGTTGGCCTCGCGCTTAAGGCGGTGATCGACCATCTGCGCGAGCAAGTACAGAATGTGGAGTAAGACATGAGCGATCGACGCGGGCTTTTAATCATTTTGTCGTCGCCTTCGGGGGCGGGGAAATCCACCTTGGCCAAACGGCTGATGGCGTGGGATGATACGTTGGGCTTTTCGGTGTCGGCCACGACACGCGCGCCCCGCGCAGGCGAGGTCGACGGTCAGGACTACCTGTTTGTCACCGAAGAGAACTTTCGCAAATGGGTGTCCGAGGGTGAAATGCTCGAGCATGCGCATGTTTTCGGCAACTTCTATGGCTCCCCCAAAGGGCCGGTAGAGAAAGGGATCAATGCAGGACGCGACGTTCTGTTTGATATTGACTGGCAAGGCGCACAGCAGATCCGTAATTCGCCACTTGGCCTTTATACATTGTCGATATTCATTCTGCCGCCCTCGATCTCGGAGCTGCACCGCCGCTTGGTCAGTCGCGGGCAGGACGATGCGCCCACTATCTCTAAACGCATGCAAAAAAGCTGGGACGAGATCAGCCATTGGGACGGCTATGACTATGTGCTGGTGAACGATGATTTAGACACAACCGAGCAAAAGCTGAAAACCATCATCACCGCAGAGCGGCTCAAACGGACGCAGCAACCACAGCTCAGCGAATTTGCCCGTCGGCTGCAAAGCCAATTCGAGGATCTGGAATGACTGTATATAGACTGGACGAAGCGGCCCCGAAGATCGACGCCACCGCATGGGTGGCACCCGATGCCAATATCATCGGCAACGTGGTGCTTGCTGCGAAATCATCGGTCTGGTTCGGTGCGACCCTGCGTGGCGACAACGAGGTGATCGAGGTAGGCGTGGGCACCAATGTGCAGGAGGCTTGCGTGTTTCACACCGACATGGGCTATCCGCTGGTGATCGGGGAAAATTGCACGATTGGACATAAGGTCATGCTGCATGGTTGCACCATTGGCGATAACACCCTCATCGGGATGGGGGCCACGATCCTGAATAGCGCCAAGATCGGCGCGAACTGCCTGATCGGGGCAGGTGCTCTTATTACCGAGAACAAAGTCATCCCCGACGGCAGCCTTGTGATGGGTGTGCCCGGTAAAGTTGTGCGCAATCTTGATGAGGCCGCCATTCAGGCACTCACGCAAAGCGCGCTGCACTATCAGCAAAACGCACAGCGGTTCATGACCGGACTGAAAGCGCTATAGCGCCATGCCCGTGCCGCTGCCCGTTAGTGAAGTAATCGAGGCCATGCCGTTGCCCGCGCTTGCGGTCGCCAGCAGTGAGCAGATTATCGCGATCAATGCGGCTGCGCAAACCTTGTTGGGAATGCCCGCACAAGGACGCCATTTCATCACCGTGTTGCGCCAGCCATCCGTCGTCGAAGCGGTTGAGCGGTGCCTTGGTGGTGTGGCGCGGACGGACGCGGAATATCTCACACGCGAGCATGGCAATGATGTGTCCTACCGTGTGAGCGTCAATGCGGTCGGGGCCACCGGCATCGCCCTGTTGACGTTTCAGGACACCACCATGCTGATGACCGCAGACCAGATGCGCCGCGATTTTGTTGCCAACGTAAGTCATGAGTTGCGCACACCTCTCACCGCTGTGATGGGGTTTATCGAGACCTTGCAAGGGTCTGCACGCGATGATGCCGATGCCCGTGCGCGGTTTCTCAAGATTATGCAGTCCGAGACTGAGCGGATGAATCGTCTGGTGGGGGATCTTTTGTCGCTCAGCCGCGTGGAGGCTGCGCAGCGTGTCCGGCCCACAGCACAGGTCAACATCGCCGCCATTCTGCGCATGACTTTGCGCAATCTTACCCCGCTGGCGGTTGAGGCCGGTGTGATCCTTGTTCCGGATATTCCTGACGGTCGGATGGACATCACCGGTGATACCGACCAGCTACAGCAGGTGTTCACCAATTTGGTCGAGAACGCGATCAAATACGGTGGCGCGATCAAACCCGCCACAACATCACAGGTTTTCGTCAGCCTGTCAGAGCCCGCGCATCTCGACACGTTGCGCGGCGCGGGTGTGGTGGTGCGCGTGCGCGACGAGGGGCAGGGGATCGAGGCACAACATCTGCCGCGCCTGACCGAGCGATTCTACCGTGCCGACAGCCACCGCAGTGCCGCATCAGGGGGCACGGGCCTTGGCCTTGCGATTGTAAAACATATCCTCAACCGGCATCGAGGCCGGATTAAAATCACCTCAATACCGGGGCAGGGTGCTGAATTTACTGTAATTTTGCCACTTTGAGTGATTTGTGCAGCGCGCTTCCCGTAAGGGTTGAACGGTGGCAAATTTCCCTTCGTGTCATAAAACTGTAACGCTACTGTCACAAAACAACAGCACACCATCCCTAGACCGACCCTCAGATCACCATGAGGGTGATTCAAATTTTCTGCTGACAGGAGACATTGATGTCTTTCGTAAAACTCTCGACTTCCGCGCTGGCCCTCACGGCCGTCTGTGCAACCGCTGCTGCCGCACGCGATCAGGTACAGGTAGCAGGTTCCTCCACCGTTCTTCCTTATGCCGCGATCGTGGCCGAAGCTTTCGGTGAGAACTTTGATTTCCCGACACCGGTGGTCGAATCCGGTGGCTCCTCCGCAGGTCTCAAGCGGTTCTGTGACGGCGTTGGCGAAAACACCGTCGACATCGCAAACTCTTCCCGCCAGATCCGCGAAAAAGAGATCGCCGCCTGCGCCGAGAACGGTGTCACGGACATCATCGAAGTGCGCGTCGGCTATGACGGCATCGTCTTCGCCTCAGACATCAATGGCGCATCGTTCGAATTCACACCGGTTGACTGGTACAAAGCACTGGCCGCCGAGCACTTCATCGACGGCGCATTGGTCGCAAACAAGCTGACCACATGGGACCAGGTAAACCCCGACTTCCCCGCACAGGCGATCACCACGTATATTCCGGGTACCAAACACGGCACACGCGAAGTGTTCGAAGAAAAAGTACTGCTCGCCGGTTGTGAGCAGGGTGGCTTTCTCAAGGCGATGGAAGACGCAGGCGTTGACGAAGACACAGCTGAAGCCAAATGCATGGCCGTGCGCACCGATGGCCTGTCCGTCGATATCGACGGCGACTATACCGAAACACTGGCCCGTATCGACAGCAACAAAGACGGCATTGGCGTTTTCGGCCTCGCGTTTTATGAAAACAACACAGCCAAGTTGCAGGTCGCCACGATGTCCGGTGTTGTTCCCACAACCGAAAGCATCTCGACAGGTGAATATCCCGTCTCGCGTCCGCTGTTCTTCTACATCAAGAAGGCGCATATCGGCGTGATCCCGGGCCTCAAAGAATTCGCACAGTTCTTTGTCGCGGACGAGATTGCAGGCCCCGATGGCCCGCTGGCAGAATACGGTCTGGTCTCTGATCCGGAGCTGGCCGCGACCCAAGCAAAGATCGAAGACGAAACAGTCATCGGCGGCGGTTCCTGATCTGCCCTTGACATAGTTGACCGCAAGGGGCTGCTTGGTTAGGTGGCCCCTTAACTTCGACTGCGTTTCACTGACCTCAAGACGCCAAGCGGCGGAGACTTTATGCCCCTTTCTTTTCTTGGCAATCCATTGACGCTTACCCTGATTGTGCTGGCGATCGCGGTACTTGGCTACGCCATGGCACGCGGTCGCGCCATGGCGCGCGCAGGGGGCGATGCCCGGCGGCTGCACTCCCTGCCTAATTATTACGGCATGACGGCTGCGATGTTCGCGGCGGTGCCGGCTCTCGGTGTCATGGTGATCTGGTTGCTGGCCCAACCGATGCTGATTCAAAATACCATCTTGCCGATGTTGCCCGCTGATGCGGTGGAAACGGGTGGCACAACATCCTTGGTCCTCAGCGATGTGAACCGCGTGGCGGGTGGCTTGGAAACTGCCATTGCCCAAGGTGTGCTGGATGCGCAAAGCATTGCAGTCCTGCGCGATGATCCCACTGGATTGCGCGACACGCTGGCAAGTGTTGGTGTGGCACTTGGCTCTGATGTGGAGCCTTTTGTGCTGGCGGCGGCAGAGCGGTCGCGCGCCCTTGATAACACGTGGGACGCGGTGCGCGCAGGCGTGGTGATTTTGCTGGCGCTGGCAGGCCTGATGCTTGCGGTGCGGGCGGCAGATCCTGAATTCCGCGCGCGCAACGTGGTGGAGCGCGGGGTAATGGCCCTGTTGATCATTGCCGCCTCCCTCGCGATCTTGACCACAGTTGGCATCGTACTGTCGATGGTGTCCGAGACGCTGAATTTCTTTGCCGATCATCCGTGGCAGGACTTCTTCCTTGGCGGATCATGGGCTCCGAATTTTCGCGGCAACAGTGAGCTGTCGATCCTGCCCCTGCTTTGGGGCACGCTCTATATCTCGTTCATCGCATTGCTGGTGGCAGTGCCCATCGGTTTGTTCGCTGCGATTTATCTGAGCGAATATGCAAGCGCGCGGATGCGGGGCGTGGCCAAGCCGCTCCTCGAAATTCTCGCTGGTATTCCCACCATCGTCTACGGTCTGTTTGCGCTGCTGACAGTGGGTCCGTTTCTGGTCAGCGTCTTTGGCGCGGGCGGTGTGCTGAGCATGGAGGGTCTGCGCGACGGCGACCCGCTCATGCAGGGGGCGACTGCGGTGATTACGGCGGGGCTGGTGATGGGCATCATGCTGATCCCCTTCGTCTCCTCGCTCAGCGACGATATTATCAACGCGGTCCCGCAAAGCTTGCGCGATGGATCTTACGGGCTGGGTGCGACCCCGTCTGAGACGATCCGCAACGTGGTTCTGCCCGCGGCACTGCCCGGTATTGTGGGGGCAATCCTGCTCGCGGCCAGCCGTGCCATTGGCGAGACGATGATCGTAGTTCTGGGGGCAGGTGCGATTGCGCGTTTTTCCGGCAACCCGTTCGAAGCCATGACCACCATCACCACCCGCATCGTGAGCCAGCTTACGGGCGACACGGATTTCGCCAGTCCCGAGACATTGGTGGCCTTCGCACTTGGCCTCACCCTGTTCGTCCTGACACTGGGCCTTAACGTGATCGCCCTCTACATCGTACGCCGGTATCGGGAGCAATACGAATGACCAAACACGCCTCACTTTTGCAGCAAGATGCCCGCACGTCCAAACGCAACCGCGCCGAAACGCGCTTTCGGATGTACGGGCTGGTCGCCATTGGCATCGGCATGCTGATGCTGGTGATCTTGCTCACCACGATCATCGGGCGCGGCACAGGCGCGTTCCAGCAAACCTATCTGAGCCTCGATGTGACACTCGACGCGGCCAAGCTTGATAAAAACGGCAACCGCGACCCTGAGGACATCAAGAAGGTCTCGACCTTCGGATATAAACCTCTGCTCGTTGATGCATTCGATCAACTTGTACAAAGCGGTGCTTTGACCTCGGAACTGGCCCCCAAAGACATGATTGATATTCTGTCCAAGGGTGCGGAGGCCCAGATGCGCGATACAGTTCTGGCGGACCCCGAACTGATTGGACAAACGGTTACGTTTGAATTTCTGGCCTCTGGGCGTGTTGATGGATACCTCAAAGAGCGTGTGACACGTGCCAGCATCGTGAATGACAAGAACATCAGCGCAGAACAGCTTGATCTGGTAGACGAGATGCGTGCGGCAGGGGTGTTGGAAAAGAAATTCAACCTTGCCTTCATCACCGGTGCAGACAGCTCTGACGCGCGTCCCGAAGCCGCGGGGATGGGCGTGGCGATGGTCGGGTCACTGTTTATGATGATGGTGGTGCTGATACTGGCGCTGCCCATTGGTGTTGCGGCCTCTATCTATCTTGAGGAATTCGCGCCCAAGAACTGGATCACCGATATCATCGAGGTCAACATTTCCAATCTTGCGGCGGTGCCGTCGATTGTGTTCGGTATTCTGGGTCTGGCGGTGTTCATCAACTATATGCACCTGCCCAATTCGGCCCCGTTGGTGGGCGGTTTGGTCCTGACGCTCATGACTTTGCCGACGATCATCATCTCGACACGTGCATCGCTTAAATCCGTGCCGCCGTCGATTCGTGATGCGGCACTGGGTGTGGGTGCGTCCAAGATGCAGTCGGTCTTCCACCATGTCCTCCCGCTCGCTGCACCGGGCATCCTGACGGGCACGATCATCGGCCTAGCGCAGGCTTTGGGTGAGACGGCGCCACTGCTGCTCATTGGTATGGTGGGCTTTATCGCATCCAATGGCCCCGAAAGCCTGAGCGAGGGGCTTTTGTCGCCCAACTCAGCGATGCCTGCGCAAATCTATGAATGGGCCAAACGTGCGGACCCCGCGTTTTACGAGCGCGCATGGGGCGGCATCATCATCTTGCTGGTGTTCCTGATCTCCATGAACGCAATCGCAGTGATGCTGCGCCGCCGGTTCGAGCGGCGCTGGTAGGGAGAGAGATTATGCGAGACAATACTCAAACACCGGAGGCACAAGTGGCCAGCACATCCAAAATTTCCGCCAAAGGCGTTCAGGTCTATTACGCGGACAACCATGCGATCAAGGACGTGAACGTCGAGATCGAGGACAAGACGGTCACCGCCTTCATCGGGCCGTCGGGCTGCGGCAAATCCACCTTCCTGCGCTGCATCAACCGGATGAACGACACCATTGATATCTGCCGCGTGGAGGGGACCATCCTCATTGACGGCGAAGACATCTATGATCCCAAAGTCGATCCGGTACAGTTGCGCGCCAAGGTGGGCATGGTGTTCCAGAAGCCCAATCCGTTTCCAAAGTCGATTTATGATAACGTGGCCTACGGTCCGCGCATCCACGGTCTGGCCCGCAACAAGGCCGAACTGGACGAGATCGTCGAGCGTGCGCTGCGCCGTGGTGCGATCTGGGATGAGGTTAAAGACCGCCTGCAAGCACCGGGTACGGGTCTGTCGGGCGGCCAGCAACAGCGTTTGTGCATCGCGCGTGCCGTTGCCACTGAACCTGAAGTGCTGCTGATGGATGAGCCGTGTTCGGCGCTTGATCCGATTGCCACTGCGCAGGTTGAGGAGTTGATCGACGAGCTGCGGCAGAACTATTCGGTCGTGATCGTGACCCACTCCATGCAGCAGGCCGCCCGCGTGAGCCAGCGTACAGCGTTTTTCCACCTCGGCAATCTGGTGGAGTTCGGCGATACCGACAAAATCTTTACCACCCCAGAGGACCCGCGCACAGAAAGTTATATCACCGGAAGGATCGGGTAAGCCCATGGAAGAGCAATACAATCACATCGCCTCCGCTTTTGACCGCGACCTTGAAAAGGTACAGGCCCAGATCATGAAAATGGGCGGGCTGGTCGAGGATGCGATCCGGCAGGCCGCCAAAAGCCTCGAGATGCGCGACGAGCCACTGGCCGAACAGGTGCGCGCCGCCGACAAGGTCATCGACGTGCTCGAGGCTGAAATCAACGAGCACGCGGCCCGTGTCATCGCGCTGCGCGCGCCCACGGCAATTGATTTGCGGATGATCCTGAGCGTTATGAAAATCTCCGGTAACCTTGAACGGATCGGCGACTACGCAAAGAACATGGCGAAACGCACAAGCGTCCTGTCCCAGATGCCGCCTGTGAACGACAGCACGGGCGCGATCCGGCGCATGGCGCGGCTGGCCGAGGAAATGCTCAAGGATTCGCTGGATGCTTATATCCGCCGTGATGCGGTACTGGCCGCGGATGTAATCGCGCGCGATGAGGATCTGGACCAGATGTACAATGCGTTGTTCCGTGAGTTCCTGACCTTCATGATGGAAGACCCGCGCAACATCACCGCCTGCATGCATCTGCATTTCATCGCCAAAAACGTCGAGCGGATGGGCGACCACTGCACTTCGATGGCCGAGCAGGTGATCTATCTCGTGACCGGCACGCACCCCGATGAGGCACGACCCAAAGCCGACGAGACATCCGTGAACACACAAAGCTAAGGCAGGGCTATGAGCCAGGATAAAATGCAGGTTTTGCTGGTTGAGGATGAGCCCGCACAGCGCGAAGTGCTGGCCTATAATCTCGAAGCCGAAGGATACGCTGTGCGCCGCGCCGAGAACGGTGAAGAGGCGATGATGCTTGTGGATGAAATGCTGCCTGATCTGATCATTCTGGATTGGATGATGCCGCTTTTGTCAGGCATCGAAGTGTGCAGACAGGTCAAAACCCGCAGCGATACCCGCGAAATCCCTGTCATCATGCTCAGCGCGCGCAACGAGGAAGTGGACGCCGTGCGCGGCCTTGATACCGGCGCGGATGATTATGTGTTCAAGCCCTATAATCTGCGCGAATTGATGGCGCGGGTGCGCACCCAGTTACGCAGGGTTCGGCCTGCGGCCTCGGGTGAGCTGCTCAGCTATGATAACATTGAGCTGAACGCCCAAACCCACCGTGTAATGCGCGCAGGGTCCGAGATTAAGCTGGGACCAACTGAATACCGGTTGTTGGTCACTTTGATGGAAAAACAGGGCCGTGTGTTCAGCCGTGACCAGCTTCTCGACCTTGTGTGGGGGCGCGATATCTATGTCGACACGCGTACCGTGGATGTGCATATCGCGCGGCTGCGCAAGGCGCTCATAGGGCAGGGTGGCAGTGACCCGATCCGCACTGTGCGCGGGACCGGATACGCTTTGGGCTAGGGACTTGCCGCGCCGAGTGCCAACGGACGCTGATCGCTGCGGCCCATGCTGATGATCAGCGGGTTACGGGCCTGTCGCTCCTGAAACGCCTGTTTACTCTCTATCCCTTGCCATTTGATCGCGATGAGTGCCTGGGCCACCGCACTGCCCAGCGTCGTACCGGGGCCGGTGATGATGAACCGGTGAGGCGCGAAATTACGCGCGGCAGATTGAATGGCAGCAGTAAAATCATACGTCTGCGTAATCTGATGGCCGAGCGTGTAGTTGTGCAATGCCTCCATATCCGTGGCATGGGGATGCCAGACCGAACCACGTCCATCGACCAGTGCGGTATGCGGGTCTTGAAACAGATCGAGCGGCAGTTTTGCGCGGCCAAGGGCGGCGATATCCGCCATCATATCAGTATGAAATGCGGCGTGGTTGGGCAGTCGCATCGGCTTGCGGTCCGGATCACCACCAACGGCCATCTCGAACGCGCATAACCCCGTATCATTGCCTGCAACGACCAACATTCCCCCAAGGTGGATAGACAGGGAGAGCAGGGATCCATCGTTGGCATTTATGCTTTTGGTCAAAGCTGATATCCGCCGCTCTTCACCTTTAATTGCCTGCCAGTTTCCATCAACTATGGGATAGAGGATCTGACCGCCCGTTCCTTCGGCATGCATTAAGGTACCCATCGTGTTCACGATCCGCATGCCGTTTACAGCATTCGTACCGCCGCCTGCGGCCAATGCGATATACCACCCAAGCGAATTTCCGGTCGTCGCCACGATATTATTGGCCTCGGCAGCGGCTATCGCATCAAGATAGCTGCACGCGTAGATAAGCGCGGAGGCGTTGTCGCCCGTAGTATGGTGCGCCGCCGAAAAGTGGTTCGCGCCGTCCAGTGCACTGAGCGTTTCCTGACCTTCAGTTTGCCGCAAAGCGTTCCAGTCATGGACCAGCGGATGATCCCCATGGGTGCGCGCCAGTGTGCCAAGCTCTGCCTTGTTATAGGTGCCGCGACCGGGACAGATGAGGACAGCCGTGGGCGTGCTCATGATGTCACCAGATCAGTGGCCGCTGCGATGATGCTGTCGGTTGAGGGCAGGGTAGCAGCATATGCAGGGCCGGTTGCAATAAAGCTGTCTTGCGCCGTGAGGCGTGCGACGCCTGCGCGCCCCGCTTCGGTAAACGCTGCCAACAGGCCTTCGGACTGGCTGCCGGTGCTGCGGCATTCATCCACGATGAGGACGTGTTTGCAGTTTTTTGTCGCCTCAAGCAGGGCGTCAAGTGGAAGGGGCGCAAGCCAGCGCATGTCGATGGTACGGGTTTCAATCCCCTTACTATTCAATGCCTTGGCAGCCTGTGTTGAGAGGTAAAATCCATTGGCGTAGGAAATGATCGCAAGATCGGTGCCGTCGCCATCCACTGCAATCTCACCCAAGCCTATCCGGCGATCTGGTGCGGGATAGCGGTGCATCCAACCGCCATCACCCGCGCCGTGCAAATCACGCATGGGATAAAGGGCAATCGGCTCGACAAATACCACGACACGCTGTTCCTCACGTGCAAGGCGCACGGCCTCGCGCAGCATCATCGCGGCGTCCGCGCCGTTTGACGGGCAGGCGATGATCAGACCGGGAATATCACGCAACACTGCAAGGGAATTGTCGTTGTGAAAATGCCCGCCGAACCCTTTTTGATAGCCCAAACCGGCAATGCGCAGAACCATCGGATTGGTGTATTGCCCGTCCGAGAAGAAGCTCAGCGTGGCCGCTTCACCGCGCAATTGGTCTTCGGCATTATGGAGATAGGCAAGGAACTGGATTTCCGGGATCGGGATAAAGCCGTTATGCGCCATGCCAATAGCAAGCCCGAGAATGGACTGCTCATCCAGCAGGGTATCAACCACACGGTCAGGACCGAACCGCGCTTGCAGCTTTTGCGTGACGCCGTACACACCGCCTTTGCGGCCTACATCTTCTCCCGCGACGATGAGTTCACCATGTTCAAGCATCAGATCAGCCAGCGCCCAACCGATAAGGCGGTTCATCGGTTGCGGTTCTGACATCTGTTTGATGTCATTGCCAAATGTGGTTTGACGGGCCTGCGCTGACGGTCCGTTGGAGGGTGCACATGCGCGGGCAGGCGGCACAATACTGGCCATCACACCCGCCGCATCCGTGAGGGTTTCCTGCTGCATCACCTCTTGGGCGACGCGGGCGCAAGTATTTCCAATTTCAGAATATATGTCAGCGCACTGCCGGGGTGTGTTAATGTCAAGATCCCGCAGGATGCGCGCCGAATGAAGCAGCGGGTCTTGCGCCTCGGACGCCTCAACGGCGGCCTTGTCACGGTAGGTAAGTTCCACGTCAGAGCCTGCATGGCCATAAAGGCGCACGGTGCTGATGTGCAGAAACGCGGGCTTGCGCGTGCGGCGCACATAATCGGCTGCCGTGCGGGAGACGGTGAGGGTTTGCGCCATATCAAGCCCGTCACAGGCAAAATAGCGCAAGCCCGGCCGGTTGGAGAAATTCGCCGCGACCCATCCCCGCGGTGTGGGAACAGAGATACCTATGCCGTTGTCTTCACATACAAAAATGATCGGCATGGGCACGGACTGAAAGCTGCTCCAGCAGGCCGCATTGATCGCACCCTGAGCGGTAGAATGGTTCGAGGATGCATCCCCGAAACTACACATGATAACAGCATCTTCGGGCAAGCAGCGATGCTCCGGCGGACAGCGGCGCGCAAGCCCCAGTGAATACGCGGCACCCACAGCCTTGGGCAGATGGCTGGCGATGGTGGAGGTTTGCGGCGGGATATTGAGCGCGCGGGAGCCGAGCACTTTGTGACGACCACCCGAGATAGGATCAGAGGCCGCAGCGCGAAAGCTCAGCAGCATGTCCCAAACCGGCGTCTGGCCGGGCACTTGGGTCGCGCGCTGTATCTGGAACGCGGCATCGCGGTAGTGTAAAAACGCCATATCCGTGGGGCGCAGCGCATCGGCCACCGCTGCCATGCCTTCGTGGCCCGAAGAGCCGATGGTGTAGAACCCTTTGCCTTGTGCCTGCATCCCGCGGCTTGTCCGGTCCAGCTGTCGGCTCAGAACCTGACTGCGAAAAATCTCGACCAGTTTCGTGGGTTCAATATCAGGGCTTGCAGGCGGACCGTCAGGCAGATCGTTCTCGTCAAGTCGTCTCAGAAGGTTCTGATGAACAATTGTAGCGCGATCCATGTGCTGCTCCGGCGGTGGGTTAGGCTGCGCGCAGGTTTCATGAGTGCTGTGGGAAGGTCAATGCTCATTGCGGGGGCGTATGGATTGGTTCGGATGGGCCGCAGTGTGTATGAAATGGCATTCAACAACGGTCCGGTAGAGCGTGGCTCAAGGCATGATCTAGATTGTATAATCAGTATTATGTAATTTAAATACACACTAGCATCCTATGACCTCCAAACACGCCCCACATGCCGTCCACCGTTAATCTGCTGCATTTCAGGGCGTTATGCCCTGAACCTCACATCTGAACGTAGGTAAACTGCAATCGCGTTCTTGTGAACTGGGTGCTTTGCCGTTTTACTCTGCCGCATAAGGCGCGCGGGTCACGGATCTATGTGCCACAGATAATCAGGGAGACCGGAAATGAAACATGTAACAGTCCTTTCGGCAGCGTTGCTGTTATCCTCGACAGCATTGGCCAGTGCGGAGACATTGCGATGGGCACGTGCGGGTGATGCGCTAACGCTTGATCCGCATGCGCAGAACGAAGGCCCGACATCCGCTTTGGCGCACCAGATCATGGAGCCGCTCGTGATGCGCAACCATGAGGGCACCATCGTGCCTGCCCTCGCGACCGAATGGAACCCGTCGGAAGAAGACCCGAATGTCTGGGTGTTCAAGCTGCGTGAAGGTGTGACCTTTCATGATGGCAGTACTTTCGACAGCTCGGATGTGAAATTCAGCCTTGAGCGTGCGATGACCGATGACAGCGACTACAAAGAATTGCTGGCCTCTGTGGTCGAAGTGAACGCACCCGATCCGCTCACCATCGAGATTGTCACAGACGGACCAAATCCGATCATGCCCAGCAACCTCACCAATATGTTCATCATGGACCGTGAATGGGCCGAGGCAAATAATGCCGTCGATGTGCAGGATTATGAAGGTGGCGAGGACACGTTTGCGGCCAAGAACGCCAATGGCACCGGCGCCTATAAGCTGGTGAGCCGTGAGCCGGATGTGCGCACTGTTCTGGCCCTCAACGAGGACTATTGGGGTAAAGATGAGTTCCCCCTTGAGGTCACCGAGATCATCTATACCCCGATCCAGAACCCCGCGACACGTGTGGCGGCGCTGCTCTCTGGTGAGGTTGATTTTATTCAGGATGTGCCGGTGCAGGATCTTGAGCGTGTGGCAGGCACCGAGGGTCTGGATGTGCGCACGGCACCACAAAACCGGGTGATCTTTTTCGGCATGAACTCCGGCGATGATGACCTTGCCAATGACAACGTCGACGGCAAAAACCCGTTTGCGGACAAACGTGTGCGCCAGGCGATGAACATGGCGATCAACCGCGATGCGATCCAGCAGATCGTGATGCGTGGCCAATCCGCACCTGCGGGCATGATCGTACCGCCCTTTGCCAACGGATGGGACGAGACGATGGATGCCTCATCCGTGACCGATATCGAGGGAGCCAAGGAGTTGATGGCTGAAGCAGGCTATGCCGACGGCTTCACCGTGCAGCTTGATTGCCCCAATGACCGCTATGTCAACGATGAGGCGATCTGTCAGGCGGCTGTCGGCATGTATGCGCAGATAGGTGTAAAAGTGAACCTAGATGCCAAGCCGAAGGCGCAGCACTTCCCACTGATCAACACGCTTGAGACGGACTTCTATATGCTGGGCTGGGGCGTGCCGACCTACGATTCCGAATATGTTTTCAACTTCCTTGTGCACACGCGGGACGACAAATACGGCTCGTGGAACGCCACACGCTATAGCAACGCTGATTTGGACGAAGCGATTGAAGGTCTGGCCTCCAACACCGATCTGACCGCGCGCAATGCGGATATCGCGGCCATCTGGCAGGTTGTGCAGGACGAAGCGCTTTATGTGCCGCTGCACCACCAAGTGCTGAACTGGGGCATGAAGTCCGAGGTCGAGACAGTTGTAGAAGCAGAGGATTCGCCCAAGTTCAAATATTTCAAAATGAACTGAAGCTGGCGATCGAGACTATAGGCGGGGCGGCATCCTTCTTTGTGCCGCCCTTCCCCGTCTATGCACACCCTCACTGGCGTCCCC
>JBATTJ010000089.1:0-38438 GCA_049670485.1 Sulfitobacter sp.
GGAATGGGCTGTATGGCGGCACTGGAAGCAGAACGTTTCTTGTCCGAAGCGGGCGGTTATTCCGCGTCCGCCTCTCCTTCGACATCCGCATCATCGGTCTGCTCGGCAATCCATGCGACCGACACCACGATCTCGCTTTTGCCAGTGTCGAACACTTTCACGCCACCTGCACTGCGCGAGCGGAAGGAAATCCCCTCCACAGGTACGCGAATGGATTGGCCCTTGGAGGTAGCCAGCATGATCTGATCATCCATCTCTACGGGGAAGGAGGCGACAATATTGCCGCCGCGCATCGCTTTATCCATCGCCGTGACACCCATGCCACCCCTTCCGCGCAGCGGATAGTCGTGGCTAGAGCTCAGCTTGCCCGCGCCACCTTCGGTGATGGTCAGAATGAGGTTCTCGGCTGCAGACATTTCCGCATAGCGTTCTTGGGCCAGCGGCATATCGGCATTGCCTTCTTCATCCTCGATCTCGGCATCGTCGGCCAGACCCGCCATGGCGCGGCGCATCTTGAGATAGGCGGCACGCTCGTCGCTGCCCGCCTCGAAGTGGCGGATGATCGACATGGATACGACAGTATCATCACCGCCCAACCGGATACCGCGCACACCGACAGAATTGCGGCTGTTGAAAACGCGCACATCTGTGGCCCGGAAGCGGATCGCACGGCCCGAATTGGTCACTAGCATCACGTCGTCATCATTACTCGCGATGCGGGCGTTGATCAGGGTTGTGCCTTCATGCTCGTCCTCGAACTTCATCGCGATTTTGCCGTTGCGCATGACATTGGTGAAATCAGAAAGTTTATTGCGCCGCACCGTCCCTGCGGAGGTGGCAAAGACTACTTGCAGGTCGTCCCATTCCTTCTCGTCGCGGTCCACGGGCATGATCGCCGCGATGGACACACCAACGGGAATCGGGAGGATATTGACGATGGCCTTGCCTTTCGATGTGCGGCCACCCTGCGGCAGGCGCCATGTCTTGAGCTTGTAGACCATGCCGTCGGTCGTGAAGAACAGCAACTGCGTATGCGTATTCGCCACAAAGAGGGTGGTCACGACATCTTCCTGCTTGGTGGCCATGCCCGACACACCTTTGCCGCCGCGCCGCTGGCTGCGGAAATCGACGAGCGGGGTGCGCTTGATATAGCCACCGGAGGTGACGGTCACGACCATGTCTTCGCGCTCGATCAGGTCTTCGTCGTCCATATCACCGGACCAATCGACGATTTCAGTGCGGCGCGGCACGGCGAACAAATCGCGCACCTCTGCCAGCTCGTCTCGGATGATCCCCATGATGCGGTCACGGGAGCCCAAAATCTCGAGGTACTCTTTTATTTTCGCGGCCAGCTCTTCCAGCTCGTCGGTGACTTCTTTTACGCCAATCTGGGTCAGGCGTTGCAAGCGCAGCTCAAGTATGGCGCGGGCCTGAACCTCCGAGAGGTTGTAGGTACCATCGTCATTGGCGGTATGCGTCGGATCGTCGATAAGCGCGATATAGGGCAAAATGTCGATCGCAGGCCAGCGGCGTGTCATCAGCTTGGTGCGCGCCTCTGCGGCGTCGGCGGAGGACCGGATGGTCGCGACGATCTCGTCGATATTGGTGACAGCAACGGCCAGACCGCACAGGATATGGCTCCGCTCACGTGCCTTGCGCAGCAGGTGTGCAGTGCGGCGGGCAACGACTTCTTCGCGGAAGTCGATAAAGCAGGTGAGAAAGCGGCGCAGCGTCAACGTCTCGGGGCGGCCACCGTTGAGTGCGAGCATGTTGCACCCGAAATAGGTTTGCATCGGCGTGAAGCGGAACAATTGGTTCATCACAACTTCGGCGGTAGCGTCGCGCTTGAGTTCGACAACTACACGTACACCGTTGCGGTCGCTTTCATCCTGTACGTGGGCGATGCCTTCGATCTTTTTGTCGCGCGCGGCTTCGGCGATCCGCTCGATCATGGTGGCCTTGTTCACCTGATAAGGGATTTCGTCAATGACAATGGCCCAGCGGTCTTTGCGAATTTCCTCGATACGGGTTTTCGAGCGGACAATGACAGATCCACGTCCCTCAAGATACGCTTTACGCGCGCCGGTGCGGCCCAGCATGATGCCACCGGTCGGAAAATCGGGGCCGGGGACATAGTCGATCAACTCTTCAGAAGTCAGATCGGGATTTTCGATCAAGGCAAGACAGGCGTCAATCACTTCGCCCAGATTATGAGGCGGAATGTTGGTCGCCATACCGACCGCGATGCCACCCGCACCATTTACGAGCATGTTTGGAAAACGCGCAGGAAGCACAGTCGGCTCGCGGTCTTTTCCGTCATAGTTATCTTGGAAATCAACGGTTTCCTTGTCGATATCCGCAAGCAGATAGGCGGCAGGTTTGTCCATGCGCACTTCGGTATAGCGCATGGCGGCGGCGTTATCGCCGTCCATCGAGCCGAAGTTACCCTGTCCGTCTAGAAGCGGGAGCGACATGGAGAAATCCTGCGCCATACGAACAAGCGCGTCATAGATCGCGGAATCGCCGTGAGGGTGGTATTTACCCATTACATCGCCAACGGCGCGTGCAGACTTGCGGTACGCTTTGTCGTGTGTGTTGCCTGCCTCGTGCATGGCGTACAAAATCCGCCGGTGCACAGGTTTTAGGCCATCACGCAGATCGGGAATGGCGCGGCTGACGATAACCGACATCGCATAATCGAGATAGCTTGTGCGCATCTCATGCTCGATCGTGACGTACGGCCCATCATAAACGGGCCGTACGGGGAGATTTTCGTCTTCGTTATCAGGGGTTTCCGGCGTATCGGTCAATCTCTGTCCCAGCTTTGCTGATGTGCTCTATATCTTGGGGGGAAGTATAGCGCGAAGGCCATATGAGGTGCAATGCCAGCCACGGACTTGACACGACGTCGCCACGCCTCACTTCGCTAAGTCGTTGAGATATAAATATATTTTATTGCTCGGCCATGAATTTTGTTCAGCGGCAGACGGCGGGGATTAGGCAGAGCAGCTGGCACCACCCAAAACACAGAACTTCGCACAATGCGGATGGTTGAGTGCCACATCCTTCTCGGCTTCTTCCAGCGTCTCACCCAGTTCGAATTCAGGCGCATAGGGCAGCAGCGTACATGCAAGCACTGCAAGCTTCTCCGCGCCGCGGCGTTTAACGACCATGCGGGACGAGGCGCACATAACAGCGTCGGGCGATTTGTCGAGAATACCCCAACATGCCGTCGTGATTTCCGGCACCTCAATGCTCTCGTCCATTTCGGGGAAAAGAACTGTCATACCAGCATCATAAGCGTCGATCTTAAAGCCATGTTTGGTATAAAACGCGGCATAGCCCGCGCGGCTGTCGGCTTCGGTATCCTCGAACACCGACCGTCCGGCGACCGCCATGGTAAAGCCGTTCTCGGAGAGCCACTTCATGCCTGTGATCGTTTTATCAAGGGCACCCGCGCCGCGTTCGGCATCATGCAGATCATGACGGTAATGATCCACCGAAATGCGCAGTGTCAGCTTGCCGGGGTAGTCCGCGTTCAGCCGCAGAAGTCCTTCGCGCATCTTTTTGCGCATCATCGGCAGCATCGCATTGGTGAGGATCAGAACATCGTAGCCGCGTTCTAGCGAGGCCTCCATGATCTCGATCATTTGCGGGTTCATAAACGGCTCACCACCGGTAAACGCAATCTCGCTCACGCCCCATTTGCGGGTCTCGAGCTGATCAAGGTATCCGCGCACTTCATCTGCGGTGATATACACCAGCGCGTCGTTGGTCGGGCTCGACAGGATATAGCAATTCACACATTCGATGTTGCACAGCGTTCCCGTATTGAACCAGAGCGTTTGCGGATTGCTCAGCGCCACGGTCGCGCGCTGCTCACCCTTGGCGGTGACCTGCGGATCGCTGAATTTTCCTTCATTGGCCAGTGGTAGATCTTTCATGGCACTGCCTTCCTGCTCTGTCGTATTTGGTTTGCTAGATGGGGTAGAACAGGGTCGATTGCAAGAAAAGACCCGAGGCGCATATGCACGCTCTTGTGAACAAACGCGAAATGCGCTTGTTTGCGCTAACATAACTTGGGCCACAAATCCGCGAAATCACTGTGCACAGACGGATGTGCGCAGTAGAGTAGGCCCGTAAAACGCTGTAGGCGACATAAAGAGGCTCACATCATGGCATCACGCGTCATTCCGGTTGATCTGTTTGATCTGGTGATATTCGGCGGCACCGGTGATCTGGCGCGGCGCAAGATTTTGCCCGGTTTGTTCCGCAGGTTTTGTGCAGGACAGATGCCCGCGCAGGCCCGTGTCATCGGTGCGGCGCGTAGTGACCTTGATACTGCGCAATACCGCGAAATGGTGCGCGATGCGATTGTCGAGTTCAGCGGTGTTGAAGACGGCAACGCAGATCACCTCGACGCTTTTCTGGCCCGTTTGGAATATATCGCAATCGACGCGCGCGGCACCCAAGGGTGGAAAGAATTGCAGACCATGATGGCCGGTACGGACCGTGTTGAGGCCTATTATTTTTCGGTCGCACCCGCACTTTTCGGAGATATCGCGGAGCGGTTGCAGAAATGGGGCATGGCGGATGCAAATGCCCGCATCGTGGTGGAAAAACCGTTTGGCCGCGATCTGGAGACCGCACGTGCGCTGAATAAGACGCTCGCCGCATACTTTAACGAGGACCAGATTTACCGGATCGACCATTATCTGGGCAAAGAGACCGTGCAAAACCTCATGGCGGTGCGGTTCGGCAATATGCTGTTCGAGCCGCTTTGGAATTCGCAATACGTCGATCACGTGCAGATCACCGTGGCCGAGACGGTCGGTGTTGGCGGACGCGGGGAGTATTACGACAAATCGGGTGCGATGCGGGATATGGTGCAGAACCATCTGATGCAGCTTTTGTGCCTCATTGCGATGGAGCCGCCCGCGCGTTTTTCACCCGACGCCGTGCGCGATGAAAAGCTCAAGGTTATTCGCGCGCTTGATCCTGTTGCCGATTATCACATCGTGCGTGGACAGTACCAAGCGGGTCCGGACGACCCCGAGAATAACCCTGACTACCGCACGGCTGTTGAGCATCCACGTTCGCGCACAGAAAGTTTTGTCGCGTTGCGCACGCAGATCAGCAATTGGCGGTGGGCGGGCACGCCATTTTATCTGCGCACAGGCAAGCGGATGGCGGCGCGCGCCTCCGAGATTACGGTGGTATTCAAAGACACCCCGCATAGCATATTTGCCGAAGATGCCGGTCGGCACCGCAATGTCCTGTCGATCCGGTTGCAGCCAAACGAGGGGATCACCCTTGGCGTGACGATCAAGGAGCCGGGACCGGGGGGCATGCGCCTGATCGACGTACCGCTGGATATGTCGTTCGCCGAAACGCTCAATCCCGATGATGTGGAGCATGTGGACGCCTATGAGCGGCTGGTGATGGATGTGATACGGGGCAACCAAACCCTGTTCATGCGCGGCGACGAGGTCGAGGCGGCATGGGCATGGACCGATCCCATCATCGCAGGCTGGGAAGCGCGCAATGATGTTCCAAAACCCTATGATGCAGGTAGTGATGGCCCCACGGACGCAGATCAACTTCTGCGACGAGAAGGCCGCGAATGGCGGAAGGTATCTCAATGAAACTGATCGAATATAACAGCCGCGACGACCTGATGGCGGGGCTGACCGATGTGCTGGCACAGGCTCTTGCAACGGCATTGTCGCAGCATGAAGCTGTGAGCTTTGCGGTGCCAGGTGGCACGACGCCGGGTCCGTTGTTCGATGCGCTCAGTGCCGTAGCACTTGATTGGGCGCGGGTGCATGTGCTGCTCACGGATGAGCGGTGGGTGCCTGATACCCATGCGCAATCCAACGCTGCATTGGTCCGTGCGCGTCTGCTTCAGGGTGCTGCACAGGCAGCACAATTCACGCCCTACCATACTTCTGAACATGACATCGCGGCAGCGGCAGCAAATCTGTCTGCCAGATTGTCGGATGAATTGCCGATTGACGTGCTGCTCCTCGGGATGGGGGCGGATATGCATACTGCGTCGCTTTTTCCGGGGGCAGGCGGGTTGGACGCGGCGCTGGCTGATGATGCGCCGATGTTTGCGCCGATCAACGTTGACGGTCAGGTTGTTGCGCGCTTTACACTCACAGCACCCGCCTTGCGCGGTGCGTGTGACACGCATCTGTTGATCACCGGAGAGGACAAGCGGCACGCACTGACGCAGGCGGAAACCCTGCCAGCTCCGCAGGCACCGGTGCAAATCATCCTGCCGAACGCAACCGTACATTGGAGCGCTGAATGACAAACTGGGACACACTGGAGAAGCTGCATGCGGGCATTTCCAACCGCAAAATTATGGACCTGTTCAAGGATGCAGGCCGTGCGCAGGATTTCACCGTGACGGTACAAGACCTGCATTTCGATTATTCCAAAACCAACATCGACAGCCAGACCCGCGAGGCGCTGCTGGAGCTTGCACGCGGAGCAGGGGTCGAGGCGCGGCGAAAGGCGATGTTCACCGGCGCGACGATCAACGAGACGGAAAACCGCGCGGTTCTGCACACCGCATTACGCAACCTTGATGGCGGCGCGGTGCATGTGGACGGTGTCGATGTGATGCCTGACATTCACAACACACTGGCCGCCATGCGCGCCTTTTCAGACGAGGTGCGCGGCAGCAAAATCACGGATGTGGTCAATATCGGCATCGGCGGCTCCGATCTGGGGCCTGCAATGGCAGTGCGCGCGCTTGCTCCCTATCACGACGGGCCGCGCTGCCATTTCATCTCGAACGTGGATGGCGCGGATGTGGCGGATACATTGCGCGGGTTGAACGCCAAAACAACGCTGATCATTGTCGCGTCCAAGACGTTTACGACCATCGAGACGATGACCAACGCCCGTACTGCACGGGCATGGATGCTGGACCATGGCGGCAACCCGAAAACCCAATTTGCAGCCCTTAGTACAGCGCAAGATAAAACCGAAAGCTTTGGTATCGAACCTGCGCGTGTGTTCGGGTTCGAGGATTGGGTCGGCGGGCGCTATTCCTTCTGGGGGCCGATCGGGTTGTCCCTGATGATTGCAATCGGCCCAAAGGCGTTTGATGCGTTTCTGCGCGGCGCGCAGGCGATGGACGTACATTTTCGCGCCGCCGAGCTGCACGAAAACCTGCCGGTTCTACTGGCCCTAGTTGGGATATGGCACAACCAGATATGCGACTATGCCACCCGCGCTGTGCTGCCCTATGACGAACGGCTGGGCTTGCTGCCAAGCTATCTGCAACAGCTCGAGATGGAATCGAACGGCAAAGGCGTGCGACGGGACGGCACCGACAGTCCGCGCCACACCGGACCTGTGGTCTGGGGCGCTGCGGGCACCAACGGACAGCACGCATTCTACCAGTTGATCCATCAAGGAACGCGCACCATCCCGTGCGAATTTCTGCTGGCGGCCCAAGGGCATGAACCGGATCTGGCACACCATCATCAATTGCTGATTGCAAACTGTCTGGCGCAGTCAAAAGCACTGATGCAGGGGCGCACTCTGGACCAGGCGCGCGAAATTGCGGCTGCCAAGGATTTCACCGGCGCCGAGCTTGAGCGGCAAGCGCGCCACCGTGTTTTTCCCGGCAATCGGCCCTCGACCACTCTCCTCTACCCGCAACTCGATCCGTTCATGTTGGGTCATATCATCGCCCTCTATGAACATCGGGTTTTCGTCGAAGGTGTGATCCTCGATATCATGTCGTTCGATCAATGGGGCGTGGAACTTGGCAAAGAGCTTGCTACATCCCTGCAACCGGTCGTTGAGGGAACAGAGGACACATCGAACGAAGATGGGTCCACGGCGGCGTTGATTGAGTTCATCCACCGGCACGCAGGGTAGATGTGCGTGCGGAAAACTGGCCGGATCAAAGGTGGGTGAAAGGCTGGAGCGGGTAACGAGAATCGAACTCGTAACTAAAGCTTGGGAAGCTGCCGTGATACCTTTTCACCATACCCGCGCGCCAGTATGCCCGAGGTAATCGGCGCCCCTGCAGGCGTCAAGAGGCTTTGCGCGCGGTGACGAAATTGATGCTCGACGGGATGGTGATCTCGTCGCCGTGCTCGTATTCTTCGAACGCTTGCGCCAGCGCGTCGACAAGGCGGCGGGTCGCTTCCTTGTCTGCATCATGATACGCAAGCGCGCTTTGCGCCGGTCCGATCTTGCACAGGACATCAACCAGCATATCTGTGCCGCCCTTAAGGTGAAGCGGGATTTCCAGCACTTCGACCTGCGGCTCAAGGCCCGCGTCGCGCAAAATTCCCTCGACCCGCGTGACATCGCGAAAGGCAAACGGACCGGGGCCGTCAGGATCTGTTTTCGGGATCGGGCCCAGCACGTCACGGGCTACTTTTGCGGGTAGGGTGAAGAACGGGTTATCCTCAATGGCACCCCATGCGGAAAAGCTGATCAAACCGTCCTCGCGCAGCGCCTCGGCCATGTTGCGAAACGCGGCCACGCTATCTTCAAAAAACATCACGCCAAAGCGCGATATAACCCGGTCGGCACTGTCCACCACAAGCGGGTGTTCCTGCACATCGGCATCGAGAAAGCTGATGTTGGTCTGGTTTACGATGCCTTTTTGCGCGGCAACCAGCAACGTGGGCGAGATATCGAGGCCGGTCACATGGCCCGTGCCACCAATTGAATCCGCAATGGCAAAAGTACTGGTGCCCGCACCGCAGCCGATATCAAGGACCGAATGCCCCTCCGCCAGTTCGGCACGATTGAGTGTCTCGTCAAGGATCTTGGAGAACAGGGCATCCATGACCTGTTGCTGCTCAACCCAGATCGCACCGACCTTGGTGTCCCAGAATTCGCGTTGTTCGTCGTTCACACTCATCCGCGCCGCCTTCTGCGGCCTGTGCCGCTGCTGTCTCCACCACCAGTATTGAAGGTTTGTGTGGGCAGTGTCACGATGGAATTCAGGATCGGAAATGGCTCTACCGCGTTTGGAATGGCGGATGCGTTGACGAAATGTTCTTGAAAGCGCGGCTCAATCGCGGTCTCGATTTTATGGATGCGCCGTACCGTCTCCTCGATCTCGGAGCGTGCCTCGCGGTTGAGCAGGGCGATGCGCGCACCGGTCCCGGCGGCGTTACCGGCCGATGTCACCTTGTCCAGCGGGGCATCGGGGATCATGCCCAGAACCATCGCGTGTTTGGTCGAGATATGTGCGCCGAACGCACCAGCCAGCACCACACGGTCCACTTTGTCGACGCCGAATTTATCCATCAACAAACGCGCGCCGGAATACAGCGCCGCCTTTGCCATCTGAATCTCACGGATGTCACGGTTGGTCACGGTGATGCGCGGGCCGCCATCAGCGGTGCCGTCATAAACCATATAGCTGTTGGTGCGCCCGTCAGGGAACACAGCGGCTGATCCCGTCTGCTCGGATGTGCCGATGAGGCCCGGTGCGTCGACGATGCCGTGAATACGCATCTCGGCCACCATTTCGATGATGCCGGAGCCGCAGATGCCGGTTACGCCGGTCTGTGCGATGGCCGCGTCAAATCCGTCCTCGTCCGACCACAGGTCCGATCCGATCACCTTGAAGCGCGGCAACTTGGTCTCTGGATCTATCTCCACACGCTCGATCGCCCCCGGTGCGGCGCGCTGTCCCGAACTGATCTGCGCGCCCTCGAACGCCGGACCCGTGGGAGAGGAGCAGGCCAGAACCTTTTCCTTATTGCCCAGCAAAATCTCTGCGTTGGTGCCGACATCGACGATCAGCACAAGGTCTTCGGAGGTGTCGGGATGCTCTGACAGGGCAACCGCTGCTGCATCCGCGCCGACGTGGCCCGCAATACAAGGCAGCATGTAGACCCGCGCGCTCTCGTGGATATTGAGATCCAGATCACGCCCGCGCAGGCGCATGGCGTTCGAGGTGGCCAGCGCAAACGGTGCTTGGCCCAACTCGAACGGGTCGATACCCAGAAACAGGTGATGCATCACCGGATTACACACAAACACCGCATCCACGATCAGCTGTTTATCGATCTGCGCCTCGGTGGTGAGTTGCGTGAACAGGGCGCACATGCCTTCGCGCACGGCCAGCGTCATCTCTTCGGCACCCTTCGCGTTCATCATCGAATAGCTGACGCGGCTCATCAAATCCTCACCAAAGCGGATCTGCGGGTTCATCACACCGGAGGAGGCGACGACCTCACCGGTTTGCAGATCGCACAAATGCGCCGCGATGGTAGTGGAGCCAAGGTCGACCGCCACGCCATAGATCGTGCCGTCATAAAAACCGGGCCAGATGTGCATGATACGCGGTCGGTTCTCGTCATCGCCCAAATGCACGGCCACAGTGACCTTCCACTGACCTTTGCGCAAAATAGGCTGCATGATTTGCAGGATATGCAAATCAGCGGTGACTTCGTCCAGCTCCCATTGCTCCAACAAGGCTGTGCGCAACCGCTCCAGATCGCCGGACGGGGTGTGCATGTCCGGCTCTGTCACCTCGACATAATAAAGCTTGGTGGACGGGTTGAGGATGATGTCGCGCACTTCGGCACGTTTGCGCACGACCTGTTTGTGCACCTGCGATTCGGCCGGCACGTCGATGATGACGTCCTTGAGAACGGTCGCCTGACAGCCCAAACGGCGGCCCTGTTTCAGCCCGCGTTTCTCGTCATAGCGCGCTTCGACCTTGTTCCACTCGGAGAGCGCGTCGGCCTCGACCGTGACGCCATGTTTGGAGAATTCGCCATATCCCGGTGTGATCTGGCATTTCGAGCAGATGCCGCGTCCCCCACAGACAGAATCGAGGTCGACCCCCAATTGCCGTGCCGCTGTCAGGACCGGCGTGCCGACCGGAAAGCGTCCGCGTTTGCCTGACGGGGTGAAGATAACAAGGGGATCGTCGCTCATGATTCAGGCTTCCAGATGGGTGGTTTGAGGCACCATAGCCAACTGCGGGTGCAACGAAAGGGCGCCTGCGTCATAAATCGTCCCGCGACCGTCATTTATATGTAATTGGTTCAGGTGCTCAGGCGCGCGTGGAAGATGAATCCGAGGAAATTAAGCAAGATTTGCGCGGCCAATATCTGGGTTGATCCTGTGGGGTCATAATCGGGGGCGACCTCAACCAGATCCATGCCCACCACCTCATGACGCTCTGCAACTGCCTGAAGCAATTCGAGCACTTCGTAGTACAGAAATCCGCCATGCGAAGGCGTGCCGGTCCCCGGTGCGATGGACGGACAAAAGGCGTCAATGTCGAGCGTCACATAGACCCGCGCGCCGTCGGGGATATGGGCCAGCACGCCTCGGGTGCCCATTTTGCGCGCTTGGCGCACGCTGATGATGTCAGATCCCATGGCCCGCGCATCGCTGTAGCCTTCTTTGGCGGTGGAGCTGACGTTGCGGATGCCCACCTGCGTAAGGCCTGTGACATAATCGTGCTCTGCTGCGCGGCGCATCGGGTTGCCGTGGCCGTGGCGCACGCCATGGCGCTCGTCGACAAAATCCAGATGCGCGTCGATCTGCAGGATATGAATGTCGCCTTGGCCGTCAAAGGCGCGGATGCAGGGAATATTGATGGAATGATCGCCACCAATGATCACGGGCAGGGCGGCCGCATCAAGGGCCGCGCGCACGCCCGCCTCGATATTGGCATGGCTCGATTCGGTATCGGTGTGGATGATGTCGGCATCGCCCATGTCCACGATGTTCACGTCACCGGGCAGATAGGTCGCATCATCCTCGTGATCATACGCACCGGCGTGCCCGAAGCTGAACAGCGTGGATGCCTCACGCACTCCGCGCGGCCCAAACCGCGCACCACTGCGGTACTGCGTGCCTGCGTCAAAAGGAGCGCCAAGGATTGCCACATCCGCATCAAGCTTTGCCCAATCCGGCTCGTACGGGCGTTTGCCAAAGGTGGCGATCCCCACAAACGGCAGGTCCAGCCTGCCACCCTCATAGCCATGTCTGCTCATATCGCCCTCCGGTTTTACAGCAGCTTTGGGCAAGCACGCACCGATTGCAAGCGATCGCGTCATGAGCCCTTTTCAACGCAGAGCATCCGTGAAATAGCAAACCGCCAAATGATGCCATTACCTTTGGAGGTTGATATGGAGATTCGTGAGGCTTTGACGTTCGACGATGTGCTGCTGGTTCCTGCCGCATCCTCGGTTCTGCCTTCTACCGCAGACACCCGCACCCGTGTGACCAAATCCATCGCGCTCAACATCCCGCTTTTGAGTTCAGCCATGGACACGGTAACCGAGGCCCGCATGGCCATCGCCATGGCGCAGGCGGGCGGTATGGGGGTGATCCACCGCAACCTCGATATCGACGAGCAAGCGCGCGAAGTGCGCCGCGTCAAACGCTTCGAGAGCGGTATTGTCTATAACCCCATTACCCTGCGCGCCGACCAAACGCTGGCCGATGCAAAGGCGCTGCAAGAACGCTACCGTGTGACCGGATTTCCCGTGGTGGATGAGGCAGGCCGCGTGGTTGGCATCGTGACCAACCGCGACATGCGGTTTGCGCACCGCGATGACACGCCTGTACATTTGATGATGAGCACCGAAAACCTCGCCATTCTGCACGAACCTGCGGACCGCGATGAAGCGATCAGCCTGATGAAGGCGCGGCGGATCGAAAAGCTCCTTGTGACGGACGGGCAGGGCAAACTCACCGGATTGCTGACCCTCAAAGACACCGAACAGGCCGTGCTGAACCCAACTGCGTGCAAGGACGCGTTGGGCCGCCTGCGCGTGGCAGCGGCAACAACGACGGGCGACGCGGGGTTCGAGCGGTCCCAAGCGTTGGTGGATGCAGGGGTCGACATGATCGTCATCGACACCGCACATGGCCACTCCGAGGGCGTCGCACTTGCGGTGGAGCGGGCCAAAACACTCAGCAATGAAGTGCAGGTCGTGGCTGGCAATGTCGCCACTGGCGAGGCCACACGCGCGCTTATCGGATCAGGTGCGGATGCTGTCAAAGTGGGCATTGGCCCCGGCTCCATCTGTACCACGCGGATGGTCGCGGGTGTCGGTGTACCGCAATTGACGGCCATCATGGATTGTGCCGCCGCTGCAGGCGACACACCTGTGATCGCAGACGGCGGCATCAAATTCTCCGGCGATTTCGCCAAGGCAATTGCGGCAGGTGCTTCTTGCGCCATGGTAGGCTCAATGATTGCCGGCACGGACGAGTCGCCCGGCGACGTGATCCTCTATCAGGGCCGCAGCTTCAAAAGCTTTCGCGGCATGGGCAGCCTTGGCGCCATGGCCAGCGGATCGGCGGACCGTTATTTCCAGAAAGATGCCGCCAGCGACAAGCTGGTGCCGGAAGGCATTGAAGGACAGGTTGCCTATAAAGGTACTGCCGCAGCGGTCGTACACCAGATGGTCGGCGGTCTGCGCGCGGCTATGGGCTATACCGGCTGCGCAACCGTCGACGAGATGCGCAAGAATTGCACCTTCGTAAAAATTACCGGTGCGGGCCTGAAGGAAAGCCATGTGCATGATGTGCAAATTACGCGCGAATCGCCCAATTACAGGATCGGTTAACCCATGACAGTGTCCCTTACATGACGCCCGCCGCACGGGTGGCAGCGGCCATAGAAATCCTCGATATGGCCGGTGACGGTTTGCCCGCCGAGCAGGTTCTCACACGGTGGGGGCGCGGCAACCGATTTGCCGGGTCAAAAGACCGCGCCGCAATCCGCGATTACGTCTTTGATGTACTGCGTATGCGGCGCAGTGCCGCGTGGCTGGGCGGTGCCGGTACGGGTCGTGGTCTGATGATTGGGTTGTTGCGCGCCCAAGGCGTTGATCCCACCAGTTTGTTTACCGGGGAAGGACACGCGCCACAGCCACTTTTGCCCCATGAAGAAGACGCGCCAGAGGGGGATGTGCCTGCCTCCGAAGGCTGGAATTTACCCGACTGGCTGGTGGCGCGATTTACGAATGGTTTGGGCGATCAGGCGCAAGATATTGCACAGTTACTTCAGACCCGCGCGCCGGTTACACTACGGGTAAATCTCGCAAAAACAACTGTTTCGGATGCGATTTTGATGTTGAAGAAAGCAGACGTCGACCTATCGGAAAACCCGCTCAGCCCGACAGCCCTTACCGTAACGGAAGGTGCGCGCCGTATTCGCAATTCACCCGCCTATCAGGAGGGATTCGTCGAGTTGCAGGACGCGAGCAGCCAAGCGGTTGTCGATATGTTGCCGACCGCGGTCCGTGTGCTCGACTATTGCGCAGGGGGCGGCGGCAAATCACTGGCGATTGCCGCGCGCGGGAATACGCGGGTTTTCGCCCACGATATCGACGTCGGGCGCATGCGCGATCTGCCCCTGCGCGCCGCGCGTGCCGGTGAGGATATTACCCAGCTTGAGGGGAGTAACCTTGCCGCGCACGGGCCGTTCGATCTGGTGCTGGTGGACGCGCCATGCTCGGGCAGTGGTGCATGGCGCCGCGCACCGGAGGCGAAATGGAATCTCACACCCGAACAACTTGAGAAAACAACCGCACTTCAGGACAGTATCCTTGATACGGCCGCCGAATTGGTCGCCCCTGATGGTGTGCTTGCCTACGCGACCTGCTCGATCCTGCCAGAGGAAAACGACGCCCGGGTCGCGGCATTTCTAGCAAGGCACAACGGATGGGACGTCACCGCGCAAAAGACATTGATGGTGAGTGCTGCCGGAGACGGGTTTTTCACGGCACACTTGACGCGGAGACGTTAATCACAAACCCTAAGCAGCACCTGAAACTGACACCTTTGTATCGCAGTTAATTGCCAATTAACCCTTAACGGCAACATTGTGTGTAGGATTCGAAATTATCGTCCACAGGTCTGTGAAGGGGCTTATATGCTGCATACAAAGGGCACTACGCTATCGCAGCGGCTGATTTCGCTGTCTGCATGGCGGCTGGCGCTTTTGGCGGTGGTCGCATTTGTCCTGATTACTGCGGCACTGGTGATGATGGACGGCACTTATCAGCGTGCGGCGGGAGCTGCGGGCCTCAGCCTTTTGTGCGTTTGTGTCGTCTTGGCGGTCCTGCGCACCGGTCACCGGATAGCCCAAGCACAAGGCCACAAATCGCTGGCACAGTTCATCACCCACGACAGCGCGGCAAGTTTTATCACCGCAGGCGACGGACAGATCACAATCGCCAATGCAACTGCGGACCGGATTTTCGGACAGACCAAGGACAAAACGCTGAACGCGGTTCTTGCGGACCGGATCGGAAACCCCGGACCAGTGATTTTTCGCCTGCAATCTCGCGCGCGCTCCACTGGTGCCGCGCGCGAAGAGATCGTGACAAACGACGGTCAGGTTGTGCTCGCCGTGCATGCGATTGGCGAGGACACATTTGCGTGGCGGTTTGACCAGCAAACAACACAGCCGCAGGGGAAATTAACCAACGATTCGCGTATCCTGCCAATGCTCATGGTGGGGCGTAGTGGTGCGATTTTGTCGATGAACCACACGGCGCGGCAGTTCATCGGTGCACGGTGCAAATCGCTCGATGCTGTATTTCCCGAACAGGTGGTCGTGCCCGGAACGGTGATGCAAGTCTCGACCACAACAGGGAACCAACCGTCGCTCATCGCGCAGACCGATGCGGGTGCGGGGCGTCGCGCGCTTTATCTGCTGCCACCACCCTCAACCGGAGAGACTGGAGATGTCGCCATCAGCCCCGACTGGCAAGTGTTTCAGGAAATGCCGATCCCCATGATCAAAATCGCGCCCGACGGGCGGGTGCAAGCGTATAACAAACGCGCAGCCAAGCTGATTGGCGTGGTGCTGACCGAGGGTGCGCATCTGTCTGCTTTGATGGAGGGTCTGGGGCGGTCGATATCGGACTGGCTCGAAGACACACTTGCAGGGCGGCTTGCGCAAAAGTCGGAGTTCCTGCGGCTCACGCGCGGTGATCGCGAAGCATTCGTTCAGGTCACACTGAACCGCATTGAGGAAGATGGCGCTCCGGCATTGATCGCAGTTCTGCACGATGCAACAGAGCTTAAATCGCTTGAGGCGCAGTTTGTGCAAAGCCAGAAAATGCAGGCCATCGGACAGCTTGCCGGCGGGGTAGCGCATGATTTCAACAACCTTCTGACCGCTATTTCGGGCCACTGCGACCTGCTGCTTTTGCGCCATGATCAGGGGGATACCGATTACAGCGATCTGATCCAGATCAACCAAAACGCAAACCGTGCTGCGGCCCTTGTCGGTCAGTTGCTGGCGTTCTCGCGTAAGCAGACGTTGCGCCCTGAAACGCTTGATATGCGCGACACGCTTGCCGATCTGACGCATCTGTTGAACCGGCTGGTGGGGGAGAAGATCACCCTGACGCTGAGCCATGATCCCGTCCTGCAACCCATCCGCGCCGACAAGCGCCAGCTTGAGCAGGTATTGATGAACCTCGTAGTGAACGCGCGTGACGCGATGCCGTCAGGCGGCGAAATCCGTATCATCACGGAAGCCACAACACTAATCGAGCCACTTTCGCGGGATCAGGTTACGGTGCCCGTGGGGCAGTATATCACAATCAAAGTCAGTGATGACGGCAGCGGTATTCCTACAGATAAACTGCCGAAAGTGTTCGAGCCGTTCTTCACAACCAAGCGGACGGGTGAGGGTACCGGCCTTGGCCTGTCAACGGCCTACGGGATTATCAAGCAGACGGGCGGTTACATATTCGTGGACAGTACGGAGGCGGTTGGAACCTGTTTCACCCTCTACTTTCCCGTTCTGGCTAACGCAGAGGTACTCCCTGCGCCAAAGGTTACAGTCGCGCTGAGCCCGTTACAGAAAACCGTCAATGGTGGCGTGATTCTCCTCGTCGAGGACGAAGCACCGGTGCGCGCATTTGCCAGCCGTGCCCTACGTCTGCGCGGGTTTACCGTGCTGGAGGCAGAGAACGCAGAGGCGGCTTTGGCGACACTTGAGGACGAGAGCCTCCAGATCGATTGTTTTGTGACCGATGTGGTAATGCCGGGGATGGATGGGCCGAGTTGGGTGCGCGAAGCGCTCAAGGCACGTCCAGGCGTTCGGGTGGTGTTCGTTTCAGGCTACGCAGAAGACAGCTTGGGCGAGGCACAGCAGAAAATTCCAAACTCCGTGTTTTTGCCCAAACCCTTTTCACTCAGCGATCTGACCGAGACGGTGAACAAGCAGCTTCACTAACCTTTTGGAATGGCGTCGTAGAACGCGAACTCGTCGTTAAATTTGCGGCGAAACCGCTCTTCGACATCTGCAGACAGTGCCAGATTCATCGCGGGAGATTCGTTCTCTCGCGCGAGGGTAATCTTCATCTCCAACCGCTCTTCCAGAAACCCTTTGAGACGGGGCTGGTCTTCATAGCGAAACAGATGTGTGACGCCGGTGCCGTTTGGTTGCCGCTCCAGGAACTTGAGCTGGTTGCCAACCTCGGCAAATCCGGGCCGCTTGCCCTTCATATAGGCCAGCACAAACTCGTCAAAGTTGATGTCGCAGGTATTGTTGGTCCGGCCTTGCATGAACGGCCGACGGCGGTAGCGATACCAACTGCCCAGCCAACTCACCGGATCACGCATAACCGCCATAAGTTCCATCTCTGCATCGCATACGTTCAAAAACATCGGACGAATGAATCGGTTGTATCGGTAGACTGGCGCATGTTTCAGCAAGGGGGGATTGGTGATCGCCAAATCAGCTCGCGCCGCAAGAGCGGATTGATAGGCGGTCGTTCCGGTCTTGGGCACGGACAAAAACGCGAGACGTTCTTTAAAGAAAACAAGCATTTGCGGGCTCCTGTCTCGTGTCACGCCAAAACGGGTGGGCGCCTAAACTCCTTCTTAACCAATCGCGCACAAAGATGGGACAAGAAAAATTAGATTGAAATGTTCCACTTTTGTCCACATAAGAACATTAGCAGAACAAAAATAACCGGCGACGGAGGCGATTGCCGCCACCGCCCCCCTGTGACAGTAAGGGAAGAACCCAAATGGCAACGGCAGATCTTTTGAATATGGATAAGAAAACAGCAGACAAGCAAAAGGCACTCGATAGTGCGCTGGCGCAAATCGAGCGTCAGTTCGGCAAAGGGTCGATTATGAAGCTTGGCGCCGAAGGATCGGTACAGGATATCACCGCATCCTCCACCGGCTCTATCGGCCTTGATATCGCACTGGGCATAGGCGGTCTGCCGATGGGCCGGATTGTCGAAATTTACGGTCCTGAATCCTCGGGTAAAACCACATTGACGCTGCACTGCGTGGCAGAACAGCAAAAAGCGGGCGGCGTTTGTGCGTTTGTCGACGCGGAGCACGCGCTTGATCCACAATATGCCCGTAAACTTGGTGTGGATATCGACGAATTGCTGATTTCACAGCCTGACACAGGTGAGCAGGCCCTCGAGATTGTCGACACGCTGGTACGTTCCGGCGCGGTCAACATGGTCATCGTCGATTCGGTCGCCGCACTCACGCCCAAATCCGAACTTGAGGGTGAGATGGGTGACAGTTCAGTTGGTGTGCAGGCGCGCCTGATGAGTAAGGCAATGCGTAAGCTGACAAGCTCGATCTCACGCTCCAACTGCATGGTTATCTTCATTAACCAAATCCGTATGAAAATCGGTGTGATGTTCGGCTCCCCAGAAACAACGACCGGCGGTAACGCGCTCAAGTTCTATTCGTCTGTGCGTCTGGATATTCGCCGCATCGGTTCGATCAAGGACCGTGATGAGGTCGTGGGCAACCAGACCAAAGTCAAAGTCGTGAAGAACAAAGTCGCCCCGCCGTTCAAGCAGGTCGAGTTCGAGATTATGTACGGCGAAGGCATTTCCAAGATGGGTGAGCTGCTCGATATGGGTGTCTCGGCGGGGATCGTCGACAAATCGGGCAGCTGGTACTCTTATGGAGACGAGCGGATCGGGCAGGGCCGGATCAACGCCAAAGCCTATTTGCGCGAAAACGGCGAAATGGCAATGGAAATCGAGGACAAGATCCGTGCCGCGCACGGTCTTGATTTCAACGGCTCCCAGAACAAAGACGATCCTGATATCCTCGACGACTGATCCCTTCAGGATCAACTGATCGGATGCAACATGAAAAAGGGTGCGGGCCGCAGGGTCTGCACCCTTTTTCGCGGCGCAACCTGTGGACAGCCCTCTGTGCCGCCGCTATCTCCGGTAAGTAATTTTGTCTGGCCAGAGGATCGACCCCATGCAAACGCTCAATGATATTCGCGCGAGCTTCCTGTCATATTTCGGCGACAATGGTCATGCGATTGTACCGTCCAGCCCGCTTGTCCCGCGCAATGATCCGACGTTGATGTTCACCGCCGCCGGCATGGTGCAGTTCAAGAACCTTTTTACCGGTGTCGAGACCCGCGATTATTCCCGCGCCACGACTTCGCAGAAATGTGTACGCGCAGGCGGCAAACATAACGACCTCGACAACGTAGGATACACCACACGCCACCACACGTTTTTTGAAATGCTCGGTAACTTCAGCTTTGGCGACTATTTCAAGGAGGACGCGATACCGCTGGCCTGGGATCTGCTGACCAAAGTGTTTGGCATTGATGCATCGCGGTTGTTGGTAACCGTATATCATACAGACGATGAAGCCGTCGCGATCTGGAAAAAGCACGCCGGGCTAAGCGATGATCGGATCATTCGCATCGCTACGGACGACAACTTCTGGTCTGCGGGTCCGACCGGTCCTTGCGGGCCGTGCACCGAGATATTCTATGATCATGGCGACCACATCTGGGGCGGACCGCCGGGCTCTCCCGAGGAGGACGGCGACCGGTTTGTCGAAATCTGGAACCTTGTTTTCATGCAATACGAGCAGATGGAGGATGGCACACGGCGCGACCTGCCAAACCAATCCATCGATACCGGCATGGGATTAGAGCGTGTTGCCGCCCTTTTGCAGGGGACTAACGACAACTACGCGACCGATATGATGCGCAGCTTGATTGAGGCCTCGGCGAGTGCGAGTGGCAGCGATCCCGATGGCCCCGGACGGACACACCACCGCGTGATTGCCGATCACCTGCGCTCCACCTCGTTTTTGATGGCTGACGGCGTGATGCCAAGCAACGATGGCCGCGGATATGTCCTGCGCCGGATCATGCGCCGCGCGATGCGTCACGCGCATCTTTTGGGTGCCAAAGACCCCTTGATGCACCGCTTGGTACCCGCCCTTGTTGCACAGATGGGTCAGACATACCGTGAGCTTGGGCGAGCCCAAAGCATGATCGAGCAGACGCTGTTTCAGGAGGAAACCCGTTTCCGTCAAACTCTTGATCGGGGTCTCAAGCTGCTCGATGACGAGCTGGTCTCCCTTCCCGAGGGCGCGAACCTGTCGGGTGCGGCGGCCTTCAAACTTTATGATACATTCGGTTTCCCGCTTGACCTGACCCAAGATGCGCTGCGTGAGAAGGGGCGCGCAGTTGATACAGAAGGCTTTGACGCCGCCATGGCGGAGCAGAAGGCAAAAGCGCGCGCGGCATGGTCAGGATCGGGTGAGGCCGCTGATGCTACCATCTGGTTCGATGTTGCGGATAAATCCGGCACGACCGAGTTTCTCGGGTACGAGACCGAGACTGCGGAAGGCAAGATTGCCACACTTGTTCAGGACGGCAAGGCGGTAGACCAAGCCGGTGAGGGGGAGGAGGTGCAGATCGTCCTCAACCAGACGCCATTCTATGCAGAAAGCGGCGGGCAACTTGGCGATACAGGCATGATCAAGACCGATACCGGGACGGCGAGGGTTACCGATACGCGCAAAGCAGCAGGTGTCTTCATCCATTTCGCCAAAGTAGAAAAAGGCAGCATTTCCAATACGCAATCCGCCGTTCTTGATGTCGACCATACGCGCCGTACAGCCATTCGTGCCAACCACTCCGCTACACACCTGCTGCATGAAGCATTGCGGCATGCCCTCGGCAATCACGTGGCACAGCGCGGCTCGCTCAATGCGCAAGACCGCTTGCGGTTTGATTTCAGCCATAACGAAGCGATCAGCAGCGACGACATGCAGCGGGTCGAAGCAGAAGTGAACAGCTATATCCGACAAAACAGCACTGTTGAGACGCGGATCATGACACCAGACGATGCGCGGGCCTTGGGTGCTCAAGCGCTGTTTGGTGAAAAATATGGCGACGAAGTGCGCGTGGTGTCCATGGGCACGCAGGAAGGTTCGGGGAAGGGTGCTGCACAGAACACCTATTCACTCGAGCTTTGCGGCGGGACCCATGTGACCCGTACTGGTGATATTGGTGCGTTTGTCCTGCTTGGCGATAGTGCCAGCAGTGCGGGTGTGCGGCGGATCGAGGCGCTTACTGGCGAGGCAGCGATGGCGCATCTGCGCGCGCAAGATGCGTTGCTGACCGCCGCGGCGTCAGAGCTAAAAACGCCGGCATCCGCAGTTCCCGAACGTGTGCGCGCCCTGCTGGATGAGCGGCGCAGCCTTGCCAATGAAGTGGCCCAATTGCGTCGCGAACTGGCCATGTCAGGCGGTGCTGCTGCTCCGCAAGAGGCCAAGAAAATCAATGGCATAACCTTCCATGCGCAGGTGTTGAGCGGCGTGACTGGAAAAGATCTTCCCGCGCTGGTGGACGAGCACAAGGCGCGCATCGGATCGGGCGCGGTCCTGCTGATTGCTGATACCGGTGGAAAAGCTGCGATTGCTGCGGGGGTCACATCGGACCTGACTGCAACATTTTCAGCCGTTGACATCCTGCGTGCCGCTGTGGCGGAGTTGGGCGGCAAGGGCGGTGGTGGCAGACCCGACATGGCACAAGGCGGTGGTGCTTCTGCCGACAATGCCGAGGCCGCGATTGTAGCCGCTGAAACTGTTTTGAAAGGATAACCCCATGCCCGCACTCTGGATTGCCCACGTTACGGTCACCGATGAAGAGGCCTATAAAAAGTACGCCGCAGGCGCGACTGTCGCGATTGCTGATCACGGCGGTACGTTCATCGCACGCGGTGGCCGCTTTGTTCAGCTGGAAGGCAAGGAACGGGCCCGCAACGTTGTCGCGCGCTTTGCGGACGTCGAGACCGCTGAGCGGTGCTACCATTCCGATGCGTATCAAGCCGCACTCGAGCACGCAAAAGGTGCGTCAGAGCGTGAGTTGATGATTGTCGAGACCAGCGAATAAAAGGCCCACAGTGCAGGCCCGGGCCGCATAAACCCAGCAGTAAAACTGAAAAAGGCGCCCCGTGACGGAGCGCCTTTTCTTATGAGTTGTCCAAGCCTGACTAGCCTGCCTTGGACATCCGCTTACGCTCGTGCGGGTCAAGGTAGCGTTTACGCAGACGGATCGCATTGGGGGTCACTTCCACCAGCTCGTCATCGTCGATATAGGCAATCGCTTCTTCAAGGCTGAGCGTGATCGGCGTCGTTAGACGCACAGCTTCATCCGTGCCGGAGGCCCGTACGTTCGTGAGCTGCTTACCCTTGAGGGGGTTCACTTCGAGGTCGTTCTCACGGCTGTGCTCCCCGATGACCATGCCACGATAGACGTCCGTTTGCGCACCGATAAAGAACTTACCACGGTCTTCAAGCTTCCAAAGTGCAAAGGAAACGGAGACGCCGTTTTCCATCGAAATCAGAACACCCGCGCGACGGCCGGGGATCTTGCCTTTGTGCGGTGCCCAGCTGTGGAAGACGCGGTTGATGACGCCCGTGCCGCGCGTGTCGGTCAGGAACTCACCGTGATAGCCGATGAGGCCGCGTGATGGCACGTGTGCAATGATGCGGGTCTTGCCGGCACCTGCGGGTCTCATCTCGACCAACTCGCCTTTGCGCGCACCGGTAATCTTTTCGATCACGGCACCGGAGTATTCATCGTCCACGTCGATTGTTGCTTCTTCGATAGGCTCGTGACGCTCCCCGTCGATGTCCTGAAACAGAACCTGCGGACGCGAGATCGATAGCTCGAAGCCTTCGCGGCGCATGTTTTCGATCAAAACACCCATCTGCAATTCGCCACGGCCTGCAACCTCGAACGCGTCGCCACCAGGTGTGTCGGTGACTTTGATCGCGACGTTGGATTCCGCTTCCTTCATCAGGCGATCACGGATCACGCGTGATTGCACCTTCTTACCGTCACGACCGGCCAACGGGCTGTCGTTGATGCCGAAGGTGACTGTGATGGTTGGCGGATCTATCGGCTGGGCAGGGATGGCATCAACGACGCTCTGTTCGGCCAGCGTATCTGCCACTGTCGCTTTGGACATGCCCGCGATTGAGACGATATCGCCAGCTTCGGCCAGATCAATGGCGGTTTGGTCCAACCCGCGGAACGCAAGGATCTTGGTTGCGCGGAAATTCTCAATCAGCGTGCCATCACGTGACATCGCTTTAATCGTTTGGCCCGCTTTAAGCGTGCCTGTCTCGACACGGCCTGTGAGCAGGCGGCCGAGAAAAGGATCGCCGCCCAGCGTGGTGGCGAGCATTGTAAACGGCTTGTCGGTGTCTTTGATCTGCGCAGGTGCAGGCACGTGCTTGAGCACCAGCTCGAACAGGGCTGTGAGGTCTTTGCGCGGACCGTCGAGCGTCATGTCGGCCCAACCGGAGCGGCCAGAGGCGTACATATGGGGGAAATCCAACTGCTCGTCTGTGGCATCAAGGCTTGCAAAGAGGTCAAAACACTCGTCCAGCGCGCGGTCAGGCTCACCGTCGGCTTTGTCGACCTTGTTGATGACTACGATTGGCTTGAGACCCAGCTTGAGCGCCTTGGAGGTCACGAATTTGGTTTGGGGCATCGGGCCTTCGGCCGCATCCACCAGCAGAACAACACCATCGACCATCGACAGGATACGCTCTACCTCACCGCCAAAGTCGGCGTGACCAGGCGTGTCTACGATGTTGATCCGTGTGCCTTTCCACTCGACCGAAGTCGGCTTGGCAAAAATGGTGATGCCGCGCTCACGCTCTAGATCGTTGCTGTCCATCGCCCGCTCTGTGGTGGCTTGGTTTTCACGGTAGGTGCCGGATTGTTTCAGAAGTTCGTCCACCAACGTCGTCTTGCCGTGGTCAACGTGTGCGATGATTGCGATGTTGCGCAGGTCCATTTGGATTACCTTATTTCAGGGAGTTGAGCGGCCTCTACCGTGCATCCGCAGCAAAGACCAGCAAAATCCCCGAAAGCGTGCCGGACAGCGAAAAAACCGCGCTCAATGCGTGACAGAATTGGAAAACAGATGGATCATCGCAATCCCGCCGATGATCATAGACAGACCCGCAATCGCCGGCAGGTCCAACTTTTCTCCGAAGACGGCCCAACCGATGGTGGCCACCAGTACAATGCCAAGCCCGCTCCACAGGGCATAAACGACCCCGACCGACATGGTGCGCAAGGTAATTGACAACAGATAGAAAGAAGCCGCGTAGGCCAGCACGACCAAGATAGAAGGCAGCGGTTTGGAGAACTGATCGCTCAACTTTAGCGCAAAGGTGCCGACGGTCTCAAAAGCGACCGCGAATGCGAGGATCAGATAGACGGGCATAACGTGACCTTTCAAAGGGGGAGTTGGGCGGTTTCCTTGATCTCTTCCATCACGAAACTCGCCGAAACGTCGGAAAGCGGCACGCGTGCGATAAGCCGCTGATAAAGCCTATCATATCCCGCCATATCCGCCACCTTCGCGCGAATGAGATAGTCCAGATCACCACTCATCCGGTAGACGCCCTGTATCTCCGGCATCGCCTTGGTCGCAATTGAGAATTTCTCAAGCCAGTCGGGCGCGTGGGCGTTCGTGCGCACCTGCATGAAGACCGTAAGGCTCAGCCCAAGTTTGGATGCATCCACCGTGGCGATGCGGCCTGTGATCACTCCCGCCTCTTCGAGCAGGCGGATACGCCGCCAGCAGGCATTGCGCGACAGGCCGACTTCCTCCCCCAGCAGGTCAAGCGATTGGGCCGCGTCCCGTTGCAATGCGCTCAGGATACGGCGGTCTATAGGATCAATTCTATGCATTTTTTTAATTTGTAGGGATATCATCCCAAGATCAACATATTTCGCCCCATATTTGGGATAAATACACGGACAGGTTTGAGTAGGATGTAAGTATCAGCCAACAGGAGCCCGATATGATCACCCGCATCTTCCTCGACCATCCCGCCAAAGTAGACGAGACATTTCTGGAACATATGGCATTTGCGGGAAAGTTCTCGGCCAAGCTGTTTGCAGCTGCAGGTGCGGCGCTCGTGCATGCCCTGATCCCGTGCTTGTTCGAGAAAACAGCAAGCAAGATCATCGCGGAGCTTTACCACAAGACCCACAACCGCGGGTGACAATCGATCGAATAAGACAGAGCTGAAAAAGAGGCGCGGTAAGGCGCCTCTTTCTAGCATATGAATCCTAGCCCTTGAGCGCTTTGTTCAGGTTCTCGTCAACCTTCTCGAGAAAGCCCATCGTCGTGAGCCACCCTTGATCAGGGCCGACCAGCAAAGCCAGATCCTTGGTCATATGACCGCTCTCGACCGTGTCGACGACAACTTTTTCAAGCGTTTCAGCAAAACCAGTAAGTGCTGCGTTGTCATCGAGCTTGCCGCGGTGCTTGAGCCCACCGGTCCATGCATAGATCGACGCGATGGAATTGGTCGAGGTTTCTTCGCCTTTCTGGTGCTGGCGGTAGTGGCGGGTGACGGTGCCATGAGCCGCTTCCGCCTCAACCGTTTGGCCGTCAGGCGTCATCAGCACAGACGTCATCAATCCGAGGGAGCCGAACCCTTGCGCGACGGTGTCTGACTGCACGTCACCATCATAGTTTTTGCATGCCCAGACATAGCCACCGTTCCATTTCATCGCGCAGGCGACCATGTCATCAATCAGGCGGTGCTGGTAGGTTATGCCCGCCTCTTTGAACTTTTCCTCGAATTCTGTCTCGTATATCTGCTGGAACAGCTCAAGAAACCGGCCGTCATATTGCTTCAGAATGGTATTCTTCGTACTCAGGTACACGGGCCAGCCTTTGGCCAGGCCGTAGTTCAGCGAGGCGCGGGCAAAGTCGATTATGGATTTATCGAGGTTGTACATCGCCATCACCACACCGGAATCGGGAGCGTCGAACACTTCATGCTCGATTTTGGTGCCGTCTTCGCCGACAAATTTGATCGTCAGCTTGCCTGCACCGGGGAATTTGAAATCTGTTGCGCGGTATTGATCGCCAAATGCGTGACGCCCGACCACGATGGGGCGCGTCCAGCCTGGCACAAGGCGCGGCACGTTTTTACAGATGATCGGCTCGCGAAAAATCACGCCACCCAGAATGTTGCGGATGGTCCCGTTGGGGGAGCGCCACATTTTCTTGAGGCCAAATTCTTCAACCCGCGCTTCATCCGGTGTAATTGTGGCACATTTTATGCCGACACCGTATTTCTTGATCGCTTCGGCGGAATCAATGGTGATCTGGTCGTCCGTGTCGTCGCGTGCCTGAATACCAAGATCATAGTATTTCAGATCGACATCGAGGTAAGGCAGTATCAGCTTTTTCTTAATGAAATCCCACATGATGCGGGTCATTTCATCCCCGTCGAGCTCAACGATGGGGTTGTCTACCTTGATTTTGGTCATGGGATGTCCTGTGGCTAAAACGGATTTATGCCCGTTTAGCGTATATTCGGAGTAAGGAGAAGGCGGCAGGCGTGCTTGGTTTAAGAGCCTGTGCGCGCGGCAAAGAAGGCAGCGATCTTAGCCTTGGCAAAAACCCACAGATTTGGGGCGCCAATTGCGATCTTGCTGCCTACGCGCGCGGCGATCATATCCTCCGAGACATCATACTCTGTCCAGCTTCCACCACCTGAAGCGAGGTTTTGCATGGGCGGCTGAAAACGGTCGAGGGATTTTGCGAACTGCGCCGACGGTGTTTGAGCGGCCTCGAATTCTTCCCAGATCGCGCGTAATGTATCGTGCAGATCGTTGGGCAGCAGGCCGAAAATACGGTTGGCGGCGGCGGCTTCGTCTGCGGCCATCGCGTCAATGTCATGAGTGCCAAATATCGGATGATCGCCTGCGTCAATCTCGACCAGATCATGCAGGATCAACATTTTGATTACGCGATCAATCTCGACGTCCGGTCCTGCCTGATCCGCAAGTACGAGCGCATAGAGCGTCAGGTGCCACGAATGCTCTGCCGAGTTTTCAGCGCGGGAATTGTCGCACAGGTTGGTCGCGCGCAGAGTGGATTTAAGTTTGTCCGCCTCGTTGAGAAAGGTGATTTGCTGCTCAAGCCGCGCGGTCATACGGGTGGCGTGTCACGGTGACGTTTGAGTTTGGCCGCAAGGAACGCGCGGCCTTTTTGCTCGGCCATGCGGGTCCGGATTGCGGTCAGAAACGCCTCTTCGAGGGTTTGGGAGGAGGCACCCAGCACATCGCCAACTTCCATGAACAAACGGTCCTCGCCGGTCTCTTTTTGAACGGCGAGGCATTCTTCGGCCAGCTGATTGGCCATGCGGATGACAGCATCGTCTGCCATCAGCGGGTGTTTTCCGTCAGACGGCGGCGCACGTATTCCGTTGTCGATCCGATGAGCGTGTCCATATGCGGCTCCTCAAAGAAGTGACCGGCACCCTCGACCTCCTGGTGGGTGATGGTGATGCCCTTCTGCTCGTGCAGTTTGCCAACCAGATTTACGGTATCTGCAGGCGGGGCAACACGGTCGCCGGTGCCGTTGATTACCAGACCTGATGCAGGGCAGGGCGCAAGGAAGCTGAAGTCATACATATTTGCGGGCGGTGCAACCGAGATAAAGCCGGTGATCTCGGGTCGGCGCATCAAAAGCTGCATGCCGATCCACGCGCCAAACGAAAAGCCTGCGACCCAGCAATGTTTTGAGTTGTTGTTCATGGACTGCAGGTAATCGAGCGCCGAGGCCGCATCCGACAGCTCCCCGATGCCCTGATCGTATTCGCCCTGAGAGCGACCCACGCCACGAAAATTGAACCGCAGCACAGTGAAGCCCATCTTGTAGAAAGCATAATGCAGGTTGTAGACAACCTTGTGATTCATCGTGCCGCCAAATTGCGGATGCGGATGCAGCACGATGGCGATCGGCGCATCACGCTCTTTTTGCGGGTGGTAGCGGCCCTCAAGCCGACCTTCGGGTCCGGGAAAGATAACCTCGGGCATGCATCAACTCTCTGCTAGGCTCTAAAAGGGCCGCTGACATTCTTGACGAAGTCGGGCCAGCACCTTAGAACAATTCTAATATGCGCGTCCCCGTCTGCGGATGCGCGTCTGAGGCATGTAGGCATTTAGCGTGCCCGCGTCAAACAAAAGCCTGATCTGCGAAGGAGCTGTCATGAAACTTTCGACGAAAGGACGCTACGCGATGGTGGCGTTGGCCGATATCGCAATGCAACCGGGTGACAAGCTGGTCACGCTTGGCGATATCGCGGAACGCCAGCAGGTGTCATTGCCCTATCTAGAGCAGCTGTTCGTCAAGTTGCGCCGCGCGGGCCTGGTGGCATCCGTGCGCGGTCCTGGCGGTGGCTACCGGCTGGCACGGCCAGCGTCGGAGATCAGGGTGGTGGACGTGCTGAGTGCCGTGGATGAAAACGTAAGCGCGATGCACAAGGGGGCAGGTGCCTCTGGCGGTGCGTCGGGCAGCCGAGCGCAGTCTATGACCAACAGATTGTGGCAAGGCTTGTCGGCGCATGTGTATGTGTTTTTGCATCAAACCCGACTTTCCGATGTGGTCGAGAACCAGATGACACCCTGTCCGGCGGTGCCGAACCTCTTTGACGTCGTGGATGAGTGACAGGCCGTGCATGAGTATTTATAGCCAGAAAAAATAGAATGGGACGGAATGACACGGTGAACAAGGCGCGGGTATATCTGGATCATAATGCGACGACGCCACTCAGACCTGAGGCGCGTGCTGCGATGGCAGCGGCGATGGATATTCTGGGCAATCCGTCATCGGTGCATGCTGAAGGGCGCGCCGCCAAGATGCTGGTGGAGCGCAACCGCGCGTTGGTTGCAGAATTGGTCGGGTGCAATCCGCAGCAGGTGGTTTTTACCTCAAGTGCGACGGAAGCGGCGGCCTTGGCTGTGGCACAGAGGGGGCGACATGGCGGGGTGTTTACGGCATTGCCGACAGAGCATGATTGTCTGGGAGTTTGGGCAGAGAATGAGACACCTGCACCTTACGGGCGTGATGGAAGGGCAGTTGTCGAAAGCTATGTCTATCATGGGCTTGTGGCCGTATCGGCGGCAAACAGCGAGACCGGTGTCATGGCGCCTGATGCCGCTGTCGTTGGAAGTGGGGACGGGTACTCAACCATTTGCGACATCACGCAGATGGCTGGAAAAATGCCGGTTTTCTATGAGGAGATAACGCCCTCCTACGCCATTCTTTCAGCGCATAAGCTGGGTGGTCCCAAGGGCATAGGTGCATTGATCAACTTTACGCATGATGATCCTGCACCCATGTTGCGGGGTGGGGGACAGGAAATGAACCGGCGGTCGGGCACCGAGAACATTATCGGGATCGCGGGATTTGGTGCGGCAGCGCTGGCGGCGGGGCGTGATGTGGCGGCAGGTAGATGGGACGAAGTGGCGCAACTTAGAAGTATTCTAGAAAACGCTATTGCGTCTGTCTCTAAGAAGACTATTTTTGTCGGGAAAGAAGCGACACGTTTGCCGAACACATCCTGTATGCTGACACCCGGCTGGAAGGGCGAGACGCAAGTGATGCAGATGGATCTGGCGGGTTTTGCGATATCGGCAGGATCTGCGTGCTCTAGCGGTAAGGTCAAGGCGAGCAAGGTTTTGTTGGCCATGGGATATGATGAGACCGAGGCGGCAAGTGCAGTGCGCGTGTCATTGGGACTTGAGACGACAAAAGAAGATGTACTGGCCTTTGCGGATGCATGGGCTTTGAAATTCGAGAAAAACCAGATGCGGGCGGCGTAAGCCCGAAGCCAGAGGAACATGATCATGGATACTATCGTAGACAGTGGCGTCAAAGAAGGCGTCGATCAGGATACAGTCGACGCGGTGCGTGAAGTGGGCGGCGCGTATAAGCACGGCTGGTCTACGGACATCGAAATGGATTATGCGCCGCTTGGCCTTAATGAAGACATCGTCAAGCTGATCTCGTCCAAGAACGAAGAGCCGCAGTGGATGACCGACTGGCGTTTGGGGGCCTATGAGCGCTGGCAGCAGATGCGCGAGCCTGATTGGGCAATGGTCGATTATCCCGAAATCAATTTCCAGAACCAGTACTATTACGCGCGCCCCAAGAGCATGGCCGTGAAGCCCAAGTCGCTGGATGATGTCGATCCGAAGTTGCTCGAGACCTACAAAAAGCTGGGTATCCCGCTCAAAGAGCAGGCTATTTTGGCGGGTGTTGAAGGTGCCGAAGAGATGTCGGACGCGCCGCGCAAAGTGGCTGTTGATGCGGTGTTTGACAGTGTGTCGGTCGGTACGACATTTCGCGACGAGCTGATGAAGGCCGGCGTGATTTTCTGTTCAATCTCTGAGGCGATCAAGGAATATCCCGATCTGGTGAAGAAATACCTCGGATCGGTCGTGCCGGTGCAAGACAACTTTTATGCAACGTTGAACTCGGCCGTCTTCTCGGACGGGTCGTTCGTCTATGTGCCGCCGGGTGTGCGTTGCCCGATGGAGCTGTCGACATATTTCCGCATCAATGCGGAAAACACCGGCCAGTTCGAGCGGACGTTGATCATTGCCGACAAGGGATCCTACGTGAGCTACCTTGAAGGTTGTACCGCGCCGCAACGCGACGAGAGCCAGTTGCACGCAGCAGTGGTCGAGATCATCATCGAAGAAGACGCCGAAGTGAAATATTCCACCGTTCAGAACTGGTACCCCGGTGACGAGAACGGCAAGGGCGGCATCTATAACTTTGTGACCAAGCGCGCTGATTGTCGTGGCGACCGTGCAAAGGTGATGTGGACGCAGGTCGAGACAGGCTCTGCAGTGACGTGGAAATACCCGTCGTGCATCCTGCGCGGTGATGACAGTCAGGGCGAATTCTATTCCATTGCCATCGCCAACAACATGCAGCAGGCCGATACCGGTACGAAGATGGTACACTTGGGCAAGAACACCAAGTCGCGCATCGTGTCCAAAGGTATTTCGGCGGGCAAGGCGCAGAATACATATCGCGGGCTGGTGTCGATGCATCCCAAAGCGAAGAATTCGCGCAACTATACACAGTGCGACAGCTTGCTCATCGGGGACAAATGTGGCGCTCACACGGTTCCCTATATCGAGGTCAAGAATAACTCGAGCCGTGTGGAGCATGAGGCGACGACCTCCAAAGTCGACGACGACCAATTGTTCTATTGCCGCTCGCGCGGGATGGACGAAGAGGAGGCAGTTGCCTTGGTCGTAAACGGGTTCTGCAAGGACGTGCTTCAGGCGCTGCCAATGGAATTTGCTATGGAAGCACAAGCACTTGTGGCGATCTCGCTTGAGGGTTCTGTCGGGTAATGCCAAAGCTGCTCAAAGAAACCGGCATCGCGGCGTTGGTCTACTTCGCGCTGAGCTTTGGTCTGGGCTTTGGCCTCGAGGAAGGCGACGGGCTGCCGGAGGCTGCGATTTCGGCAGTTGTGTTCGGCTTTTTCTACTTCGTTTTGGGGCTCATTATCCGCTGGATCAAGGGGCGCAAAGCGTCATGAGCAATGCCGACAGTACCACACCCCTCCGCCTGCATTGGTGGAAGGCAAAGCCAAATTTTGGCGATGCGATCAATCCGATGATCGTAGCGCATGTGTCTGGCCGGAAAGTGGTGCATGCAGCCCCACGTCAAGCCGAACTTTTGGCGCTTGGCTCCATGATACAGGTGGTGAAGCGGACCCATCAGGAACCGCGCGACGATGGCACGAAGATCTCCGTGTGGGGGACTGGATTGCTTAACCCTGTGTCGGGCCACGGATTTCTGGATCATGTCGATCTGGCCTTGGTGCGTGGTCCGGTAACGGCAGCCCTTTTGAAACGCGAAATGACGCGCTTTGGCGATCCGGGGTTGCTGATGAACGAGGTGCTGCCTTTTGACGGTACAACCCGCGATAAGATCGGGATCGTGCCACATCATTCGTTGATGGATGATCCCGAGGTTCTGGCATTTGCGGCGTCTGATCCGGCTTGCGTGTTGATTGATCCGCGCGGCGATGCGGCTGAGGTCTGTATGCAGATCGCATCCTGCGCTTATATCTTCTCGTCCGCGCTGCATGGGTTGATCGTTGCCGATGCATATGATGTGCCCAATACGTGGATCGTACCAACGGGTCAAAGCTGGCTCAAATATCTTGATTATGCCGCATCGGTCGGTCGGCGCGATATGATGGCACCGCACACGCTGGACCGTGCGAAAAAGATCAAATCGGCCCCGATTGCCTATACCGAAGGAATTGCTGCCGCGCGCGCGGCCCTGCATGACACCTTTCCTGCATCGCTCAAAGCGGCGTAGAGAACCCGTAACACACATAGATATTTGCGGCGCAAGCGCCTCACACACCAACAAACAAGGAGCACTCCCATGCTGAGCATCAAGAACCTTCAGGTCAAACTGGAAGACGAAGATAAGCAAATCCTCAAAGGCGTCGATCTGGAAATCAAGGGCGGCGAGGTCCATGCGATCATGGGTCCAAACGGCTCGGGGAAGTCGACGCTGTCTTATGTTCTGTCGGGCAAAGACGGCTATGAGGTGACGGACGGTTCGGCACATCTGGAAGGGGCAGACCTGCTCGAGATGGAGCCGGAAGAGCGTGCAGCGGCGGGCCTGTTTCTGGCGTTCCAGTATCCGGTCGAGATTCCCGGTGTGGGCAACATGACGTTCCTGCGCACGGCGGTAAACGCACAGCGCAAAGCGCGCGGCGAAGAAGAGATGTCCGCAGCCGAGTTCCTCAAAGTTGTGCGTGCGCGCGCCAAAGAGTTGAAGATCGACGCCGATATGCTGAAGCGGCCTGTGAACATGGGTTTCTCGGGTGGTGAGAAAAAGCGCAACGAAATCCTGCAGATGGCCATGCTTGAGCCAAAGATGTGTATCTTGGACGAGACAGATTCAGGCCTTGACGTAGATGCGATGAAGCTGGTTGCGGAGGGTGTGAATGCGCTGCGCTCTGAAGGACGCGGATTTCTTGTGATCACGCACTATCAGCGCCTGCTTGATCACATCAAACCGGACGTCGTGCACATCATGGCCAACGGTCGTATCGTGAAAACCGGTGGTCCCGAGCTGGCCTTGGAAGTCGAGAATAACGGCTACGCAGATATCCTCGCCGAGGTGGCATAATGGCGGATGCAGCAGTAAAATCAGATCCGACCGAGGCGTTGATCGCAACGCTCGAGATGCCGAAATCATCCTGGGCGCGCCCTGCGCGTGAGGACGCATTGGCACGGTTGCGTACGATGGGTTTACCAAACCGGCGTGACGAATACTGGAAATACACCCGACCCGACACGCTGACCCAAGTTGGCGCGCCGAAAGCTTCGGTGTTGGTATCGGACGAGGCGCCCGTGTTTGATGGCGTCGACCGTTTGCGCATCGTCTTTGTCGACGGTGTGTTCGACGCCGATGCCTCCGACGATCTGAACCTTGAAGGCATCACAATCGAGCGTTTGGCCGCATCGGACAGCGATCTGCATTGGGCGAAAAACCTTTACGGCGTGCTCGAGACCCGGGGGCAGACACCTGTGGACCGCCCTTTGGCCGCACTGAATACCGCGTTTGCGACGGACGGTATCCTGATCCATGTGACCGGTAAGCCAAGCAAGCCTGTTAATCTGGTCTATCAGCACCGGTCCGAGACATCCGACGCGATCCTGCACCACTGTATCAAGCTCGACGCAGGCGCAGAGATGACACTGCTCGAAAATGGCCCTGCAGCAGCGCGCTTTAACAAGGTGTTGGAAGTCGAGGTGGCTGATGGGGCGTCTTTCCATCATATCCGCTCGCAAGGGCGCGATCATGAGCGGCGTGCAGCCACGCATATCTTTACCCGCTTGGGGTCGAATGCGGCTTTCCGGTCGTTTACAATGACGGTTAACGGACAACTGACGCGCAACGATTGTATTATTGAGCTGGTGGGTGACGATTCCATCGCCAATGTTGCCGGTGCTTGCGTGGGCGACGGTGATTTTCACCATGACGATACCGTTTTCATCACCCATGATGCGGTGAATTGTCAAAGCCGTCAAGTGTTCAAAAAAGTGCTGCGCAACGGGGCCACTGGTGTATTTCAGGGCAAAATCCTTGTTAAAGCCGGTGCACAGAAAACCGACGGTTATCAGATCAGCCAGTCGTTGCTTCTGGATGGTGACAGCCAGTTTCTGGCCAAGCCGGAGCTTGAGATTTATGCCGATGATGTGGCCTGTAGCCACGGCTCGACCTCGGGTGCGATTGATGAAGATGCGCTGTTTTATCTGCGCTCGCGCGGCGTGCCTGTGAGTGAGGCGACCGATCTGCTGACGCTGGCGTTTCTGGCCGAAGCGGTGGACGAGATTGCCCACGAAGGCCTACGGGAAGACATGACGGCGCGCCTTGGTGCGTGGCTCGTGCGACACCGGAGTTAACATGGCGCTGACGCAGGATATCATCGCGACCTACAAAGGACCGGGCCGCGTTGTCGCGCGCTTTTTGGCGCAGGGACGCAACGAGGTGCGCACGCTTTTGTTCGTGCTTATCGCGGGGGTGATGATGTTTGTCTCATCCACGCCCTATCAGGCCCGCGAAGCCGAGCTTGACCCCGATATCCCGCTGGTGGCGCGGATGTACTGGAGTGCGTTTTTGTACATCCTTATTCTGCCCATCCTGCTCTATCTGTTTGCGCTTCTGATCTGGGGTCTGGCGCGGATCGCGCGCAGGCAGGTGACTGGCTATGAGGTGCGATTCACGCTTGTTTGGGCGCTCCTCGCCTCGACACCGGTGATGTTGTTGTTGGGACTTACTGCGGGCTTCATCGGGCCGGGCATACAGTTGCAGGTTGTCGGCTACATCTGGCTGGCTGTGTTTGGCTGGTTCTGGGCGGCTGGCATGCTGACTGCGGACGGAACAAGCGGATGATCACAACAGACGCTCTCAAAGATCTGGCGTTGGAGACAATCCAAAGCCCGCGCACTGCGGCGCAAAAGATCATATCCCTCAACCTCAGCCGTGATGTGCTGTGGTCTGGCCTTGTTCTGGTGGCCTGCCTCAACAGCATTATCTACAGTTTCTCGCTGTTTATGGGCGATATTTCGGTGCTGCCCTCGCTGTTTCGCAATCCGCTTTTGTTCTTTGTCATGGTTGGCGGCGTCCTCGTCCTTTCCGTGCATGCCTTTTATTGGACGGGCCGCGCATTGGGCGGGCAGGGCGATTTGGGCGATCTTTTGGTGCTGCTTGTCTGGCTTCAAGGCCTGCGCGCAGTGGCCCAAGCAGTTATGTTCGTGCTCATGCTTGTTTCGCCCGGAATCGGACAGTTGTTTTCACTGATCATTGGCGTGTTCGGCATATGGATCACTGTGAACTTTATCACCGAAGCGCTGCGCCTGCCGGGTTTGCTGCACGGTGTGGGTGTTATGGTAATGGCTGCGGTGGGCATTATTTTTGGTTTGGTTATTCTGGCGGGGCTTATCGGCATCGGCACATTGGGAGTCCCTGTGAATGTATGATGTATCCGCAATCCGGCGCGATTTTCCGATCCTCTCGCGGGAGGTTAACGGCAAGCCGCTTGTCTATCTCGACAATGGGGCGTCTGCGCAAAAACCGCAGGTCGTCATCGACGCGATTTCCACCGCCTACAGCCATGAATACGCCAACGTACACCGCGGGCTGCACTATCTGTCCAACCTCGCGACCGACAAATACGAGGCGGTGCGCGGAAAGGTAGCACAGTTTATAAACGCAGGCTCCGAAGATGAAATCATCTTCAATTCCGGCACTACCGAGGCGATTAATATGGTCGCCTACAGCTGGGCCATGCCACGGGTGAAGGTCGGCGACGAGATCATTCTGAGTGTCATGGAGCATCACGCCAATATTGTACCTTGGCATTTCCTACGCGAGCGGATGGGCGTTGTGATCAAATGGGTGGATGTGGATAGCACTGGCGCGCTTGATCCGCAGGCGGTGATCGACGCCATCACGCCGCGCACGAAACTTATCGCAATCACGCATATGTCCAATGTGTTAGGCACCATAGTTGATGTGAAAACCATCACAGCAGCAGCGCATGAAAAAGGCGTGGCCGTTCTGGTAGACGGATCGCAAGCGGCCGTTCACATGCCCGTGGATGTACAAGCGATCGGCTGTGACTTTTACTGTCTGACCGGTCATAAACTTTACGGCCCGTCAGGGTCCGGCGCGATCTATGTAAAATCGGAGCGGATGGCCGAGATGCAGCCATTTATCGGTGGCGGCGACATGATCCGCGAAGTGAGCAAAGACGGCGTGATCTATAATGACGCGCCTATGAAGTTCGAAGCGGGTACACCGGGTATTGTGCAGACCATCGGCCTTGGTGTGGCGTTGGACTATATGACCAATGTGGGCCTTGATAAAATCGCGTCACATGAGGCATCGCTTCGCGATTACGCCGTGGCCAAACTGGCTGGCCTGAACTGGATCACCGTGCAAGGCACTACCGCTGACAAAGGCGCCATTTTCAGCTTTACGATGGATGGGGCCGCGCATGCCCATGATATCAGTACGATCTTGGACAAAAAAGGCGTGGCTGTGCGTGCGGGCCAGCATTGCTGCGGACCGTTGATGACACATATGGGTCTGAACGCCACGTGCCGGGCATCTTTTGGCATGTATAACACTACGGACGAGGTCGACACCCTTATCGACGCGCTTGAATTGGCGCATGATCTTTTCGCCTGACGCGCGCCGCTTTTTGAATTGCAGGGGCAGGGTGGGCAGACTATACCGCACTCCAACGGTCCCATAGCTCAGCTGGATAGAGTGCTCGCCTCCGAAGCGAGAGGTCGCTGGTTCGAATCCAGCTGGGACCACCATTTTCTTGTCTGTTTGCTGTTTTGAGACTTTCTCTCAGGATAGATTGGTACTTACCTAAGACCTAAGACCTAAGCATCGCGAGATTTCATCAAAGCCGCGTCAGCCCTTCTGCAATCTCCGCTGCGATTGCCTTCGCGTCGATGCCTTCGCGCTCTGCTGATACCCTCAAGCCTAGAAGGTCCGACTGGTATCTGCGCGCCAGCACGCCGGGATTGTGCGCGCTGTCTACATCGCCGGCTGTTTGCGCCTGTTGGAATAGCTCGGCAAATTGCGCCTCCATTTTTAAAAGATGCAGGTTTGCGTCCTTGGCCAGCGGGTGATTGTGCGCGTGCAATTCGAGCAGGGTCTTTGACAGCATGCAAGCCATGGCAGGTGCTGCCTCATTCTCGACAACCATTTCGGGAAACCGTTGGAGCGCTTTGATTGGCCCATGTGCCTGTGCGAGGGTTTTCAAGCGTTCCCGCCCGTCACTGGCGTATTTTTCCATGGCGAGTGCAAAAAGAGCGTCCTTGGACCCGAAAGCAGCATAAAAGCTGCCGGGTTTCATGTGTAGCGCCGCTTCGAGGTCTTTGAGGGATGTGCCCGCCCATCCGCGCTTCCAAAACAGATCGCGCGCGCGTTCGATCAGTTCGTCACGGTCATAATTGGGTTTGCGGGACATGGTTCACCATTTGTTGAGCGATTACTCAATTATATACTTGAGCGATCACTCAAGAAAGCCTAAAACGTAATCATCTGCCATTCATAAAGGACTAACCGCGATGAACTTCCCCTCACATGATCTAGAATCCGCACCCGAAGGCTCCAAACCGCTGCTGGAGAACTCTCAGAAAGCATTTGGGCGTTTGCCCGGTTTGCACAAGGTTCTTGCGGAAAGCCCGCAGGCCTATGAGGCCTACCAGCTTTTGCACAAACTCTTCACCGAGACCGATTTTGACGCGGATGAGATGACCGTTGTTTGGCAGTCGATCAACGTCGAGCATGCGTGCCACTATTGTGTTCCTGCCCATACCGGAATCGCAAAAATGATGAAGGTGTCCGACGAGATAACAGAGGCCCTGCGCAACGAAACACCGCTGCCATCGGCCAAGCTGGAAGCACTGCGGACCTTTACAATCCAAATGGTGCGCGAACGCGGCAACGCAACTGACGCCCAGATCGAGACGTTCTTTGAAGCCGGATATGGCCATCGCGCAGTGCTGGATGTGATCCTCGGATTGGCCCAGAAAACCATGTCCAACTACATCAACCACGTAGCGGTTACACCGGTCGACGAAGTGTTCCATCCGCTGAAATGGACACGCAGCGACACACCTCTCAAAGTATAAACACGTAAGGCGCGTTTTGAGTTAATTTCGAAACGCGCCTTTTCTTATGTCTGACGCTATTTTTAGAGACATGAGAGGAGCCTCACCCCTCAAGATC
>JBATTJ010000090.1:0-6544 GCA_049670485.1 Sulfitobacter sp.
CTCTTCATCAGGTGCAAGGTTGGTACCAAGCGGTGCGCCGTCCGGGCCGAAGATGCGTGCGTGACCGCCACCCTTTTTCAACAATGCTTGCTTAGTCTCGGTCGTGCACAAGAAATCGTACATTTCGTCAGAAACCGTTGCACAAGCGGCGATGACAAAGCACTGGCCCTCAACCGCGTACATGCGACTGGCGGCTGTGTTTACTTCTGGACCCAATGCGTATGCGCCGCCTTCATAGACAGAAAAGCTGGGCCATGCCGCGCAGTGAATTTGCTCGTTCTGGGAATACATCGCATATTTGTTGAGCGGGTGAAGGTGCTCCCAGCAGCACAATGCGCCAATGCGGCCCAATTCGGTGTCATGCACCATCATGTCGCTGCCATCACCTTCGCCATAGACAGTGCGTTCGATGTGCGTAGGTTTCAGCTTGCGGCGACGCGAAATCATTTCACCGTCTGCGCCGTAATGCCATTGGCCCATGTAAAGCGTGCCGTTGATGTTCCACGATACACCCATGTTGACTTGGATGTTGTTGTCTTTTGCGGCCTTTGCCAAACGCTTGTCCTGTACGGACCCTTCGACAATTGACTGCGCGCTGTATAGCGGCACGTGCTGCATGTTCATCGCAGGCGCATCGAGCCAGATGTACCAAGGATAGCCCGGCAAAAAGGTTTCCGGGAATACGATGAGTTTCACATCCTGTTTAGCGGCGTCTTCGATAATCTTGATGGCCTTATCGATGCTGGCATCGAGATCAAGGAAAACGGGTGCGGCCTGTACGGCTGCGGCTTTGAATGGTCCTGACATCGTGATTCTCCCATAGGTTTTTGAACGTTTATTATGGGAAGGCTTGCACAGCCCTTTTGACGGCGCTTCGCATTCTGGGCGGAATATGTTGCCGTTCTGGGCGTGATAAGGTGCGGCGGGTGGATTATGTTGGACTGTGCAGATCGGATATGCTCAGTTTGCACCTATAATGGCTGTTTTATTATCCACAAACACTGTGCGACGACACGATCGGCTTGATTATTGGCGCGATGCCGTTTGTGCGTCTTACGTGCCCTTGGAATGTTCATCGCCCAATCCAAAGAATTTTAGTGGCGCAATCGAACTGCACAGAATGTCGAAAGTTTCGGCTTCTTATGTGACGGGTTCCAAGCAAGTCGTCAGGCGACGCAAACGAGACATTGGCGCGGCTGGTGATGCAAGCTTTCTGATCAGCCTGCAACTCAACCAGACTGGCGTGCTGGAACAATCTGACCGTCACGCAGTGCTGCGCCCAGGCGACTTTGGTCTGTATAGCAGCATCGATCCCTATGCACTGACATTGCCTGAAGGGTTCCGGCAACTGGTGCTTCAAGTGCCACGCGACGACATGCTGCGCCGCCTGCCGAATGCGGATCGGTTGACTGGCATATCCGTTTCAGGAGCCAGCGAAATAGGCAGTCTGGTCAATGATGGGATTACACGCCTTGTAAGCTCTATCGACACAGCCAATGACTTGATGATGCAGTGTTTGCAGGACACCATTGTTGATCTTGTGGCAACGGGCCTTGCATCGCTTGGCCAGATAAAGTTCGATTTAAACCGACCAGAGCAACTGGTCCTCATGCGCGCAAATGCCTTTTTGATTGCTCATCTGGCTGACCCCGAATTAAGCCGAGATGTGTTGGCAAAAGCGATGGGCTTGTCTGTGCGGCGGCTGAGCGAAATTTTTCAAATTGAAGGGAATTCAATCGCGGCAACCATTCGTGAAATGCGGATGCGCCATATCGCGGCTGACCTGATCGACCCCCGCTATGCCCGCGTTTCAATCAGTGAATTGGCGATGAAATGGGGCGTAAACAACTTGCAAAGCTTCTCGCGGATGTTTCAAAACTACTTTGGAATATCACCGCGCGCTTACCGCGAAGGCGAGAAGTAAGAACCCTGGATCATGCTGAAATGATCAATTCAAGGATAGTCGTGAAACAAGCTACTGGTGGTAACGGCATCCTGGGACAAAGCCCGCGACACCAAACTGATTAAAGTAACCAATTGGCATAGAGGCTTCAAAAGCGGCTATTTGTACAGGTCGCAGCATTCGTCACTATGGGCTCTCTACCAGCATTCGCCGCGCGACGCATGAACGGCTGGTCTGGACAAAACCACCCCTCTCTCTGCCGTCCCAAAAACCCTCGTTTTTGGGCCTAGAGCGTTTTTGACATGATCGAGGCATCCGCCTTAATCGTCTGGAATCCACAGTTTGCATAGAACACTTGGGCTGTCGTCGTGCTTTCAAGTTGGCAGCGGCTGATGTTGTGGGAGCGTAGCTCTTCTTCCATTGCTGCCAACATGGCTTTGCTGACCCCAGAAAAACGTGCGTCCGGATGGACATAATTCAACATGATTTCGCCCTGCAAACTTACCATTCCGACGCCAACAACCATTTGATGTCTATCAGCGACTAGGACTGTTGCGTCGCCGCGAGCAATCCACTTAGCCCAAGCCTCTACTGTCTTGTTGCTGAGCCAAGCTTCGATCTCCTCCGGGTCACCATCATGGTCGGCAACACACAATTCGGAGATTGAACGACGCAGAGTGTCGATCGCAGCTTCGGCGTCGGCATCCGTGGCCTTTCTGATTTTTGTCACTATCGCATCCTCTTTATTAAACCAGACATAGCAAAACAGAAATCCACAGCAAAGGTTGCTTTAGTCGAGCATTGCGGACTTTAGGGTCTGCCAAAAACGGCCGTTTTGTCCGCGCCCATCGCCCAACTTTAGATCAATGGCTTAAGTCGGACAAAAACCCCCGGCAAAACCTTTGTAGTTTTGGCAGGTTTTTGCCCATGTAGTTTTCAGGATTGGCTAGGTCCGCAGCGCGGACAAACTTACCCTTCAACACTACCGGTTGAACGTCTACTTTGGCTTATCGCAGGCTCAATCGAAGGTATCCAAAATGTCTGAATTTACCCAAAAGGAATTCACGGCGGCGAACCGGGCCGCTTGGAATGCATCTGCTCATTTGCATGGAAAAGGAGATCATTGGGATCAGCTATTGGCGAAAGCGTCCCAACCAGGGTTCTCTGTGCTCGACCCCCTTCTGACTTCCGTTCTGGGTGGGCTTGGCCTTGAGGGAAAATCTGCTGTGCAGATCGGTTGCAATAATGCCCGGGAGTTGATTTCACTTGCTTCACTTGGCATCCGCGCCGAGTTGGGGATCGATCAAGCCAGCGGTTTCCTTGCTCAAGCAAAGCAACTCAGTGACGCCGCTGGCCTTGATCTGCGCCTGCTTGAGGCTGACATCTATGACCTCCCACCGGATGTCGGTCAGTTCGACCTCGTCCTTATTACCATCGGGGTTATCAACTGGATGCCAAACCTGTCAGAGTTTTTCAAAGTCACGTCCAGACTGCTCGCGCCTGGTGGGCGACTGGTCATCTACGAAACACATCCCTTTCTTGAGATGTTTGATCCAGACAGCGCCACGGCATTCGAGCCTGCTTTTAGCTACTTTGAGCGGCAGCCCCAGGAGGTAAGCGAAGCAATTGCCTATGACGGCAAAGACCACGGTAAAGGCGAGACGGGCTATTGGTTCATTCATCCGCTTGGCGACATCGTCACGGCCTGCGTTCAATCGGGCCTCGGTATCGTGGAACTGAAGGAATACGGCCACACTATACGTGTGCCGGAATACGACATTTACGACGGGCGCGCCGCACAGATACCCATGAGCTATTGTCTCGTAGCTCAAAAGATAACGAGTACCCAAGGCTGATAGCCGCCATTCGTGTGTTGAGCAGCATCATGCACTTTGGGCTCTCCTGGCACCTTCGCCGCACAATCTACGAACGGCTGATCCGAGAACGGGTGCCATTCGCTGCGTCGCGCACGAACTGGTAAGATGCGGACGAAGCGGTCTTAGAATTTCAAGACTACTGGGTCCGCTTTTGATGGCAGAAACGAAAAGATATCTTGCAACAATTCATCGCAGATCAACCTAAGCTAGGGTTCCTACGAGGCCGCATTTCGCGACCAGTTGGGTCCGCTGCCAAGACTGATTCATGCAAGCCACCGATGACCTCTCCAGTTGGCTCAAAGTTTTCATTCGTTGCAACAAGAGCCCAACCCAGAGATCGAACGCGTTCATTTTTTTCATCGTACAACGATGGGTCATCCAACAAATAGCAAAGCCCCGAGATCGTTTCGGCTTGCGCGCTGCGAACCAAATCAACGATGTCTGTGCGCTGTACGCCCAGTGATAACATGCGTTCTATCGCTTGGCCTTGGCCGGAAAAAGGCCCTTCTGGACTGCGACTTGCGGCGTCAATCACTCTTTCAATCCAACTGTCATCTGTTTCATCCACGACTTGAGCCCAAGCTTGCCTCAGGAAAAGGTATCTATGAAGCTGTGGTATTTTTTCTCGAATTTGAGAACTGGCCCATTGGTCTGGCCTCTGAGCACCTAGCGACCGAAAGAGTTCGGTCAGTTCCGTAAGTTCGGTGTCGTCGTTTGTCATGTATTAGGCTTTCCAATTGGTTTCGAAAATTGAGAGAAGGTTGTTGCTGAACATCTTTGGATCGGATGTGAAGTCGCAAAGCCGACATTCAAGCAACGCGCAGCATTAGTCAAAGTGGGCTCGAATCGGTCATTCGCCGCAAGGATCGCAAACGACTGCCCACTGAAAACCTGTCCCTCAATAAAGAAACGGTGCGTTAGTTTCTCTTGAGCGACCTCGCCGCGTCCCTGTCTTTCTACGCTAGCGTACTTCTACTCCCTTGACGCTATTGCCGGGCGATCATTTCAGGTTTCTCTAATTGTCCCCAATCTAGGGCCGTCCACCGACGTCCCATCGCGCGGGGATGCACATGACGGCACAACATCGATACTCCCAAGCAGTTTCACGCGGTTCTCGCATGTTGCGCACCGCGCTTGGCTCGGCCATCGCCGGATATCTAGACGATGCGCAAGTCGTCGAAGTCATGCTCAATCCTGATGGACGGCTCTGGATTGACCGTCTGTCCGAAGGTATTTGCCCGACCGATCACTGCGTTTCCCATGCGGATGGCGAGCGCATCATCCGCTTGGTCGCCCATCATGTCAGCATCGAAGTTCATGCGGGCGCGCCGCGCGTCTCCGCAGAGCTACCCGAAACCGGAGAACGGTTCGAAGGGCTACTTCCACCAGTCGTTGCCGCACCCACATTCGCAATTCGCAAGCCTGCCGTGGCAGTCTTCACGCTTGGAGATTATGTGGCAGCCCACATAATGACTAAAGCACAGTCAGAAACGCTCCGCGTCGCAGTCGCCGACCGTTGCAACATCCTCGTCGCCGGCGGCACCTCCACCGGCAAGACCACACTCACGAACGCTCTTTTGGCGGAAGTTGCCAAAACCGAAGACCGTGTCGTTCTGATCGAGGACACACGGGAGTTGCAGTGTGCGGCCCCGAACTTGGTGGCCCTGCGCACCAAGGACAATGTCGCCTCGCTCTCTGATCTAGTCCGCTCTTCATTGCGTCTGCGGCCTGACCGCATTCCCATCGGTGAGGTGCGCGGTCCAGAGGCGCTCGATCTCCTAAAAGCCTGGGGCACAGGTCATCCCGGCGGCATCGGCACAATCCATGCCGGGACCGCTCTTGGTGCCCTGTGTCGAATGGAGCAGCTCATTCAAGAAGCCGTCGTCACTGTCCCGCGCGCCTTAATCGCCGAGACTATTGACCTCGTCGCCGTCTTGTCGGGGCGCGGTCTCGCACGCCGTCTCTCTGAACTGGCGCACGTCGAAGGCCTCGATGCGACCGGCGATTATCGTCTTTCCCCCGCAACCGACACCAACAAAGGATCCTCTTGATGTTCGTCCATGGAAAACCTATCCGCTGGGCGGTCAATGCACTCTGCATTTCTGCATTCGTCTCGCTGACATTGGCCTCCCCCGTCCGCGCAGCAGGCTCCTCGATGCCTTGGGAGGCGCCGCTACAAGCGATCCTTGAATCCATCGAAGGCCCGGTCGCCAAGATCATCGCGGTGATGATCATCATCATTACCGGCCTGACTCTCGCCTTCGGCGACAGCTCGGGTGGCGCGCGACGGCTGATCCAGATCGTCTTCGGCATCTCGATTGCCTTTGCGGCATCGAGCTTCTTCCTGTCGTTCTTCTCCTTTGGCGGCGGGGCGGTGATCTGATGCTCGATCCTGACGCCATCCCTGGTTTTGTCATCCCGGTCCACCGGGCGCTGACCGAACCGATCCTGTTAGCAGGCGCGCCGCGCTCCATCGCGATCCTGAACGGCACGCTTGCCGCCGCCATCGGGCTTGGGCTGCAACTCTGGCTGGTCGGGCTGCTGATCTGGATCGCAGGCCATCTCGCCGCCGTCTGGGCAGCGAAACGCGATCCGCTCTTTGTCGACGTGGTGCGCCGTCATCTGCGCATCCCCAGCCACCTTGGGGTGTGATGGATGATGAACCTCGCCGAATATCGTCGCAAATCCTCGCATTTGGCCGATTTCCTACCCTGGGTGGCGCTTGTCGGCGCGGGCGTGATCTTGAACAAGGACGGGTCTTTCC
>JBATTJ010000091.1:0-1600 GCA_049670485.1 Sulfitobacter sp.
ATACAATCAGCAGGGGCTTTTTAGTTCTACAGGTTCCGGAACGGGCATTTCTTGCGAAATGCCCGTTCCGGTTGTTCAGAGAAGACTACCAGTCTTCTCTGACAACAACACGTGTTTTGATCGGCAACTTCATCGCAGCAAGGCGCAGGGCTTCGCGGGCAATGTCGTCGTTAACACCGTCGATTTCGAACATCACACGGCCTGGTTTGACCTTGCATGCCCAGAAGTCCACGGAACCTTTACCTTTACCCATCCGTACCTCGACGGGCTTGGAGGTGACAGGTACGTCTGGAAAAATACGGATCCAGACACGACCCTGACGCTTCATGTGACGCGTCATGGCACGACGTGCAGCTTCGATCTGACGCGCGGTGACGCGCTCAGGCTCTGTCGCTTTCAGGCCGTAAGTGCCGAAGTTCAGGTCGGACCCGCCCTTGGCAAGACCCTTGATCGAGCCTTTGAACTGCTTACGGAATTTCGTACGTTTTGGCTGTAGCATCTATCTACTCCTTAACGCCGACCGCCGGCACCGCGAGGTGCTGGGCCGTCTTGCATTTCTTGTGCCTTGCGGTCACGGGCAGCTGGATCATGTTCCATGATCTCGCCTTTAAAGATCCACGTCTTGATACCGATGATACCGTAGGCGGTCATGGCCTCAACATGTGCATAGTCGATGTCCGCACGCAGAGTATGCAGCGGCACGCGACCTTCACGGTACCATTCTGTCCGCGCGATCTCGGCACCGCCAAGGCGGCCTGCGAGGTTCACGCGAATACCAAGGGCACCCATACGCATGGCGTTCTGTACTGCACGTTTCATGGCGCGGCGGAAAGACACACGACGCTCCAACTGTTGGGCGATGCTTTCACCGACAAGGGCTGCGTCCAATTCGGGCTTGCGCACTTCAACGATGTTGAGGTGCAGCTCGCTGTCGGTGAACTGTGCCAACTTTTTGCGCAGACCTTCAATGTCTGCACCTTTTTTGCCGATGATGACACCAGGACGTGCTGTGTGGATCGTGACGCGGCACTTTTTGTGCGGACGCTCGATGATCACACGAGAGATACCAGCCTGATGGCATTCTTTCTTGATGAATGCACGGATCGCGAGATCTTCCAGAAGGAGGTTCCCGAAATCTTTTGTGTCGGCATACCAGCGGCTGTCCCATGTACGGTTAACCTGAAGGCGCATGCCGATTGGATTGACTTTATTACCCATTATGCTTGCTCCTCAACTTGCCGAACGACGATGGTGATTTCCGCAAATGGCTTCATGATCTTGCCGAAACGGCCACGCGCACGGGGACGACCCCGTTTGAGCGTCATGTTCTTGCCAACGTAGGCTTCCGCCACGATCAGCTCGTCCACATCGAGGTTATGGTTATTCTCGCCGTTGGCAATCGCGGACTGAAGGCACTTCTTCACGTCTATCGCGATACGCTTTTTGGAGAAGGTCAGGTCCGTCAGGGCCTTGTCGACCTTCTTGCCACGGATCATCGCGGCAACGAGGTTGAGTTTCTGCGGAGACGTCTTGAGCATGCGCAGTTTTGCACGTGCTTCATTGTCTGCCACGCGGCGGGGATTTTTATCCTTGCTCATGG
>JBATTJ010000092.1:0-8332 GCA_049670485.1 Sulfitobacter sp.
CCTGAAGCCGATGTTTCACACCAGATACCCCATGATCGGCAACGACTTCATCAATCTTGAAGCCTGCTGCTTCGGCCTGTGTGACTTGGTGATCCAGTGTCTGGTCTCGTGTCGAAACACGTGCATAAAAAATGACTGTCAAAACATCCCCTTGTGTCCGTATGATTCCTGTCCGTTTATATTGCTGTCCGTAGGTGGGGATCAATCTATATGGACAAGTTTTTGTGGGGGTGTGTGGTGACCGCTACGGTATACTTGTACGGACGCCCCAATCGGATTGGTCTATTCGCGGGGGTCAATATTATCCCAATCTGGACAACCGTCGTGATGCAATGCTGAGGTATTCCTGAGAGAGATCAATCCCGATGCCTCGCCTTTCCATCTGAAGTGCAGCGACCAATGTGGTGCCTGTGCCGACAAAGGGATCAATAACTAAACCTTCGGCTGGGCATGTTGCCAATATCGGCTTTTCGCAAAGCGATGTGGGATAGGCTGCATAGTGGTTCTCCCGTCCCGTGGATCGATCAGGCGCTAAGTCCCAAACGTCACTGGGAAGGCTTCCACGTGGGTCGTACTTTAGGATGTAAAACCCATGATCATCAAGCCGACCTGCGCGGGCTGATGCTTTGGGGCTGTCAGAATGGGTTACACGGCTACCTCGCAGGACCAGACGGAAGTCATGAAGCTGCCCATTGGCAATGTCTTGGAAGATGGTTGAAACTGCGTCAGTCGCTGCCTGCTTTTCAGTTTCAGAAAGGGCGTCCGTTGCTTCTATTCGTTTGATGCAAGCTGCCTGAGTTAAGCCCGTTGCAGTTGCGATCTCATGTTGGTCGAGACGGGCCAACACTGGTTCTTGACGAATAGCGTCAGCATCGAAGTGGTAGTTTTCCTGCTTTACCAGATGAAATAGATGTTCAGGCCGATGCGTCATCCGATTGTTGGAACGGTTCAAGCCGCCGCCCGACTTGCTCCAGATGACATCGTTGCGGACCAGCCATCCAGAATCTTCGATCATCCCCAGAACGAGCCGCCATGGAATGCCCTGCAAAGACTTCTGATGGTAGCTGTCATCAATGTTGATCCAGAGCGACCCACGGGGCTTGAGGACACGGTGAGCTTGCCTGAAGACCGCCCTGAGGTCTGTGAGATATGCCTCAACCGTTTGCTCCTCACCGATGCCACCAGCCGCGTAGGACCGCTGCTGCCAATAGGGCAGTGATGTCATGATGCAGTCTGCGATACTGGCAGGCATTTGTCGCAATGCATTTTGTGCATCAGCTTCGATTAGCGCATAGCGTTGGTTCGTGGATGCAGTGTCGTCCAGTACAGATGGCAATGCAGCATCGGCGACCAATGCCATTGCATTGTTGTCATTTGGTTCGCTGAGACTTCGGACGGTGGGCTTTAGCCGTAGCACCTGCATAACCTTCATCAAAGTATCGACCCGACCACGGAACTTGGTTTCCAATGCGATGATGGTTCTATGACTAACACAAATGCGTTGAGCCATAGTGCGTTGGCTGATACGGAGTTGCTTGCGGCGATCTGCAATAGATGAGCCATGAAACCCATCTTCCAGTCCAAACCAGTCCAGTTTTAGATCAAGCATGTGAACGTACTCGCACAGCGATCTCAGGCTTCCTTGGCCAGCTTCCAGTTTACGAATGGTGGGGATTGCCAGCCCTGATATTACCGCAGCATCGGAAAGCCGCAGGCCAAGGCGATTCCGTTTCGCTGCAATTGTGCGATGCATATTTTTTACATTCCGTAGTGCTATATTATAAAAATATTGCACCAAAATAGTCGACGACGACAAGTGTGTTCACATGCTGTGACTTATGCTGATGCGCCTGACGTATAGGCTTGCAGAAAAGCTGGAACATCGATCATCCGATCCGCCCGCCGCCGCTCTCCCGTCAGCCGATGCATTCGTTCTGCGGCCAGCTTGTAGACCCGATTGATCTGGATGAGCCTGCCAGCAACGCCCGCACTGCCTTCAACTTCAGCCCATGCTTCTTTGACAAATGGCCATAGCCTCATCTCGTAGATGAAATCAGCCAGTGTAAGGGGACCTTCGGCATTGCTTGCCATCATGGGAAGTCTTCGCAGAAACTTGAGCAGATCGTCATCACCGACACGTTCAAGAAACTCAAGGCCCTGTTCGATGACTTCTTCCCGATCCATACCGCATCTATTTTTAGCTTCCATACCGTCGCCCTCCATTGCAAGGCACTGGTATTTATCCTTGCTCACCACACGGGCATCTACGATTACACTTCGACAGTACAGGTAGTGCTGAGGCCATTAGGTGGTCCACGACATCCATCGGTCCGCCTTACCATCCTGTGTCGCCTTGGTGTCTGGCAGAGGGTATCTGATGCTCGGTTCGCCCATTCAGAGTGACTGAGTTCTGCCCAGACCAGTTTGTAGGCAATGGCGAACAACAGGAACTTCATCTGCCTCCTACAACGGCGGCGTTTGTATAGTTCTACCGCCGTGTGAAATAGAACCCTCCGAAGACGCCGCCTAGGCCGATGGTAGCTATCGAGAGCATAGTTCCATTTCCGTGTATCGTTCTTTTTAAACTGTGCTAGCCGCTCTGGAGTAAAGAAATTCCCCTGACCTGTGCGAATTTCCCGCCGATCCAATTCATCGCATATTTCTTCGTAAGATGGTGTGCGGCCCCGATAGAAGATGACCATCTGCGACAATGCCGCCAAGACATCGGCTGCCCGCTTTTTGGCAATACGTGCCTTTGTCGATATGCCAATTACCGACTGGCTGGCGATATTATGGTTTCCCATATCACCACCATCTTTCATGAGCCGAACCATGCCCCGTATGCGTGACGCCCTTTGCTTCTTGGTCTGTTCTTCAATGACAGTGTGTGCGCCAAGTTTGATACTGTCATTCAGACACAAGCCTGTCGTCGCATCATAGATGCGGTGTCCCAGCCCCTGCGCTTTGATCAATGTGAATACATCAGTACGACGTGCAAGACGGGTCAATTCTGATATCAGCAAGATTGTGTCTGGTTGACGTTTCAACCGTCTAAGAGCTTTGCCCAACCCCGACGCAAAACGTTTTTCAGCATCAGCACGGCCAGACATGGCTTCGGCAATATGATCAATAGTGGAGTGAGTAATGCTGAAATCAGGGTAGATGGTTTTGATGGTGTTAAGCTGATCTTTATAGCTCGTGTTTGCTTGCGCCTTTGTGCTGGCCCTGCGGTATAGAATGATCTGACATGCACAAATCTTCCTGTTGATCGTCTTTGAAATCAATTCTTCACCATGTGTAAAACCTTACCTAATAGATCACCCCTTACCGCGACTATCGGCTTGTTTTCCTTTTACTTTGACCGCAGCAGTCGCACTGTAATTAGGCCACTTTTCAGGACGCAGATTCTTCAGTTCCCTGTAACGACATCTGCGGACGGAAACTGACCAATAGGTATTTTGCTGATAACAAAGTGCGTATGCAGTGCATCTGCGTCGAAGTATTTAGTGGCAAAAATCCTGTGGCTTTACCTAATTCTGAAAAAATCTGGTTAAGGTGCTGATAAGAAGTCGGAACTTTTGCGTCGGGTGTGATGCATCTGACCTGCAACGCATAAATACATGCAGGAGGATCAACTCATGTCAGATCGAAAACAGGTTACAATTCGTGCAGTCAAAAAGGTGACCTATGAGCGCCTAAGGGAGGTCAAAGAAACGTCGCGCATCCCACTTGGTGCCTTGCTGGATGAAGCAGTCGAGCAGTGGTGGAATAGCCTACCCGAAGTTGAAGAGGCGTGATGTCTGCTCAGTTTGGACAGCGTATCGGGTGATGAGAGCTTCTAGGTTAGGGACGCTTGTGCGGGGTTGGGAATGCCCAGTCTGCGCTTCACATCGGTCAACGCATTTATCATAGGCTTGCATGGCCACACAGCGTTTAGCAGCCATGCTGGGCGGCCAGTCAACGATGGAGAATGCAGCATCAACGAAGGGCGCAATGATTTCATCATACCGCTTCTCAATGACAAAGCGGGCTTGTCGCTGGTACGCCTCTGGTATGTTGATTGGACGGATGCCCAACTCACCCCTGATGAAATTGCGATGGAGAAGGCGCTCAAAGATCGCGATTTTCTGATCTACTGTTATCAGCGACGCCAAGGGTGTGGGTCAGTTGCATTGCTGGCGAAGTTGACCAATGGCCTGACTGGACCCCGCCAACGGAAACGACGCAATGACGTTGCCTTGCTCCAAAACATCAAGGGTAGACCCTGCCATTAGGGCCGACACAAATCCCTCATTCCAGTCGGGGTAATAGTCCAAGCCCGACACTGATCCCTCGGCATTGCTGACCCGTTCAAATTCATAGTCCCGACTGAACTGCCCATCGACCCTCAATGTGTAATTGGATGTCTCCATCGGGAAGCAATGCGGGCAAGGCGCTACCAGTCGTGCGGTGGGATAGGTTGCTGATGCATTGTACGTATCACAGGAAAGCTCAAAGTAATTGCTGCCTGTGCTGATGGATGCAGCACGGTTGCCATTGCTCCAACGATCACTGTTGCCCTGCGGTGCGGACCCTCCCTGATCCGCTGATACATCCTGTAAGGCCCCGCAACGTTCCCAGTAAAAGGTTGATCCACTGCGTTGTAGGTTTATGCCATTAGCAGTCGGTGTAAGGGTCAGGTCTTCAATGGATTCTTCACCTTCAGCTGAACAGACAGCCCTATACGTAGTGCCAGCCCCGCTGGGTCTGGGGTTGGTTAACTGACATCGGTTCTCGACCCCGTTAAAGATATGTCCTTCGACTGAAAGCGCACCGCCATCCACGCCAATCTGCTCTGGCGAACAGGTCCATAATTGACCCGAAGGTTGATACAGACCATCGAGGCTTTGTGCATTGACGAGGCCAGCACAGGACAACGTAGCAGAAGCGACCAACACGATAAGCGGGTTTTTATTCTTCATGAACGGTTCTCCAGCATTAAGCAGCGTCTCATCAATACAGTGGTCCATATATGGACCCTAGGTCATCATTGCCCGCACACAATACGGCTGGTGCGGCCATCTACTTGATAAACAAATGTAACCAACGTGCTGTCATCAAAATCACGGCGGGTCTCATCTACAACCACAACCGTATCCGCACGATCAAGTGCCAGCAGTTTGTCACGCAGTTCGCCGTAACCGACCTGCCCCCGTGAGGTTTCCAACATCGATGTAATGCAGGACCGCACTTGCTTTCGATCACTCGGAAATGCGGTGGCGTATCCGACATATCCGCCGACTGCGATGGCACCAACGGTAATCAGTGCGGTCAGAGGCGACATTGTTGTGGTTCTGGGAGGCAATACAGTATTCCTTATTGTTGTGGAGTCGGTGCTTCAGGTGCGTTGTGGCCACAGGCACAGTGTCCTGCGGCGTGGTGCAGGCCGTAGAGATCATTCGGGGACACCTGACCGCCTGTGGCATCCCACAAGGCACGTGCGACCCGTTTTGAAGGTGCCACGGTCCCATCCTTCACCCGTAGGATCGTGCTGGCGCTGGTTCCACACTGCTTTGCTAGGTCGTTGAGGGTCAGTTGGTTGGTGGCGAGATATTGCGTCAATGTCATGCGTCCCGTATTCCATTTTATGGAACGATTCGCAATTCATTTAACACGTAAGTGATCGTTCGACTTTCCTCATGTTCCGTATTGTGGAATACAAAAAGGATGAAAAATGCTTCTGCAAAATCGTTTGGTGAAATTCTGCAAGACGCCCGTGAATCCAAGGAACTTTCTTTGGGTGAAGGTGCCAAACTGCTTGGGGTTCCGAAGACCAGCCTTTGGCGTTGGGAGAACAACGAAACCAAGGTTGATGCCCAACGTCTTGTGGATATCGCTGCGGCTTATGGTCTTTCGATCTCCGCGATGTTCGAGGGCCGTATTGTGGTAGCCCCGACCCAAACAGACTTCGACCGCCTTGGCATCGTCGTCGAACATGTTGAACGGATGATCCAGCACATCGGGCATCGGCCCAAACCTGAGGCTGTGCGCACGGCGGTGGTTGAAGTCCTACGGCTTGAAACGACGCGGGTGCTGGAGACCACGGGCAGTGCCTTTGACCCATCGCGCTATGATGCCATGGTCAGCGGTATCTTGGATCACTCGTCATGAATGCTGTCGAGATCGAACAGGCCATCACCGATCTGGCCGAGCAAGCCTTTCGACCAAGATGGGAAAAGACCGACAAGAGAAGCTGTTTGAGATGTACACAGGGATAACCACGCAGGTGCCGTATAATGGATGAAAACAATCTGCCAGAAGCGGAAGATGTGGGGTTAGAACAGCGCCGCGAATTGGCCGCACAGATGGACCATTGGCTCGACCTATTTGATCACGACCTCGAACGTCGGGAATACCGACCATCACAGCGTCCGTTACAGGCACTCATGATGATGTTTCGTGAAGGTGCCTGTGAAGTGAAGGCGGGTGATACGCTCCTTAGTGCCAACGAAGGTGTTGCTGGCAACATGGAGGAGATGTGGTTTCGCGTCCTATTCGACGCTGTCGAATACTGGTATCTCGAACGCTACGGCGAAGCACTGATGCAGGAGAACGGTAAAGACGACCTGATCGGTGCTGTTGTAATTCGTGGTGTGCCGCGCATTGTATCTGTCCCCACTAACCGTAGAAAAGTGGAAGTAGAAGCGGAACAGAGTTGGATTTACTTTGATGATGGTCTTGGCTCAGGTGAATCCGCAGCATCGATGATTGTGGATGGGCCTGACCTCGGCACGATAGACAAGGACAACCGCAATACCGTTATCTCTGAGGCTACGCTTGCGGCTGAGGTATTGCGTAGCATCAATTTTCGGGCTGTTACATTCCGATCAGATGGTGATCAGGAAGTCAGGAAACTGATCCAATCGACATCTACGTATCTTCAGCAAGCTGCGGTAAGACTGGTATCTTTTCGGGATAGTGATCGAGGGCCTGCTTGGTTTGACTTACAGATGGCAAACGAAGCTGCCATGAAGGCAGTCATCCTTGCTCAAACAAAATCACAGCCCAAGATTCATTCTATTGAAACACTGATAGAGGCCGCCAACCACTGCGGCATGAATTTTGACGACACGAAATTTGAGCATTGGCCTGCGTTTTCAGACATCTCTGATTGGAGATATGGTCAGGGTCATCCGTCCAGCTTTGCTGATTTGTATCTAGCGTATCAAATGACACTGGAATTGGTCCATGCTTGCATGGGACAGTTCAAACCTGAGATGAAATCTGGATTTGGCCTACTTATCAAATATGCACCTTATAAACTAAAGAATGCGGCTGGAAAATTTCGCAAATGACATCAAATCAATGACCAAATTCATCCCCTAAGTCTCCGTCAAATTCGCTCTGAACAGGTCCTCCACCACGTCAAAAGAGTTTGGAATGCGGGTGTCACACGGTCCAAACTCCGCCTCTTTACACTGATGATATCAACGCAACCTAACATAACAGAATGCATATATGTCCAAAATTCATACGCTTGAATCTCTAGCAAGAGACTACAACAACGAAGTGGTGGTTCCTCAATTTTGGCACCCTCCTAAATTTGATCGACCGAAATGGTTGTGGATCAAGAACATCGCTCAGGTTGGCCCTCATCAAGATATGCCAATCAAAGATGTGAAAATCGGAAGCGGCAGAAGCCAATTTCGCCTAACTTGTATGCATCGGACACAACCACGAAGCAACTTCACCGTGTTTTATAGACGGTTAGCTGACGACATGATTATGGTCATTGGCTTGGGCCGACACAATAAATCCAACACTAACTATACCGTGGATTGGGCAGATGGACGAAGTAACAGAATAGACCTCAAGAAAACCGTACCCACTGCCAAACTCTACTTAGTTAATCCTATCGGCGGTGAGTTTGGATTTCAAACTCTGGACCCAATTCTAAATTAACTAAAACCGCAGTCCTAGGAATGAACGTAGCTGGCATTCACCGTCACGATACAGAGGTCAAACAAATCGCCATGGAATACATCTACCCGATAAATCTTGAAGGACACGACGAGTGGATGGAGAGCGGATACGCCCTCAATCTTGCAGGTGGCGACGTAATCACCCGTGACGGTGAAGTTCTGGGACAATGGCGCGTTGTAGACTACGATCCAGAAGATGAATATTCGAGCGGGCGCTACGAGTTTATTCAAGACGGTCAAGATACCGTTAGGTTTTCCGAAGAGTTTGGAATGATTGATGTCAGAACCCAAAGAGGCTTTGCCCTTCAAACCATTACTCGCATGATCCGCGACTGGCATGAAGCCCGCGAAGTATAGCTGTATGAACGCCA
>JBATTJ010000093.1:0-9053 GCA_049670485.1 Sulfitobacter sp.
CCCCTGGGGCGCAATTGGGAGTATTTCGGGGCCGGACATTGTATCCGGCCCCGAAACCATCAGAGCTTACTTGCTAAAGATTTGATCCGCAGGGATCTCTGCGCCTGCGTTCTCGATGAACCAAGCCGCTGCACCGGGATGCCATGGCAGAACGCCTGCATTCTTGGTGTAGTTTTCAGGGATCGTACTGCCCGCAGCGCGGTGGATGTTCACCATCCGCTCGTTGTCGGACATGATCACGTCCACAACTGCCTTGACGAAGCTGTCGGGCAGATCACAACCGGCAATGGCAAAGTTCCACATGGAAACAGAGCGCGCTGGTGCTTCGAGCGTGGTATAGGTTGTCTCCGCGATGTCGAACGGAGCGACAGGGAAGGCTTCGAGCAATTTGGCCTGCTCTTCTTCGGTGAACTCGATGATGTTCACGTCCGTTTGCACTTCAAGCTGGCTCACGGCGGGCACGGGCACACCGGCCGCAAACGCGATCACGTCCAGCAAACCGTCTTGCAGTTGACCACCCAGATCGGCCCAACCGCCATTGCGGCGCTCGTAGTTGACGCCCAACTCATCCATCATGCGCGGAAAGTATGTGTCCGATGTCGAGCCTGCTGGGCCGAAACCGATGCGTGCGCCGTCAGGAATATCGGAAATCTTTGTGATGCCTGACGAAGACAGTGCCGTGACAGAGAACGGTGTCTGGTACATCGGGAACATCGCGCATGCGTTGTCCATCTTCAGGCCCGGTGCGATCGGGTTGAGACCATCGCGCGCCTCTGCGGCAGGGCCCATTGTGGTCATGCCGAATTGTGCGGCGCCAGTGTGGACCAATGCCATGTTCTGGCCCGGACCGCCGGTCACTTCGCCGCCGCCTGTCAGGCCCAGCTCTTCTGCGACCAGATTGGCCCAACCCGCGCCATAGGCGAAATAGGTGCCGCCCTGCGACGCCGTGCCAACCGTAAAGCTTTCGGGCCAACCGGTGCGGTCGCCGTGGCCATCTGCAAACGTCATTGTCGCCGCTGTCGCCGCCAGTGCCGTCGTCGCAATAAATGCTGTAAATTTCATATGGTGTTTTCCTCCGTGGTGAATGGCCGATCCCTCCCGGATCCGCCTCAAGATCAACGCGTTTTATCCGCATTGTGTACAGTGATCATAGCATGCCCACAGCAGGTGCAACCCCCCTAGAGCCGCTTAGACGTTAATAAATCACAAAAAAGTGAGATCGGTCAGGCATCATGAGGCAAATCTCCAGATCACCAGCTTGGTTGCGCGCTTTACAGGCCGTAAATTCGGGCTGAACGCCCCCCTCACCAGAACCGATTCCTTGGATAGTGTGGCAGGGATCGGCCCAAGTGTAGAAGGTAGCACAACCATCACAATTCTGAACGCCAAGTCTCTATTTTTGTAGATATTTGTGTCAATGAATGCCCCACGGAAAGCATACAGTTCACATATCGGAAGCATCGGATTTACCGTTTTTGCTCTTTCCATCATTTCTGTTGGGAAATCCCAACTTTGCGACTGTTTTGCTGCTTTTGCTTTCAGGCGTCAAATGAAGTGGTTGGGCTACAATCAAATCTGATGAAACCGACGAGACCTCATCGCGCGGATAAATTTGAGCACCAAGTCAATTTGGATCAATCACAGTGCAAACTCCTTTATGCTGGAGAACGGTACGTACAACATTCCAGATTATATCAAACATTCATCCCTCCAGACCAGCAGTCATGTATTTTGCCTTAAAGCGGTCAATTTCATCGGGTAAAAACAGGTAGAGCCAGCAGTCTGACCGAACTCATCAGTTTCAACCTTCATCAACCAAGGCCCCCCTTTTTCCGAGGATGTCAGTCGCCCTATCGCAGTCCGAGGAATACCCAATTGTGAACTAACGAAGGTCAAGCTATGAAAACCATGCCCCTGAGAGGGCTTTATTGCATAAAATGCCACGACGCGATTGCTGCGCGCAATGCAAATGCTGTCATCCCCAAAGGGCTCCGCCCGTCCGGGGCTGAATTGATCCACTGGGTCAAATCCAAGACGCCCCGAACCCGCGCAAGATTGCGAAGCAATGGAAGCCTGACACACTGAGCCAGAGCGCGAAACGACGCGGTGCGATCCTTAAAGTATCTGGATCGAGCGTTGTCGCGACAGTAAACTGGATATCACCGTCGAAGCCGCGTTGAGAAGAAACCTCTCGGGAACATGCGGCGCATAACCCTGCCGGTCAGTGACTGCATTGTGTGAAATTGCTTGACCAACGCCTGTCGGCGCGCGGCTTTGATCGGCAGGTTGCAGAGATCCAGATCCGCACCGCGACCCTAAACGGCTTCACAGCCCTTGGCACATCCGTACCGTGGACATAAGCCACGTCCGTCTGGGAAAGGGGAAGCACGACCTCAACTCGATTTGCGCAACAAAGCCCGACCCTATCTTTCGATGGGGCAAAACCCTCTGAAGCATGACTCCACTTTTGCTACTTAAAGCTGTTGAATGGTTGAATGGAGAAAACAACCTTTTTAACTGGTCTGGAGCTCAAAACAGCGGCCCAGAAAAATTCCGGGCCGCTTCATACCAGTTAGCCTAAGACGCCTCGAACGTCACCATCCGTTTCATTATCCCAGCGTGGGCATGGTGAACTCGGGGTCGGTGCGCTGACCGGAAGGCCACCGTGTTGTGGTGGTTTTGATGCGGGTGTAGAACCGCACGCCTTCCATGCCGTGCATGTGATGCTCTCCAAAAATAGAAGACTTCCAGCCGCCGAAGGAGTGATAGGCCATGGGTACCGGAATTGGTACGTTGATCCCGATCATGCCGACCTCGACATCCTGGCTAAAGCTGCGCGCTGTGTCACCATCGCGGGTAAAGATCGCGGTGCCATTTGCATATTCATGGCTATGCACAAGATCGAGCGCTTCTTGGTAGGAGCCTTTGCGCACCACGGATAGAACCGGACCAAAGATTTCTTCTTTCCAGACTGTCATGTCCTCTGTGACATTGTCGAGCAGCGTACCACCAAGGAAATACCCCTTCTCGTAGCCCTGCTTGTCTTGCGTAAAATCACGCCCGTCGACGACGATCTTTGCACCCTCGGCAACACCGGTATCAATGTAGCCGCGTACTTTGGCCAAATGCTGCTCAGTGACCAGTGGGCCCATGTCGGAAGATTTATCGGTTGTTGGACCGATTTTCAGCGCCTTGATCATCGGTACCATGATGTCGATCAGCGCGTCCGCCACAGCGTCGGTGACCGGGACAGCCACGGAAATCGCCATGCAGCGTTCGCCCGCTGATCCATATGCTGCACCCATCAGTGCATTTGCCGTCATTTCCAGATCGGCGTCCGGCATGATGATGGCGTGGTTTTTGGCACCGCCCAAAGCTTGCACGCGCTTGCCGTTGGCTGTGCCGGTCTGGTGGATGTATTTTGCAATCGGGGTGGAGCCTACAAAGCTGACGGCCTTGACATCTGGGCTGTGCAGCAGCGCATCGACCGCTTCCTTATCGCCGTTGACAACGTTGAAGACACCTGCGGGCAAGCCCGCCTCAGACAACCATTCGGCCACTTTGAGCGATGCGGACGGTACCCGCTCGGACGGCTTGAGGATGAATGTGTTGCCAGTCACGATGGCGACGGGGAACATCCACATGGGCACCATGGCTGGAAAGTTGAACGGCGTGATGCCTGCGCAGACGCCAAGTGCCTGACGGATGTTGTGGCTGTCCACAACAGAGCCTACGTTCTCGGAAAACTCGCCCTTCATGAAGGTGGGCGCACCGATCGCAAATTCGACGACCTCAAGGCCACGGGTCACTTCTCCGACGGCGTCGTCATGGGTCTTGCCATGCTCGGACGCAAGGATCGCGGCCAACTCATCGGCACGGTCCCAAAGGATGTTCTTGAACTTATCCAGAATGCGCGCGCGGCGCAGAACAGGGGTTTTTGACCACGCGGGAAAGGCGGCCTTGGCGGCGGCGATGGCAATGTTCACCTCATCGGTCGACGCCAGCGGAACGCTACGCTCGGATGCGCCAATGGCGGGGTTGAAAACCGGTTGCGTGCGACCCGACGTGCCCTGCACATGCGCGCCATTAATGTAATGTGTAAGTTCGGTCATGGGATCCTCCTGATTTCTGCCCCCTTCCCTACTGCCTTGTCATCTTCAAAAATATACACAATATTGGTGATCTGTTATCCGAATTTGGATGTAGTCGATGAACTGGGATGATTTGCGTTTCTTTCTGGCTGTGGCACGCGAAGGGCAGATCCTGCGCGCCGCCCAAAGGCTGGGCACATCGCAAGCGCGGGTCAATCGCAGGATTACCCAGTTCGAAGAGGCTGTCGGCGAAAAGCTGTTTGACCGCCGCACTGTCGGGTGCAGCCTGACGCGTAGCGGGCGCGCCTTGATGCCAAACGCGCTTGCCGCGGAAGAGGCGATGCTGCGATTGCGCACGAACGATGATGCAGACAGCGTAAACAATATCAAAGGGACCGTGCGAATTGGTGCCCCGGACGGGTTCGGGGCATCCTATCTCGCCGCACATTTACCCAAATTAAGGGCCCTCTATCCTGATCTGAAGGTCCAACTTGTGCCCGCACCGCGCTCCTTTTCGCTGTCCCAACGCGAAGCCGACATTGCCATCGTCATCGGACGCCCACAAAAAGGACGATTGAAGGCGACCAAGCTGACGGACTATTCGCTTGGACTTTATGCTGCGAAATCCTATCTGGCAAAACGTGGAAAACCAGCGTGCAAGGACGATCTCAGAGAGCATGAACTGGTAGGATATGTTGATGATCTGATTTATACACCCGAGCTGGATTTCAACAAAAGCTTCTGGCCAGAGTGGGACTCTCAATTCGAAATTTCCAGCGCGCTTGCGCAGGTAACGGCTGTGCGGGCCGGTGCAGGGATTGGGATCTTGCATGATTTTGCCGTCCGCGACGACCCCGATCTCGTCCCCCTGTTCCCCGAAACAAAGGCCGAGCGCAGCTATTGGGTGGTTTGGCATGAGGCGATGGATGCGATCCCGCACATCTCGGTCACCACACGGTTTATCATCGAGACCGTGCGTCAGAATCGTAGGCTGTTTTCGCGCGAACATTGACGCCTGATTGAAAATGGGCCGAAGGAAAAGGGCGCACAGCCCCCTTTTCAAAGTATTCAGCGGTGTGAACGATCTGAACGCCACTACGCGCACGACTGCCGTCATTTATAATTGCCTTGATCAGAGCAGCACGCATCAGAACCATCACAAGCAAGAAAGGCAGCGCCCCAGTTGAACATCGCGGATTGGATTGCACCAACACCGCCAGCGATCAGCATACCACCCACAACCAGCGACAAAGCCACACTCCAGAAGATGATTTATGGGCGACCGGATGGTTTTCGGCGGCGCCTGCATTGAACGTGTTGACGATCAAAATCGCAGGGTCGACCGTCGTCACAAGAGGTGTCAGCAACAAAACCATAACGATCACAAAAATCACCCACGCCAAACCAGAACCAAGCATAAAGTCGAGCATTCCAAACAACTGGTTCTGTTGACCCGCGCCGGAAATAGCCTCAACTGTGCCGCCGTTCAGTGTCAGTCAATTACGGTCCCGCCAATGATGGTGAACCACTCAAATCATATCAGCAACGGGACAACGATACCCCCGAGAATACACTCGCGCAGTGTGCGACCACGCCAAACATGCGCAAGGGTTACGCCCACCAACGGCGTCCATGCGATCCCCCATATGCCGTAGAGGACAGACCAACCGCCTTGCCAGCTTGCCAGTTCTACCGCCTCACCGCCGTCCGTTCTTCAGGCGGCGAAAAGCATTCCGGGCAATTGCGTGATAAATGTGATCGAGCCCTAAACCAATGCGTTGAAGCCAAAGAATGTCGAGCCAAAGAACACGGACAACGCCAGTAGGAGGAGCTTAGGTCCATATTGATATTTGAGAGACATTTGATGCCTTTGCCAGTGCCCGACAGTGTCGATCTGCCCTTGATAATGACAAGTGCGGCGATCACAATTGACGTTGGAGAGCTCGGGCATGTCGCCTTCCAGCCCAAGTTTTAAAAGTCCGGTTGCATGGGATAAGTGCAAGAACCACAGAGATAATCAGCAACAATGCTATGATGTAAATCGTATCAGCTTTAGAATATCCGCGGCCAGATACCTTACAAATCACTGAGAACCTTTGCTGCTGTATCCGGCACAGCAATTGCCATGACGATCAGTGCTGCAATTAGCACTTTGGATATGATCGCGACATTCGAATTGAACCCAACGCAAAAGTAGCATTCTGCAGTTTTAGTCTAAAAATTCTTCGATTGGGTTTTGTGAGACATACATCCCCCTATTTGACACAAAAGCACCAGACACAACCTCTCCGCCCGCAGCAAGAAAGCGGCGGGCGGAAGTGTCATCAAGCTTGGTTAAAACTGCCGCGGATTATTCGGGGCCCCATGATTGCCCCAGCCGTGTGCCGACCGGACTTTCGGCTAACTTGGTAAATACTCATCGCTCCACGATTCACTGATGCCGCCCGATTTGAGCATCGCCTCAATGGCCTGATCGGCGTATCCGAGTTCCTTCAGAACGGTGCGGGTCGACGCGCCGAATTTCTCGGCTGGCCGAACTGCGGTCACAGTGCCACGCACCGAGCGCACAGCATAAGGATCAAGTTGGGTTATCGTATGCCCGCTGGGGTGATCGGGATAGATCGAGAACGAATAGCTGCCGTTTTGCGTGCCGGGTGCCCCGTCCGCATCTCGCGAATTTTCGGCCCGCAACGCATCAAGATATTCACAAACCGCCGCGCCGATATCGGCTGCACGCAGCCGCTCGACCCACTCCGCCGCACGCTGATCCTGGAACGCTGCCGCCAGATACGCCGCGCGGTCTTCTACCGCCATATCGGGCAATTCTTCGAGGCCTTCAACATCGCGGAAGCGCGGTAAATCAGCCTCATAGGCGCACAGCAGGATATGCCGCCCCGACGCTGTGCTGTAAAAGCGCGTCAGCGCATCATATCCGTTAACTTCCGGGCCAGACGGCTCATCATAAAGCCCACGCCCTTTGAAATCAAAGGCAAAGGGGATCTGCAACAGGCCGCTGTTTGAACTGAGCGAAGTGCGCCCGCGCCCGATTCGACCATGACGGTACTTTTGATACAATGCCGCCGCCACGCCAAGCGCACCGCCAAAGCCGCACATTACGTCGATGGTGCCGACATGGGCGTGCTCTTCGGGGCGGTCCATCGCACCACCAAAGCGCAGCATGATGCCCGTTGTCGCCTGAACCAGATCGTCATAGCCGATGTAATCGGTGCGGGTGCTGCGGCGCACACCACTGAAACAATCCAGCTTGCAAAATATGGCGTCGGGATTGATCTTGCGCAGGGTGTCGGTGTCCAGCCCCATCTTTTTGATCTGGTTGTCGGGTGCATTCCAGACGATCACATCTACCGTTTTAACAAGATCCTCGAACACCTGTCTTCCGTGGCGTGTGGTAATATCTGCGAGGATCGAACGTTTGCCGCGCATCTGCGACAGGCCGTAAATGACAGTGTTCAGGCTGTCATACATAGGCGTGGAGGGATCAAGTTTGATCACTTCGGCCCCAAAACGCGCCAGATAGCTGGCGGAATGCGGCCCCGCGATTACGTTGCACAGGTCAAGCACGCGCACACCGGTCAGCCAAGCCTCTTGTGCCGTCTCGTCCGAAGGGTCCGGAATGTCAGTGCGGATTTTCCTGAGAATTTTAAGCGCTTCCTCAAACTCCACCCAACGGCGGGGGTCCGGCTCCAGCGCCTCTTCACCGCTTTCCTCCATCCAGACAACTGGGCCAGGTTGGGTCATTTCGCCATATACCGGATCATTCACGTCGATCATCAGACCGGAGGCTTCGGCAAATTCATCGTGCACCCACTCTTGCAGCCAGCGCTGCGCAGCACCCGGAATATGCCCGCGGCCAAACATCTTTTTCCACTCGTGCGAGGTGCGGGTCATGAACACCTCTTTCATGCGCGCGGTGATCTTGTCGGCCCAATCTTTGGGCATCGGATAGACCCCCAGCGAGGTCTTGGACTCCCACTCCGACCAAGGCTTATAGGTGTCCTCCTCGGACGTCAGCCCCTCTGCGACCAGCTCGTCATAGAGGCCGAGAACTTCGAGACAGCGGCGCGCGTGATGTTTGTGGCTGGGGCAGACCACATAAAACATCCGGCCGTCCTTGCACATATAACTGCGATAGAACGGATCAAGTAAATCCTGCAAATCCTCATAGCTGAGGTTCATCGGCAGGCCTTCAAGTCGACGGCGCGTGATCTCGGATTCGCGCTGGGTCAGATAGCGTTCGGGCATGTTCTCGACCTTGATCGAGTTATAGCACAGGCCTTCCATCACGGCCGCGGCAAGCGGCACTTCGATCTCGTCACCAAGGCCGGTTATCTGCCGAGATTGCAATGCCAGCACCACAGCAGAGGCCGCGATTTGGGAGGCATAGGCAGAGGCCAGCGGCAGCGGAGAGAACGACGGGTTCAGGCCCATCAAAACACGGTTCTGGCCCATATCGGTAAACACGCCGGAACTAGCGGCAATCACACTTTCGAAGGCGCGCTGCTCGCGTTTTTCAAGATCATTGGACGCAAACCCGGGCAGCGAGATAGTGATCAGCTCTGGCCGCTCTTCACGCATTTTGGCAAAATCGATCCCCAACGCTGCCAGCTTTCCGGGGCGAAAATTCTCGACGATAATATCGGCCTCTGCGCACAGGGCACGCGCTTGTTCCAGACCCTTGGCGGTCTTGAGGTCAAGATTCACGATCACCTTGTTGCGGTTCAGCGTGGCATTGGCCGGGCTTTCCCACATCGGGCCACCGGGTGGGTCAATCCGCACCACAGTGGCGCCCAGGTCACCCAGCAGCATGGCCACGGCAGGCCCGGCGATATACTGGCCGAAATCGACAACTTTCACACCTGTCAGCGGCAGTTTGGAAAATGAATTGCGCATGGAACTTCCCGATAATTTTTTAGCAACTGATTGTGGCGGGGCCTATTGGCC
>JBATTJ010000094.1:0-142729 GCA_049670485.1 Sulfitobacter sp.
GCTTCCTGTTCCTTGATCATCGCAATGATCTGCTCGTCCGTAAATCGTGCCTTCATTTGTCTGTCCTTTTGTTGGGCGGACTCTACACAAATCTGGAGGAGTTTTAGGGCGCAGGTCATCGTGAACGTGAAACAGGAAAATAGAAGCTTCGTCTGCTATGTCCTCTATCTCCCCTTCGTCCTCGACATTTTCACGCTCTAACGCGACGGTGATTTCCCAAAAATCCCCTGCAAACCTCAGGGAAACCTGTAGGAAATTGTTAGACACTGCACCCAATATCGCCTGTGGGCTCTCTTGAGACATTCCATGCATCTGGCTCGAACGACCGCTATCATGCTAAAAGGGCGTGGGCAGAAAACCTGTCAATACCTGGTTAGTTTTGCTGGGAGTTTTTGCCATACCTAAGCGATCGATTTGGCGTAGAGCAGGGCAGATCGGCGAAAAAGAGGGTTCTTGGAGTGGCCCTGAAGGTTCGCTGTCAGAACAGAGCATCCAAGGCTGGTAATTTTCCAGGACCGGAATATCTTCAAGCAAGGTGTATAAGGATACAGTTTCGTGGACGCTGCCAGTCAAATAATGAAAACAATCGATGAGCTTCGGAAAGACGCGACAGATATTTTCCAATCGCGCAAAACGATTTCAGAGCACCCAAGCCAATTTCATGCGGCTTGGCACATGAACGAAGTTGCTCTGTTCAACGTGCGTCCATTCCCTCACATCACTCGATTGTATCTACAAGACTGCAAGCAACTGACATCCTTGTATTTGCTGCAGAGTTTCCCTAACTTAGAAACGCTGTGGATCTATGGATCTGACAAGCTCTCCCATATTGACGGCATTCAAAGCAGCAAAGCGTTAAAAAGTCTGACAATTTGGGCGTCATTTTCGGCCACCATTACCCTGGATAGCCTCGCTGCCCTTTCAGGGATAACCGATCTGGAGCACATCGTCTTTTCTGGCAAAACGCGGGATGGATCGCTGTCTCACCTAGATCAACACCAGAACCTAAAAACCGCATTTTTTTCAAATTCCTATTCTTGGCAAGAGATCGCGGGTTTCGAGGCCCGCCACCCAGCAATCTCATTCCCTTGGAAAGGTGGCGTTGTTTATGAGGCCGACCCACAAGTCCTGAAGTGTAAGAAGTGTGGGACACCACAAGCCATGTTAGCGGGTAAGGGCCTGAAACTTGCGTGTCCACTTTGTGATCTTGTATACCTGAAAAAGCACATCGCACGCTATTCCACGATTGCTATGGGTTAGAGCGTACAGTCGGGCACTCCAATAGGCAACGCATCATGACTGATCTCACTGATAACAAGACGCTCTATGCCCACATTGGCGCGCGCGGCTGGAAAGCCGGGCGGTCGGATGGGGAATGGCGGGCGACCTTTGCCTTTTCGGATCGACTCGTAACACTCGATGGCGGCATTTCCCACAATCTCCACGGTTTCTCGACTGATCTGTCAGCCTACGTTTCGTACCCGGATCTGTCACGCATGGTGGATGCAATTCTCGCCGCCACACACAAGCTTCCCCGCCAGACCATCCCGCTCGCCGCGAACCACGGTCTGAACCTGCGCGGATCGCCACAGATGACGGTGGGTAACATCGACGACATTCTCGACACCGCACTGGCCTGGGCGCGCGAACAGGATATCGAAACCGCTTTGATGACCTGCCGGACAATTCAGGATCATCCCCGCGCAGTCGACCACCTTGCAGCCCTGGCACTCGTGGGTGACGTGGACAGATTGCGGGCCTACGAGTACGGATATCGCGACGGCGTGCCCTCCCCCTTTCTGCCCTACGTCACGATTGCCAACGTGACCCGAGCCCGCGAGTTGGCCGAGGCGCGAACATGACCCACAGCGCCGTCGAGCAAAGCCGTGAAACATTTGGGTTTCTCAGCCCCTTCGGAGATCACCGGATCGGGGCGCGGGCGGATTTGTCTGGATTCTTCGCGCTGGCGGAACGGGTTGGCGTCCCCCTTCCCGTGATCTGTACGGATCTGTGGCGCGGCTACGTTGGGCCGGAACATCTTGACACTCCGCAGGCCGAGATGCTCGCTCTATCAACGAGCTTGGCGGACATGTCGGTCAAGGCGGGTGACCTTGCCGCGCTCGGGTTCACGCCCGACTATCTCGCTCGTACGGCGCGGGTGACACCTGCAGCTCTTTGTGCCGCACTGCTCGCCGTCATTGCGAAATGTATCGAAGAGGCACGCAGTGAGTTGGAGGTGTTCCCCAATAACCCCAACCATGCCATCCGCACTGGCAGCACGGCGATCCCTGAAAGCATGTTTATGCGCGACCTGCCCCGTGGGGCGTTTTTCCGCGAGGGCCCGCCGATTTGGCTCCGCGACCGATCGGCCGCTTCCCGAAGTCGTGAGATATTGCAATGAGTTCGCTGTATTTCTTCGCGACGCGCGACGATCTGTTGTCCCTATTTGCCGAGGTGGAACGAAGGCTCGATATTGTATCGTATCCGGCATTCGTCTTGCCGGCGGACCAAGCCAAGGGCGCCTTCCGACAATACGAAGCGATCTCGGACGTTCCCGGGCTTTCGACGGTAAACGGGAAGACGCGAGAGGACGGTGTTTCGCTGATCGTGGCCTTCAGGGATACGCCGATCTCACCCGCCCCCTGGCCCTATCGTGAAGAACCGCATGTTTACACGAGTGCGACCCGCCATGAAGATGCGGTCAGCCTGATCCCCGGAGGCGTTACGCCGAACGGAACGCACATCATCCGGGGCACCGTTGAAAACCCCTTGGTCAGCAAACGGTCCGGACAAATAATGCGTGCGATACGAAAAGAGACGAAGCGGATCTTCCGTGGTCCCATCCGGCGCATGTGGGTCGGACCGGGGGCATACGACCTGATGCTCAGCGGTCTCATCCTCAACGACTCGCTCTTCGCCAATCCAGAGATGGCCATAACGGCCGCAGAGTCCCAAAACTAATATACTGCGCCTACATCATCCGCTCAGCCCTCCGCTAGGGTTGCACGCTGTCGCATCTGTATGAGATCAATCCCGGGATGCCCCCGCCTATGATCCAGATACTTACCATGCTCTAATAGCCGGACTTTTTCTGCGTTTGCGCAGAACTCACCAAAAAAGATCCAGACGGGATGAAAACTATTAGGTGCCCTACAGAACGCCTCAAAATGTCGAATTCACGATCTCTCTCGTTGAGATGAAAGGCGGACAGGTCGCCATCCAAAAACCAGCGGAACCAAAAGGGTCCAAACTCTGAGCTTCCACACAGTCTGGACTGTTTGTTGAACGGCTCGCCAAACCGGACATCAGCGCACTTGCAGCGAATGCACCCTTTGTCCGCACACCGACGTTTGAGACGACAAAATGCTGCATGAAGCACGAATGTCCGCAATAACGGGCCGCATCGCAGCATAGCCGAAGTGGGGCGAACGGCAGCTTAGGGCCGTTCGCTTCTCACTACTGACTTTGACGGACTGAAGCCTACTGATTTGCGTAACCGCTTTTTTGTCAATGCAGCCGCGGCCGTCCCTCAAGCATCTCTGCCCGCTCCAGCATCCGCACCACATCCCGGAGACTCAATCGCCGTCCCGTAACCACCGGTGCCTGATCGACCGCCAAGACAACGGCATCAACTGCCGCTTCCAACAGTTCGAGTCTCAGACCATTCTTCAAGGCAAACTCTTGCAACTGCGCGGTCGTTACATCCGGGATCTCAATCACCTGGCAACGGCTCCGCACCGGCTCGGATACGTTCTCTACGTTATTCGATGTCAGTACCCACGAGATGTGCGACATGTCAAAACGCACCCTGAAGTAAGGGCAGTCCCACGCCTTTGCCGTCGCAGGCTCCAGCAATGACAAAAGTGCGTCTGCGAACGAATAGCTGGTACCTCGGGTCGACGTGACCGACTTTGCCTTACAGACCTCGTCAACCAAGATCAAAGGGTTAGCCAGTCTCTTCGCCAACATGACTTCCAAGGGCCGGCCTGCCTGAGCGGTGCCCCAGCCGCGTTCGACGCCAACCAGTGCCATCCCCGCGCCTCCCTTCGTCGCATCGACATCAGCATAGGGAATTTCCAGCGCGGCCGCCAGTGACCGCGCCCAGACACTCTTTCCGATACCGGGCGGTCCGTTCAGGATAACTGGGCGGATCAGAACAGGTTCCCCCCTCTGTGCTGACCGGCGCAGAGCATGCCACACATATTCAGTCGCCGGCCCCATCCAAGGCATGTCCTCATGCAACTGAGCAGCGATTTCGTCAGCCCAGCTTTGGCTTTGAGCCATAATGACCTGCACACCTTCGAGTGAGGGCTCCAGACGGTCATACTCCTCGCGTTTGAGGTGAGGCTGCAACACGGTTCTTTGCCAGCTTGTTCGAGCGTGAGGTGATACGCAACGTATCCCTGTATGTGAGTTCTACGCCATCGGAAAATTCATCGCCGAAGATATCAATATCGCTGACATTGAATTCAGCTGACCGCTCATCTTCACCGATCAGATCGATCGCAACTTTCTTTTTCCGAAAATCCTCCAGGAATTTACTGAGCTGTTTAACGATCACTTTTGGATCAGTTTCATAGTTGGTGACGTCGATAATTTTGATACGCTTCATGGTCTGTTTACATATCCGGCAAGGAAGGGAGGGAAACGGCGGCATACGAATAAGGGCAGGTAAAATGAAATCGCATGTCTCTGGTGCCGCTCCCGGTGGGGAGGCAGATCAGGAAGCCCGTATGAGCTGGATATGGCGATGCGTTTTCATGTCCTGAACAAACACCGTTTTTCGCGATGCGGTCAAGAGGGGCCCGAACCTTCCACCGCTTGAAACAACAGCGCCGACCCTCTCGGATCGGCGCTTTCAGCATTAAACAATTTCAATGGCTTAGAAGTCAGTGGAAGAAATAGACCTGAAAAGTGGAAGACAATTTGGCCAAAGTGGCTCTCAATTTCCTGTCCTTTCAAATTCATTAACGCAATAGCTTCGCTACCCGCACTTACTATGACCGCAGCTTCCGCAGGTCATACATCCTTCAATCATGCGCAAGTCGTATTGCCCGCAGCTGCCACATGCTTTGCCACGCGGCGCTTCGAGGTCTACAACTTTTGCTTTGGGATCAGATTTGAGGCCCAAGCCTTCGCCGGCGATAAATCCGGTCGTGATGAGGTGTTGTTCAATCACGCCACCGATGGCCGCGAGGATAGAGGGGACGTATTTGCCGCCCATCCATGCGCCACCACGCGGATCAAAGACCGCTTTCAGCTCTTCGACCACAAACGACACGTCGCCACCGCGACGGAATACGGCAGAAATCATCCGGGTGAGTGCAACGGTCCAGGCGAAATTTTCCATGTTTTTAGAGTTGATAAAGACCTCGAATGGCCGTCTACGGCCACCCACAACCAGATCATTGACCGTGATATAAAGCGCATGCTCACTGTCGGGCCATTTGATCTTATACGTTGCCCCTTCCAGATCTTCGGGCCGGTCGAGCGGTTCTGACATGTAGATCACGTCACCATGCGGCTCTTGAGGGTCTTCACCGTCGTGGCTGACCACCTCTGGCGCGGCTTTCTTATCCTCAGAAACGGACAATACAGAGCCTGTCACATCATTGGGCCTGTAAGTTGTGCAGCCTTTGCATCCGGTGTCCCATGCTTCCATATACACTTCCTTGAAGGTCTCGAACGAGATGTCTTCGGGGCAGTTGATTGTTTTCGAAATACTCGAGTCGACCCATTTCTGCGCTGCAGCCTGCATTTTGACATGCTCGAGCGGGGCGAGTGTCTGCGCGTTCACGAAGTAGTCGGGCAGCTCTTTGTCACCAAACTTATCGCGCCACATCTGCACGGCATAGTCCACGACTTCTTCTTCGGTACGGCTGCCGTCTTTTTGCAAGACTTTGCGCGTATACGCGTAGGCAAACACCGGCTCGATACCGGAGCTGACGTTGCCCGCATAAAGACTGATGGTTCCCGTCGGCGCGATCGAGGTCAACAGCGCGTTGCGTATGCCATAGGTGCGGATTACGTCGCGCACGTCCTCATCCATCGTGCGCATTGTACCAGATGCAAGGTATTCATCTGCATCAAACAACGGAAACGCGCCTTTTTCCTTGGCCAACTCCACCGACGCGAGATATGCGGCCCGTGCGATTGCGTGCATCCAGTCTTCGGTCTGCTGTGCTGCTTCATCAGAGCCATAACGCAGGCCCAGCATCAACAACGCATCGGCCAAACCTGTGACCCCAAGGCCAATCCGGCGTTTGTTCTTTGCTTCCTGCTGCTGCGCATCGAGGGGAAATTTCGAGACGTCGACCACGTTGTCCATCATCCGCACAGACGTAGCGACCAGTTCATTAAGCGCTTTTACATCAAGGGCGGCCGCCTCCTCGAACGGCGCGCTTACCAGACGGGCTAGGTTGATCGAGCCAAGCAAGCACGCACCGTAGGGCGGCAGTGGCTGCTCTCCGCACGGGTTGGTCGCAGCAATGGTTTCGCAGTAATTGAGATTATTCGCGTCGTTGATCCGGTCGATGAAAATCACACCCGGTTCGGCGAAATCATAAGTTGCCTTCATGATCGCATTCCACAGGTCCAATGCCTGCACAGTCTTATAGACCTTTCCGTCGAATTTGAGATCCCACGACCCATTCGCTTTTACCGCATCCATAAACGGGTCGGTGATCAGCACAGACATGTTGAACATCCGCAGGCGTGCCGCATCGGATTTGGCGGTGATGAACGCCTCGACGTCCGGATGGTCACACCGCATGGTCGCCATCATCGCACCACGGCGTGATCCCGCGGACATGATCGTGCGGCACATCGCGTCCCAGACATCCATAAACGACAACGGACCCGATGCATCAGCCGACACGCCCAGTACATCCGCACCTTTTGGCCGGATGGTCGAAAAATCATAGCCGATACCGCCGCCTTGCTGCATGGTCAAGGCCGCTTCCTTGAGCATGTCGAAAATGCCACCCATGCTGTCCGGCACGGTACCCATTACGAAACAGTTGAACAGTGTCACCCGACGCGCTGTGCCTGCCCCTGCGGTAATCCGGCCCGCAGGCAGATATTTGAAATTCTCCAAGGCTTCAAAGAAAGTCTCTTCCCAGCCATCCTGATCATCTTCAACCTGTGCGAGATCGCGCGCGATGCGGCGCCATGTGTCTTCAACGGTCACATCATGGGGCGTGCCATCTGCTGCCTTGAAACGGTATTTCATATCCCAGATTTGTTCGGCGATAGGGGCAGCAAAGCGGGTCATGGCGATTCCTCATTTGGGTGTCAGGCGGAGGTGTTACATACTTGAGCTGGCGCGGATTGCCACCATTCTTTGCAGCATTCTCGCTCTTTAGGATCGCGGCAGATTAGCACAGTTTGCATGTCGCGCCAAACGCTCTACCCTATGTTGTGGCACGGGAGTGAGTCTGTGGATAAAACGGTGGGTAAACCTGTGAGCAACAAAACAGTACATCTGATGAAGCTGTCGGTAGGCACCGAAAGCATCGAGCAGATGATGGAATGGCAACACCACCGCTCCAAACAGGTCGTGGATGGACAGTATTATCACCAGACCCGCATGTGGCCAAAGCGCGAGGCTGAACTGCTCAATGGTGGCTCAATCTATTGGGTCATCAAAGGCGAGATATCGGCCCGACAGCGGATCATCCGTCTGGATGAAAAGATCGGCAACGATGGCATCAGGCGCTGTGGCATCGTGCTGGACCATGAGGTTATTCCGACCGCAACCGCCCTGCGCCGCCCGTTTCAAGGCTGGCGTTATTTGTCCATCGAAGACGCACCTGCGGACCTCTCACAAGGGCGGAGCAAGGACGACGCCCTGCCGGTCGAGCTTAACCGCGCATTAGCCGAAATCGGCGTTCTATAGACGGGCCAGCAATGCGGTGAGTGCCGCTTGCTCTGCCACATCCAACTGCGCCACTTGCGACCGCCACAGCGTCGCCTGAGAGCGCAGGATCAAACCATCGCCCAGAATTTTCAGGTGATTGGCCCGTAGCGTCTCACCGGTTGAAGTAATGTCAGCAATCGCCTCTGCCGTCTCATTGGCCACCGTGCCTTCGGTCGCACCCTGACTATCGACAAGGGCATAATCGGCGACACCCGCGTCTCGCAAAAACTCGCGCACCAGACGATGGTATTTTGTCGCGATCCGCAAACGGTGCCCATGCACGCCGCGAAACGCCGCCGCCGCCGCATCCAGATCATGGAGTGTGTCCACATCTGTCCACCCTTGCGGTACCGCCAGAATGAGGTCCGCATGGCCGAACCCCAACTCTTCAACAGCTTCGACCGTTTGTGCCCACAGCGGCAGTTTTTCGTGGACCAAATCGGTACCGGTCACACCCAGATGGATACGCCCCGCGGCCAACTCGCGCGGGATCTCTCCGGCGGACAACAGCACCAGCGAAATGCCCTCAATCCCCTCGACCACACCGGCGTATTCTCTGTCAGAGCCGGACCGCGCAAGCGCGATACCGCGCGCGCCGAACCACTCAAACGTCTTTTCCATCAACCGCCCCTTGGAGGGCACGCCCAGTTTGATCGTCATGGCGCATCCCCCAGTGCCAGCATCACACCGGGCCGCATCACGCCGCCGACCGCCGGTATTTCGCGCCCGTCGCCCAACCGTCGAGTGAGCGCATCATAGCGACCACCCGTCGCCAGCGGCGGCACATCCCTGCGACCCGCCGCGCGAAAGCCAAAGACGAAACCGTCGTAATATTCCATCGACGTGCGCCCATAATTCGCCTCGAACATCAGTGTCGCCACATCCACACCGCGTGCGACAAGTGCGTCCTGACGCGCAGCGACCCGCGCCACCGCAGGCGCAATTGCGGGCAAATCGCGAGACAAGGCATCCAGCTGTGCAACAGCCTCCGGCATCGGCGCCGAAACAGCCAGTAAATTATGGATCAGCGACACATCATGCGCCGCCAGCGGAGCAACTTCTGCGTCAGCCTTGAGGGCGGCCAAACGTGCGTCGATCTCTTGTTGTCGCCGCGCGCCGACCAGCGGCGCATCGCAGGTCACATCCCCGATCACTGCGCGCGCACTCGCAAACCGCTCCAACAGCGCGCGAAACCGGCGTGGCCGCCAGATGTGGCGCATCAACGCATTCTTGCGCAGATCGGAGGTCTGCAATCCGTTCACCACAGCCATGAGAACACCGATATCGCCCGTCGTCGCACGCATGTCCAAATCACCCAGTGCACCCGCGATCAGGGCAAAAACCTCGGCATCACTTGCCGCCGGATCATCCCGCTCGAACACCTCATAGCCGACTTGCACGTATTCATTTGCGCGCTCAGGATCATGTTCCTGTCGACGGAAAACCTCACCCGCATAGGTGTATCGGGCGGGATCAGCCCCATGCGCCATATGCATTTGCACCACAGGCACGGTGAAATCAGGCCGCAACATCTGCTCCCCGCGCAAGGCGTCTGAGGTAACATAGGCGCGCGCGCGAATGTCCTCACCGTATAAATCCAAAAGGGTGTCCGCAGGCTGCAATATCGGCGGTTCCACCGCCTGCGCGCCCTGCGCCTCGAAACCGGCACGCAAGGACGCGGCCAGCGCATTGGTCTGCGCGCGTGACACCATCAGCGGTAAAGCTCCAAAATCTCGCTTACTTTCGCCACCAGATCACCGCGCGGCACCTCACATTGGCTTGGCCTGTCGCGCCATTCCTCAAGCGTGGCATTCTCGGCAATCTGTGCGCCGAGTACCAAATCCTTGATTTGAATCATGCCCGTCTCACGCTCTGAATCACCTTGAATCACGGCAATCGGGCTGTCGCGCTTGTCCGCGTATTTCAACTGGTTGCCAAAGTTCTTGGGGTTGCCAAGATAAACTTCAGCGCGAATACCCGCTTGGCGCAGTTCCGCGACCATGGCCTGATAATCCGCCATCCGCTCTTTATCCATCACCGTGACGACAACAGGGCCCTGCGCGGAGGTATCCACCCGCCCCTTGGCCTGCAATGCCGCCAGCAACCGGTCTACGCCGATGGAGACCCCCGTTGCGGGCACTTCCTGTCCGGTGAACCGCTTGACCAAATCGTCATAGCGCCCGCCCCCAGCGACCGAGCCAAAGTTGCGCGGACGGCCTTTTTCGTCTTTGATCTCGAAGGTGAGTTCGGCCTCATAGACGGGGCCGGTGTAGTAGCCAAGACCACGCACGACGGATGGGTCGATTACAATGCGGTCACGCCCATAACCTTGAGTGGATAGTAGATTTTCTATTTCCTTTAATTCTTCAACTCCTTCCTTCCCAACTGTCGAATTCTCAACAAGTCTGTCCATAATATTGAATATCTCACGATTTCCTCGCTGACTTTCATCCGGTGTAATCAATCCGTGATTTACACCACCTAGGCCAAGAGAGAGCAAAAGGGCGATGGGCTCAATCTGCGTATCACTCAGCCCCGCCCCCTCTGTAAAATCTCCACTCTCGTCCTTGCGCCCCTCACCCAGCAGCGCTCGAACACCGTCCACGCCCAGCCGATCCAGCTTATCAATCGCGCGCAGCACGATCCCGCGCTCGGCCTCTTTGTCGTCACCCGATAGGCCAGCAACTTCCAGCACACCGTTCAGCACCTTGCGGTTGTTCACCCGCACCACATAGTCACCGCGCTCGATGCCCACCTCTTCCAAACAATCGGCCAGCATCGCGCAAATCTCGGCGTCGGCGGCCACACTTGCCGCGCCCACAGTATCCGCATCACATTGATAAAACTGCCGATACCGGCCCGGACCGGGTTTTTCGTTACGCCACACGGGGCCCATCGCGTAGCGGCGGTAAGGCGTCGGCAACTCGTTGCGGTGTTGGGCATAAACACGGGCCAACGGAGCCGTCAGATCATAGCGCAGGGCCAGCCAATCCCCCGGCTTCTCACTGTCCGCATCTTCCTGCCATGCAAAAACGCCCTCGTTCGGGCGGTCTACGTCGGGCAGGAACTTACCCAGCGCCTCGACCTTCTCGACCCCTGCACTCTCCAATGCGTCAAAGCCGTAGCGATGATAGACAGCCGCAATTTTTGCCAACATATCAGCACGCTGCGTGACTTCCGCACCGAAATAGTCGCGAAAGCCGCGCGGGGTTTCGGCCTTGGGGCGCGGGGTCTTCTTGGGCTTGGCCATGACGGTCCTCTGACAGGTTGAAAACTCGCTTCGGCCTTACCGGATGGCGCGCGGCGGGGCAAGCGCGCGTGCCATTGCGAAACGCGCCAAACGCCCCTAGATGATCGGTATGGAACAGCTTGAAGAGAAAATCGCGCACCTTGTGCGGAACGTAGATGACCTGTCCGACATTGTCGCGCGGCAGCAAGGGGAGATTGACCGCCTCACCCGTCGCGTCGAAATGCTCATGCGTCGCGAGGGGGAGCGGGAGGCCGCAGGCTCAGGTGGGATCGTCGTCGGAGACGAGCGGCCACCGCACTACTGAGTTTATTGGAACGATTTGACCGCACCGGCCATCACCGCGCCGTCATGGACCAAAAACTCTTTCCAGCTGTTGTTATGCTCGTTGAATTCATACGCGCTCAGGAAGACCGTGTTGCTATCCAGCGTGCCGATCTTGCGCCCGCAAGGCTTGGATGCGCGCGCGCGGCAGACCGAGGATTTCACCGCATCATAAGCTTTGTCGGTCGCTGCGAAAGGCAGGTGTTCGCCTGCGGGACCAAACCGGATCTGCTCATAAAATGAAGGTGTGCCGAACAATACCGTCGCCGCCGTGAACTGGCGCGGGCATCCATCGTCAAAGCCGGTGACGTAAAATGTGCGTTTGTGCAGGCTCTCGGGGTTGCTGTCATGCAAGGTGAAGCCGCGCCTGCCCTGCGCCTCAATCTGTTTGCCCAGCGGTTTGCCCCGCGCATCACAAACCCGCGCAATTTCGCCGAAAGGAATGGCCGTGCCAAAAACAACGTCGCGCGCATCCGGCCCACTGCGTGCCCGCGCATCGGACCGTGTCGCGCTTGGCAATGCGGCCAATTCTACACCTTTGCCTTCGCCTTCGTCAGATGAATCAGACTGCCTTGCTGCCACGTCAGCAGCAACTGCCGCAGCTGGATCGGTGTTTGCCACGCGGTCCAACAGGCCACTCAGAAACTCACCCCGCGCAGGCGCTGATGGCTCTGGCAATCCTTCGGGCACGTCACCTTGTGCAGCAGATGTGCCAAAAAAACCTTCGCGGTTCACTTCTTGTGCATCTGGTAGGGCGGCCTGTGCGACACCGGTTTCCACGATATCCACGTCGCCCAGTCGATCGACACCTGCCAGTGGATCGGCACAGGCAGACAAGCTCAGAACAAGGGCAACAGCAGGGATAACGCGCATGGCAGAACACTCCATATCTTCGCTGCACTGTTAACGAAACGGTAACACTCCGTCCAGCGGCAGACCGTCACAGCGTCGGCCAATCCTTGCCACCAGCCTAAAGATGCCTAGATTTCTTCAACTTCCAGCACACCGCCCAATGACCGGATCGCGCCCTTGATCTGTGGTGTGACCGGAAACTCTGCGCCCAGATCAACTTCGACCTCACCAGGCAATGCAGGGTCCATCAGGCACAAATGCACGGGCCCCTTACCTGCAGATTTAGCAGCCCTGCGCGCACCGGCCAGAACTTCGGACACGGCGGCAATTGCCGCAGGGTTTTCGATGAAGATACGCAAACCCATGCCACCCGCATCGGCCACAGCCGCGTCGATTGGAGCCACAGAACGACCCAATAATTTAAGCTGGTCACTCTCCATCGTCGCCTCAACGTGGATAATCACCTTTGATCCGGTTTCCAGATGATCACGCGCAAGCTCGAGCGTGTCGGAAAAGAGCGTGACCTCATATGCACCTGTGGGGTCGGACAACTGCGCAAAAGCAAACCGGTTGCCCCGTGCAGATTTACGCTCCTGTCGGCCCGCCACGATACCGGCAAGCCGAGCATTCATCGCACCACGGTCCGAGACCTTAGCGGTGAGCGCATCCAGCGTCATGAACGGGACGCCGCGGTCGTTGCCCCATTTGCGGTTCAACGGCCCCATATAATCATCAAGCGGGTGACCAGACAGATAAAAGCCAACAGCCTTGAACTCTTCTGTCAATCGCTCGGCAGGTTCCCAATCATCGCAGGGCATCATGCGCGGCTCTGGTAGGTCGTCACCCGCTTCCCCGAACAACGACACCTGATTTGAGGCCTTCTGCTCGTGGATCGCGGCCGAATAGCCGACCAACCCATCGAGCGCGCCAAATACCCGCCGCCGGTTTGGATCAAGCACGTCAAATGCCCCTGAGCGGGCCAGCATCTCCAGCGGCCGCTTGCCCACACGTTTGAGATCAACGCGCCGCGCCAAATCAAACAGGGTCGAAAACGGCTTGTCCCCACGCCCCTCGACAATCAGCTTCATCGCCTCGACACCGACGTTTTTGAGCGCGCCCAGCGCATAGACCAGCGCACCGTCGACAACCTTATAGGTCGCCCCTGACCGGTTTACACAGGGCGGCACCCAAGGCAGCTCAAGCCGCTTGCGCACCTCCTCGAAATACACGGCCAGCTTGTCGGTCAGGTGGATATCGCAGTTCATCACACCGGCCATGAACTCAACCGGATGGTTCGCCTTGAGCCATGCGGTCTGGTAGCTGACCACCGCATAGGCCGCCGCGTGGGATTTGTTGAACCCGTAGTTTGCAAATTTTTCGAGAAGGTCAAAGACCTCCTTGGCCTTCTTCTTGTCGACGCCGTTGGCCATAGCCCCTTTTTCGAATTTTGGGCGCTCCTTTGCCATTTCCTCGGCAATTTTCTTCCCCATCGCACGGCGCAACAGGTCGGCCCCACCAAGGGAGTAGCCGCCCATAACCTGCGCGATCTGCATCACCTGTTCCTGATAGACGATGATGCCCTGCGTCTCCGCCAGAATATGGTCAATCGACGGGTGGATGGATTCCAGATCCTTCTGCCCGTTTTTAACCTCGCAATAGGTCGGAATATTCTCCATCGGGCCGGGCCGGTAAAGCGCCACAAGCGCCACAATATCCTCGATACAAGTGGGCTTCATCCGCTTGAGCGCATCCATCATGCCGCTCGATTCCACCTGAAAGACCGCTACCGTTTTGGCCGCTGCATAAAGCTTGAAGGATTCCTCGTCATCGAGCGGGATGGTCGAGATATCATCCTCCAAACCCTCGGGCGGCTCAAACAACTCAGTGCCATCGGCGGCGATGTGCAGGTGCCGTCCCGATGCTTTAATCTGATCCACAGCGTTCTGGATCACGGTCAGGGTCTTCAAACCCAGAAAGTCAAACTTGACCAGTCCCGCCTGCTCCACCCATTTCATATTGAATTGCGTGGCCGGCATGTCGGAACGCGGATCCTGATAGAGCGGCACCAACTCGTCGAGCGGCCGATCCCCGATCACAACCCCCGCCGCGTGGGTCGATGCGTTCCGCAGCAGCCCTTCAACCTGCTGCCCATAATCCAGTAGACGCGCCACAATCTCTTCAGACCGCGCTTCCTCGCGCAGTCTTGGCTCATCCGCTAACGCTTTCTCAATGGAGACAGGCTTGACCCCCTCGACAGGTATCAGCTTACTCAGACGGTCCACCTGCCCATATGGCATCTGCAAAACACGCCCGATGTCACGCACTGCAGCCTTAGATAGCAAGCCACCAAAGGTGATGATCTGCCCCACCTTGTCGCGCCCGTATTTGTCCTGAACATAGCGGATCACTTCCTCCCGCCGGTCCATGCAAAAGTCGATGTCGAAGTCGGGCATGGAAACCCGCTCTGGGTTCAAGAAGCGCTCGAACAGCAGCGAATAACGGAGTGGATCAAGGTCGGTGATCAACAGCGCATAGGCCACCAACGACCCTGCACCAGAGCCACGACCGGGCCCAACAGGAATACCCTTGTCCTTCGCCCACTTGATAAAGTCGGCAACGATCAGGAAGTAGCCCGGAAACCCCATCCCCTCAATGATCCCCAGCTCGAATTCCAGCCGCGCTTCATACTCGGCGACCTCCGCCGCGTGTGGAATAATCGCGAGACGTGCCTTCAGACCAGCCTCCGCCTGACGCCGCAACTCCGCCACCTCATCGTCAGCAAACTTAGGCAGGATCGGATCACGTCGATATGCCTGAAATGCACAGCGTTTGGCGATCTCGACAGTGTTTTCGATCGCCTCCGGTAGATCTGCAAACAGCGTGACCATCTCGGCCTGCGTCTTGAAATAATGCTGCGGTGTCAGACGGCGGCGGCCTTCCTGTTGGTCCACATACGCACCATCCGCAATACAGATCAGCGCATCATGTGCTTCGTACATTTTAGAGGCGGGGAAATAGACGTCATTCGTCGCCACCAACGGGATATTCATCGCATAGGCCATCTCGACAAACCCGCGCTCGGTCGCACGCTCCGCGTCTGGCGCACCACTCTCCCCGGGATGGCGCTGCAACTCGATATATAGGCGATCACCGAACGACGTGTGTAGCGATTGCATCAAAGCCTCAGCAGCAGGCCGTTGCCCGTTTTGCAACAACATGCCGATTGGTCCAGTTGCCCCGCCGGTCAGACAGATGACATCCTCGCTATGGGCACTCAACTCCTCCAGCGTCACTTGAGGCAGCGCACCGCCTTTATCGAGATACAGGCAGGAGTTGAGCTTCATCAGATGCGCATACCCCACCTCGCTCTGGGCCAGCAAAACCACAGGCGCAGGTGGACGGGCGCGCTCGCCCGGTTGCGCCTTCACGTACTCAAGATCGACCTGACAGCCTAAAATCGGCTGCACACCCGCTCCCGACATCGCAATCGAAAACTCGAGCGCGGCAAACATGTTATTCGTATCCGTGAGCGCCATTGCAGGCATATCCGAGCGAACGCATAAATCAGGCAGCTTTTTCAGCCGCAATGCCCCTTCCAGCAAGGAGTATTCGGAATGCGTGCGCAGGTGAATGAATCGGGGGGATTTGCTCATTCAGAAAGTCTAGCTTGGATCGCCCCAACCCTCTACTAAGAAACTGCCGTGCAACAGGTAAACAGCCAAAAACTTCATCACCGCCACCGGATTACCGTCCAAGCATCCCAAACCCCTTGCAATACCGCGCATCCCCACCGTAGCTTGCCTTGGGCATGTTTTCTACGCCGCATCGAAGGCAGACGCTCACAGACCACTGGTACCGCGGCGGGGTTTTCCCCATGACTGTCTCATTTAATCTAAATGGCATCGCCGTCTCCGTGGCGGATGTGCCGCCGACGACAACACTGCTCGACTGGCTGCGCGACGCGCAACATCTCACTGGCACAAAAGAAGGCTGCAACGAAGGGGACTGCGGCGCGTGCACCGTCATGGTGACCGACGCACAGGGTGCGCGTCCCCTCAATGCCTGCATTCTGTTTCTGCCGCAGGTGCAGGGCAAGAACGTCATTACTGTCGAAGGTCTCACAGCACCTGACGGCACACTGCACCCTGTCCAATCCGAGTTAATCGCCCACCATGGCAGCCAATGTGGCTTTTGCACCCCGGGTTTTGCAGTAAGCATGGCGACCGCCCATTTGCACGCCGACACCGATCACGACACCGCCCTGGCTGGCAATCTGTGCCGCTGTACCGGGTACGCCCCCATCATCCGCGCAGCCAAAGCCGCTGAAACGCATTCCGTGCCTGATCATCTATTTGTTCTGGCTAAAAATACTCCGGGGGAGCAGCCACAGGCTGCGGGGGCAGCGCCCCGAACATCCGACGCCCTCGCGCATCGCTATGCCGATAATCCGGACGCGACCCTGATCGCGGGAGCCACAGACGTCGGCCTCTGGGTGACCAAACAGATGCGCGATTTGGGCGAGGTGATCTTTCTCAATCAATGTACGGATTTGCAGGGCATCTCAGAGACTGACACCCATTGGCGGATCGGTGCCATGGCAACCATAGCCGAGGTTGAGCGCGTACTTGCGCCCCATTTTGCGGGCCTTGGCCCGATGTTGCGGCGCTACGGCTCCGCTCAAGTGCGCGCGGCTGCGACATTGGGCGGCAACATCGCAAATGCCTCTCCCATCGGGGACGGAAGCCCTGCCATGATCGCACTGGGGGCCACCCTGCACCTGCGTCACAGAGACATCCGCCGCGAGACCGCGGTTGAGGATTTTTTCCTCACCTACGGCAAGCAAGACCACAAATCTGGCGAATTTATCGAAGCCATCACCGTTCCCAAACAACCTGATACGCTGCATTTCTACAAAATATCCAAACGCTTTGATCAGGACATTTCCGCAGTTTGCGCGTGCCTGAATATCCCCGTTGATAATGGATACTTCGGCGCGACACGCCTTGCATTTGGAGGTATGGCGGGCACGCCCTCGCGTGCGCATGCAGCTGAGGCCGTGCTTGAAGGCCGGCCAGTAACTCTCGAGACCATACAGATCGCAATGGCTGAACTCGCCACCGATTTCACGCCGATGTCCGACATGCGCGCCTCTGCCGCGTATCGCATGGAAACAGCACAAAATATGCTGCTGCGGGCCTATCACGGCATTGAAGGCCGACAAACCGATCTTCAGGCGGTGAAACCATGAGCAAAGGCAACGCCCTCCCCCACGATACGGCACATCTGCATGTTACAGGTGCCGCACGGTATGTCGACGATATCCCGACGCCCGCCGGGACCCTGCATTTGGCCTTTGGTCTGAGCACTGTCGCACGGGGCACGCTCCACAGTATGGACCTCGCTCAAGTCGCACAGATGTCGGGTGTGGTCGCCGTCCTGACTGCTGCTGATTTGCCCTTCGCCAATGATGTGTCACCCTCCAACCATGATGAGCCTTTGCTGGCCACGGATACCGTGCACTATCGAGGGCAACCGCTGTTTCTGGTGGTGGCCACCAGCCATCATGCGGCGCGCCACGCCGCTCGTATGGGCGAGGTCAACATCACCTCCCGTCCACCGATCCTCACAGTCGACGACGCTCTAGCCGCCGACAGCCGTTTTGAGGAAGGGCCGCGCGTATATACAAAAGGCGATCCCAAGACTGCCCTGTCCAACTCCAAAAATCGCCTCATCGGTATGTTGGAGGTCGGCGGACAGGAACACTTCTATCTTGAGGGGCAGGCTGCACTTGCCCTACCCGGCGAAGACGGCGAGATGTTGGTCCAAAGCTCGACCCAGCACCCGACCGAAATTCAGCACAAGGTCGCGGAAGCCATTGGCCTGCCCATGCATGCAGTGCGGGTAGAGACGCGCAGAATGGGCGGTGGCTTTGGCGGCAAGGAAAGTCAGGGGAACGCTTTGGCTGTCGCTTGCGCCATTGCGGCACGGCTCACGGGCAAGCCATGCAAGATGCGGTACGACCGCGATGACGATATGATCATTACAGGCAAGCGTCACGATTTTCGCGTTATCTATGACGCGGGTTTCGATGACACCGGACGTCTCACCGCGCTGGACTTCACGCACTATGTGCGCTGCGGCTGGGCTATGGATTTATCGCTGCCGGTTGCGGACCGCGCGATGCTGCATGCGGACAACGCATATCATCTCGAACACATTCGCATCACTTCTCACCGGCTCAAGACGAACACGCAAAGCGCGACCGCCTTTCGCGGTTTCGGCGGTCCTCAGGGAATTGTCGGTATTGAACGGGTGATGGATCATATCGCCACCCAGCTTGGGCTGGACCCGCTGGCCGTGCGTCGTGCCAACCTCTACAGCGATGGTGACGTCTCGCAGACTACACCCTACCAACAACCGGTTACCGACTGTATCATCAATGCGCTGATTGACCGGCTGGAGCACAGCGCCGACTACGCCAATCGCCGTAATGCAATTGCGGAGTGGAATGCCGAGAACCCGATCCTGAAACGCGGCATCGCGTTGACGCCTGTAAAATTCGGAATTTCGTTTACACTCACGCATCTCAATCAGGCGGGCGCGCTAGTGCATGTCTATATGGACGGCTCAATCCACCTCAACCACGGCGGCACAGAGATGGGTCAGGGCCTTTTCCAAAAGGTGGCCCAAATTGCCGCCGCCGAGTTTGGCGTGCCGTTAGCACAGGTCAAGATTACGGCGACAGATACTGCCAAAGTACCAAATACGTCCGCCACTGCCGCAAGCTCGGGCACCGACCTCAACGGGATGGCCGTTCTGGATGCATGCACAACCATACGCAACCGTATCTCGGATCACTTCGCCTCACTATACGATTGCGACGCGGACGAGGTGATATTCAAGAACGGGAATGTCACCGCAGGCAGTCACACGCTCACCTTTGCGCAGGCGGCGCAGAAAACATATGAGGCGCGCATCAGCTTGTCCTCTACCGGCTATTATAAAACCCCCGATATCCAGTGGGACCGCATAAAGGGCGTCGGGCGCCCCTTCTTCTATTTCGCCTATGGCGCTGCGGTTACCGAAGTGGTCATTGATACGCTGAGCGGTGAGAACAGGATCTTGCGCACCGATATCCTGCACGATGCGGGCCAATCGCTGAACCCCGCACTGGACATTGGCCAGATTGAAGGCGGCTACGTTCAAGGTGCGGGCTGGCTCACTACCGAAGAGCTTGTTTGGGACGAGGAGGGCGCACTCAAAACCCATGCGCCTGCCACTTACAAAATCCCTGCCTGCTCTGACCGGCCTGATATTTTCAACGTCGCCTTATGGGATCAGCCCAACCCAGCCCGCACCGTCTACCGCTCCAAGGCAGTTGGGGAGCCGCCCTTTATGCTGGGAATTTCCGCATGGTCCGCGCTGGCAGATGCCGTCGCAGCATGCGGACCCCACTATGCCGATCTTCAAACCCCCGCCACAGCCGAAGCAGTCCTCAAAGCAGTGACAAGAGCGCAATCCGGTGGATGATCGCGCGGCCGCAATCTGGGTCGAGGTTACGGCGACACGCGGTTCTGCCCCGCGCGACCCTGGCACTGCGATGAAAGTGACTGCTACGGACATCTCCGGCACAATCGGGGGAGGTGCGCTGGAACTTGGTGCGATCAAAAAAGCCCGCAATATCCTTGCGCAAACTGCAGCAGCACAGACGGAAACGATCCCGCTTGGCCCCGACCTTGGACAATGCTGCGGCGGTGCAGTCACGCTGCGCTATGACTATCAACCACGCACGGTGGACGCTGTTCCGGAACAGGCTAAGCAGCGCAACAACATTCCACAAACAACAATCCCCCTCTGGCTCTGGGGCGCGGGGCATGTCGGGCGCGCTGTGGTGCAAACCGCGCAGCCTGATGCGTTCAAAATTATTTGGATCGACAGTGCCTTTGACCGGTTTCCGGATCACGTACCGGTTCATGCAACAGCGACGCCTGCGGCGGACATGCCGCTTCTTGCAACCCGTGCACCACTTGACGCGCATCATCTCATCTTCACCTACAGCCACGATATTGATCTGGCCCTTTGTGCCGCCCTTTTGCAGCGCGGCGCGGCCAGCATCGGCCTTATCGGCTCTGACACCAAATGGGCCCGCTTTTCGAAAAGGCTTGCGGCCCTCGGCCTTGATCCCGCACAAATCACCTGCCCCATCGGTGATAAAACACTTGGCAAAGCGCCATATCAGATTGCACATGGAACGGTGCGCGCCCTGCTGGCATGTACCACAGACAAGGTTTACTCATGACCCAATCGCTGCTGACGCTCTGCGCACTGACAAAAGCCTACCCCGGTGTCGTGGCCAATGACGCGATCTCCCTGAGCATCGAACCCGGACAGGTCCACGCACTGCTGGGCGAGAACGGCGCAGGCAAATCGACACTGGTCAAGATGATCTATGGGCTGGTGAAGCCCGACAGCGGCCAGATGCAAATGAATGGCAAACCCTTTACGCCGCCAGAGCCACGCGCCGCCCGTGCCGCTGGTGTGGGCATGGTATTCCAGCATTTTTCGCTTTTTGACGCGCTTAGCGTGGCTGAGAACATCGCACTCGGGATGGAGAACGCGCCAAAGCTGGGCGCGCTGTCAGCGCAGATCAGTGCTGTTTCTCAAAACTACGGGCTGCCCTTGTCGCCCGACCGCATCGTCGGCGATCTATCCGCCGGAGAGCGGCAGCGCGTCGAGATTATCCGCTGCCTGCTGCAAGACCCCAAACTACTGATCATGGATGAGCCAACGTCCGTTCTGACCCCACAAGAGGTCGAGATCCTGTTCAAGACCCTGCGCAAGCTGAGCGCGGAAGGCACGGCAATCCTCTATATCTCCCACAAGCTCGAAGAGATCCGCACGCTGTGCGATCATGCAACCATTCTGCGGTTGGGCAAGGTTGTGGGGGAATGCACCCCGCGTGAGACGACCGCGCGGGACATGGCGGAAATGATGGTGGGCAAGTTGTTACAAACGCCCACCCGCGCGGGACAAGCAACTGGTGATATCGTCCTGAGCCTTACTGGTTTGAACGCGCCGGCCCCCAACGCATTTGGCATGCCGCTCAAAGGTATATCGCTCGATCTGCGGGCGGGTGAAATCCTCGGGATTGGTGGGGTCGCAGGTAACGGGCAGGATGAGTTGCTAGCCGCGCTGTCGGGAGAGCGGCCTGTCGCGCGCGGCATGGTCCACCTCAAAGGTGCCGACATCGGGCCACTTGGACCTACCGCGCGGCGCAAACTGGGCTTGCTCGCAGCACCCGAAGAGCGGATGGGCCATGCCGCCGCCCCTGATATGACACTGATCGAGAACGCCATGTTGACCGGTGCTGTGCGTGAAGGGCTGGACAAACGCGGGTTTCTGGACTGGTCTGCTGCCACGACATTTGCCGAGAATATCATCAAGACGTTTGATGTGCGCACCCCCAATGCGCACGCGGCAGCACGGTCGTTATCCGGCGGGAACCTGCAGAAATTCGTAATCGGGCGCGAAGTAATGCAGCGGCCGGAGGTTTTTGTTGTGAACCAACCGACTTGGGGCGTCGATGCCTCTGCCGCCGCTTCAATCCGGCAGGCGCTGTTGGACCTCGTTCAAAACGGTGCGGCCCTGATAGTGATCTCCCAAGACCTTGACGAGCTGATGGAAATCTCTGACCGCTTTGCCGCCCTCAACGAAGGTAGGTTGTCAGACCCGAGACCGGCCCAAGGGCTCACCGTTGATGAGATTGGCCTCATGATGGGCGGTGCTCATGGCATGGAGGTGGCGCATGTTTAGGGTCTCGATATTTAATGGCGACAATACAGTAGCCCTGACTTTGGCGGAGAATATCGGATGATTTCGTTGGTCAAGCGACCGGAGCCGAGCCGCGCTTTCTCGCTCGCCGCACCGCTGCTCGCCGTTTTGGCGACGATGATTTTTGGCGGTATGCTTTTTGCGCTGTTAGGGAAAAACCCGTTGGAGGCGATTGCCACGATCTTTTGGGAGCCGCTGTTTGGTGAGTTTGCATTTTTCTACCGCCCGCAGCTGCTGGTCAAAGGGGCGCCACTGGTCTTGATCGCGATTGGTCTGAGCCTTGGGTTCAAGGCGGGCATCTGGAACATCGGAGCCGAAGGACAGTACATTGTGGGCGCGCTTTTTGGTGCGGGTGCGGGCCTCGCGTTTTACCCAATCGAGAGTGCACTGATCTTTCCGTTTATGATCTTGGCAGGTGCTTTTGGTGGATGGATTTGGGCAATGATCCCTGCCGTGCTTAAGGTGAAATTCGGCACCAACGAGATTTTGGTGTCCTTGATGCTCGTCTATGTCGCCGAGCAATTTCTTGCGTCTATGTCGCTGGGATTGCTTAAAAACCCCGAAGGGTTCGGCTTTCCCGGATCGCGCAACCTCCAACAGTACGCCAGCACACACAACGCGGAACTCATCGCCGGATCGGGCATGCACTGGGGTGTTGTCGCAGCGTTCATCGCAGTGATCTTCGCGTATGTCCTACTGACCAAGCACCGGCTTGGATTTGCGATCCGTGTCACTGGTGACGCGCCGCGCGCGGCGGCCTTCTCGGGCGTAAACCCTGCACGGTTGGTGCTGTTTTGCCTTGGTATGTCAGGGCTGCTTGCCGGCCTTGCGGGCATGTTCGAGGTGTCCGGCCCATCGGGTCAGGTTACCATTGATTTCAACGTAGGCTACGGTTTCACCGCGATTATCGTCGCGTTTCTGGGGCGGTTGCATCCGGTGGGTATTTTGCTGGCGGGGGGACTTATGGCGCTGACCTATATCGGGGGCGACATCGCGCAGTCAAAAATGGGCCTGCCCGCTGCAGCCATTCAGGTATTTCAGGGGATGCTGCTGTTTTTCCTGCTGGCGTTTGACCTGTTCACAAATTACCGGCTGCGCCTTGGCCGGACGGAGGTGGCGTAATGGATCTGTCCTCGATTAATCCGATCCTGTTCATTGCAGGGTTCTTTGTCGCCGCGACCCCGCTTATCTTTGCCGCAATCGGGGAGTTGGTGGTCGAGAAAACCGGCGTTCTGAACCTCGGGGTGGAGGGCATGATGATCATGGGCGCGATCTGTGGTTTTGCCACCGCAGTCGAAACCGGTTCGCCCATGCTTGGCTTTGTCGCAGCCGCAATTGGCGGAGCACTTTTGAGCCTCCTGTTCGCCTTTCTCACACAAGTCATGCTGGCCAATCAGGTCGCCTCCGGCCTTGCGCTCACCTTGTTCGGTTTGGGGTTTTCAGCGCTTTTGGGGCAAAGCTATGTGGGTGTGAAACCGCCACGCATGCAGGATGTGGATTTTGGCATTCTCGGCGATATTCCCGTGCTGGGCCCGATATTCCTGAGCCATGACATCATCGTCTATGTCGGCCTCGCCCTTGTCGTGGCAGTCTGGGCTGTGTTGAAATTCAGCCGCATCGGCCTCGTGCTCAGGGCGGTGGGCGAGAACCACGATGCAGCGCACGCCTTAGGCTTCAAGGTCAAACGTATCCGCACCCTTGCCATAATGTTCGGTGGTGCCTGTGCAGGCGTCGGCGGCGCCTACATAAGCTTGATCCGCGTGCCGCAATGGACTGAAGGCATGACCGCAGGCATCGGCTGGATTGCTCTTGCTCTGGTTGTATTTGCCTCATGGCGCGCCTTCCGCGTACTGCTGGGTGCCTATCTTTTTGGCGGTCTTGTTCAATTGCAACTCAATCTGCAAGGGGCAGGCGTTGCCATTCCTGTCGAATATCTGGCAATGTCGCCTTACGTAATCACCATTGTGGTTCTGGTTTTTTTATCGCGCTCACGCAGTGCGGCACCCGGATCGCTTGGACGCATATTCCACGCCTCGTCTTGAGGCATCACCATCTGCTTGAGATACACCAACTGGGGAGACATCGAAGATGACATTTACCAAACTGCTGGCCAGCGCTGCACTGGTTGCCGGACTGGCAACCGCTGCATTTGCCGACGGGCACGAAAAAACGAAAATAGGCTTTGTCTACGTTGGCCCCGTGGGCGACGGTGGCTGGACTTACGAGCATGACAAAGGCCGCCTCGCCGTCGTGGAGCACTTTGGCGATAGCGTCGAGACCGTCTTTGTCGAAAGCGTGTCCGAGGGTCCTGACAGCGAACGTGTCATGACACAGATGGCGCTTGATGGTGCGGACATGATCTTCACAACATCCTTCGGGTATATGGATGCGACCAACAATGTCGCCGCCAAATTTCCGGATGTGAAGTTCGAGCATGCCACCGGCTACAAACGCCTGCACCCCAACGTGAGCACCTATTCCGCGCGTTTCTATGAAGGCCGCGCCATTCAGGGCCACATCGCCGGCAAAATGACCAAAAGCAACATCATCGGCTACATCGCGTCCTACCCGATCCCCGAAGTTATTCGCGGCATCAACTCTGCCTTTATCCACGCACAAAAAGTAAACCCCGACGTCGAGTTCAAGATCGTTTGGGCCTACACATGGTTTGACCCTGCAAAAGAAGCAGACGCTGCCAAGGTTCTGATCGACCAAGGCGCTGACGTGATCTTGCAGCACACCGATTCCACCGCACCACAGGCCGCAGCCCAAGAAGCGGGCAACGTTGTCACATTCGGCCAAGCGTCCGACATGGGTCAATACGCACCCTTCCCGCGCGTCTCGTCGATCATTGACGACTGGGCACCCTACTACATTGCCCGCGTCCAAGCGCTCAAAGATGGCACATGGGAAAGCACGGACACATGGGACGGTATCGGACCGGGCATGGTCGGCATCGGTGAGATCTCCGACGCGGTTCCCGCAGACGTGAAAGCCGAAGCACTGGCGATGAAAGCGGCACTTGCCGACGGATCCTACCACGCGTTCACCGGCCCGCTGAACAAGCAAGACGGCACAGAATTCCTTGCCGAAGGTGCCACAGCGGATGATGGTTTGCTTGCCGGTATGAACTTCTACGTCGAAGGTATCGACGCGGAAATTCCCCAGTAAGAACCTGAACAACTGAAGCTAAGGAAGAAGGCCCCTCCAATCTGGCGGGGCCTTTTGCCGTTTGCCGCCCTGCCGCTGGCATGGTGGGACGCATTGCACGACCTGAAATATAAACACCACTCAATGGCACCTTTCAGCCCCCCGCGCGTTGGTCCTGCGAATGACGATGCACCATCAATACGCCGGAGGCCCGCCAATGCTAAAACCCCTGCTCCATAAAACCGCCCTGCATGCCGAACGATTTGCCAGCCGCTGGACGGACCGCACCGGCACTGGCCGTGCAATTGATCCCAACATCGGCTATGCGACGCCAGATAATATCGTGTTGCGGGGCCGTGTGCTTAGCGCTTTGCGCCATTCCGCCGCGCAACCAGGTCAGTCAAAACTGGCCAATCTGCGCCAAATTGCAGGTATGTTCCTCACAGACGAGGTGCGAGATGCAACTGTCCAGTCCGAAGGCGTCAGCACCAAAACCGATGAGGAGGGATATTTCACCCTCCTGCTGCCCCGTGACGGGCAAAGCGGGTGGAGCACCCGTGACGTCACAGTGGACGATGAGGATAACTCCGTCGCCTGTCCGGTTTTGATTCCCGCAGACAATGCGCGCTTTATGGTCATATCAGACATTGACGATACAATGCTGGAGACGGGCGCATATTCGCTGGCCAAAAACCTCTACACTTCATTCACAGGTAATGCGGGCTCGCGGCGCGTCTTTCCGGACTCAATTGACCTGATGCAATCCCTATCAGACGTGGGACGCAATCCGGTCTATTACGTCAGCTCGTCTCCGTGGAACCTGCACGATTTCCTTGCTGATATATTCGAGCGGACCGGATTGGTGCGTGGACCGATGTTTCTGCGTGATCTTGGCCTGAGTGCGACCAAGTTCGTGACCGAAGGGCATGGCAACCATAAGGGTGGCAGCATCGACACGCTCCTCGCGGCCAACCCTGATCTGCCCGCAATCTTGCTCGGGGATACTGGCCAGCACGACGCCCATATCTATCGCAAGGTGATTGAGCGGCATCCGGGTCGCATCCTTGCTGTGGGTTTGCGCACACCGGGCGCAGGGATCGACGTTAATGACGCAAAAGATATTGCCGCGCTCAAAACCTCGGACGTGCCAACCTTCGCTGCGCGCGATTTCACGGAGTTCGGGAAGTTTGTGGCAACTGCGCATCCGCAGCATTTTGATAAAGCGGATACATGACAGACGGCGCACTCTTGCGCCGACCCCCGATTGCCCTAGGCTAGCGGCTATGATCAAACTACATCATCTCAACAGATCCCGCTCCCTTCGTATCCTCTGGTTGCTGGAAGAGATTGGCCAACCCTATGAATTTGTGCCGCATATACGTGATGAGAAAACCGGCCTTGCACCGCCCGCACTGCTCGCTCTGCATCCGCTCGGGAAGTCGCCAATGGTCGAGGTTGACGGCGAGGTTATGATCGAGAGTGCAGCCATCATAGAGCATCTGTGCGCAAAATACGCACCGCAGATGATCCCCGAAGCTGGAACCAAGGCACACAACCGGCATCTTGAGCTGATGCATTTCGCCGAAGGCTCCGCCATGACGCCGATCCTGCTCAACCTCTACGTTTCTCGATTGGGGGAGGCCGGCAGCCCATTGCATCCGCGCATCACGTCGGAGTTGGACAACCACTTTTCCTATATGGAGCATGTCCTGCGCCCCTCCGGTCACTTCGTTCTGGATGCCCTGAGTGCGGCGGACATCATGCTCAGCTTTCCTGCGCAGATCGCTATGCGGCTAGACCGGCGCGCACAATATCCCAAGCTTGCAGCCTTCGTTGACAGCATCGAGACGCGTCCCGCATACGTCCGCGCCATCGAGAAAGGTGGCGTCTGAGCGACGCCGCCCATTGCCAACTGCACAGTTGAATGGCACCAAATACCTATGACATACCCCCTCACCAGCCTTGATGGCACCGCCACCAGCCGCCTCGCGTTCGGCACCATGCAGTTTGGCGGGCGCGCCGACCGTGCCGCATCCCAACAGATGTTCGATGCAGCCCTTGAGGCGGGCATCACCCATTTCGATACCGCCCACATCTATACCGATGGTGCGTCGGAAACCTACTTGGGGGAGATGATCAAACCACACCGCGACCACCTCATCATCGCGACAAAAGCGGCCTACACAGGCGGCGCCACGCCCGAAAACATCCGCACCTCGGCCGAGACATCGCGGACGCGTATGGGGATTGATGTACTCGATGTGCTGTACTTGCACCGGTTTGATCCTGACACTGATATGAACCTCAGCTTTGAGGCTTTTGCCGATCTGAAGTCAAAAGGCATTATCCGCCATATCGGCATTTCTAACTATGCCGCATGGCAAGCTGCAAAAGCGTCATGCATAGCTGCGAAGTTTGACCTCGATATCACCGTGATCCAGCCGATGTATAATGTGGTCAAGCGGCAGGCCGAGGTAGAGATTTTGCCGATGGCGCATGATCTCAATATGCTATGCGTGCCCTATTCGCCTTTGGGCGGCGGCTTACTCACCGGTAAATATGCTGGTGGTGGTACGGGCCGACTGACGGAAGATGACCGTTATGCCGCGCGCTACCGCTTTGATCACATGCACAGTGCTGCGGCCAAGCTGAGCGAGATTGCTGCGCGCGAGGCCGTACATCCCGCGACACTCGCGGTCGCTTGGGCAGCTGCCCATGATACGGCACCGACCCCCATCATTTCTGCCCGCTCCACCGAGCAGCTGGCACCGTCGCTTGCAGCGCTCAATTATACCATGACTCCAGCGCTTTATGCCGAGCTTGCCGCTCTTGTCCCTGCCCCGCCCCCCGCGACTGACAGGGCCGAGGAAGTATGAGCGATATCATCGTCATCGGCGGCGGCATCGCCGGTTTGTCCGCAGCCGCACGCCTGTCCGAAGATGCCGATGTCACCCTGTTGGAGATGGAATCCGCCACAGGCTATCACGCCTCCGGTCGCTCTGCCGCGCTGATCGAGGAAAACTATGGCGCCCCCTCGGTCCAAGCACTCAACCGTGCGAGTATGGGTTATTTCAAAAATGGCAAATATCTGAGCGACCGTGGATTGATGATCGTGGCGCGCGCAAATGAAGCTGAAGCGTTCGAAGCTGATCTGGCCCGCATGGGCGTGGACGAGATATCACCAGCCGACGCGTGCGATATGGTGCCTGTGCTCGATCCTAAATCCATCAGGCGTGCGGGCTACCATGCCGAGGCATATGACATCGACACCGATCTGCTGATGCAGGATTTTAGCCGTACATTGCGTGCAAACGGCGGACGGGTTATCACCGATGCAACCGTGACCCAAATCCACTACGACAGCGGCGGATGGCATGTCCGCGCAGGCGACGACTATACCGCGCCCACGCTTGTGAATGCAGCAGGCGCATGGGCTGATCTAGTGGCGGGCATTGCCGGTGTGACCCCCCTTGGCATTGTTCCTTACCGCCGGTCCATGGCGCGGATCGCGGCACCGGGCGGTCATGATGTTTCACGCTGGCCAATGTTTTTCGGCCCGAACGAGCAGTGGTACGCCAAGCCGGACGCAGGCGCGCTGCTCGTCTCACCTGCCGAGGAGGTCGCGACCCACCCCCATGATGCATACGCCGACGACATGACCTTGGCCGAAGGTCTCGACCGGTATCAATCCGTGGTCACGTCGCCCGTGACACGGCCCCTCGCCACATGGGCGGGACTGCGCAGTTTTGCCCCAGACCGCACGCTTATACTGGGCCGCGATCCGCATGTCCCGGAATTTGTCTGGTGCGCCGCACAAGGGGGCTACGGGTTTCAGACATCGCCTGCGGCTTCTGCACTGCTCGCCGATCTGGTGATGGGGCGCACGCCAGCCATGAATCCCGCGGATGTAGCCGCACTCAGCCCAGAGAGGTTACGCGTATGACCCGCCTTCCTACCAGCGCCAACGTTGCCACAGATGCAGGCGGCGCAAAACTGCACGCCCCGTCGGCGGAGCGCAACATCGAGGCAATCACTGCCCTCGTTAGTGATGTCTGCCCACCAAAAGGCCGCGCGCTGGAAATCGCCTCCGGCACGGGCCAGCATGTAGTCGCCTTTGCACGCGCGCTGCCCCTCATCGACTGGCACCCGACCGAAATCGCCGCTGACCGCATCGCTAGCATTGACGCCTATGCTGCTGAGGCGGGTCTGCCCAATCTCAAACCTGCACAGCTTTTGAATGCTGCGACGCAGGGATGGGGCAAAAGTCATCTTGCCTATGACCTCATTCATATGGCCAATCTGCTGCATTTGATCACGGAGCAAAGCGCCCGTACCGCCCTCATAGAAGCCGTCGACGCGTTGGCAACAGGCGGCATTTTTGTAATCTACGGTCCATTCATGCGCGCGGGACAGCTTACATCGGAGGGCGATGCTACTTTTGACGCACAGCTCCGCGATGCGGATCCGCTGATCGGTTATAAAGACGATCAATGGGTTCTCGAGGTGTTGAAAAGTACAGGAGGTGTTGAAACATCTGTGCGGCAGATGCCTGCGAACAACCTGGCGTTCATCGCCCGAAAGGCCACGCCATGATGCTGCGCCGTGCTTTCCTTATAGGCTTGCTTATCCTGCTTGCCGCCTGCGGCAGCACGGATCGGGCCATTCCTGTCGGTGAGCCTGTTGCACCAAACTTCCGCGATGCCGATCCTGTTGATTTCACCTCCCCCACGCCTGCACGGTTTCCGGTACACGGCATCGACGCTGCGCGGTTCCAGACCAATATTGACTGGGCACAGGCGCGTCGAAACGGGGTAAACTTCGCCTTCATCAAAGCAACTGAGGGTGGTGATCTGCTTGATCCGGCGTTCGACACGCACTGGCGTGGCGCAGGCAGTGCTGGTGTCGCGCGCGGCGCCTATCATTTCTATTATTTCTGCACGTCGCCCGAGGTTCAGGCCAGTTGGTTCATTGCCAATGTACCAAAAAGCAAGGGCATGCTGCCGCCTGTCTTGGATATGGAGTGGAATGCGTTTTCACCTACGTGTGCACACCGTCGCCCCGATGCCCGCACTGTACAAGATGAAATGCGCCGCTGGCTGCGCATCGTTGAGAGGCACTACGGCCAACGCCCGATCATCTACACCACGCCCGGTTTTTACGAGGATGCCGATCTTGGGTCATTCAAAGACTATGAATACTGGCTGCGCACCACTGCCAAAACCCCGCGTGAAGCCTTCCCCCGCCAGACCTGGCGCTTCTGGCAGTATTCTGCAACCGGCCTGATCGACGGGATCAGTGGCGAAGTCGACCTCAACGCGTTTTCTGGAAGTCGCAGGGAATGGACTGCATGGCTGGCCACCCGCAGGCTCCGCTAACGCTCAGGAGATCCGTCCAAGCCCCATCGGCAAGACCCACACCTGCAATCGCGTCTGTGCTGTTCTGCACGACGGCGCTGCCACTCTCAGTCCTTCGACCTCCGCAACAGCGCGTGCCGCGATACAGTCGATGTCGAAATCTGGCAGGTGAAAAATCACCACCTTACGGGTTTTGCCGAACCGCATCTGCGTGATGCTGATTTGTGCGGCATCACTCGACAGGCACGCGCGCCAGCACAGTGCCGCGATGTCGGGCAGATGCCGCAGGTTGTCCCAGCGGTGCAGCAATACAACTGTCACGGTCGGTTCCGCGCCCTGCGTGATGCCCATCGCGGCACGCACGCCATCTGCGCGGTCACCAATCACGGCGACTGATGGCATGCGCGGTGGTGACAGCATCACGCCCAATGTAAAAACCACCGCAAGCAACACACCTGCGGTTCCAATGAGACCTCTAGCCGTCCACGCGGATCGTGGTATTTTTCGGGTCATAGGGGCTGTCCTCGACGATCTCGGCATCCCACAGTTGGTCAAACATTTTGACCTTGAGCTTGGTGCCCACCACTGCGGTCTCCGGCGTGACATATCCCATCCCGATCGACTTTTGGAATGCGACGGAATATCCCCCCGAAGTCAGACGCCCAACGCGCGTGTCCCCATGATAGAGCACCTCACGGCCCCAAGGGTCCGCATCCTGCGGTCCGTCAATCAGCAGCGTCACGCATTTTGCTTTGATGCCGTGATCCGCCATCGCCTGCTTGCCATGAAACTCTTTGCCAAGGTCCACAAACCGCGGCAGATCAGCCTCAAGCGGCGTCGCATCGCGCCCCAACTCGGTCCCGAACGCGCGATAGGACTTCTCCTGACGCAACCAGTTCTGGGCACGCGCACCAACCAACTTGAGACCGTGCTTCTCACCTGCTTTTTCCAATAAATCAAACAGGTGGTTCTGCATCTCGATCGGGTGGTGCAACTCCCACCCCAACTCACCGGTATAGGCCACGCGGATTGCCCGCACCGGCACCATCCCAAGCTCGATGTTGCGCATTGTGAGCCACGGGAACCGCTTGTTCGACAAAACCGTATCAGGGTCCGCATCTTTGATCACATCGCGCAAAAGGTCGCGTGATTTTGGCCCGGCGACCGCAAAAACACCCCATTGCGTCGTCACATCATGGCACTCGATATATCCAAGCTCGGGCGCTTTATCCTCGATAGCTTTGCGCAGATAGTCGCTGTCGTAGGCTGTCCAACCCCCTGCACTCACCAGATAATATTCGTCCTGTGCCAATCGTACGATGGTATATTCCGTGCGCGTGGTGCCCGCGCCCGTCAGCGCATACGTCAGATTGATGCGGCCCACACTTGGCAATTTGTTACAAGTGAACCAATCAAGGAAGGCGGTCGCGCCCGGCCCTTTGACAAGATGTTTGGTGAAGGCTGTTGCGTCAATAAGGCCCACACCTTCGCGCACGGCCTTGGCCTCATCAACGGCATACTGCCACCAGCCCCCCCGCCGGAAGCTGCGGCTGTCATGATCGCTAAAGCCGCTCGGCGCATAATAATTAGGCCGCTCCCAACCGTTGACCCAGCCAAATTGCGCGCCACGCGCAGCTTGGCGGTCATAGGCAGGCGAAGTGCGCAAAGGACGGCACGCGGGCCGCTCCTCATCGGGATGGTGCAGGATATAGACGTGCTCGTAGGCTTCCTCGTTCTTGCGCGCGGCAAATTCGGTGGTCATCCAATCGCCATAGCGTTTGGGATCAAGGCTTGCCATGTCGATCTCGGCTTCGCCCTTGACCATCAACTGCGCAAGGTAATAGCCCGTGCCCCCCGCCGCCGTAATGCCAAAGCTGAACCCCTCGGCAAGCCACATATTGCGCAGACCCGGTGCAGGCCCCACAAGCGGATTACCATCAGGTGTATAGCAAATCGGGCCGTTGAAATCATCCTTAAGCCCGCAACTCTCGGCTGACGGAATACGGTGATTCATCGCCATGTACTGGTCTTCAATCCGGTCAAGGTCCAACTGGAACAGATCGGCGCGAAAGCTGTCCGGCACACCATACTCGAACCGCGCGGGCGCGTGCTTTTCATATACCCCGAGGATCCAGCCACCGCGCTCCTCGCGCACATAGGACTGTGCATCGGCATCGCGAATGACCGGATGCTCCACATGCCCGTCAGCACGGAATTTCACCAGCTCTGGATCGCTGTCCATAACGATGAACTGGTGCTCGACCGGAATGGCGGGCATTTTGATACCCAGCATTTTCGCGGTACGCTGTGCGTGGTTGCCAGACGCTGTTACGACATGCTCGGCGGTGATCACAATCTGCTCGTCGGATGCAACAAGGTTGCCGCCCTTTTCGACCATCTTGGTGACCGTCACCTCCCACGCTTCGCCGTTCCAATGGAACGCATCCGCCTGCCATTTACGCTCGATCATCACGCCACGCTGGCGCGCACCTTTGGCCATCGCCATAGTGACATCAGCAGGATTGATATAGCCATCCGTGTGGTGATAGATCGCGCCCTTCAGGTCCTCGGCCCGGATAAGCGGCCACTTCGCCTTGATCTCGTCTGGCGTCATCCACTGATAGGGCACGCCACACGTCTCAGCTGTAGAGGCATAGAGCATGTACTCGTCCATCCGCTCGTCCGTCTGCGCCATACGCAAATTGCCCACTACAGCAAAGCCCGCGTTCAACCCCGTCTCTTCCTCAAGTGTTTTGTAGAATTTGACCGAATAGTCGTGGATGTGAGTCGTGGCAAAAGACATGTTGAAATAGGGCAATAAACCTGCGGCATGCCAGGTGGAGCCTGACGTCAACTCGTCGCGCTCCAGAAGCATCACATCATGCCAACCGGCAGCAGCCAGATGATAGGCAATCGACGTGCCCACGGCACCGCCACCTACCACCAATGCTTTGACTTGCGTTTTCATGCCCCGACTCCCTTTGGCCCGCGTTTCTCCCGTTCTATCCCCCACGCCTGAAATACGACGCCAAACCGCGACCACAGAGCGCAGAAAACCGACCTATCGTCATTTGCACCCCGCACCCTATTTTTTCTGGCCTTAAATACTCCGGGGAGGCTGTGCCAAAGGCACGGACGGGGCAGCGGCCCCTACGACATCACCGAGGTCCCTAAGGCAGAATTTTACCCGGGTTCATGATGTCGTCAGGGTCAAGCGCACGTTTAATTGACGCCATTACATCTACCGCACCGCCCAATTCCTTGCGCAAATAAGGCCGCTTGCCCTGCCCGATCCCGTGCTCTCCTGTGCACGTACCTCCCAAAGCGATGGCCCGGTCGTTGAGCCAGCTGACGAAGTGTTGTGCGCGTTTCACTTCTTCTGCATCCTCCATATCGATCAGCAGCGAGGCATGGAAATTTCCGTCGCCTGCATGGCCAACTACGGGGGCAATCAGGTTCAATTCGCTGGCCTTGTCGTTACAAGCTGTCACCGCCTCGGCAAGCTTTGAGATCGGGACACAGACATCCGTCGCCACCGCCTTTGATCCCGGCCGCAGAGCAAGCATGGCCCAATATGCATCATGACGCGCCTGCCACAGCTTCGTGCGCTCTTCCGCGGAAGTCGTTGCCGCGTACCCACTGCCGCCAAATTCGCGTGCCAGCGCGCCAAAGGTCTCGGCTTGCTCCGCCACACCGGCATCCGATCCATGAAACTCCAGCAACAGCAGCGGTGTCTCAGGCAAATTAAGCTTGGAGTAGCTGTTGACCGCCTTGACCACCAAGGCATCAAGCAATTCGATCCGCGCAACAGGCAGACCGTATTGGATCACCGCCATCACCGTCTCACACGCATCGCTCACGGTCGGAAACGAACAACTCGCCGCCGACATCGCCTCCGGGATGCCCTGCAGGCGCAGCGTAATCTCGGTAATGATTCCCAGCGTCCCTTCGGAGCCGACCATCAACCGCGTGAGGTCGTACCCTGCCGAGGATTTGCGCGCACGGCTGGCAGTGCGGATTATCTCACCACTCGGAAGGACCACCTCAAGGCTCATCACGTTGTCCTTCATCGTGCCATAGCGCACGGCGTTTGTCCCCGACGCACGTGTGGCTGCCATCCCGCCAATGCTGGCGTCAGCGCCCGGATCAATCGGAAAAAACAGACCTTGATCGCGCAGATGACGATTGAGCGCCATGCGCGTCACGCCAGGCTGCACGCTGCAATCAAGGTCGGCAGGATTCACACTCACCACCTTGTCCATCTGGCTCAGATCGATGCAAACACCGCCCGCAGGCGCGTTTACATGCCCCTCAAGCGAGGTACCGGTCCCGAACGCAATGATCGGAACTTTGTGGGCAGCACAGATTTTGACCACATCCGACACTTCCTGCGTCGAATGCGCAAAGACGACACCGTCGGGCGGCTCTGCCGCAATCCACGTGGTGGTATGGGCATGCTGCTCGCAGATCGACGCACCGGCACTGAACCGCTCGCCGAACTGCTGTTTGAGGATGCCCAATACGGCACCAATTCCCTCTTCGTTGCGTACCAACGCAGCCGTCTCAACCATGGCTCAATCTCCCAAAACTATACCTTCACGGCGCGGATCGGCCCCGCCTTTCAGGGTGTCGCCAATCGCAATCAGGTGCAGACCGGACGTCAGCGCACGGGCATTCGTCTCATACCCCAATGCTCCAAGGTCTTCGCCCAGCGCCTCGGCCGATGTCCCCTCTTCCAGATCATAGGTGCCGAACCTGTTGACCGCATGGGGCATCGCTGCGGCTGCCTGAGGGTCCATGCCCCAATCCATCATCGCGATGAGCGCTTGGGTCGTATATCCAATGATCCGGCTGCCCCCGGGTGAGCCTGCAACAATCACGGGTGCGCCGTCTTTCATCACAATCGTCGGTGACATGGATGAGCGCGGCCGCTTGCCCGGCTCCACCCGATTGGCGATGGGCACACCGTCTGTATGGCTCCGGAAGGAAAAATCGGTCAATTCATTATTGAGCAGGAAGCCCCCCACCATCAATCGGCTGCCAAACCCGTTCTCAATGGTCGTGGTCATCGAGGCGACATTGCCAAATTGATCAACAATCGAAATATGCGATGTCGACGGCAATTCGAGCGAGATATCATCAGCCCAGTTCAACGCATGGTCGAACGCAGGCGCACCTGCGCTTACCTCGGGCAAGGCGTCATCACCGCCAAGCAATCGGCCCCGCTCCGCCAGATAGGCGGGGTCAAGCAATCCTTTGACGGGCACAGGCACATAGTCACTGTCGGCCACATACCGTCCACGATCCGCAAAAGCGAGGCGGGAAGCATCGCCGATCAGCCGAAGTACATTGACATCACCTTGTCCCGCACTCAGGTCGTAACCCTCCAGCATGCCAAGGGTTTGACCCACAGCAATCGCACCCGACGATGGCGGCCCCATGCCGCAGACCTCATGGGCGCGGTAATCAGCACAAACAGCGGGGCGCTCTTTCACGCGGTAAATCGCAAGGTCGACTTCGGACAGGACACCGGGGTTGCCTTCGGCGCCCTGCACTGTGGCGACGATCACCTTGGCCAAATCACCGGCATAAAACGCCCCGACGCCCTGCTCTGCCAACAGATCAAGCGTGCGCGCATAAGGTTTGTTCACAAGCGTCGATCCCGCAACAACTGGCACACCGCCGGGCAGGAAATATTCCGCCGTCACGCCCGAGCTTGCCAACCGCTCCGCATCATCGGCAACCAGTTGTGCCAACCTCGGACTGACCTCGAAACCGCCCTCCGCCAAATCCCGCGCGGGCGCCAAAAGCTTTGCCCAATCTTGCGTGCCGTAGCGTTTGTGGATCTCAGCCAGCAGCGCAGGCGTGCCAGGTGTACCCACAGACCGGCCCCCGACGACTGCATCAAAGAACTGAAGCGGTTCGCCTGCGGCGTCTTGAAACAACTGAGGCGTAGCGGCCAAAGGCGCGGTTTCACGACCGTCAAATGTGGTCAGCTCGCCCGCCTCGGCATCATACCAGACCAGAAACGCACCGCCGCCCAAGCCGGAACTTTGCGGCTCCACCAGACCCAGCATCACCTGCACCGCCACCAGCGCATCCGCCGCCGTGCCACCAGCGGCCAGCACATCCGCACCTGCCTTAACCGCATGGGGGTTGGCCGCGGCAACCATCCAGTTATCGGCGGTAACAGATTGTCCGGCGGCCTTGGTTGCAAATGCGGCTGTCACTTCGGGCGACAGGCTTTCAAACGCGCCTGTACTTGCTGCTTCGGGCGCGATTGCATCTGCTGCTTGCTGTGCAGCCACACTGCCCGCCATCACCGCACATAGACCCACACATATCAGACGCATCGCTCTCTCCTTGTTTTTCTATCTACCTTCAAAATCACTGACGCCGCACCATTCGCGGGTGTCAAAGCATCGACGGCACCACCTGATCCGGCGGGCGGTGGCCATCATTGAATGTCTTGATATTGATGATGACCTTTTCACCCATATCTATCCGCCCTTCGAGGGTCGCAGACCCCATATGCGGCAGCAAAACTACGTTGGGCAATTCGCGCAAGCGCGGATTAATCTCAACCCCGTGTTCATAGACATCAAGGCCCGCACCCTTGATCTCCCCCGCGCGCAGCATGCGGGTCAGGGCATTTTCGTCAATCACCTCACCGCGGGACGTGTTTACGATCACGGCGTCAGGCTTCATCAGCTTTAGCCGCCGCGCATTCATTAAATGGAATGTCGACGGCGTATGCGGACAGTTCACCGAAATCACATCCATCCGCGCGACCATCTGGTCAAGGCTTTCCCAATAGGTCGCCTGAAGCGCGCTTTCGGTCTGTGCATGCAGGCGGCGGCGGTTGTGATAATGCACCTGCATCCCGAAAGCGGCAGCGCGGCGTGCCACAGCTTGCCCAATGCGGCCCATGCCGAGGATCCCCAGACGCCGTCCTGAAATCCGCCCGCCCAACAGCATGTTCGGCGCCCAGCCATCCCATTGCCCCTTTTGCATTTGCGCCATGCCTTCGGGCATCCGCCGCATCACAGCCAGCAAAAGCGCCATGGTCATATCGGCAGTATCTTCGGTCAGCACACCGGGCGTGTTGGAGACCAACACACCTTTTTGCCGCGCGGTTGCCACATCAATGTGGTCTACGCCCGCCCCGTAGTTGGCAATTAGTTTGAGCCGGTCACCTGCCTGCGCCAGCAACGCCGCATCAATCTGGTCGGTGATCGTTGGCACCAGCACATCACAGGTTTTTATCGCCTCCGACAGCTCAGCGCGTGACATGGCCGCGTCCGAATCGCGCAGCCTCACATCGAACAATTCTGCCAGTCGCGTCTCGACCACCTCGGGCAACCGTCGCGTGACTACAACACTTAGCTGTTGTTTTGACATAATTCATTCTCCGGACTTGGCGTGACACATCAGTTGCTGCCATGGTGGCCCAAGCAGCGACGAGGCACAAGAACCGCGCGTCTGCAACGAGTGAGACCAGAACAATAAACACAGTGCAGGCAGCACCCCATGAACAGATCACGCTTTCGCAGGTTAGCTGCGGGTTTTCTTGGCGCATGCGCCGTTATTCTGACCACCAGCTTTGCCACACCGGTTCTGGCGCAAGAGACTGTGCAAGCAGTCGAAGGCACCGAGCGCGGCAAAGTCACCAACCGTCCACTCCCGCGATTCGTCTCGATGAAGGCGGTTGAAGGTAATGTCCGACGTGGCCCCTCACTCACCCACCGCATTGACTGGGTATTCATGCGCCGCGATATGCCCTTGCGCATTACCGGAGAACACGGCCATTGGCGCCGCGTCGAGGACCGCGATGGCATGGGCGGCTGGGTTCACTACTCCCTGCTATCCGGCACCCGCACCGTTCTGGTGGAAAAAGACATGCTGACCCTGCACGCCCGCCCCGATGTGGGCGCGCCGGTGATGGCCGCGCTCGAGCTGGGTGTTGTGGCCCGTGTAAGCGAATGCCGCGACGAATGGTGTCTGCTGCGCTCGGGTGGATATCGTGGCTGGGCTCCCAAGGCGCGGCTTTGGGGTGTGCAGCCCCGCGAAGTGTTTGACTGATTGCATGCCCTTTGCCGTTGGATCATGTTGGGGCAACCCCGCCTGATCCAAAGGACGCTGCGATGAGATCCGTATTCTATGACCGTTTTGGTCCTGCCACTGATGTTTTGAATGTCGACACGATTGACACGCCGCCCCCCGTTGCCGGTGAGGTTTGTGTGCGTCTCGCTTTTTCCGGTGTGAACCCGTCCGATATCAAAGCGCGTGCAGGCACACGGCCCGGAATTCTCAAACCGCCATTCCCCCAAGTGATCCCGCACAGCGATGGCGCCGGTGTCATCGACGCCGTGGGCGAAGGCGTGAACCCCGACCGCATTGGCACACGCGTCTGGATCTGGAACGGACAATGGCGGCGCGCTTTTGGCACCGCCTCAAGCCATATCACCCTGCCCGCAGAGCAGGCTGTCGCCATGCCCGACGCGGTCAGCTTCGAGAGTGGCGCGAGTCTGGGCATTCCGGGCCTCACGGCCGCCGAGGCGGTATTTGGTGCAGGCGAGGTGGCGGGCAAAACCCTGCTTGTCTCGGGCGGCGGCGGCACCGTGGGGTATCTGGCTGTGCAGCTTGCCGTTTGGGGCGGCGCGCGCGTTATCGCCACGTGCAGTGCGCGCGACATGGACCGTGTCAAAGTGGCGGGCGCTGAGACAGTCCTCGACTACCGGTCCTCGACCCTTGCAGAAGATATCATTGCGGCAAACGATGGCGTGCTGATCGACCGTGTTCTGGAGGTTGAGTTCGGCGCGAATGTCGCAATGAACGCCGAGGTGATCACACAAAACGGCACCATCGCCGCCTACGGCTCGCAGATCGACATGACACCCACGCTGCCCTTTGGTCCTTTGCTGTTCAAGGCTGTGACCCTCGACGTCATCCTGATTTATCTGCTGCCCCTCGCTGCGCGACAGGGTCACATCGACGGCCTGCACCGTGCGCTGACCGAAGGCGCGTTGCAGTGTCCGGTAGCGCAAGTCTTTCTGCTGGAAGAGTGTGCCGATGCACATGAAGCGGTGCGCGCAGGTGGCCGTGTCGGTGCGGTTCTCCTTGATTGCGGTGCTGTCTGATGCTGCGCCTGATTGCCCTTTGTTTGTGTCTGATGCTGCCTGTCATGGCGCAGGCGCAAACCACCGATCAACCATCCGGCACTATTACGATTGACGGCAGCACGACCCAAGACGCCGCCATCGCCAACCGCATCCGCGCCATTCTGCGCGCATTGGATGATTTCGACAATGTGACTGTCGCGGTCAATTCCGGCATCGTCACGCTGCGCGGCAACACGATTGATACCGACACCGCACAAAGCCTCAATGACCTCGTGAGCCGTGTCGAGGGTGTGGTTGCCATTGAAAATGACGTCGTGGAGACCACTGACGTGGTGCAGCGCCTCAATCCGGCGGTTGAACGTTTTATGGCGCGGGGCCAGCAGCTTGTCGCGCTATTGCCGCTTGTTCTGGTGGCGATCACACTGTTTGCAGTGATCGTGCTGGTCGGATTTGCCATCGCGCGGCGCGAACAACCATGGAACAGGCTCGCTCCGAACGCCTTTATCGCGGACATTTACCGACAGGTGCTCAGACTTTTGTTTGTGATCGGTGGCTTGGTCGTGGCACTCGACATCCTTAACGCAACCGGTCTGCTGTCGGGGATTTTGGGTGCTGCGGGTATTGCGGGTCTCGCCATCGGTTTTGCGGTGCGCGACACGGTCGAGAACTTCATCGCCTCCATCATGCTATCTATTCGTCAGCCGTTTCGACCCAATGATACTGTCGAGATCGAAGGCGACACAGGCAAAGTGATCCGCCTGACCTCGCGCGCGACCATCCTGCTCAGCTTTGATGGCAATCACATCCGCATTCCAAATTCCACAGTGTTCAAAAGCCGCATTGTGAATTTTTCGCGCAACGCCGAACGGCGCTTTGATTTCGAGTTGAGCGTGGCGCCCGAGGCCGATCTCGCAAACGCGCAGGCGCTGGCACTGTCTACGCTGGTCGCACTCCCTTTCGTGCTCGACACGCCGGAGACCTCGGTCTGGATCGAATCGGTCGACGACAGCTCGGTCACGATGGGGATGGCTGCGTGGATCAACCAGAATGATACCAGCATCGTGCTCGCCCGCTCAGAGGCGATCCGGCTGGTTCAGGCGGCATACGACGCACAAGGCATCGGCGCGCAGGCACCGGCCTACCGCGTGCTGCACGAAGGTGGAGCCGTACCTGTGCCATCCGCCTCAGATCCAGAGCGCGAGACGCCCCAAGCACCAAGCCAGTCACCCCCGCCTGCCCAAGCCGTGGAAGCGCGCGAGGACAAGCAACTGGCCCAGATCGTCGACCTTGAACGGGCCACCGAGCCTAACGATTTGTTGCGCGCGCATGCCGAACAGGAATAACTGTGCAATTGCACGGATAAAGGCTTGCACCCCGCGCCAACCCGTCTTATTTACGCCCCACGTTGGGATGTGGCCAAGTGGTAAGGCATCTGTTTTTGGTACAGAGGACCGTAGGTTCGAATCCTACCATCCCAGCCACTTTTTTCATAAGCGATTGAGTGCCGGACGCCCTGACGATCAGGGCGTTGTGGAACGGTCAAACGCGGATATCACTCCCTATTGTGCACGGAACCGGCATGATGATTAAACCGGCGGCAAAACCAGGGCAGCAGGCCATCGTTCTCGGCGCGGGCATTGTGGGCGTTTGCACAGCACTCGAACTGCAAACACGCGGTGTTCGCGTCACGCTCATTGACCGCACTGGACCCGGTCAGGAAACATCATATGGTAATGCAGGCGTGCTCGCGCGCTCCTCGCTGATACCGCTCAATAATCCCGGCCTGTTCGCGGCCCTCCCCCGCATCCTGAGCAACAAAAGCACCGGACTACGGTATGATCCGCTGTTCCTGATGCGCAATGCGGTCTGGATCGCCCAGTTTTTGACCAATGCGCGCCACACGCAATTCGTCGCCACTGCCACGGCACTTGATGATCTGATCCGCCTGTCGATCGGCAGACATCTCGAATTGATCCACGAGAACGGGCTTCAGGATCACCTGTCTGACCGTGGCTGGCTTCATCTTTATCGCCGCGCTTCAACTTTTGATGGCAGCGCGCTCAGCCATGATATCATGGCGCGCCAAGAGGTGCCGACCCAAACGCTGGATGCAGATTTACTTCACGATCTTGAGCCGGGTTTGCGACGCATTTTCCCCAAGGCCCTATGGATCAAGGACAGCTATTCGGTGAACAACCCCGGCGCTGTGGTCGAAGGCTATGCAAAGGCATTTGTTGCACGTGGCGGCACGATTACATGCGCGCAGGCCACCCATATGACGGAAGGGCCAGATGGAGTGACCCTGCATCTATCCGACCTCCCCGACATCCATACAGATCAGATCGCCGTCTGTTTGGGGCCATGGGGCAAAGAATTCCTTGAGCGTTCAGGCTACCGCGTGCGCATGCTTTTCGAGCGGGGCTATCATCGCCATTTCACAGGTATCCGCGACGGGTCCAATACTCTGCAACTTGGCCGTCCGGTCTATGATACAAGTGGCGGTTTCGTTCTGGCACCGATGCAGGCGGGGCTGCGGCTGACGTCGGGGGTCGAGCTTGCTGCGCGCGACGCACCGCACAACACACGCCAGATCGACCAAGCAGAGGCTGCGGCCCGCAATGCGATTGAGCTGGGCGCGCGCACCGATACGAAAACATGGATGGGTCGCCGCCCGACCTTCCCGGACAGTCGGCCCGCCATTGGCTTCGCGCCCGGTTCACGCCGCGTGGCGGTTGGCATCGGACACCAGCATATCGGATTTATGACCGGCGCAGGTACGGGGATCATATTGGGAGATATTATGTCGGGCCAGCCCTGCACGATTGACCCTGCGCCATTCCGGCCTGACCGCTATATCCGGCGCACCCAAGCCTAGCGCGCGCCGTTTGCCGCCATCATCCATGCCGCCCCGTCAAGAAGGTGATAAACAGGCAGTTTTGTCGCCACGCGCACCGCATCCGCATAAGGCGGCAGGTTGCCACACTCCATCAGGATTGCCGTGATATCAGGTGCTCCAGCCTGCAAAGCCTGCGCTGCCAACACAACCGCATACTCCATATCCGCGCGGTCAAACTCGGTTAATTGCCGGTCGCGTGCCGCTAAAAATGTCTGTGCAAACAGCGGATCATGCGCCAAACCCTGAACAACAACATCCTCGGGCACAATGCCTGCGGCCGCCATCGCCCGAGGACCAAAAGCAACGTCAGACGCTGTCAGGATTCCAATCCGGCCCTGCGTGGCTGCACGTACAACCGGATACATCGACAAAGCCGACAGCATCACGGGCACGGATACCGCAGACGCGACATGTGCCTGCGCAGTGATCAAAAAACCGCATGTCGACACGATGGCACGCGCGCCTTGCGCTTCAAGTGCGCGCGCGGCATCGGTAAACCCTTGCAGTAGTACCGCTTCCACTACACCGTCGCGGACCACTTTTTGCACATCAGCACCCGCCACTACAGTGACCTGCGCCGCAAAAGGATAGCTGTCGGGATTGCCCACATCACCAAGGATGCGCGGAAACGTAGTATCAAGCGATAGAATTCCCAGCATGGGGTCCTGCATGGCCGTACCCTTTCACGATTGCCTGAATTGCGCGGACGCGAACCTGCACAATTTCTAGCCGGATGTTATCCGCTCACTGGACCGGACCGCAGATAACTTCACACGTCACGCTATCAATCACGAGAAAAATATTCCACCCTCCCCGACAAGGCCCGGTGCACATGCGCGGGCTATACAAACAGGTGCGCCCGTCCATCCGGGACACACCACAACAGGGAAATGAAAAATGACAAAAACATTCGTGACCACGTCCGCAGCGATCATGATGCTCGCCGCTACATCCGCAAAAGCAGAGACTTGGGATCTGGCACTTGCCTATTCAGCGACAAACTACCACTCTGAAATCGCTGCTGAATTTGCCGCAGAAATCACAGCGAATTCCGACCTTGATGTGGTGACGCATCCCGGTGGCTCACTCTTCAGCGGCTCGGAAATCTACGGCGCCGTGCGTCGTGGTCTGACCCCTATGGGTGAGCGTCTCATTTCAGCGCTGAGCAATGAAAACCCGATCTTCGAGACAGATTCGGTGCCTTTCCTCGCGACCGGCTTTGAGGGTGCAAAGAAGCTGTATGCCGCGTCCAAGCCAGCCCTTGTAGACGTCCTAGAGGAGGATGGTTTGCACTTTCTCTATTCCTGCCCGTGGCCGCCGCAGGGGTTTTACTCGACCAAGGAGGCGACTGATCTGACCGCACTCAATGGTCTCAAATTCCGCGCCTATAATGCGACAACATCGCGGATGGCAGAAGGGTTGGGAATGGTCCCGACCACCATCGAAGCCGCCGAACTGAGCCAGGCCTTTGCAACAGGCGTGGCCGAATCCATGATTTCCTCAGGCTCTACCGGCTATGACCGCAAGCTTTGGGAGAATGTCGATTATTACTATGATGTTCAGGCATGGCTGCCGCGCAACATGGTGATCGTGAACGGCCGCGCGTGGGACGGCCTTGATGAAGCCACCCAAGCTGTGATCGAAACCGCCGCTGCCAACGCGGAAACCACTTGCTGGACCAAGGCCGAGGAACTGGCCGGTTGGTACGTCGAGCAGTTTACCGTGAACGGCATGACCGTGGCCGAAATGAACCCTGAGGTTCTGGACGGCTTCAAAGCTGTTGGTGACCAGCTGCGCGCAGATTGGCTTGAGCGCTCAGGCGAAGCCGGTGCCGCGATCATCGAGGCGTTCGAAGCAAACTAAGCCACTGCCCTGAGGGAGGCGCGCGGCACGCTCCGCCGCCTCCCGACCTTTCCAAATACCCCACTGGAGATCTATTATGTGGCACCGCTTGTCTGCCCTGCTCGACCGTATTTATGTGATCGCAGCTTATGGGGCCGGTGTCCTGTTGGTTGGTCTGTGCGGCATGATCCTTTACAGCATCGTCGGACGCTTGTTCGGCCTCTACCTTGGCGGGGTGAACGATTTTGCGGGCTACGTGATGGCGACCAGCACTTTCATGGCGCTGTCATACACATTCCGGTCGGGCGGGCATATTCGTGTGGCCTTGATCGTGAACACTTTTACTGGCCCTCGCCGTCGCGCGCTTGAAACGTTTTGTCTGGCCATCATGGCAGCTGTCATCTGCTATTTTGCCTTCTACATGTGCCGCCTTGTCTGGTTCAGCTATGATTTTCAGGAACGCAGCGAGGGTGCGGATGCCACTCTGCTCTGGATACCCCAAACGCCTGTGGCCATCGGTGCAGTCCTGTTTGCCACTGCCGTCGTGCACCAGCTGGTGGAAACGGTTTTTGATTATGACCGTGTGAACCCTGAAACCCGCCAATCCGAAGGGGTGACAGAGGTATGACTGAAACATTTGCCATTCTGATATTTGTCAGCTCGCTCTTTGTCTTGCTCGCTCTTGGAGTCTGGGTCGGTGCAGCTTTACTCACGACCGCTGCCATAGGGCTTGCCCTGTTCACCTCGCGGCCCATTGGCGATTCCATGGGCCTCACCATCTGGGGGGAGCAGTCGTCGTGGACGCTCACAGCACTACCGCTGTTTATCTGGATGGGGGAGATCCTGTTTCGAACACGATTATCGGAAACCCTGTTCCGGGGTTTGGCACCGTTCATGCGCAACCTGCCCGGTGGTTTGTTGCACGTGAACATAGGCGCTTCAGCTGTGTTTGCGGCGATCTCCGGCTCTTCCGCCGCGACTGTGGCCACTGTGGGCAAGATGTCGATCCCCGAATTGCGCCGCCGTAAATACCCTGAGCATATGATCATCGGCACGCTTTCGGGTGCGGGCACACTGGGCCTGCTCATCCCCCCCTCGATCGCGATGATCGTCTATGGCGTGACAGTAAATGAGAGCATCTCGAAGCTTTTTATGGCGGCAATGATACCCGGTTTAGCACTTGCCCTGTGCTTTATGCTTTATGTGATCGTCTGGTCGCTGATTAACCGCGGCACGTTCAATCCGGTGATCGACCTCGATACTTCAAGCATGGGCCGCCGCCTTATGGACCTGCTGCCAGTGCTGTGCCTGATCTTTGCTGTGATCGGCTCGATCTATACCGGCATTGCCACCGCAACAGAAGCGTCCGCCTTGGGTGTGTTCGGCGCAATCATCCTCTCTGCGCTCCAACGCACGCTGACGTTTGAGACGTTCAAGGAAAGCATCATGGGGTCCGTGCGGACCACGTCAATGATCATGCTGATCCTGATGGGTGCGGGATTTTTATCACTCGCTATGGGCTTTACCGGCATTCCCCGCGCCTTGGCCGAAGGGATCGAGGCATGGGAACTGTCACCGATGATGCTCATCGTGATCCTCACCGTATTCTACATCATTCTGGGCTGCTTTCTGGACGGGCTAAGCTCGATCGTGCTCACCATGGCGGTGATAGAGCCGATGGTCCGTGCCGCGGGATTTGATATGCTGTGGTTTGGCGTATATGTGATGATCGTGGTCGAAATGGCCCAGATCACACCCCCCATCGGCTTTAACCTCTTCGTGCTCCAAGGCATGACAGGGCGCGATATGGGCTTTATCAGCCGCGCGTCCTTCCCGATGTTTTTGGTGATGGGCGGGTTTATCGTAATCTTGTTCATGTTCCCCGCCATGGCCACATGGCTGCCCGAAGTGCTGAGCCGTTAGCGATGCTTGCGCATTGGCAGGCCGCCCTTCATACTTTTTGGGGGATTGAGGCGACGCTCTCTCCGCTCGAAGGGGAGTATGATCTGAACTTCCTTGCTGCGGGCGCACAAGACTACGTGCTAAAGGTCATGCGCGCGGACTGTGCGGAGGACTTTATTGACCTGCAATGCTGCGCGCTCGAGCATATCGCGCAACATACCAAAGAAGTGCGCGTGCCAAAGGTTATCAAGACAACGGATGGCCAACCCTTCGTCGCCCTTCCAGATGAGAACGGCACCGCGCGGTTGGTCTGGCTGCTGAAAAAGATCGACGGCACAGTGCTGGCAAACTTCAAACCCAAAGCGCTGGCTCTATTCGAAGACATCGGGCGGGCGAGCGGTGAGGTCGACAAAGCGCTGGCAAGCTTTGAACACCCGTCCCTTGTGCGCGATTTCAAATGGAACCTGAGCCAAGCAGGTTGGATCGTCGATCATCTGGATATCTTTGATGGCACCCGCCGTGACCTTGTTGCGGAAATCTGTGTCGACTTCGCGGCGATCCAACCTGCGCTGGCCGCCCTTCCAGATGTGGCGATCCATAATGATGCTAACGACTACAACATCATTGTTGCGGGCAGTCTCGACAGCGCACCGCATGTCGCGGGCCTCATTGATCTGGGCGATATCTGTGCCAGCCCACGGATCTGCGACCTTGCGATCACCTGCGCCTATGCCGCGCTGGACCATCCTGATCCCGAGGATGTGATTGCCGCCGTGGTCGCGGGATATCATGCGGCTTATCCGCTGAGCGCGGCAGAGATCGACCTGATCTGGCCCCTGCTGCGCATGCGGCTGGCGGTGAGCGTCGTGAATTCGACCCGCATGGCGGCGCAGGCACCGCATGATCCCTACATCACCGTTTCCCAAGCACCCGCGTGGGCGTTTCTCGAAGGGGACCTCGTGAACGCAGAGCGAATTGCCCTGCGCCTGCGCGCCGCCTGCGGGTTGCCGATCACCGATGCCGCACCACGCATCGCAGCATGGCTCAACAGTCAGCGGAGCACCTTCGCGCCAATCGTTGAGGGCAATTTGCACGACGCGCCTCTCGGCTCGCTCAGCGTTGAGAATTCCGGGTGGCCGCGCAACCCCTTCGATCTGCCAATGGCGGAAGCTGCGATCATTGGTGAGGAGTTCAATCATCACGATATCTGGCTTGGCTACTACGCCGAACCGCGCCTGATCTATACCGCGCCCGCATTCCGACGTGGCCCATGGAAGGCATCCAACAGGCGCACAGTACATTTGGCGGTGGATATATTTGCGGCTGCGCAGACACAGCTTTTTGCACCCATGGCGGGCATCGTGCATGTCATTGAAAACCGCACAGACCATCTGGATTATGGCGGTGTGGTCATCCTTCGCCACGAGACGCCTGACGGCGATACCTTTTTCACCCTCTACGGCCACCTCAATCCCGAAATTACAACACATCTCACCATTGGCCAGCGTGTTGAAGCGGGCGCGCCCTTTGCCCGCATGGGCGACGTAAGTCAAAGCGGTGGATGGGCCCCACATGTGCATTTCCAACTTGCTATCACGCTAAAGGGTATGGGGGAGGATTGGCCGGGAGTAGCCGACCCCGACGAGATGTATTTATGGCGACAGATGTGCCCGAACCCTGCCGCACTTCTCAACCTCGCGGATGCGCATGTCGGCTATGAAGTCGTGGACCCCGTGCAAACCCATGCAGACCGCACGCGGCTTTTTGGCTCCAACCTCCGGCTCAGCTATGACACGCCGGTCATGTTAATGCGGGGCTGGCGGCATCACATGTTCGACGAATGGGGCCGCCCCTATCTGGACGCCTATAACAATGTCCCCCACGTGGGTCATGCACATCCGCGCATTCAGGCTGTTGCCGCCTCGCAACTGGGGCGGGTGAACACCAACACCCGCTATCTGCATCCCGCACAGATCGCGTTTGCGGATAAAATCATATCCAAGATGCCTGATGGGCTTTCAGTCTGCTATTTCGTCAACTCAGGCTCCGAAGCAAACGAGCTTGCGCTGCGGCTGGCCCGTGCAGTCAGTGGCGGCTACGATATGATCACGCCCGATCATGGCTACCATGGCAATACGACCGGCGCGGTCGATATCTCGGCCTATAAGTTCAACGCAAAGGGCGGCACCGGCCAACCAGACTGGGTGCAACTGGTCGATGTTGCGGATGACTACCGCGGTGCGCATCGCCGCGACGATCCTGAACGCGCGGAGAAATATGCCGCCCAAGTCGACACAGCCATTGCCGCAATCATCGCGCGCGGTGGCAAACTTGCCGGTTTTATAGCCGAGACATTTCCCAGTGTTGGTGGCCAGATCATTCCGCCCGATGGCTACCTTGCTGCTGTCTACCGCCGCATCCGCGCCGCAGGGGGTATTTGTATCGCGGACGAGGTGCAAACCGGATTGGGCCGTTTGGGCGGTCACTATTTCGGGTTTCAGCAACAAGACGCGCTGCCCGATATTGCCGTACTGGGCAAACCCATCGGCAATGGTCATCCCCTTGGCGTCGTTGTCACCACCCGCCAGATCGCAGATGCCTTTGCGCAAGGGCCTGAATATTTCTCGACCTTCGGTGGCTCCACGCTGTCTTGTGTGATCGGGCGAGAAGTTCTTGATATTGTCGACGACGAGGGTCTGATGCAAAATGCGCAGGCGATGGGCGCGCGGCTCACGAAAGGCTTGCAGGCGCTACAGGCACGCCACGCGATCATCGGTGATGTACGCGGTCAGGGGTTGTTCATCGGTGTTGATCTGGTGACCGACCGCACATTGCGCACGCCTGCGACGGCAGCCGCCACGTATGTCAAAAACCGCCTGCGTGCGCGACGCATACTGATCGGATGTGAAGGCCCGCATGACAATATTTTGAAAATCCGCCCACCTCTGACCATTGAGGCCGATGATGTGGATATGCTTTTGGCGATCCTCGATGAGACATTGGACGAGGTGCACCAGTTGATTTGATAGAGGGCAGTCGGATCGTTCTTCCACTGTGCGGGTGGACCGGTTATTGAGCACGGGCATATCCTTCGATTTTATAGAACGGTATGTTGCGAACAATGAATTTATATAAATGCTTGTCCGTGCATATGACGGACGAAACCAGTTTGCCGACGGAGCCCCTCCCATGCTGATACACCTGCTGCCTCTTCTCGCCCCTGCGGCTTTCCTAGGCGTGGCTGTGCTGCTTCATACCCAGCGCGATATCGCAGTCCGCACTGCGGCACGCTACAGTGAATGGGTCGCCCTTTTCGCGCTCGCGGTCGCTTTTCTGACACTTGTGTTTCTGGTGACGCAGGGCGCAGGTGACAGCCCGCTGTTGGGGCTTGGCGGCGTAGGTCTGTCGGCGCGGGTGGATGTGGTCAGCATCACAATGCTGTTGCTTGTGACCTTCATCGGGTGGGTCGTCGTGCGCTATGCGCGAACCTATCTGGACGGCGAGGACCGGCAAACCGAATTTACCATATGGCTTCTTGCAACGCTTGCCGCTGTTGTTCTGCTGGTCCAATCAGGCAACGTGATCCAGTTTGTCGGGGCATGGGTCGCAACAAGCCTCTCGCTGCATAAGCTATTGCTGTTCTACCCCGGACGCATCGCGGCCCAACGTGCAGCCTATAAGAAATTCGTTACCGCACGTGCGGGGGATGCGGCGCTTATCATTGCAGCAATCATGCTCATTGCGGCCTATGGGACGACGCAAATCTCCGGCATGTTGACAGCAGCGCGCCTTGGTGAAGGCGGCGGTCTGGCAATCGGGGCTGCGGCATTTCTGGCCTTGGCAGCGGTACTTAAATCGGCACAGTTCCCCACCCATGGCTGGCTCACCGAAGTGATGGAAGCACCAACACCTGTCTCCGCACTCCTGCACGCGGGCGTGGTCAACGGCGGTGGGTTTTTGCTTATCCGTTTTGCCGATGTCATGCTTCTTTCGCCGCTGGTTCTGGCATTGCTGGTTGCTATCGGCGGTTTGACTGCGCTGTTTGGCGGAGTGATCATGCTGACACAGCCGACAGTCAAAGTATCGCTTGCGTGGTCTACCGTGTCGCAGATGGGGTTCATGATCCTGCAATGCGGTTTGGCGCTCTTCCCGCTCGCCCTTTTGCACATCGTCGCTCACTCCCTGTACAAAGCGCATGCATTTTTGTCAGCGGGTGGCGCTGTGGAGCGGGTCACTGCCGCCCGCAGGCCCGGCCCCGTCGCTGTACCCGATCTGGGAGCAGTGGCACGCGCCTTTGGTCTGGCGATTGTTATCTATGCGCTGGTCTATCTGGCCTCCGGTGCGCTCATCGGGTTTGGCACAAAGTCGCCACAGGCCGTCGCATTGGGTGCGATCCTGATCTTCGGTGTGGCCTACCTGCTGGCCCAAGGGATGGCAGATACCGCCCCGCGTGAATTGACCCGCCGCACGGCACTCATGTCGCTTGCCGCAACGCTTGCCTACATCACACTTCAACGTGGCTCTGAATGGCTCACAGCGGGCATCTTGCCGCCCACACCCGCTGCTGGTCCGCTCGAATGGGCACTGATCCTTCTGGCGCTGTTCAGCTTTGGTGCAGTGGCGCTAGCGCAATCAACACTTCCGCTCTGGGCGCATCATCCCGCAGCACAAGGATTGCGCATCCACCTGACGAACGGCCTTTATATTAACGCCATTGAAGACCGCTTGCTCAGAGGCTGGTCCCGCAAACTCAAAAACACAGGAGCGAAATCATGAAAGTGGACAGCCATGCCGGTTTCACCGGTGCACATCTAGAACTGATCGCCGCTTCGGAAATCTCGAGCCGGACCATCCCGCCGCTTTGGCCACTGGCCTCATCCGTCGCGGTCAACCCGTTCCTTGGCCAGTCTGAAATGACGCTGGCGCAAGTTGCGGCCCTCCTTGACCGGACCGGGGGGGTCCGCGTGACCATGCCCGGCGCATGGTATCACAGCCGCATCGTGGATGGCACGATCACCGATGCCGATCTTGAAAGCGCGCTTGCCGCCGCACCTGATGGCGCGCCAGACACGCTCGATGCGCTCAAAGCCGCAGCGCAGGCGCCTGACATGGCACCCGCACCCCTGCCAACAATCGCGCATCTGGCTCAGGAGGCTTCTGGCATCGACTGGCCCGGCCTTATTGAAGATCGCATCGGCGCATGGGCGGCAGGGTATTTCGATACAGGCCAGGCATTGTGGCAGGCCACACCGGGCCGCGACGCCTTCGAGAGCTGGCAGATATTTGCAAGCCGCGACCTTACGCCCGAAATAACCGGCCTCACAGGGTTCGCCGCAAAAGTGGCTGCCGTGACATCACGCGCGCGCACGGCCTTATCGCTGGCCTGTGACACGCTTGAACTGACGCCAGATGCTGCGACAACCTATTTCCACCAGCTTCTGTTAGGCATGGGCGGTTGGTCACAGGTTGCGCGGCAGCGGCTTTGGCAGGCGGAACTTGCAGGCAAGACCGAGACGATCACCACTGATATGCTGGCGATCCGCCTCATTTGGGAGCAGGCATTGCTTTTGCAATACAGAGAGCAGATCGGCAGCAAGTGGGCAGACGTCTGCGCCAGCCATGCGACGCCTGTTACGCCCGCACCGGAACAAATCGCACTTAGCATTCTTCAGGATGCCGCCGATCGCGCCAGCCAGCGCCGCCTCGCGCAGACCCTCTCGGGTCCGGCGCAAGATCAGATCACAGGTCGCCCCTCACTACAGGCGGCGTTTTGTATCGACGTCCGCTCGGAGGTGTTTCGCCGCGCGCTCGAGAGTGTCGATCCACAGATCCAGACCATCGGTTTTGCAGGCTTTTTCGGCCTCACACCGGAGCACCGCGATTTTGCATCCGACGTGGATGAGGCACGGCTTCCGGTCCTGCTCAACCCCGGCCTGAAAAGTACCGCGACCACCAGCAGTGACGAGACCGCAGACCAGTCCGCCAGATTTGCAGCACGTGCTGCGCGGGCCTGGGGCCGGTTCAAACTGGCCGCGGTCTCCTCGTTTGCCTTCGTTGAGGCGACCGGGCCGCTTTATGCAGGCAAGCTTGTGCGCGACGCACTGAGCCTGCCGCATACGAGCCAGATCGCTGACAAACCGCCACGCTTTAGCGACGATTTCGCATTGCCTGACCGGATTAGCGCTGCTGGTACAATCCTGCGTGCTATGTCCATGACCGAAAACTTCGCGCCTTTGGTTCTGCTGGTTGGTCACGGTGCAAATGTCGTCAACAACCCGCACGCAAGTGCGCTGCATTGTGGTGCCTGCGGTGGATACAAGGGGGACGTGAACGCACGGTTGCTTGCCGATATGCTCAACGACAAGCGTGTGCGCGCGGGACTGGCCGAGAACGGGGTTTCGGTGCCCGATGATACGGTTTTCGTTGGCGGCCTGCATGACACGACCACGGATGACGTCACACTCTTTGATGCGGGCCTGAACGCGCTATCGCTGAAAACAGCCAAGGACTGGCTTGCATCCGCAGGCAAACTGGCGCGTACGGAACGCGCACTGCGCCTGCCGCGTGCAGACAATGGCGATGCCGTGGGCACGCGCAGCAATGACTGGTCCGAGACGCGCCCCGAATGGGCATTGGCGGGCTGTAGCGCATTCATCGCCGCCCCGCGCGCGAGAACCCGCGGCAAAGGGCTTGCTGGTCGCGCCTTCCTGCATGACTACGATTGGCAAAAGGACGACGGGTTCGGCATTCTGGAGTTGATCCTGACCGCACCTGTTGTCGTGGCAAGCTGGATCAGCCTTCAATATTATGGCTCGGTCGTGGCACCGGATACCTTTGGCGCGGGCAACAAGCTTTTGCATAACGTGACCGGCGGCTTTGGCGTGGTCGAGGGGAACGGTGGCAACCTCAGGACCGGTTTGCCATGGCAATCTGTATATGACGGTGAGAAAATGGCCCACGATCCGCTGCGTCTGTCAGTCTGTGTGGAGGCCCCGGTGGAAGCGGTGACCGATATCCTAGAGCGCCACGCAAACGTGCGCGCGCTTTTTGACAACGGCTGGCTGCATCTGTTCTTGCTCGATGGTGAGGGTCACATGACCCAACGCTATACGGGCGAGCTTAAGTGGCAAGCGATGGATATTGAACCACCACAGGCAGTCGCAGCCTAAACCGTCACGCGCATCGTGCTTTAGTCATCATCAAGCAGGATGCGCGCGGCATTGCCTTTGTCGTCGTCATACTGATCCGAACGAACAGTCCAAAGAAACGCGACAAGACCGATCCCGCCCAAGATAAGCGACACCGGAATCAACACTACAAGTACGTTCATGACATCCACCTCATTCGTTGGGCATTGAGTAAAACAGTGATCGACGACAGCGACATCGCAAGGGCCGCAGCCAGCGGCGTGGCATAGCCCGCCAGTGCGATTGGCACCGCAATCAGGTTGTAGACCGCCGCAATCGCAAAGTTCTGCTTCGACAACAAACGTGTACCACGGGCCACCACAAGGACCAAGGGCAGGTCGGCAAAGCTTTCCTTGAGGACCACGATGTCGGAAGCGCTGCGCGATGCTTCGAGCGCTTTTGCAGGCGCGATAGAGGCATGTGCGGCTGCAAGCGCCGCCGTATCATTGAGGCCATCACCCACCATCAAAACCCGGTGCCCCTGCGCGGCAAGCACATCGAGACGGTGCTGTTTATCCTCGGGGCGTGCATCACTGATCATTGGCAAACCCAACTTGTCGGCGACTTTTTGCGCCGGACCATCGGCATCGCCGGTGACCATTTCGCATGGCAGGTCCAGACGGGCCAACGCATCTACAACACCTTCGCGAAGGGTCTCCGTTCCGGCGAACATCACTGGTGCGCTATCGCCACGCTGGAACCCCAAACCCGCAAAATCCGCACCCAGCCACGCCCCCCGTCCAAGGCGCACAACCTGCGCATCATCCCGCGCCCTAATACCTTCGCCAGAAATTTCCTGAATATCGCTAATCATAGCTGCATCCACCGATCCCAATGTCGTGACCAACGCCCGCGACATCGGATGGTGCGATGCTTGCGCGAGGGCCTTAAGGACTGCCAGATCTTCTAGGCAAAGCGTGTCCGGCACCTCAACCGCTGGCAAAGTGAGCGTGCCGGTTTTGTCAAAAACGATGTGATCAACTTCGGCCAAGCGTTCAAGCGCGGTGGCGTGTTTGACCAGAAAGCCATGGCTGAACAAACGGCTGATCGCTGCCGTAGATACCGCGGGCACCGCAAGCCCAAGGGCGCAAGGACAGGTAATGATTAAAACTGCAATCGCGATGTTGAGGCTGTGGCGCACATCCCCCGAAATCACCAACCAGACGACAAACGCGGCCAAGGCCAGCACATGCACCGCAGGCGCATAGATGGCGGCAGCGCGGTCAGCCAGCGCGGTATAGCTGTTGCGCGCGTTCTCGGCGGTTTCAACCAATGCTGCCATCCGGCGCAGGGATGAATCTGCGCCAACAGCTACGGCGCGCATCTCGAACGGCGCGGACAGATTGATCTCTCCCGCTTGCAGCATATGGCCCGCGGTTGCAGTTGCTGCCGCAGTCTCCCCCGTCAGGATGGAGCGGTCCAGAAGTGCTGTGGCCGTCATCAACTCTCCGTCGACAGGCACCCGCGCGCCCGCAGGCACCATAACCACATCTCCGACATTCAGGTCTGTCACGCTCACAGTTCGGGTCTGACCGTCCTGAACCCGCTCAGCGCTGTGCACTTCAAGTGCGGTCAGCTCTTTGGCAGCTGATCGCGCAGCAGTACGTGTGCGGTGATCCATATAACGACCGATCAGCAAGAAAAAGGTCAACGAAAGGGCCGCGTCGAAATACGCATGGGTGCCGCTATTGAGTGTTTCATAAAGCGACATCCCCGCCGCCAGAATAATCGCCAATGATATGGGGACATCCATGTTGAGCTTGCCCACGCGCAGCGCAGCCCACGCATTGCTGAAAAACGGCTGGCCCGCGTAGACAACTACAGGCAAGGCGATAACAGCAGAGATAAGGTGGAACAAATCGCGCGTCGCATCGGTGGCACCGGACCAGACCGCAACCGACAGAAGCATCACGTTCATCATCGCAAAACCGGCCACAGCCATGCGGGTCAACAGGGTACGCCCCTGATCATCGCGCGCCCGGTCAAGGGCGGCCATATCAAGTGGATATGCCTCAAACCCCAAACCTGTCAGTGCGTCCTGCACGCGATCAGGATCAACAGGCCCCGTGACCGACAGACGTTTGAGCGAGAGATTCACACGCACACCTTGCACACCGATAAGGCTGGCAAGGCCGCGCTCGATCTTTCCGATGCAGGCCGCACAATGGATGGTCGGCAGCGAAAACTGCAACGCGTCCCCTTGAGCAAGAGCACCGGCCATTGGGGCCACATCACATGCGGGGCATGCGGAGGTCACTTCAGCGCCCTGACGATCACGCGTTGCTGGAACAGTGTGCCATCATCGGCACGCAGACGCAGGCGCAAATTCCAATTGCCCAGTCCTCCCTTTACGGTCGCCTGCAACGCAGTCCCGTCAAAGATAAACTCGGGCGTCTGATCCTGTGTCACGCTGGTTGCACGGCCGAAAATGGCCTGCTCGATCTTGGGGGAGATGGCGGTGCCATTCTCGAGAATTTCGAGCGTCAGCAGGTTGCCCGATATCTGCGCAGAGACATCCCAGCCAAGCGCCAGTTGGTCCGCGCGCTCCACATCGAACTGCTGACTGGCGACATAGGAGTTTTTAACCTCCAACCCCGGAAACGTGCGCACGGCCTGAAAGGCCAATGTCAGGTTCACGGCGAGTATCACGCTGAACGCCAGCGCGAAAATGCCAAAGACGTGCCATCCTTTGATTTCAGTGGTCATTGTACTCTCCCGTTGAAGGTGGTTGCGCGGCTGGCACGTTCGCCACCGTCGAGGTCTTCGACCCAAAGCCGCAATTCAGTTGTGTGGGTGCTTGATGCCGGATCTTGCGGGCGCGCGGAAACATAGACGCGCTGCAGTACGGTGGTATCTGCCGGCACTGTCACGGTGAGGCGATCTTCCTGACCCTCAAGCTCGATCCTCAGGGTTTGCTCACTTGTCAGGCTGAGGTGCAGCACGCGGTCTTCGCCCAGCTTGTTGCGCAGGCGCACGTCATAGATGTTGCGGATTTCACCGCTTGATTGCACCACGAATGTCGGATTGCGCACTGGGCTGACGGTCAGCTCGATATCGCTGCGAACGAACAGGGCATAGACAAGGCCTGCACCGATGGACAACCACATCACCGTATAAAGGATCGTGCGGGGCCGGAGGACATTGCGCCAGATCGGTTTGGGCGCACCACCTGCCCGCTCCGCCGGTTCATCCGCCAATGCAATATAGTCGATCAGCCCGCGCGGCTTGCCGATTTTAGCCATCACATCGTCGCACGCATCGATACACAAAGCGCAGGTAATACATTCCATCTGCTGACCGTCGCGGATGTCTATCCCCATTGGGCAAACGTTCACGCAGGCCATGCAGTCGATGCAATCGCCATGCTCTTCGTCTTGCACAGGCGCACTGAGGGTTGCGGCCCCACTGCCAAGCTGGATCGGCCTATTAGGATAGGGCGTGCCGGGATAGCGGGCGGTTTGATCGCCGCCTGCGGCCTGTGCTTCGCGCTCTGCCTTCTCGGCGGTGGCGCGGTCGCGTTTGCGCACGTTGCCTTTGCCACGCGGCTCCCCCCGCCAATCGCGGTAGGCCACCGTAATGGTGTCAGGGTCCATCATGGCCGCCTGAATGCGCGGCCACGGGCAGGCATAGATGCAAATCTGTTCGCGCGCAAATCCGCCAAACAGGAACGTCGTCGCCGTCAAAATTGCGATGGTGATATAGGCGGCGGCATGCGCTTCAAGCGTGACCAGATCCACAAGGAGCGTTGGCGCATCGGCAAAATAGAAAACCCAAGCCCCGCCCGTGGCCACAGCAATAACCATCCATACCGCCCATTTGAACAGCCGCAGCCGCCATTTGCGGAAATCCCAGCTTGCTTTGTACAGGCGCACCCGCGCATTACGGTCACCCTCGATCCACCGCTCCACCAGAATAAAAAGGTCGGTCCAGACCGTTTGCGGGCAGGTATAGCCGCACCACACCCGACCGAGCGCGGAGGTAAACAGAAACAGACCAAGGCCCGCCATGATCAATAGGCCCGCTACGAAGTAGAATTCATGCGGCCAAATCTCGATCCAGAAAAAGTAGAACCGCCTGCTGGCCATATCGACCAGAACCGCCTGATCAGGCAAATTGACACCCCGGTCCCATCTGATCCAAGGCGTCAGGTAATAAATCCCGAGCGTGACAACGAGGATCACCCACTTCAAACGCCGAAACACGCCGGTGACACGGCGCGGGAAGATTGGCTCCTGAGCCGCATAGAGGGAGGGAGGTTGGGTCATCTGGTTCTTTCCTGTTCGCCTCATCACCCTAGGCCAACGGGCATGGGCGCGCCTTGATCTGGGTCAAGAACACGCCCGAAGCGGTACGTTTTGCGAACAGGCCGCTTCGGACGTGCTATGCTGTCCTATTCACCGCCACCAAGGCTGTGAACATAGACAGAAACTGCGCGGACATCTGCTTCACTGATACGCTGACCCCATGCAGGCATGACGCCATAGCGTGAATAGCGCACTGTTTGCTCGACCGTGGTGCGGTCTCCGCCATAAAGCCAGATTGCATCTGCCAGATTGGGCGCACCCAGATCGACATTGCCCATTGCCGCGTCGCCGTGACACACCGAGCAATTATCAGCAAAAAGTTCCGAGCCGCGTGCAGCCATGGAAGCGTCGAATTCAGGCGCGGACAGGCTCACGACATACTCGACCACATCACCGACTTCTTCATTGCTGAAAATCTCGTCGAAGGCGGGCATTTCAGAATAGCGGGCATCATTGTCCGTCTCGTTGCGGATGCCATGCGCTACAGTGTGGACGATGTTGTCGACATCCCCACCCCAGAGCCAGTCATCATCAAGCAGGTTTGGGTAGCCTTTGGCACCTGCGGCACCAGAGCCGTGACACTGACTGCAGTGCGCGCGAAACACCGCACCACCGCGCGAAACGGAATAGCGGTGCAGATCATCTGCAGGCTCTAGCTCTGCCAGATCGACGGCAAGCAGATCAGCAACAAGCGCGCTATTTTTCGCCTCATGCTCTGCGATATCTATCGCAACCTCGCCGCGAGTAGAATATCCAAGCAGGCCGGTTGTCGCACCGGAAATCATCGGCCACGCAGGATAGGCGATGGTATAGCCGACGGCCCAGATGATCGTGGCATAGAGCGTCCAAAGCCACCAGCGCGGCAGCGGGTTGTTCAGCTCCTCGATGCCATCCCAGCTGTGGCCGGTTGTCTCTACGCCGGTTGGCTCGTCCAGCCTTTTATCAGACTTATCAGACATCTTTTTGTCCTTTCAGATCAAAGGAAGCACGTTTGGACGCACAATCGGTGTTTGTGCCATCGCATATTTTTTCGGGCGTTTCATTGCGGAAGGGGATCATGCTTGCGTCTTCGCGCGCACCTCTGAGGCCGGGCCAGAAAGCAAATACATAGGCCCCCAGAAGAAAGCCGAACATCGCCAGCAAAACCCAGCTATCGGCCAGTTGCCGCAAAAAGGAATAGGTTTCCATCGGGGCCCCTCCTATCGGCTTGCATCTGGCGTGAAGGTCGAGAAATCGACCATCGTGCCGAGGATTTGCAGGTACGCGATGAGTGCGTCCATCTCCGTGAGTTCGGGCTGCCCGTCAAAGTTCGACACCACTGCACCGGGATACCGCTCTACCAGATCGTCCCAATCGCCATCGGGATCGGCCTGCACGTTGAAGTCGGCCCTCGCCTGCGCGACCTGTTCATCGGTGTAGGGCACACCGACAAACCGGTGTGTCGCCACCAAATCGCCAATATGCTCCCCATCAATCTCGGTGCGGGCCAAAAACGCGTATTTTGGCATAATGCTTTCGGGCACGACCGATTGCGGATCCATCAGGTGGTCAACGTGCCACGCATCCGAATACCGCCCCCCCACACGTGCCAGATCAGGACCGGTACGTTTGGACCCCCATTGGTGCGGGTGATCATACATCGATTCCGCGGCCAGTGAATAATGGCCGTACCGCTCAACTTCGTCGCGCATGGGCCGGATCATCTGGCTGTGGCAGACATAGCATCCTTCACGGATGTAGATATCGCGCCCTGCCAGTTCGAGAGGGGAGTAAGGACGCACGCCCTCGACTTCCTCGATCGTATTCTCAAGCCAGAAAAGCGGCGCAATCTCCACGATCCCCCCGATGCTCACCACCACCAGTGAAAAGCCAAGGAGCAAGGTCGGGCTACGCTCAAGTATCGCGTGTTTTTCAAGAAATCCCATGATCTGCTCCTATTCTGCAGGCATTGCGTGAGGCACGGAGGCCGTTGCGGGTTTGCTGCCACGAATGGTCATGAACATGTTCCAGCACATCAGTAACGCACCGCTGAGGAACAACAATCCACCCAATCCGCGCACCACATACATCGGGAACTTGGCGCTGACCGTGTCGGCAAAGGAGTTCACAAGGAAGCCTTGGTCATCCACTTCGCGCCACATCAAACCTTCCATAATGCCTGACACCCACATGGAAGCCGCATACAGAACGATGCCAAGTGTCGCGAGCCAGAAGTGCCAGTTAATCGCTGCCATCGAATGCATCTGCTTGCGACCCCAAAGGCGTGGCGTCAAGAAGTAGATACAGGCGAAGGTGATCATGCCGTTCCAGCCAAGTGCGCCGGAGTGGACATGCCCGATGGTCCAGTCGGTATAATGCGACAGGGAGTTCACAGCACGAATGGCCATCATCGGACCCTCAAATGTGGACATGCCATAAAAGCCGAGCGAGAGGACAAACATCCGCATGATCGGATCGGTGCGCAACTTGTCCCACGCACCTTGAAGCGTCATCAGACCGTTGATCATCCCGCCCCAGCTTGGCATCCAAAGTACGATGGAGAACACCATCCCCAGGGTCGCAGCCCAATCGGGCAGCGCGGTATAATGCAAGTGGTGCGGACCCGCCCAGATGTAGAGGAATATCAGCGACCAGAAGTGAATGATCGACAGCTTATAACTATAAACCGGACGCTCAGCCTGTTTCGGCACAAAGTAGTACATCATGCCCAGAAAGCCTGCGGTCAGGAAAAAGCCCACGGCGTTGTGGCCATACCACCACTGGGTCATGGCATCCTGCACACCCGAGAAGACCTGTACCGATTTGGAACCCCAAAAGCTGACAGGGATGCTTAGGTTATTGACGATATGCAGCATCGCAACAGTGATGATGAAGGCCAGAAAGAACCAGTTGGCAACATAGATGTGTTTTTCCTTGCGCTTGAAAATCGTGCCCAGAAAAATCGCCAGATAGGCCAGCCAGACAATGGTCAGCCAGATGTCGATGTACCACTCGGGCTCTGCGTATTCTTTGGACTGCGTGGCACCCAGCAGGTAGCCCGTCGCGGCCAGTACGATGAAAAGTTGGTAGCCCCAGAAGACGAACCATGCCGTGTTGCCGCCCCAAAGGCGCACCGCGCTGGTGCGTTGGACGACATAAAGCGATGTGGCGATGAGAGCGTTACCACCAAAGGCGAAAATCACGGCAGACGTGTGCAGTGGCCGCAGCCGACCGAAGTTGGTAAAGGGCTGGCCCCATTCGAAATTCAGCGCCGGAAAGGCCAACTGAAACGCGATGAGGACACCGACCAGAAATCCGGTCACGCCCCAAAAGGCGGTTGCGATGACACCTGCGCGGATCACCCCGTCGAAATAGACTTCACCGGTGGGCAGGCCCCGCGGCTCTTCGTCCATGCGGCGCAATACCCAGACGAACATCCCGAATGAGATGATCATAATTAGCACTGCGTGCACCTGATATGCCAGATCGCGCGCCCAGCTGGCACCGATCGCGGCGACAACAGTGACGAGCCCCAGTAATATTAGTTTGACGTAATCCATAGCTATGCCCTCAAATTCAACAGAGCATCGCCAGACACCCCTGTTCGCACAGCATATCTAGGAGAGGGTCACCCCCCACGCTTTGATCTGAATCAAGGTAGGCAAATTTCTAGTGGAATGAGGGGCTTCTCAGGAAACCATGCCGCCGTCGGCGTCGTTGCCTGTGGCCTCTTGCAGAGCGAAAAGGTTGCTGATCGTCAGGTTTTTGCGATCCGAGAAATCAATTACACCCTCTTTTTTAAGCGCGCTGAACTGCCTGCTCACCGTCTCGAGCGTGAGGCCGAGGTAGTTGGCAATCTGGTCGCGCGTCATCGGCATCGCCAATTTGTCGATGCGTCCGCCGCTGCCCACGCTGGACCGGCGGGCAAGCAATTCGATGAAAGTTGCGATCTTTTCTCGCGCTGTCTTACGCCCCAACAACAGCATCCAGTCGCGCGCGGCGTCCAGTTCATCCAGTGCCAATTCCATCAGGCGGTGTGCGATATGGGGCGTGTCGTTGACCAACTGCTCAAACGGCGCGCGGTCAAAACAACACAAGGTCAGATCGGTGGTCGCGGTCACGTCAAACGCGATCTCGTCGCGCCCCGGCCGCCCGATGAAGTCAGAGGGCAGTAGCAATCCCACCATCTGCGTGCGTCCGTCCTCAAGCGTTTTGGACAGGGCCGCCACGCCAGTCACGACGGAGGCCACAAATTCATAGGGCTCACCGCGCCACAATACGCTCTCTCCCGCAGCAAAGCTCCGGTAAGTTTTCATCTGGTTCAGGATTTCCAGCTCATCAGCGTCACAGCGCGCGCAAACGGCACGGTGACGGATGGGACAAGATGTGCAGCTCGACACTGCTAGTTGAGGTTTATTGGTCATATTGATCTGTATCAAAGTCTGTTGGCTAAGCAAAATTGTATACTAAAGTATGAGCAATATCGACCACTTTCGCCGTCACGGCCTATTTGACGCACGGGTGCCGCGGTACACGAGTTATCCACCCGCAAACCACTTTCTTGACGGAAGCGGATTGCGGCACCAGCAAAGGTGGCTGCGCAGTGTGGAGGATGGCACAGACGTGTCGATTTATATCCATGTCCCCTTTTGCAAGCGCCTGTGCTGGTTCTGTGCCTGCCGCACGCAAGGCACCAAAACCATGCGTCCTGTCGATGCCTATATAGAGGTTTTGCGCAAAGAAATTCGAACCGTGCGCGCCACGCTACCGGATGATATTCGTATGTCCCGCCTGCATTTGGGCGGTGGTACGCCGACAATTCTGTCGCCTGAAACGATGCAGCTACTGCTCGATGAGGTTTATGGTGCCTTTCCGCGTGCGGACGACCATGAATTCTCTGTAGAGGTTGATCCGACCGAGGCAGGCGAGCCACTTTTGCAGACGCTGATGGACTATGGCATGAACCGCGCAAGTCTTGGCGTGCAAGATTTTGCAGCAGACGTCCAAGAGGCAATCGGACGGCACCAGAGCCTTGAGCAGACCCGCCACATTGTCGACTTTTTGCGCGCCAACGGTGTGCGCAGTCTCAATCTCGATGTGCTGTACGGCCTGCCTCACCAGACCAGCGACAGCTTTTCCAAGACGCTTGAGCATGTCATCGCGCTACAACCGGACCGCGTCGCCATCTATGGCTATGCGCATGTGCCGTGGATGTCCAAACGCCAGGTGATGATCAAGCAAGCCGATCTACCCGACGGCCCCTCCCGGTTCGAGCTTGCGGAATGTGCAGGCGATATGTTCACCCAAAGCGGGTACAAAGCGGTCGGAATTGACCACTTTGCCAAACCGACCGACAGCCTTGCCAAGGCTGCGATGGCAGGCACCCTGCGCCGCAATTTCCAAGGGTACACCGATGATCCAAGCGAGACGCTGCTGGGCTTTGGTGCCTCAGCCATCTCACGCTTTCCCCAAGGATATGCCCAGAATGCGCCCGCCACGAGCGCCTATCAGGAGCGGATTGAGGCCACTGGGTTTGCCAGCTACAAAGGCTTTGAAATGAGTGCCGATGACGATCTGATGGCGCGGATGATCGAAGATCTGATGTGCAGGTTTTCATTTAACGAGAAGATCCTCACCGAGCAATTTCCCGCCCAGCATGTGTTTATCCACAGCACCGCAGTCTCGCTGATGAAAAAGTTCTCGGACCTCTTCTTTATTAGTCGGGATGGTTTGCAATTGCACAGTGACGCCTATCCGCTGGTGCGTGTAATCGCGGGCTTTATGGACAGCCGGACCTCCGACCAGGTCGCGCATTCTTCTGCCATCTGAAACGTGCACGCATCACTGCCCGCTTTTTCAGCACCCGCAAATTTCGCGCCTGTTTCCTTTGCAGCACCCAAAGCGCCGTTTGTCAGTGGCACGTGAATATGTTTGCCTATGCCAATGACATCACCCACCGATCCCCCTTCCTTCAGCCGTGCCTTGAATGCGCAGCTTGACATCATTTATCCGGATCATGACACCGCTGAACTGGTCAAACAGATCACGCAGGCGTTCTGGCCCGAAGGGACAACGCGGCGCAGACGCGGCCGCAAGCCCGGCAATGCGCTTTGGTCACAACGCGACGCGCTCGTAATCACCTATGGCAACACGCTCAAAGACGGCACACATAAACCGCTGGATCTGCTCAATGATTTCCTACGCCGCTATCTGGGTGGGGTGATCAATGGCGTGCATATCCTGCCGTTTTTTCCCTTCACCTCCGATGACGGTTTTGCGGTGACCGACTTTTCTGCCGTCAATCCACAGCTGGGCGATTGGGCCGATATCAACCGCATCGCGGATGAGTTCAAACTGATGTCCGATCTGGTGCTCAACCATGTGAGCAGTCAGGGCGCGTGGTTCAACGCTTATCGCCAGCGACAAGCCCCTTACGACCGTTTCTTCTTTGAGGCGTCGCCGCACGATGACCTCGCTATGGTTGTTCGTCCCCGGACGACCCCGCTGTTGCAAGAAGTCGAGACAAGTGATGGGCCGCGCCATGTCTGGTGCACGTTCAGCCACGACCAGATTGATCTTGATTTTCGCAATCCTGAAGTCCTGCTCGAATTCTTGCGCATCATCCGGTTGCACGTGGACAACGGCGTCCAGATCATCCGCCTTGATGCGGTCGCATTTGTCTGGAAAGCCATCGGCAGCCCGTCTGTCCACCTGCCCCAAACGCACGCTATCGTAAAGCTTATCCGCATTCTGTGCGATTATGCGGTGGAGCCGGTGATCCTGCTCACCGAGACAAACGTGCCTAAAGCCGAAAACCTGAGCTATTTTGGCAAACGTGACGAAGCGCATGTCATCTACAACTTCCCGCTGCCCCCGCTTATTGCCCATGCCATGATGACTGGCACGGCTGCGCGACTTGTGAAATGGCAACGCGCGATGCCCCCTGCGCCGCTGGGCTGTGCCTATCTCAACTTCACGGCCAGCCATGATGGCATCGGCATGCGCCCCGCTGAAGGGGTGTTGTCGCAGGAGGATCAGCAAGCGGTCATCGACACGGTCAAACGTGTCGGCGGCCTTGTCTCCATGCGGGCGCTGCCCGATGGAGGCGAGGCCCCATATGAGCTGAATACCACTTTCTTTGATGCGATGTCACAAACCGTGGCAGGGCCGGATGCGCATCATATCGCACGCTTCATATGCTCCCAAACCATCGTCATGTCCCTCGAAGGGATACCCGCGTTCTACATTCACGCGTTGCTGGCTACGCCAAATGACCACGCCAGCGTTGAAAAGCGCGGGATGAAACGCGCGATCAACCGCCACCGTTGGGACTATGCCGATCTGCGTGCGCGCCTCGCCTCGCCTGACACACCGCAAGCGCAGGTGATGGATGCCCTGCGCGCCCGATTGACCGTCCGCCAGCAACAGGCGGCGTTTCACCCCAATGCCACACAGTTCACGATTCACATCGAGGATGACCGCATCTTTGTCCTATGGCGGCAAAGCCTTGACCGCCACCAATCCATATTTGCGCTGCATAATGTTAGCGCGCAAACTGTCGAAATTCCTGCACTGCGCCTCAATCTCATCGGGGATGAGCCGTGGGTCGATCTTTTGTCAGGGGAGGCAATCGAGGGCGAAGTGATCACCCTCGAACCTTATCAATGCCGCTGGATCAGCAATACCGATCACTGATATTCGCGCATGTCTTCGGCAGTTGCTTCATGCATGTCGCGCAAAAAGTCGGGATCAGCGGCATGCACACGGTTCCATGTGGGGATGAACGGCGTCTCATGCGGATTTTCCAAAAACGTTTGCCCCGCGCGCATGATACTCTCTGCAAACAGCTCTATTGAGGCCTCCTCGCTATGGCGATCCAGCTTGAGACCATTCATCTGGGCATCGGTATAGTACGCCTCCAGCAGGTCCAACGCGTTTCGATAATAAGTCGCTTTTAGCGTGCGGAAGGTATTGTTGGTAAATACCGTACCATCAGCGGCCAGTTTACGGAAAATCGCTTTGCAAATGTCTGTCGACATGCGGTTCAGACCACTTGCAGCATCTTGCGGGCTGAGGTCTTGATGCTTGTGATCATATGCATCGGCAATCTCGACCTGACACACCGCCTTTGGCGCCAGATTACGCCACGCTTCAGACAGCACACCAATCTCGAGACCCCAATCAGACGGGATGCGCAAATCAGGCAAAATCGCACTGCGCATCGCAAACTCGCCCGACAGCGGATAGCGAAAGCTGCGCAGGTAGTCGATATAATCGCGGTCACCCACCACCCGCTTGAGCGCAATCAAAAGAGGACTGACAAGCAAGCGCGTCACACGTCCGTTAAGCTTTTCGTTCCCGATGCGGGCATAATACCCCTTGGCCACTTGATAGGGGAATGTCGGATTGGCCACCGGATAGATCAGCCGCGCCAGCATATCGTTGGTGTAGGTGAGGATGTCGCAGTCATGGATCGCCATCACAGCGCTGTCCTGACACCCGATAAGATAGCCCATTGCACTCCAGACATTCTTGCCCTTGCCCGCTTCCACCGGTCCCAGCCCCATCTGCTCAAGCCGCGCACCAAGTGCTTTCATGCGCGGGCTATCATTCCAGATGATGACATGATTCTGGTTCAGCCCTTCGAAAAATCTGCGCGCGTGACGGTACTGCTCCGCGTCGGCCTGATCCAACCCGATGATGATACGGTGCAAATAGGTGACCTTCGACAACTCTGCCAGAATGTTCGGCATCGCATCAGTCGCAAGCTCCGAATAAAGGCACGGCAGGATCAGCGACATTTTCCGCGTCTGCGCAAAGGTTTCCAGCTCGTAAGTCATATCCTCAAGGCCGCGGGTGCGCAGGTTATGCAATGTCGCGATATTGCCGTTTTGGTGGAAATCAACCATTCAGGTTTGCTCCGCTTTTTGGTGTTACCTCTGCAAGAATATCCCGCACTGCGCGGTCCCAACCTTCGGGACCTGCCTGCGTCGTTCGTGTGATCGTACCCCGCGCCTCTCCGTCAAGGAGGGGGAGCGCCGCATGATGCGGGTTGGCGATGATCACCCCGAAATCAGCCGCCTCCAGCATCTCGATATCGTTGGGCGCATCGCCCAGCGCGATTGTCTGGGCCGGTCGGTAATGTGCTACAATCTGCGCCATCCCATCTGCTTTCGTCTTGCCGAACGACAGCGTTAAAAAACGCCCGCCACGCCGTGCCATGACGCCTTTGCGGTCCAGCGCAGCAATGAATTCGGCTTCCTGCGTCGCATTTCCGTTCCACAGCCCCGGTTCGGAAAACATTCGTGTCTGCGCGCGCACCGCTGCTTCCACTGTCAGGCCGGTCAGTGCAACAAGTTGGGCATCGTCCATGTCACCGAACCCCTCAAAGTGCTGGCGCATATCATCAGGCAACTGCCCAAGCGTTTCCCGCAACCTTCGATATTCATTCCGACAGACCAGCCCCTCAATTCCGGTCACGCCCGCACCGTTCTCGACAATCGCAGGCAGCCCGGACAGTCCCATCTGGCATTGCAGCACTTCAACCTCTGCGGCCGTTTTGCTGGTGGCAAGGATCACAGGTGCCTTCATCGCCGCCAACATATCCAGCGCGCCCTTTGCCGGACCCCAGCTATAATCATCATGATCAAGCAAAGTGCCGTCCAGATCAGAAAAAACAACGAGAAAACAGGGTGGCATCATGCCTTTAGTTTTCCTCCCACCCTGCCGAACTACAAGTGCAGGGCGCGAATAAAAGTGGCAAATGCGCTGCATTTTTCAGCAACGCCGCTTCTTGAGGCATCAATGCGCCCCGCTAAGTGCCGCCCCTGACTTTCTGGTATGGTCCGCGTATAAGAAAGCAACCCGAACCAGACAGGAAACATACCATGACATCTGCCCTAAACATCCGATGCAAAAATATGATCCTCGGCGCGCTTGTTGCGGATGCGGCTACCATGGGTTTGCACTGGATCTACGATCAGCCACACATCCGAAAAACTGCGCCTGAAAAACCTGAGTTCACGCCAGCTCACGCCAAAAACTATGACGGCGTGCCTGGCTATTTTGCCCATGAAGGGCGGGAAACCGGCGCGCAATCGCAATACGGTGAGCAGGTGATGGTCATGCTGCGCCATCTTGCACAAAACAGTGGTCAATATGACCCTGCGGGGTTCGTGGAGGCATTTCGCGCGCACTTCGGCTATGGCGGCAAGTATGTCGGTTATATCGACGGCGCGACGCGCGGCACGCTTGATAACGCACGCCGGTTTGATGAGGCCACAGCGACAGCCGCCGCGACCGTGCCATTTGATGGCAACCCCCGAATGGCCAAAACACTTTTTGCAAAAGCATTGCCCCTACTAATCCGCAAAAGCGGGAACGATCTGGAAGCTGCATTTTTGAACGCAGTACAGGACGTGGATGCATCCGAAGAAATCGCCGCTTATGCCAAGACACTCATCGCCACACTCTCGGATGTGCCCCGCCCCACTGGAACCTCCGACATCCAGCTGCCCGCAGTTGCAAAGCTGCCCGCACTTGTCGCCCTTCTGACCTCTCAGGGTTTCACGGACCGTCCGGTTTTCGATGAGGCAACAGGCAGTGCTGTTCGCGCAACAAGCGATCATCCAACCGCTGAAACCTACGGCGAAATCTCGGCGCATTTAATGGCGGGAGCGTTGACGCAAGGCACGGTTGTCGGTGCGATATCTGCTGCACGTGCGGTAGCGCCCCCCCAAGCGGGCAAGCTGCTTGATGACGCCATCGCCATGGAAGACAAATCCAACACTGAAGCGACACAGCACTTCGGATTGGCGTGTGATCTGCCAATGGGCGTGCCGTCAGCAGCACATGCCTTGTGCAGCAGCAACACGTTTGCAGACGCGGTTCGCGCGAATATCTACTCAGGTGGTGACAACTGCGGCCGTGCGATACTGGTGGGTGCCGTTATGGGGGCAGTTCATGGAACCGACGGGGCAAAGGGAATTCCAAGGGATTGGATCGACAAATGCAAACATGCCGAAGAGGCGCAGAAGTTGCTGGCGCAGCTCTTTGGCTGAGGCGGCTCCTAACCAGAAATACGCAAGCGCGAGCTCTCAACAGCCAGCGCCGGTGGGCCATCGTTCAAATCCGTGAGCGGTATCACATTCCCGCGCGCAATTGGTACGCTGATCGAGAAAATCACGCCACGCACTGGCGCTGATCGTAAGGTGATGCTGCCACCCCATGCGATCACAGTCTTTTTCACAAAAGCAAGGCCCAGCCCAGTGCCTTCTACCCTTGTCAGCCGGGCAAAGGGTTCAAAGATCCGCGCATAGTTTGCCTTTGAAATCCCTGGCCCGTCATCTTCAACTTCGATGACGACATGCTCCAACGTGGGGTATGCGCGCAATGTGATGCATCCTTCACCACCATCATGATGCTTGGCCGCGTTGGTGATCAAATTGCGCATGACCAGATCGAAACTGGTGGGTGAGACCTGAACCTCCGGCATGTCCGGCATGATGACGACCTTGATCCGGGACGCGACGGCGGCGAGTTTCAAAACCCCCTCCAGCCGCTCATTGGGACAAAAGCAGGTGGTTTCTGCCTGATCTGAGTCAGAAGTTGCGTAGTCAAGTAGATCACCCACCAGCACGTTCATCCGGCGCGACAAGTCCGTCAACATGGCAAAATGGCTTTGCACCTCTGCGGGCAGAGCCAGCTGCGCCTCTGCGATATCCTCCAGAATGAAGTCCACCAACACGGTTTGTTGCATCAGCGGCGCCTTGAGATCGTGAGCAGCCATCGCTGAGAACGCCAGCAGTTGCTGGTTCTTGCGCGCCAACTCTCCGCTTTGGGTGGCGATATATTCCTTCTGGCTATTCAGCTCTGTGATATCGACCCAGATCACGGCGTAGTTTTGTGATCCCAAACCAAAAAGACTGACGTCAAACGTACTGCCATAAGAAGTGTGCACAACGCGCTGGATTGTTTTGCCTTGGCGCAGGTCATTCGCCGTGTTCCGCGCATAGCGCGCAATTTCAGCCTGATCCATTTCGGACTTCATCGCCCCCCCCTGGTAGGCCAGCACGCAAATCTGCTCAAGCGTGGCACCGGATTGTACCGTACGAACCAGCTCTGGAAACCGTGCTTCAAAGCCGTTGTTCCAGTGGACCGCTTGCATATCGGCGTCAAAGATAACAATCGCTGCGCGCAGCTTATCGAGTGCGTCGATCAGCAGTGTATTTGCCCCATATGCGGCCAGCACCCGCGCCGACCGCCGTCGCAGGCGTACTGCGTAGAAGATAAGCAGAAGCATTGCCCAAAGGATACCGCCTACAGCAAACATTAGACGGCCAAACCACGGATGCTCGACGATACTGCGGTCACTGCCGAACCAACGGTCGCGCAGCGGGTCAAGCAATTGAGGATCGGCCATTTGCGCGATTGCACGCTCCAACGCGGCATGAACCTGTGGCAGGTCCCTGCGCACAATAATGCCGTAAGGTATGACCCTCAGGCGCTGATCAAGTTTGCGCACCTTGTCTTCGATAAAATTCCGCCGCAAGCGCGATTCAAACGTCTCTGCCACACCGACTACTGCCGCCAGCTTCCCGCTTAGTAATGGAAGGAGTGTTCCGTCTGATGTTTCATAGGTCACGATTTCAATGAATGGAATCTGTTCCGCTGAGATCTGGGCGATTGACCCCACAACCGCACCAACCCTTTGCCCCGACAGACCTTCAACGGACTCTGATGGAAAATCATGGCGCACGTAGACCGACAGCTCGTACTCCCCCAATGGAGATGTTGCGAGGCCCGCCGCCAACCGCTCTGGCGTGAGGGCAAGAAATGGCGTGAGGTCCACTTCTCCACGCGCAAGTAGATCCAGAAATTGTTTCGGGTTTTCAGCATACACAAACTCGACTTCGTAGCCGGCCACCGCCGCCAGTTGTCGTGTTACATCAATATTATAGCCAAGCGCCCGCCCATCTGGGCCTATATAGCTGTAAGGATAAAAATCGCCATATGCGACCCGCAACGCACTGCCCGCTGCGCGGTCTTGGGCTGATGGGGTATCTGCACCCAATACGGCCAAAACAGCCAGAGTTGCGAGAAACAGACGCACGAATTGATACATAAAACATCACATATATTGGGCAGCTTGTGGCCTGCCTAACCTATGCGCATGAATCAGCTGTTAATGCGTACCGGTAAGGGGACTAAAGAACGCTACTCGCTGATGGCGGGCGTGCCATACTCACACCGCGTTACGAGATGATCTCAGGAATGTCGGCATACCAAGCCCGCCGATCCGTATGCGCGCAACCCGCATCGCAATCCACATCGACAGCAACAATCCCGTCCCCACACCCACCGCAATCCCAAGGCGTACGCCGGTCAGCCCACCGTCGATCACTTCGGTAAAAAGCCAGATAAAAATCGCGATGCCAATCCATTGACGGTAGATACCGATCCACATGGTCCACGCCGCCTTTTTGAGTGCTTGTAGCAGGGAATTGATCGAAAACAGCATGACGTAAATCGGAAGGATCGCGGCTTCGACCTTGAGAAACAGGGCGGAGATGCGGATCACTTCGGGGTCCGCAGAGAACACCCGCGCGGCCATCCCACCACCGAACCACAGAAACGGAAACGCCAGCGTGGTGCCGATCACTCCCAGCAGCCAACAGCGGTGGAATGCTTCACGCACACGCTCGGGGTTGCCCGCGCCATAGTTCTGCGCGGCAATCGGCACCAGTGAGATCGTAATGCCGAGGGCAGGCAGCAAGAACAATTGCTCTATCCGCATGGTGATCCCGTAGGCCGCCAAGGATGCTTCACCATAATCTTTGAGCGCGTATTGCACGATAAACCCGCTGGAGAAGGTCACCAAAAGCGCAAATCCTGCTGGAAATGCCTGTGCAATAATCTCGTAGTATTTGGCAGGCACGGGAATAAATTCGGACCATTTGAGGTCCTTCATCATCGCACGGCCGAACACCCGCCACAGGATAAACATGGCAACGCCCGTCTGACTTAGGACTGTGGCCAATGCAATGCCGTTGAAACCTATACCCGGTACAATTCCCGGAATACCGAACATAAGTAACGGGTTGAGGCCCACGTTCACGAAGAAAGCCACGACCAATGCGCGCTGCATTGTCAACGTATCGCCACGCGCCTGCAATATGCCATTGGCCGAGGGACCCATGATGAAGCCGGGCAGCGCGAAGATCAGAAAATGGAAATACTCGAGACCGGCGTCGCGGTACTCCCCGGGTTTGGACACGATGGCGATGAGGGCCGGACCCGTGAAAACCGCAATTACAATCATCAACGCGGTAGCAACCGCCGCCAGACCGATACCTTGTACGGCAAGATGACGCGATTCCACTTCGTCCTTGCGACCCTTTGCGTTGCCGACAAGCGCGCTCATCGCTGAGCTAAGGCCAAAACCGATGGCAACAAGGATGAAAAATGCCTGAAACCCGACCGCGAGGCCCGCCTGCGCCGCCGTTCCAAAGAAACCAGCGTAGAAAGTATCGACTACATTATAGAGCGTGCTAAACAACATCCCGATCGCCGCAGGCACAGCAAGACGGCGAAAATGACCGCCAAGCGGACCTTGGGTGAGGTCATGTTCAATCATGTGTCGCTACCGTTTCCTGAATAAAAAAGGGCGCCCTGCGGCGCCCTTTGGTGTGTTATGCGAGGCAGCTCACAAACCCCATTTGGCAGCTGTATCTTCGAAAAAGCCTTGCGCCTTTTTCAGTTCGATCCAGCTGTTGATATAATTGATCCAAACCTGATCGTTTTGCGGCAACAGCATCGCAATCGGTGTGGGGGACCGGGCTTCGTCGACACTGATCTGGCGCAGGTTCGGGAACTTCTGCAATAACTCGGAACCTTCGATGTTGGACGTCACAAATACATCCGCACGGCCCGACAGCACTTCTTGGAAACCACGCGCAGGCGCCTCGACAACAACGATCTCTGCGTCGGTGAACCATTCCTTCACCTGCTTCTCGAACGTGGTGCCAAGCGTGGTCGCGACGCGTACGTCTGACTTGTTGATGCTGTCCCAGCCGTTAAAACGCGCCTCATTGGCTTCAGTGGTGAAAGGCACAATCTCAACCGAGATATAGCTGTCGGAGTAGCCCGCCGCCTTGAGGCGCGCAGGGCTGATCGAGGCGGAGCCGGTCATGTGGTAGTTGCCCGCGACAACACCGTTCACCAGCGTTTTCCAGTCGGTCGGCACCATCTCAAGCTCGACTTCGAGATCGGCGGCCAGCTGTGTCATGATATCAATGTCGTAGCCCACAAAGCTATTGGTGGCGGGGTCACGTACCGACATCGGATTCCAGTCGCCGGTTGTCCCTACCTTGAGCACACCTTGGCTGAGGATCTCGTTGAGTGCGGATTGTGCCGTAACCGGTGCGGCCAAAACGCTCGCTGCAAAACCGACCGCAAGGCCGATGGATGTCAGAATTTTCATGTGTCTTCCTCTGTGTATTGGACTAATTGATCGCCGTGCGACTCTATTCCTATGCGTCGCAACATAATGCCGGTTGCGCTTTGGGCAACTGTCAACTTTAACGGACCCGCCGACAAGGAGGCTTTCATGCCCGACCCATCCCCTCTCAAAGACGCCCCCGCAATCGAGATTAAGGGGCTGAATAAATGGTATGACAGCTATCAGGCGCTCAAGGATGTTGACCTCACTGTCGCGCATGGAGAGCGGATTGTGGTTTGCGGACCCTCCGGTTCCGGCAAATCTACCCTCATCCGCTGCGTCAACTCGCTTGAGGCGCATAACTCGGGACAAATCACGGTGGACGGCACTAGAATGGGCAATGCTGCCTCGATTGAGGCGATCCGTGCCGAGGTCGGTATGGTCTTTCAACAGTTCAATCTGTTTCCCCACCTCACAATTCTGCAGAATCTCACGCTTGGCCCGATGAAAACACGCGGCCTGTCCCGCGCAGATGCAGAGGCCCGCGCGATGAAATACCTCGAGCGCGTGCGCATCCCAGAGCAGGCTGATAAAAAACCCGGTGCCCTGTCAGGTGGCCAGCAACAGCGCGTGGCCATCGCCCGCAGTCTGTGCATGGAGCCAAAAATCATGCTCTTTGACGAGCCTACGTCGGCCCTTGATCCTGAAATGATTTCCGAAGTGCTCGATGTGATTGTCGATCTGGCAGAAAGCGGGATGACCATGATCGTCGTTACCCATGAGATGGGGTTTGCGCGCCGGGCCGCCGACCGGATGGTGTTTATGGATCACGGTGCCATCGTTGAGACGGGCACACCACAGGAATTTTTCGAGAACCCCAAGACCGAGCGTTGCCGTACTTTCCTCAACCAGATCCTCAAGCATTGAGCGCGTATCCGTGAAATTATCCCGTAAAAACATCTTTATCCTTCTGGCACTAACGGCCCTTGTCTCCTGCGGCGGTAGCCAAACCACAACGACATGGGGTTGGTACGTGATCGACCCGCGCACGCCGACAGGATGGTCGAACATCCGCTTCCTGCTCAACGGCTTCGGGGCAACAATCCTGCTGTCTGTCATCGCGGCGGTCATGTCGATGGTCATCGGCATGATGGTGGCCCTGCCCGGCATGTCCGCCAATCGCTGGATCAGATTGCCGAGCCGGATTTACGTCGAGTTTGTGCGCGCGATCCCGCTGCTGCCGATGCTGTTCTGGGTTTTCTACGGCCTGCCAGTGGTGCTTCAATCCATGGGGATATCCGTGCGTATCGACGCGTTTTGGGGCGCTGTGATCACATTGGCGATCTCGGATTCTGCCTTTACCGCCGAAATCTACCGCTCTGGTATCCAGAGCATCGCACGCGGCCAGACGGAGGCTGCGAAGACCATCGGCCTGACCTATAGCCAGACCATGCGCTATGTCGTGCTGCCACAGGCGATCCGGCGCATCCTGCCTCCGTTGGCCAACCAGTTTATCTATATCGTGAAGATGAGCGCCTTTGCCTCTGTGATCGGGATGCAGGAATTGACACGCCGTGCGAATGAGTTAGTCGTGACGGAATACAGGCCGCTGGAAATCTACAGCTTGCTGATCCTCGAATACCTCGTGCTTGTCTTGATTATCAGCTTTTTCGTGCGCTGGCTGGAGCGTAAGATGGGCGCGGACGAGAGCCGCTAAAACAGGAGAAAAATGATGAACTGGACCAAATTCCTCGACGACACCATGGGCCGTATCGGGACGCTGCAAAAGCAGACGCCCACGCTGTTTGACGGATTCAATACGATGGGCAAAGCGGCCAAAAAGAATGGAGCATTGGACGAGAAAACCAAAGAGTTCATCGCCCTCGGCATCGGCATCTCAACCCGCTGCGACAGCTGCATCGGCTTCCACGTCAAATCACTCGTTCGCCTCGGCGCCACCCGCGAAGAGCTGTGCGAGGCGCTTGAAATGGTCGGCTATATGGGCGGTGGTCCGTCGATCGCCTATGGTGCGAAGGCGCTTGAGGCTTACGACGAGTTTACAGCCAGCTGATGTTTCGCCGGTACGGGATTTATTTCGTTCCGGACGGACCGCTTGGTAAACACGGTGCGGCATGGCTGGGCTGGGACATCACACGAGGTTGTGCCGCTGCACACCCTCAGATCGACGGTTTGGACATCGCCTCGCTGACCCGTCGGCCTCGTAAATATGGGCTGCATGCAACCCTCAAACCCCCGATGGTCTTGGCGCAGGACCGTACCCTGTCTGAATTTATAGACGCCTTGGGCCAGACGGCAAAACTTTTGCCAGCAGCCTCACTCGACGGGTTGGACGTCACCCGCGTCGGCAGCTTTCTCGCACTCACTGCGTGGGGGGATCAAACTGCTGTAAATGATCTTGCTGCGAAGTTGGTCACATCGCTCGATCGCTTTCGCGCGCCGCTCGCTCCAGATGAAGTGGCCCGCCGCCGAAAGCGCGCCCTCACCCCCTCGCAAGAACGTAATCTACTGCATTGGGGCTATCCAAATGTCATGGACGACTTTCAGTTTCACATCACGCTGACTGGTTCTGTAAAGAATGCCGTGAGCATCCACCCCACAGTTGCCGCGCATTTCGCACCTGTCTTGCCTACGCCCCTCACAATCGACCACCTGACACTGGTGGGCGAGGATGGGGAAGGTATGTTTCACGCGCTCGAACGTATGCCGCTGCTTGGATAAGACACAGGCTTACGGCCCGTCAACGGCCTGCGCAATCAGCGCGCGGGCGTCTGGCACCAACACCTCCAACTGCGGCAGGTCATTGACACATAAAAATGTCACTTCTGCTAATCCCTGCTTGGTTAGGAGTGCGCGGGTGACCTCGGATGGTGTATCTGAGCCCTGCCCGCTTTTTAGGTGCCGATGCGCGGTGTGCGGGGCGAAAACCACTTCGTCCTGCGCGATGCAAGAATGGTTGTGCAAGCCTTGCGGCAAAAACTGGCTAAGGTCGCGAAACCTGTGGGATATATTGGCCTCAAACGCGGCTTGGTGAACCTCGAACGCAGTCGCCATAACGCTGCGCCGCATCGGATGCACCACATGGGCGGCAGCAAACACCCGCTCCGCCGTGTATCCGCACAGGGCGGCTGCATTGATCTGCATAAAATGGTTGAACGCCGCCGGATCCGTACGCCGTGATGCGTCCTGCACCAACGCGGAATAATCCCGCCAAGCGCCCCGCAGAACAGGCCGCGCGCCTTGGAACATATCTTCCGGGATGAGCGCGGCAGTCAGGAATACATCATCATTGAAGTACAAAAACCGCTCGCTCAAACCCTCGATGCGCCACATAACGCTTTCAATTGCCAGCGAATTGAAGGTCGGCAAAGCATCCCCATAGCCCGCAAAAATATCCGTGTGGGTGACGGTTCGCACCTTGTCACGCAATGCTTGCGGCAGGCTGCTCAGATCCGGTGCGTCCTGCTCAACCAATAGCCATATTGTGCATACCCATGGGGCATGGGTGTGGATAGAGCGCAGGCAGAAATACACCTCATCACTTGATTCCCAGCGGTGCGGATTGCTGGCATTTTCGCCCAAAGGTGCCGCCGTCTGGGCCATATAGGCGGCCCGTGCCGACCGGTGTTCGGGTTGACCGCCATCGACCCACGTTATGACGGCATCAATGGGCTCTTCACTAAAAGCCGTGTTCATATCGGTGCGCGCCTTTCCAGTTTGCTCTGATATAGAACCCCAGACCTAGAAACCCACGAAATTTCGTCTGCTTGCACCGCTTTATAGTGCCCTAAATCCAGCGTTTCGTGCGCTCAAGGTAGGTCTGCGCCTGTGCACCGAATGTCTCGCGGAGCAGCACCTCTTCGGGGATGGCGAAGCGTTGGTTTAGCACCCACCACAGCAGAGCCACAAAGGCCAACCCGATCACCGATCCATGGCCCAGCGCGGATGAAAGCGTCAGCATCACCAAAGCCAGATAAATAGGGTTGCGTGATACGCGATACGGTCCTTCGACAATCAATACTTTGGGTGTGTGATGCGGCTCTATCGGGGTTTTCTTGCGCATGAACCAGATGCCCGACCAGCCGATCAGGGCCAATGCAGACACCATGACCACCCACGATAGGGCAGTCAGAAAGCTCCATTCCACATGCGCGGACGGCACCGCCCATTTGATAGCATAGATCGCTGCAATACTGCCCAGCCACCTCAGGGGAGGCAAATCGGGAAAACCCTTCACGTTGTCATTCCTTCCGCCGTTCTCTGGCCCACGCTACGCCTTGTAGGCCGTGACGCCAAGGCAGACTGCGCCAAATCCTCTCACATCGGGTTTTACGCTTTGCGCGCCCGACCGCAACAGTATGATGGGGCTGATATGTTGATCCTCACCCACAGCACCCTGCGTAATCCTGCGATCCTCAAGGTGCGACAATTGCCGCGAAAATTCTTTGGCCGCGTGGCGGTTTGGCCGCTGGGACAGGTGGGCTTTGCAGGCTTCATGCGCCTGATTATCGAATTTCAGGCCGTGCGTTATATCCTGACGCTCAGCCCGTTTATCTTTATCGGGATGAGTTGGAATGCGCTGGCCCTCCCGATGGCCCAAGCACCGATCCTGATGATTTTCATGATCTGGCTTGTGGAAATGCGCATCCTGAGGGTACCAAAATCCCGCCGCAGCAAGCTGATCGAGGGCGCACAGGCGGAGCGGACACTGGATCTTTTGCGGGTACAATCGCGGGCAGCACTCACCAAGATCGCTGCCTTGCGCGACATGAAGCGCGGCGAGTTGCATCTGGTCGTCGAGCAGTCGGAGTTGTGGCGGATGACCCCGCTCACCTACGTCAGTGTGCAATCTGAGACGGGACCGGAGGTGCTTTGCCTATCCGAGCTGGAAATCGACATCCTGAAACAGACGCTTTTCACTCCACCGCTGACAGAGGCTCTGTTGCAGCGGGTAAACCAGTCCGAAGGCACGTCCATCCGCGACATCACATTTGACGCACGCGGCGTCTCTGCACATGCGCGGCTCGCTGCGGCACTAGCGTGACAGATCGACAAGTCTGCCAAACGGTGGCAGCATCGCACCCGGTTCCGGCACCGCCCATATAACCGGCAATCCTCGGGGACGTGGACCGGCGTCACCCTCCAGATCGGTAAATATAACAAGCGCAGCCACCCCCACATGCTGCGCCTGTTCGATAACCGGCACAAAGGCCGTACCGCCCCCACGCGGCAATTCTGGTAGGGGAATACGGGTACTGGTAGGATCGACGCGCGCGGTGTGGCGGATTTGATCGTCGAACACCATCAGATGCAGTTCGGCGCGCATTCGCCGCGCGACCCCCGTGACCTCCGCCCAGAACAGCGCCAGACGCGCATCGTCGATGCTGCTTGAGGCATCGACGGCAAGGGCAATGCGCGGCACGTCGGTGTGGCGACTGTACCCTGCTTCAAATCCCGGTTCCGGGCTGCCTGCGCGCTGTGCCTCGGCCATACCAGTGATCCAGCGGCGTGCGGGCCGATGCGGGCTGGGCTGTGGGGCTCGCATCACCGCTTGGGTCAGCGATCTGCGCAAAATATGCTCCCATGGCACACGTGGTTGCGCCACGTCGGCCAACCGGTGGCCAATCCGTCCAATCCCCCGCCCCGCTGTACGTCCTGCGTCCATCGCGCGGCTGATATGCTGGCGCCAGCGTGCGGCCCCCTGCGCGTCGCTGCTCTGCTGATCGCTGCCCGCATCCTGTTCCAGATCCGGATCGAAACCTTGCGCTTGTGCATAACTCCGTGCCTCGCCTTCGGTGCCGGCACCATCCCCCCCTTGACCGCGCAGCGCAAAATAGAGCCGCTCTGCGTCCCATTCCGCCAAAGCCTCTGACGTACTCGTCTTTGCGCCCAAGGCCTGCCTGATCAAGGCGGTGGCCAGAACAGCAGGTCGGGGCAGCGCATGATCGCCCGCCAGTACCGCTTCATTCACAAGCCCATCAGCGGCAAGGTTAAAAAGGGCTGCATCAAATCCGGGGCCAAGGCGCGCCTGAAGTGCTGCCGCCCGCGCCGAATGGCGTAGCGAGACGTGCAAGACATGATGTGCAGCCAATCCCATCTGCTCATGCAGAGGCATTTCCACAAAATCTGGGCCATAGTTAATCGTCTCACCGCGCGTCGCGGTCTGCATTCCGTCGCGATGCGTGCACCACAAAGACAGGGCAGCAATTGCGGGATCAGCCTCTGCCAGCGCGCGCAAGGCGGGACCGGCCCGCGCACTGTGATGCCCCTCAGCCATTGCGCGTGGCCATATACGCCGCATAGGATGCAGATGTGCGAAACGCCTCCTGCCAACCTTGTGCCAATGCTTTGTCGATCAACAACTCAAAGCCGTAAGTGACCAGCTCACCCAAAGGCAGCTGTGCAAACACAGGCTCGTTTCGGTCCTGTGCCAACGTGCCGATCCCGGCCATCACATCAATTGCGGCAGGCAAGTTATCGGCATCGGCCAGCGTCACCAGCGCATAAACGAGGGCTGTGAGGCCATGCAAACTACCTGGGTAAAGCACAAGGCGCGCGCGGCCCGTCTCCTCCAGCATCGCCTGCGCCTGAACGGTGGCGGCGATGTCATCCACGATCAATATAAATTCGGCCGCCGCCGCATCCCCCAACGTACCGGCAAGCAACATATCGCGCAGGAATTTGTCGTGCGTCGCGTATAGGATCGTACTCACCCGTGCCCAGGATCGCGGCGTGCAGGCAATCATCAGACCCCGTCTGAGCGCCTCTTCGGTCGTATCGAGCAGATCAGGCCGCGTTCGGATGAATGCCGTCACCGCCGGATGCAAGTTTCGCGGCACCGCGTATGAAGCCAGCCAATCACCCGCTTCCGCACGTAAACTCAGGTGGATGAGCCGGTCTGAAAGCGCTGTGCCCATCTCATAGGCAACCGCGCCGTCCTCAACCATGTTGCCCGCCGCGACGATAAACGTATCTTCGGGCAGCAGGTACGCGCCCACCCGCCGCTCCTGTAGCAGGCCGTAAACCGTAGGTTGGAGCGACGGCGCCGCAGCCGTTAACTCATCCAGAAACAGGATCGACGGACCATTTTCGCGCGGTAAATCCTGTGGCGGATACCATACAGTCTGCTTGCGCTCATGATCGTAAAACGGCAGCCCGCGCAGGTCTTGCGGCTCTATCGTGGTGAGGCGCAGATCAAAAAGCGTGCTGTCCGTCTCTTGTGCCAATTGCTGGACAATATCTGTCTTTCCGATGCCCGGACGTCCGTGCAGCATCCATGAGGTGGTCATCTGTCCTGCAACCTGCGCTGAAAATCCCGCGCGTAAAGCATCAAGGGCTGCACCTGCGGAAATCGGGGTGGTGTTTACTGACATGATGGAGCCTCCGTTTTGATGAACGGTAGCGGTGCATGACGCGGATGCAAGCACACCATTCAATTCAAAGCGGTACATGCTATCTAAGGATCGAACACTCTTACAGGAGACCACTATGTATCTGGCCATGAACCGCTTTACCGTCCCTTTCACCAATGCTCAGGAATTCGAGGCACTTTGGCTCAACCGGGAAAGCAATTTGAAAGAAATGGAAGGATTTGTGGAATTTCACATGCTCAAAGGACCTGAGGTGGACGGGCGCATCGTCTATGCTTCGCACACAGTTTGGGCGTCTGAAGATGCCTTTCGCGGCTGGACGAAAAGCGATGCATTCCGTGCGTCACATAAGGGTGCGAAAGATACAGCAAAACTTTATGAAGGCACGCCAGTTTTCGAGGGCTTTACCGCGATCCAGCGTATCGCGTGACAAGCGCGGGCAGGTCGTCGAATTCGCTAAACGTGGCAGTATGCGGGATATCTGCCACATCCGTTTTTCGGTAGCCTTCGGTAAACAGCAAGAACGGCACAGCCGCCGACTGCGCGGTTTCAGCGTCCACTTCGCTGTCGCCGACATAGAGGCACGGCCCGTCGCCCAACGCATCAAACGCAGCATTCAAAGGGGCGGGATCAGGTTTGTGCACTTCAAGGCTGTCACCGCCCCAGACCGTCTCGAAATACCCCGTCAACGACAGGTGATCCAACACTGCCATGCAGGGTGCTAAAGGCTTGTTGGTGCACAGGCCCAACCGGTGACCTTCGACCAGCAATCTGTCCAACGCCTCAAACACATGCGGATAAGCGACCGTCTCATGCACGGCCACTAGATAGGCTCTCTTGAATTCCGGCACCAATTCTTTGGCCAAGTCAGAGTTGAGGTCCAGCGTGTCCAGCATCCGCGCGACAAAAACGTCTACACCGTTGCCGATAAAGCTGTGGGTCTGGGCAAGCGTAATCTGCGCGCCGTGCGGACGCAGCAAGCGGTTGGCGACACCGCGAATATCCGGCGCGCTGTCAATCAGCGTCCCGTCGAGATCGAACACAATCCGCGCACTCATACCACAACTCCATTATATGCCACTTTGGACACCTCACTCAGAAACCCAGCTCTCAGAATTGGTCCATAAACTTGCGATCAATCCAGTCCTTGAGCCGCCACACCAACCGGCCTGAAAACGGAATACCGCCGCGCACCCCGATTGCAGATTTGCGCCCCAGCGAGATCAGCTTGAGATAGTCATCTTGCGGCTGGTAGGACTTGAGCGGATTCCCTACCAATGCTGCGCGCAAATTTGCAGTCAAAACAGGGGCTTGTCTCACCGCGTATACACCTGCTTTGGGGCGCGGTGCATGGTCCATATGCGCGCAATCACCGACCGCAAAAACCGAACTATCGCTTGCCTGCAGATGCGCGTTGACGCGAATAAAACCGTCTTTGAGATCAAGGGCAGTATCGCCCATCCAATCATGGGCCGAGGCACCGGCGGCGCCAACCACAAAGTCCACAGCCAAAGGCGTGTCATCGCGGCGCAAGATATGCGTGGCCGTCACCGCGTCAATCTGCGTGTTCGCGTGAACCTCTACGCCGTTGTGCGCCAGCCCACGACACACCCGCGCACGCATGGGGCGCGACAGCTCGCTCAGGATTTCGGAACGATCAAGAAGACGCACCTTTGCGTCTGTCTGCCCTTTGCTGCGCAGCGCGAATGCCATCGCCATCGCCAGTTCAGCACCAGCAACACCGCCCCCCAGAACCGCTACCGAATGCGGCCCGCCTTCCTTGATAAAAGCGTCCCACTCCTTGGCAAAAACACCCAGCGGCTTTGCAGGAACACCATGTTCCGAAAATCCGTCAAGTGCGGGCATCCGTGTCGTGATCCCCACATCAAAACTGATTAAATCATATGGAATCTCCGCGCCGCTTTTCAGGCGCAAAATCTTGGCAGCGGGTTCCAATCCGACGGCAAAATCATCCACTAACCGGGCATTGCATGCCGCAGACAGCGCCACCAGATCAATTTCAAGGGATGCACGACTGTAGTGGCCAGCGACGAAACCGGGCAGCATACCCGAGTAGGGCGCTGTGCCGCCCGGATTGACCAGTATAACTTGCGCGCCTTCAAACGGCGCATCACGCAACGCCGCCAACACCAACGCATGGGCATGACCGCCCCCTACCAAAACAACCGTGCTACCTGTCACTCGTCCATCTCCCGCCAAGTACGGCTGCACCTATACCTTGCAGGGTACCATCGCAATTCAAACGCGGTCTGCGGCGCGCTATGCGCCATCACTTTCATATCAGTGGGGCACAAGCGTTCCGGAACCTCGACACCAAAACACTACCCGACCCATATCAATATTCCCAAATTGAGACATATTTTCTGGAAGCATCATGGCCTGCTCGCCCGCATCCGCAAAAGCTTCCACACGGTCCCGTTGACGCTGCCAAATTGTCCTACTTTCGCCATGTTTGAGGGTCATTTTGATTCCATATCACCGGCACGTCGCCCAAGGATAGGGAGCACCTCAAAATGAAGATCCTCGCTGTAGATGACGATCCAATCATTCTCGAGCTGTTATCTCGCTTCCTGACTTCTGTTGGTTCACACACCCTAACAACCGCACAATCCGCCGATGAGGCGATCGGCGTCCTTGCAGATAGCCGAGCGGATGATTTCGACTGCTTCATGCTCGACATCCAGATGCCCGGCATGGACGGGATGGAACTTGCAAACCATATCCGGCAAATGGTGCATTATGCGGTGACACCAATCATCATGCTAACCGCCATGTCCGAAAAACGATATATCGATGGCGCATTTGCAGCCGGTGCGACCGATTATGTGACCAAACCCTTCGAGCTGACGGAGCTGAAGGCACGGATGAACATGGTCGAGCAATTGGTGAACACGCGGAAAGCCGCAACAGTCAAATCCGTTTCTATGCTGTCACCCACCGATCGAGACGCAACCATTGATCTGCACGAGCCGATCACATTGCACGACATCGACAATGTGATTGCCTGCACAGCGATGGAAAACTATGTGGCGCAACTATCGCGCAACTCACTTTTCGGATCGACTGTCTTCGCGTTCACACTCCGCAAACCCGAAAGTTATTGCGACTCGCTGACGGCAGCCGAGTTCAAGTTCCTGATAGAGGATGTGGCGGAGGTGATTTCGGAAACCCTGTGCGATCATCAGTTTCTCATGACTTACGCAGGCAGCGGCACATATCTGTGTATAACCGAAAGCGGCTGGCGCCCCGAAATGCCCCGCCTCACCGATGCGGTGAACCTGCATTTGAACCGCGCCAATATCCTTTCTAACTCCGGCTCGGAATTACATCCGCGCGTCAGTGCAGGGTCCGCGATCAGGCTCGTATGGAAATCCGGCGACCAAATTCTAAATGCACTGAGCATGGCGCAAACATCCGCCGAAGCCGCCGCAGCTGAATTCGAGCGGCTCAAGACCGACTTTTTCCATATAGGGAAATCAGCATGAATGCATTCGCGCTTGAATTACCTGGTATTGAGCAGATCCGCTTGCGGTTTCTCGATCTTTTGGAAAGTCGTAAATCTACGATTGCTCAACATGCACTTGCCGCATGGGATGGCGAGACTGCCGAGGGTATAAACGATGACCTGCAAACGGCGCGCAATCTGCTGCACCAAATTGCAGGTACAGCAGGCACTGTGGGCTATGCCGATCTCGGCATGTCTGCGCATGAATGCGAGGGACGGATTATAGATCATCTTGAAGGAAAATATGCCGATCTCGCAATTTGCCCTGGCGAGATTATGCTGTGTATTGATACGTTCTTAGGCCAATGTGACGCGATTAGCCGGTAGATGTGTGAAGGCTCGAGATGATCTGCCTAGCGGGCGAAGGTAAATAAGTCAGCGATACTTCTCCTAGGGTACCATATGTGCTCCTGACACTACTTAAAAAATCAGTCTCGCGAATGCGATATCAAGCTCTCTATTGAATTGCGCGCTTAGCCCCGTGCCGGACCAATCGTTCCATCACGTATTTCGCCCCACACTGTGCGAGCATACAGATTTCAAGCCGATCTACCGCTCATCTAACGAGTAAGAATAGTCGGCTTTCTCAGGCGGCAGTTACTTTTTTACCGATATATCCTACATCACAAAAAAGGCAGTTTTTACGACATTGCCTGTCTGATCTGCGCACCCAGCGTCATCGGGTCAAATGGCTTGCTTATAATCTCGGCTGCACCGATCTCTTGCAACTCGACAAGATCAGACGCCTGTGCCCGAGCGGTCATGAAAATGGCCGGTGTATGTTCCAACTCCGGAATCTTCCTCATATGTGTCAGCGTCTCTTTACCGGTCATTCCCGGCATCATCATATCAAGAAGAATTACGTCTGGGCCAAACCCCAGAACCCGCTCAAGCGCTTCGGAACCCGAAGAACACTGTAAAACGTCAAACTCCCCTGAAAGCTCAAGCGCAAGTTTAGCGATTTCCTGAATATCAAGATCGTCCTCTACGTGGAGTAGTTTTATCATATCGCTTTCCTCTCGCATCCGGCCTTAACCCGCCCGTCGCATCCTGTCAGTAAACAAAGAGACTTTCCCGTCGATCACGCCGCATGTTACCGAAAATTGAAAAACCGTACCGACACCCTCAACAGTGTCGAACCCTATGGTGCCGCCCAATTTCTCGACAATTGCTTTACTAATACTTAACCCAAGGCCAGACCCACCTTTTTTCACACGTTGTGAATTGCTCATATCCGCGAAACGCTCAAATATCATGCCCTGATCCGCGACTGGAATTCCCGGGCCATCATCACGCACACTTATCGTGACACACCCGTCAACTTGGCCAAGCTCGACTGTAACTGTTCCATTTGGTCGTGAGAATTTCGCAGCGTTTGTCAGCAGATTGTTGAGCACCTGAATGATCCGGTTGGGATCACTGAACAACACGACCGGCGCGTCCGCGCCTTTAACATCGACATGCAAATCAAAGCGCTGCAAATGCAATGTAGACGCGGCAATCGCTTCATGGACCAACGCGGCGGCATCAATTTCACGCACCTGGAATTCCATACCACCGTCTACGATTTTTTGCAGGTCGAGGATGTCGTTAATGATCAGGATCAAACGTTCCGCATTGCGGTGTGCAATTTCGAGCAATCCGCGCGCCGGCTTTGACAACTCCCCGGCCGCATTCGAAAGCAACAGACCCATCGAGCCTTTGATCGACGTCAGCGGTGAGCGTAGCTCGTGACTGACATTTGCGATAAACTCGTCTTTGAGCGCATCAAGGGCCAGGCCTTCAGCAACATCGCGCAGGATAATCATAACATGAGAACTGTCGTCGAGCAAAACAATGTGCGGACGCAGCACTGCCGCATCTATATTTAATGGGTCCTGCTCTGCCCGTTCTGGATTATCCAGCGCGGCGCGAAGACAGGCATGTTCTGTCGTCGGAATGCTATCCCAAATCGGCTTGCCGAGCTTTGATCTGCCCGCACGCTTTTCTGCCGCTCGGTTAAAATAACGAAGGTTTTCCGTCGTCGAATCAATTACCCAAATTTCATCATCCAATGCTTGGAGCACTGCGGATGGCAATGCCTTGTCTGGACGTACCTGTAAAAGGAGGCAAGGGACTGCTGCTGCGAGCAAAATTGCACCAAAGACTGCTATCTCCTGCGGTATAATCACCTGTAGGTATGACGAACTTACGATGTGCCAAAGTCCGCCTAAACAGGCCCCTCCCGTCAATGCCATCCCAGACAATATGCTTGATCTCGAGTTCACAACTCTAACGTCCTTCCCTGAGTGAAGCTGCGACCAGACGGCCATTGACCCCATAAAACGAGCTTTTCATACCAAATTGGCGATAATGAGGCGCGAACCTGATCATCCTGTGACCCGTACAATGGGGTCAGCGGGCACCGACAAGGGCGCATTATGCGCGAGGTTGACCACAAGATTGACCATGGTTCTGATGTCGTGCTTTGATTTTGTCATACAGGTTGTGATGCGCGGGTCGTCACGCAGTGCACTATCGGCTGACAAACTGATGATGCAAGCTGCCGGTAGCAACGCCTCAAGCTCATCAAGTATCTGATCTGCGGTACCATCGGGCAGTGTCCAGTCCAGCAACACAGCGTCCCATCCCCCCTCACCTGCCAAGGTGCGCGCCTGTGCGAGGCTGAACGCATGACCGATATGTGCAACTTGTTCAAACCCGACAGCGACAACAGCTGCAAAATCGGGATCATCTTCAACATGCAGAATACGCAGTTGGCGCGTAAAGGTCGCCTGATCCGGGATATTTGTCGGGTCAGCACCGGTCACTGCCGACGTAGCAATCGGGCATGTAAACCAGAATACGGTCCGGCGATCATCTGCCTGCACAAACCCGATTTGACCGCCCAAGCGCGTCACAATCTGTCGTGCGATATTGAGGCCTAGGCCAGCGCCGCCCATGCTTCGGGTATCAGATCCATCTGCTTGGGTAAATGCGTCGAACATCAGTGCCCGAAACCGCGCAGATACGGGGGCGCCTGTGTTTTCAACACAAATTTTCGCCTCTGCCCCTTCGCAGGTCGCCCGCACCACAACTGCAGTATCAGGTTCAGAGAATTTGCATGCGTTCGAGACCAAATTCGTCAGAGCCTGCCGCATGCGCCCCACGTCCACATGGACCAAAATTGCGGGATCTTCTATCTGGAATGAAAGCGTATTCTTCGTCTCCCGTGCCAGATGCGTCATTTGTACCAGCGTGTCGGCAATAACCTCATCCAACAAAGCGTCGACAGGCTCAAACACCACATCCCCCGAAGAGATTTTTTCGAGATCGAGAATATCGTTTACGATGACCGTTAAGCGGTCCGTATTCACCCGCGCGATTTCAAGCAGCCGTTTGCCATCATCGGGCAAGACATACTGAGCCGTCATTTCAAGTAAACTCAGCGCGCCTTTGATTGAGGTAAGTGGCGTGCGCAATTCATGGCTAACCGTTGCGACAAATTCGCTTTTGATCTGCTCTAGCCGCTTTTGATCCGTAATATCTACAATCTGAGCAATATAGACGTGTTCCGACTTATTTTTGTCATAGGTCCAGCTCAGATTGAGCAACCCCCAACAAGGATCGCCAGTCCGCGTACGCAACCGGAATTGATTTTGGTAAGCCTTCGCGGACCCTGCTCTGAGCAAGGTTCGAACATCGCGGGACACCTGAACAAAGTCCTCTTGCGACAGCAAATCGGAGAATTGCATCGACTTGCGCATCTCGGTCACATCATAGCCCGCGAGCGACGCGAGCGCATTGTTCAACCCAAGGAAAACACCCGTCTCGTTCAACACCGCCATGCCGACCGGTGCGTCCTCCAACACCCTTCGAAAGCGCGCTTCGCTCAACTCCAACGCGTTGCGCGCGTGGCGCAGTGCAGAAATATCAGCCTGCGTACCGATCAACCGCGTGGCCCGACCGTCCGGTCCATGCGCCACCGGTACCGCATCCGAATACATCCAGCGCCAGCCATCATCAAAGCGCACGCGGTATTCTGCCACGCTACGGGCTGCGCGCCCCTCGATACACAGCCGGTCTCCCTCAATAAGCCTGCCGCGGTCATCTGGGTGCACGCGCGCCATAAAGTGCTTCTCGTGATCGAAAGGGACGCTCAGGTCAGCTGTGCCCATAATCTTGTGCCATGTATCGGACACTTGCGCCGCCCCTGTCCGCAAATCAACTTCGAAAATACCTATGCCTGCGCCCGTCAGGGCGACGTCATAACGCGCATGTAGCTCCTCGATTGTTTTGCGGCCATTCACTTGCTCCGTCACATCGCGGATGAGCACGGTGGTACGGCTTTCCCCCTCTGCGGTGCGCCACAGATTGCTTTGCACATCCAGCAAAAGGCTCTCACTTGCGGGCAAAATGCCGTCCGCGTTACAGATCGCGGCGGGATCAGGGGCGTCGTGTAGTTGCACAAACTCCGTAAAACATCGCCCTTCAAAATTTTCACGGGTAGAGGCGAAAAGGTCCGCTGCCGCCTCGTTTGCAAAGGCGATGTGTCCGTCGCCGTCGAGTGTAATCACCACGGAGACATTGGTTTCGAGCAGCGCACGGTTCTCCTCCTCGCGTGCGCCCAACTGCCGTGTATGCGCATCTGCGGCCAGCCCAAGCATTCGGCTGCGCAGCGCTGCAAAATGGAGAGTCAATGCCATAAAAACGGTCATGAACATTCCTGCGACCAACAACAGACTTGGCAGCGGCGTGAGATAGCTTTGATCGAAGGTCTGCGTGCTGGTGAATCGCATGACCCACGTCTGGCCATTCGTCGCCACCTCCACATCGGTGGTATACAGACCCGACACGAAGGGTACTGCCGCACTGCTGAACAAGGTTCTGTGCGGCTCAACATCACCTTTTTCATAGACCGTAAGGTGATACGTTCGCCCAAATTCCTTAGGTGTATGGCCGAACAGACCCTGACCCGCGAACGGCACCACGATCCAGCCTATTTTTCGTGCGGCACCGTCATAGACCGCGCGCGCCATCACAAATCTGGCTTGCGGCATATCTGTATGAAGCGCCATCACGCCACTGCTCAGCACGGTCTCACCATTGAAAGCGGCGTATTCAAGCGCTTTGCGCCAAGGCCCCTCAATAACCTGTCCGACAGGGAGCGGCAGCGTCGCATCCCCCGCTATCACCATATTGGTCAGCACTAAATCATCTGCATGCGGCCTATGCGCGCGCGCCTCAACAAAGCCTATGCCAAGCGCATCTGGAAATTTCTGTTCAAGCTCGATCTCGCGCATATAACGATCAAGCCCCTCAAGGCCCGCATCACCGGCAAGCGACAGATGCGCCGCGATCCCAGAGAGTAATTGCGCATATCCGCCGACCCGTCCCTGAACTGTATTGGCGCTATTGAGAGTGAGATTGCCGAACTCGAATTTGGCATGCATCTGCTCGAACTTCCGGGCGTAGCCGTATAAAATGATAGTGAGTATCAGACAGGTCAGCACCAATAGGCGGCTCACGCGGCGCGAGACCATAAAATGCCTTTTGACCCCATCAACAGGAAGTACACCATTGCGATCCGGAGAGTCTACGGCACCCTTGTGGAGACGGCTGGTCCACTCTGCAAGAAACGCTCGTATCGCCACTCTCTTCCTTTCCGCATCACATGAATCCCTGCGGACCCTGCTAGGCGGAAAAAGTTTAAGAGGCGCTAAGCCATGTAAGATATCATAAGTTCAGATGCATGAGCGGCAAAAGCTGTGGCACCGTTTAAATCGCGCGCAGCAACAATCCGACGGAAAGCACAACCACAATAAGCCCTGCAGTGACTTCCAGCACAGGCATTACCCATGTCAGTGCGCTCACGCCTGCCAAACTGCGCATCATACCGCCGCGAAATCCTACAGCAGCAATGCCGACGGCAATCGTCACCGACGCCGTGCCAAGCGCCATCGCAAAAGCTCCCGCGACGCCGGCCATCGGGATGCCCATTTGCCACGTGATAATCAGTACAAACAGCGCACCGGTGCAGGGCCGCACCGCAATGCCCCCGATCAGGATGAGCGCATCACGCAGGCTTTGCGCCTGTTCAGCCTCCGCAATGCTGGGACCGTGACGGTGCCCGCAACTGCCGCATGTCTCACCGTTGCCATGGTGCTCATGTCCGTGCACCGCCTGCGTACGCCGTAGTCGCGCTATGCCGCGCCACACCAGCCACAGGCCAATTGCTGCGATCATGGTATAGCTGAACGGAGCGAGCCATTGCTCCGCCGCACCAACCATCCGCTCGCGGGTAAGGTCGAGCAGCCAAAGACCACCATAGGCCAGTACAATTGCCGTGACCGCCTGTCCCAGACTGGACAGCAGGGCAATCACCGATAGGCGCAGTGCAGCTACATTGCGCGCGACACCATATCCACCAACCAACAGCTTGCCGTGGCCCGGACCGATTGCATGGAAGAACCCGTAAGCAAAACAGCTGCTCATCAGCAGCCCGTAGGCGCCTGCATCACCCGCGCGCAGCGCACGAAGGGTTCGCGCAATCCCGTTCTGGAACGCGCGCTGCTCTCCTGCGGCCCATGTCGCGATGCCTGTGAATCCACCGCTCAGCCAAAGCCACGCGATCACCGCACAGGAACCACAAAGCGCGATAGCTAATGCGCGGCGCATGATATCTCGATCTGTGTTGCGAATTGCGCGCCAACATCACCGAACCCTGCCGCGTCCATGTCGTAGCTTTCCGGCAGGGCGGCAATTTCGGCTTGTATCATCGCAAGCGCGCCTTCGACGTCAGGCACATTGAGGTCGATGTCACACCCTTCCCGCCCCTTTACGGACACGGGCAGAACTACATCATACGCCGTGTAGTAGGTTATATCAAAGGGCCGGAATTCAACGGCTTGCGTTAACTGTGGTGCGCCGGCGACAGCGCGCATATGGGTCGTGATCACCTTGCCATCACGCAACTCTGCTGTGGGGGCCGTCGGTTGGGACAAAACAAGCGGCACACCATCAATGCTCCCCTCCAGATCACCGTTAAACCCCTCGATCCAGTTCATGTCGAAACCGGTCAGGATCTCTAGATCCGCTGGCGTCAATATGCCGTCATAGTCGCTGTCGACGCCCAGATCTTCGGTGATCAGTAGTGAATAAAGCTCATCGTATTCCCATGTTACCTGCACATGGGTCAGACGGTTTTGCGCATCCACCAGCGCCACCAACCCTGTGTTCACGAAAATATGCGGATGCGCACCAACAGGTGCGCCAAGAAGGGCCAGACAAAGGGGGGCGATTATTCTCATTTTGCCAATCTAGTCGCGCCCTGCCGGCGGTTCAATCACCTTCAGTCACAGCGCTGCGGCAATCAGCCGACCAAGCCGCATCATCCCTTCGTCTATCTGCGCCTCATCCGCGCGGCTAAAGCTCAGGCGCAGGGTATTCGTGCCTGAACCATCCGCAAAAAACGCATGTCCCGGTACGAATGCGACCCGTTCACTTTCAAGCGAGCGCGCGAGCAAATCGGCCGCGTTGAGCGGGGCAGGCAATTCAAGCCAGATGAACATGCCACCTTCGGGCCGCGTCCATGTGACCCCCTGGGGCATATGGGTCTGCAACGCCGCCAACATGCTATCGCGTCGCGCACGGTAGGTCGCTTTGATCGTCGCCACATGCGCATCAAATTGTGCGCGGGCAACGGTAGCAATCGCCATTTGGTTGATGGTGGAGCTGTGCAAATCCGCCGCCTGTTTGAGCAAGACAAGCTGACTGATTACTTCCTGTGCGGCGCAGACCCATCCGACGCGCAAACCGGGTGCTAGCGTTTTGGAAAAGCTCCCGCAATAGATCGTCCGGCACGTATTGATATCGCCTTTGCGCGCAATCTCGCGGGCCAACACGGGAGCAAGCGCCTCTCCCTCATAGCGCAGCGATTGATAGGCGGCGTCCTCGATCACCGCGATGTCCATCTTATCGGCCAGATCAATTACCCGCTCCCGCATCGCGGCATCCAGTGTCTTTCCCGTTGGATTGGCGAAATCCACCGACATATAGGCGAATTTAACACGGCCATCGCCTGCCGCTTGCGCATAGTCTTCCGCTGAACGGTTCGTCTCGGGGTCGAGCCTGTCATAGCGCGGCTCATAAGCATTAAAAGCGCCCAACGCGCCCAGATAAGTAGGCCAACCAACAAGTGCCGTATCACCAGGGCTGAGCAGCAGCTTGCCCAGATAATCAAGTGCTTGTTGAGAGCCGGAAGTGATCAGAATATTGTCACGGGTGCACGGGATACCAAGCCGCGCCATTTCCTCAACGATCCAGTCGCGCAGCGGGCCGTACCCTTCGGAAACCGAATATTGCAGCGCGGTCGCCTGCTTCTCAGGACCAAGTGCATCGCTAAACGCTTCCTGAAAGGCCCGCGCAGGAAACAAATCAGGATCAGGAATGCCGCCTGCAAACGAAATGATATCGGGCTGATCCAACAGCTTGAGAAGTTCGCGAATTTCGCTCGCTTTCATCCGATTATTGCGTGTGGCGAAAATCTGGTGCCAGTCCATCTGTCCCTCCCGAACATATGCAGTGATACCACAAAGCATGGATTCTCAAATTAGGTCAATAGCTATGCCCTATATGTCCGAAACGGCCCTAACGCTGTGCCATAGCCCCCGTTGCCCTGCGCGCACCCGCGCGATATGACGCCCTAAATTGTTTCGCAAAAAAGGCAACGCCAATGTCCTCCCCCTTTGACCGCTCGATCAAGATTGCTCCGTCCATTCTGGCCTCGGACTTCGCCAACTTCGGCGCGGAATGTGCGGCCGTGGAAGCGCAAGGCGCAGATTGGATTCACGTTGACGTCATGGACGGGCATTTTGTACCCAACATCACATTCGGCGCTGCCACCTGCGCGGCCATTCGTCCGCACATCAAAGGAATTATGGACGTCCACCTCATGATCTCACCGGTAGATGCGTATATCGAAGATTTTGCCCGCGCCGGTGCTGATTTCATCACCGCCCACGTTGAGGCGGGTCCACACATCCACCGCACATTGCAGGCCATTCGGGCAAGTGGCGCAAAGGCCGGTGTGGCCCTTAATCCCGGCACACCCGCATCAGCGGTGGCCGATCTGTTGGACCTTACCGATCTTGTCTGTGTAATGACCGTAAACCCTGGCTTTGGTGGGCAAAAGTTCATCGACATGAGCGACAAAATCAAAGCCCTGCGCGCAATGATCGGGGATCGTCCGGTGCATATCGAGATCGACGGCGGCGTTGATCCGTCCACGGCTCCAACCGTTGCGAGCGCTGGTGCTGATGTGCTTGTTGCCGGTTCTGCGGTGTTCAAAGGCGGCTCAGTCACCGATCCAGCCCCTTATGGCAAAAACATTCGTGCGATCCGTGAGGCGGCGGTAGGAACTTACGTCTAACGTAATGCTCTAGAGTACAAAACTTAATAGATGACTCTGCCCTGCGGCATATTCATAAGCAGGTCCTAGGGCAGATCGCCGCCCAAAACCTCGATCATCTTATGCTTGAGAAGTTTACCGGTTGGCGCCGCGGGCAGTGTGGTTGCCAGAATGATATGCTTTGGTCGCTTGTATCCGGCCAGCCGCTCTTTGACAAAGGCGCGCAACGCGTCAACATCGGGCCGGTCACCGTCCGCAACCTGCACAAAGGCAAGCACCTCTTCATCGCCGTCCCGTGTACGCCCCACAACAGCGGATTGAATGACCTGCGGATGATCGTTCAGCGCGGCCTCCACCTCAGGCGGATAGACATTAAATCCGCCGTGGATGATCAGCTCTTTTGAGCGGCCCAGAATGTGCAAACGCCCTTGTGCGTCAAGCTTGCCCAGATCGCCGGTACGCAGCCAACCGTCCATATCCAGTGCTTTGCGCGTTTCTGCCGCGTTGCGGTAATACCCCTTCATCACGTGCGGACCACGCACCAGCACCTCACCTTCGTCCACACCGTTCCCTCCCGGTGCGTCCGCATCAATGCGCACTTGGGTGCCTGGCGTCACTGGTCCGACCGAGACATCGGAAGAGCCGATGGGATTGTCTGTGGCCGATGCCCCCGACGACGTCTCCGTCATGCCAAAGCCGTTCTGCAAAGGCAGCGCATAAAAGGCTTCCGCCTTGCGCTTCCACGCAGGGTCAAGCGGCGCACCACCCGAAGAGACATACCGCAGCTTGGGCGCGCCTAGCGTCTCGAGGCCTTGCTCTTTGGTGTATTGCATCACCAGCGCGTGCATCTGTGGTACGGCGGGTATCACGGTCACGCCGTCCATGGCAGCGCGGTAAAGTTTGGCGGCGGAAAACTGCGCCTCGATCTGCACATGCGCACCCGTGTAGCACGCACCGGTCAGCACGGAAACAAGACCGAACACGTGGCTCATCGGCAACGCGCCATAGACCACATCATCCGGCGCCAGCTTGCGCAGGTTGCTCGAAGAGACGCCGCCAAACCGCACATTATCATGGGTGAGCATCACGCCCTTGGGATCACCCGTGGTGCCCGTGGTATAAAGCAGGACAGCCACATCACCCAAATCCGCATCAGGGTCGGAGGTACCATTGGCCAGCATCAACGTGCCAAACGCGCCCGATATTTTCTGCGCGCCTAACCTCGCGCTGTGTGCTTCGGCATCACGGGAAACATGGGCAGTCATCAGGATCACGGCGGGTGTGGCATGGGCGATGACCCGCGCCACCTCCGCCTCCGTCTGGCGGGCGTTGAACGGGATGATCACCGCGCCAATTTTCCATGCACCATGAAGCGCCGCCACCGCAGTCGCGCAATTTTCAACCAGCAAAAGCACGCGGTCGGTCGACTGCACCCCGGCATCGCGCAGATGGTCCGCAATATCATCGCTGGCACGATCAAGGTCCGCATAGCTCCAGCACGCACCGCTCGAATCGCTTAGTGCGATGCTGTCAGGGGCCGCTGCCACGCGGTCGCTCAGAAACTCTTCAACCCGTGCCATAACCACTCCTGTTTTCAGCCGTAGTTCGGGCTGCGCTTTTCTAAAAATGCCGCTATGCCCTCGGCGGCCTCTGGCGCACCTGTCGCGTGGCCCATGGCATCCCGCTCATGGTCAAGCTGTGCCGCCTCTGTCGTGTCATACGCCCCCGCAACCATAGCCCGAATAGCACCCTGCGCGTCACGCGGACCCGCAGCAAAGCGGTCCGCGAATACTTGTGCTGCTGCCAATGTCTCTCCAACAGGTGTGAGCGAGTTCACCACACCCAGCGCATGCATTCGCTCTGCGGATACCGGCTGGCCCAGCATGCACATTTCCATCGATAACTGCCGCGGCACGGCACGCGCCAGATGCGCGGTCAGCCCGCCATCAGGCACAAGGCCAGCCTTCACATATGCCGCGACAAACTTGGCGCCTTGGGCAGCGACGATGATATCACAGGCCAGCGTAAAGCTGAGACCTGCGCCTGCAGCACCCCCCTCAATCGCGCCAATGATAGGGACCGGACAAGCGCGCATGGCGCGGACCACATCATGCAGCGCGTCGATTCCCGCACGGCGCGCGTTCTCGGGCATCGCTTGCCGTTCAATCAAGACGGTCAGATCGCCGCCCGCACAGAAAAATGGGCCCTCCGAAGTCAAAACGACCGACCGGATGCGCCGCTCCTGCGCGCGGGTGCAGGCCTCAAGGATACAAGCATAAAGCTCGGGCGACAGCGCGCCACGCTTGGCCGTATTGCCGTTCCAAATAATCAGGCGGTCGCCTGCATCTTCAAGCCGTGCACTCATGTCAGTTTCTCCTGTGAGACCCGTTTGAACACACCGCTTGATGTGGCAACCAATGTGCCATCCATATGCCGTAGCTCTGCAGCGATGAACAATAGGCTGCGCCCGCCGCCCGTCACCGTGCCGGTTGCCGTCATGCGCCCGCGTTTGCCCGAACCTATGAATTGTGTGTTCATGGACACCGTCAGGAACGGGGCAGTCCCGCTCGCATCAACAGTCAGCGATCCAGTCGTCCCGCTTGCATTGTCCAATAATGTCACGGCAATGCCGCCATGCAGCGCGCCGTGGCGGTTGAGATGCGCGTCGCTCACATCGAGAAAACATCGCCCGTGTGCCGGATCACGCACATCGACCACATACCCGATAAGGCATTGTGTGCCGGTCTCATCATAGATGAAACCAGCTGTTTCTTCACGCTGCGGTGAGGGCAATAAACCGCTCCAGATGGTGGTCCACGTCCCCAAACCGGTGATCCGCCATCACGATGCGTTTTGCGATATGCGCAAGCTCATACTCCTGCGTCATGGCGATACCGCCATGCAGCTGGATCGACTCCTCACCAACCAAACGACCCACACGACCAATCAGGTTTTTCGTGGCCGAAACGTGCCGCTCGCGCAGACCACGCTCTGCCTCAAGGTTGCCCGCAGCAAGGATCACCGCAGAGCGCGCCTGTTCCATCTCGATCAGCAGGTCAGCCATACGGTGGGCCAATGCCTGAAACGTGCCGATGGGGCGACCAAATTGTTTGCGCGTCCCAAGGTAGTCTTTGGTCAGCGTACACGCCGTCTCCATCGCGCCGAGCGTCTCGGCGGTCTGGGCCACATTTGCGGCGGCGATGCGCGCTTCAATCGCTACGGATGCAGTACCTGCACCACCCAGTCGGGCGGCGGCAGGTACAGACACATTGTCCAAGGTCACCTCTGCCGCGCGACCACCGGCCAGCAGAGCGTAGCCCTGAACAGTCAGACCTTTAGCGTCTTTAGGGACAAGGAACAGTGAAATGCCGTCCACATCATCCTGTGCGCCGCTTTCGCGGGCGGAGACGACCAGCACGTCCGCCGCCTCAGCATTCACGACAACCGCTTTGCGGCCATTGAGGACAACCTCATCGCCTTTCTCAGCAGCTGTGGTGCTAACGCGCGTGAGGTCATAGCGGCTTGATGGTTCTCCATGCGCGAAAGCCAGTTGCAACGTGCCGCCTATGATTTCCTCGATATGCGCCTGCTGCTCCACATTGCCCAGATCCGCGATCAGACCACCGGCCAGAACAGCGGTATCCAGAAACGGCTCAACCACGCCTGCGCGGCCCAACTCTTCGAATACAACGGCGATATCGAAGCCTTTGCCGCCAAAACCGCCCTGCTCTTCCGTAAACAGCGCACCAATGACGCCCAGTTCGGCCAGCTCATTCCAGATATCACGCGACATGCCCACTTCGCTGTCGAGGATTTTGTTGCGGGTCGCAGTATCGTAGCGGTCACGCAGGAACCGGCGCAACGTATCTTGCAGCATTTGCCGCTCTTCTGTCAGATCGAAATTCATCGGCTCACCCTCTCATCGTTACTTTTGCGATGATCTCGCGCTGGATCTCGTTTGATCCGCCAAAGATCGACAGTTTGCGGTTGTTGAAATATTTTGCAGCTACTGGCCCTGCACCCAATGGGTCGGGGATCATAGCATTGCTGCCCTCGACCGCTTCGGAGGCGAAAGGCATTGCATAGACACCGGCTGCACGGCGCGCCAAATCGTTGATGGCTTGCCGGATAATGGTGCCTTTGACCTTGAGCATGGAAGATTCTACCCCCGGTGCCTGACCCGCTGCCGCCTTTGAGACGATGCGCATGTTGGTGGTGGACATGGCCATTAGATCAATCTCGACCTGCGCCACACGTGCGGCAAAGTGCGGGCTCTCGATGAGAGGTTTGCCGCCCGCCATCTCTGAGCGGGCTAACCGCTTGACCGCAGCCAAACCAGCCTGAGAAAACCCGACGCCCGCGATATTTGTACGCTCGTGGGTCAACAGATATTTGGCATAGGTCCAGCCTTCGTTCTCTTTGCCCACAAGGTTCTCGACAGGCACTTCGACATCCGTAAACCAGACCTCGTTCACCTCTGGCGTTCCATCAAGCAAGATGATCGGGCGCACTTCGATGCCCGGTGTGTCCATGTCGATGAGCAGGAAGGAAATGCCTTCTTGCTGTTTCACGTCCTTGTCAGTGCGCACCAGACAGAAGATCATATTTGCGTGCTGACCAAGCGTGGTCCATGTTTTTTGTCCGTTCACGATGTAATGCGTGCCCGCCTCATTTTTGACGGCAGAGGTTTTCAACGACGCAAGGTCGGACCCCGCACCCGGCTCGGAATAGCCCTGACACCACCAGTCCTCACCTGACAGAATGCGCGGCAACCAATAGTCATTCTGCTCCTGAGAGCCGAATTTTTGCAACACGGGCGCCAGCATCCCGAGACCAAACGGTACGATGCGCGGCGACGAGGCGGCAGCACTTTCTTCCTCGAAAATATGCTTTTGCACGGCATTCCATTCGGCACCGCCAAACTTCTTGGGCCAATTGGGGGCGAGCCAGCCGCGCGCGTTAAGTGTGGCATGCCAATGCTCCATGTCTACTTTCGTCAGCTCCGCCTTGCCGCGCACTTTTTCGCGCATCTCGGGGGTGACTTTTTCTTCCATGAACGCGCGAACTTCATCGCGAAATGCGTTTTCTTCGGGGGAATAACTCAGATCCATCAGGGATATCCTCTTTTTCTACATCGGGTGTCTTGCGCCGCTATGTGACAGCAGCGCGGTTCAAATCATCAAAGCTGCGACCCTTGGCCACCAGCTGTTTCAGCAACGCGCTTGGCTTCCAGAACCATGCGTCGTCCTGAGCAAAGCGTTCAATATCGGCCAGCACAGATGCCAGCCCTTGCAGATCGGCCCATTTCAACGGCCCGCCCCGGTGGCGCGGAAACCCGTACCCAAAGAGCAAAACCATATCCACATCTGCAGGGCGTCTTGCAATGCCCTCTTCCACAACCTTTGCGGCTTCATTCACCATCGCACACATATAGCGCCTGACAATCTCTTCATCACCAAATTCACGTGGCGTAATATTCAGGCTGGCCTGTTCGGTCTTGATCAGTTCGGGGATTTTCGGGTTCGGCATGCTTGCGCGCTGCCCCTTTTCATAAAGGTAATACCCCTCGCCGGTTTTCTGGCCAAAATGCCCCTGCTCACACAGATGGTCGATATAGGTCGGCACACGCTCGTCAGGATGGCGGCGCGCCGCTTTGCGCTTACGGGTCATCCAGCCGATATCGAGACCCGCCAGATCGGCCACGGCGAACGGACCCATGGCAAAGCCGAAGTCGGTGAGCGCGCGGTCAATCTGGTAGGGCGATGCGCCATCCAGCACCATGTGATCCGCCGCTGTGCGGTAGACCGCCAGAATACGGTTGCCGATAAACCCGTCACAAACCCCCGCCCGCACCGCTATCTTGCCCAGCGCACGGCCAAGTGCGAAGCCCGTCGCAACAACGTCGGGCGCAGTTTGCGCGCCAACAACAACTTCCAACAGTTTCATCACATGCGCCGGTGAAAAGAAGTGCAAACCGATCACATCTTCGGGGCGCGAAGTGGCCGCAGCAATTTCATCCACATCCAGATAGGACGTATTCGTGGCAAGGATCGCACCCGATTTGCACACTGCGTCGAGCTTGGTAAAAACCTGCTTTTTGACGTCCATGTCCTCGAACACGGCCTCCACCACCAGATCAACATCACTCAGACTGTCATAATTGGTGGCAACGGTCAGTGCTATGGTGGTCAGTGCGTCATATTGCATTTGTGTGATCTTGCCGCGCTTGAGCGCACCCGCGAGATTACCTTCGATGCGGCCCCGCGCTGCGGCTGCCTGCTCTGCGCCCGTCTCAACCAGAACGACCTCCATCTGTGCCAAAAGGGCCGCCGTGGCGATGCCCGCACCCATGGTGCCGCCGCCGATCACGCCAATGGATTGCAGGGCACGCGGAGCCACGCCCTTTAACTCGGGCAGGTTGGTGACCGCGCGCTCATTGAAAAAGGCGTGGATCATACCCTTGCTCTGGTCGCTGGCGAGCATTTGTTTGAACAGATCACGCTCGGCAGCCATGCCTTCGGCGAAAGAAAGCTCGGAGGCGGCCTGCACTGCGCGCACGGCGGCACCGCCACTGATCTGGCCACGTCCCTTTTTCATCACACCGTCGTAAGCCGCGTCCCAGTCGATCGGGTCAGCGGCTGGCATCTGTGACACGGGCCTGCGCGGCGCGGCGGCACTCACCAAATCCATCGCATAGGCGAGGCCGGTCTCCTGCGGATCACCTGCCTCGATCTTGTCGATGATCCTTATTGCCAAAGCCTCATCCGCCTTCACCTGACGGCCCGTCGTGGCGAGGTCGATGGCAACTTGCGCACCTGCAAGACGCGGCGTACGTTGTGTGCCGCCCGCACCAGGCAGCAACCCCAGATGGACCTCCGGCAGGCCAATGCGCGCGTCGGGCTGTGCGATGCGGTAGTGCGCCCCAAGTGCAACCTCCAGACCACCACCAAGTGACACGCCGTGCATTGACGCGACCACCAACAGCGGCGACGCCTCGATCCGCGTGCACAGATCGGGCAGGTTCGGCTCCATCGGCGGTTTACCGAATTCGGTGATATCCGCGCCTGCAATAAACGCGCGTCCCTCGCCCACAATCAGGATGGCTTTGACGTCTTGCTCATGTTCCGCACGGTCCATCCCGTCGCTCAGCCCCTGCCGCACTGATTGGGACAGGGCATTCACCGGCGGGTTGTTGATGCGCAAAATGGCAACGGGACCTTCAACGCTATAGGCAACGGGGTCAGACATCCGATTTCACTTTCTGTTTGCGATTATCCGCGACGGCTGAGCGCAGGGGCGCGGCCGGTCCGGTTTTCCAATTCTTTTACCAGCCCGTGCAGGGCCGGGCCAACCACATCATGCATGCGCGCGCGCGGCAAAACGTCAGGCGTCGCACCGCAGGTAAAGGCAACAGCCTCCCCGAACTCGGCAGCATTGTAAGGCACACTCACCGCGTTGACCGTACTGGCATAGCGCGTTGATTCCGGTGCGATGGCGAAACCGTTGCCCACCAGTTGGGCATATCCATCCTGCCGGAATTCCTGCATTTCGGTATCGGGGTCCAGTGCCGCAAAACGCTCTGCATCCAGTGCCGCGAGGTAGGCCATGCCCGAGCTTGATCCATGCAACGGAATGCGGTGCCCCGGCTCGAGCCAGATTGTAGAAGCCGTTGCCGGACGCCATGTTCGCACCAGCATCATCCGGTTCCCGTCGCGCACCGCAATCAAAGCGAGTGTGCCGGTCACATCAGCAAGTTCTTGCATCTCGTCGCTGACCATATCGACAAAACTGACAGCGGTGGCCGCAACAGATCCCAACACAATCGCTGCGGGTCCAAGGCGGAACCTGTCATTGCGCCCTCCATGACTGAGATAGCCCAGCTCGCACAGCGTATAAGTCAGCCGCGAGATCGTCGGTTTGGGCAGGCCTGTACGCTCCGCGATCTGCGCGTGGCTTAGCCCGTTATCACTGGCCCTAAACGCGCGCAGCACGCGCATCCCACGGGCCAGTGTGTTGGCGAATTTACGGTCTGTGACGGCCTGCGTCATCGCGCCGCCATCGGTATCAACAACGAGATCACCGGAAATGACATGATGAGGATCAAAACGATAAAATCAACGCTCAGGAAACGGGTGATGCCCGCAAAAATTTTGTCGATTGGCGCATCGCGTCCCACGACATTGGCGATGACAAAGACATTGAGGCCCACGGGCGGTGTGATCAGCCCGATTTCCAGCAGCTTGATCACCACAACGCCGAACCAGATAAGGTTGAGGTCATAGCTCTCGACCAGCGGGATCATCAACGGCAAGGTCAGCACCATGATGCCGATGGGATCAAGGAACATACCCAGCAGCAGGTAGATGACCGCGATACATATCAGCAGCATGACAACACTCAGCTGTGCGTCGGTGACAGCCTGCACGATGACCGGCGCCACACCGGTCAATGCGATGAAGGCGACAAAAATCTTGGCGCAAGCAGCGATGATGAAGATGGCGGAGGTCTGGATACATGTCTCTTTTACCGCGCTCCACAGATCGGGCAACGTGAGTTTGCGCTGGGCAAAGCCGATGAGGGTTGCTGCCACAACACAGACCGCTGCAGCCTCGGTCGCGGTAAAGATACCGCCGTAGATGCCGCCGATGATCACCACGAACAGCAGCACGGCGGGCCAGCTCTCAAGTGCAGCGACCCAGCGCTCCCGCGCCGTGTAGGTTGTATCATTGGCGGGCGCAATTTCAGGGCTGACATAGACCCAGACGGCAATCACAAGAATAAAGCCCGCCAAGGTCAGCAACCCCGGCAGGATGCCCGCAAGGAAGAGTGAGGAGATCGAGGTCTCCGTGAAAATACCGTAGATGATAAACAGCACTGAGGGCGGGATGAGCGAGCCAAGCGTACCACCCGCCGCCACCGACGCCGTGGCAAGGCGCGGGTCGTAGCCCATACGCAACATCTCAGGCGTGCAAATTTTACCCATAGTGGAGGCACAGGCAATGGAGCTGCCAGTGATGGCCGAAAATCCGCCACAACCCATAACACTTGCCATCGCAACACCACCCGGCAAACGGGTGAGCCAGACTTTGGCAGCGTGATAGATCTTGGTGGTGATGTCGGCTTTATAGGCGATGTGCCCCAGAGCCACGAAAAGCGGGATCATCGACAGCTCATAGCTGTGAACCAGATCATAAGAATTGGAGAAAACCATCGATGAGGTAGGCTTGATCGCGCGGCTGGGATCAAAACTACCGCCGCGAAAGGCGTAGATCAGGAACGCACCAACGGTGGCGACTGTCGCCAGCGTGAAGGCGATGGGAATACGCAGAGCAAGCAGAAACAGCACGGCACCGAATGCCACCATGCCAACGGTTGAACCGTCCATCAGTTGCGCCCCTCTTCGAGCAGGTCGCCCGCGTGCTGTTGTTCATCCGACACCGTGCCGCCGCCTGCAATGGTTCGGATGTCGCGCACAAACAGCTCAAGCAGGCGCAACCACGCAGCGCCAAGACCCAACACGAAAAACAGGTAGCCGGGCCATTTTGGCAGGTCGAGATCGCCAGAGAAGAACGAGCCGCGCTCAATCACTTCGAACAACTCAATCGCGCCTTTGTAGATCAGTGGCGCCAGCGCAATCATTCCGAAAAACGATCCAGCCACGATAAGCCAGCTGCGAAAGCGGGGGGGAAACCGGTCCGACAAAAACGCCACCGACACATGCGCCCGTTGGGTGGTCGCTGCGGCAAGTGGCAGAATAATTGCCGCAACCATTAGCTCGCGCACCATAATAACGCTATCGGGGATAAAGGAGTTGAACACCGCGCGTGCAATCACGTTGGAGGTGATCAGCACACCCAAAAGGATCACCGCCACAGCCCCAAGCGCCAACAGGATTTTCTCAAGCGGCAACAACATGGTCCTGCTCCTTTATAATCGGAAAAAAGGGGCAGCGCCGATGAGGCGCTGCCGGTGGCGATCAGCTTTAGTTCGTGGCGTTTGCCCAAGGGTAGCCATTGGTGTCCCGCTCACCCGCGTATTTGACCAACAGCTCTTTATACTGCGCCAGCAAAGCTGCACCATCAAGGCCGCTCGCATTGGCCGTCTCGACCCATTCATCAAGGAATTTCTCACCGGAGGCGACAAGTTTGGCGCGCTCTTCATCGGCAAGCTCGATAATCTCGACACCTTGCTCCTTCATAGAAGCAATCGCGTCGTCGTTCGCAGCCGTGATCAGGCGACCGAATTCATCCGCCATATCCGCACCTGTCTGGTCGATCACCGCGCGCTGCTCATCGCTCAGTCCTCCGTAGGCATCAAGGTTCATAAAGATGCCAAGGCCGCCGACCTGCCCCCAATTCAACAACGTGTAGCTGGTCATCACTTCGCCCTGCTTGAGCGCCGCAACCGCATAAGAATACCCCTGCGAGCAGTCAATCAAACCGGTATCAAGGCCCTGATAGGCATCATAGATAGACATGGAAACAAGGTTCGCACCCTCCTCACCCATGACCTTGCCGTACGCACCGACGCCGCGCACTTTCTTGCCCGCGATGTCTGCGACACTGCGGATGGCTGCGCCCTTACATCCGACATTAACCTGTGATGTGGTCCACGTCCCGATATAGCGCAGGTCACGGTCGGCAAAGCTTGCTTGCATCGCGTCGGTGCGCATAAGCTCGTCCGTGGCGCGCATGCCAACCCATGCGTCAGGGTTGTTCATCGGCAGGTCCGCGATTCCGTAGGCAGCCATTTCCTGTGGGTAATACACCGCAATCACGGAGCCCATATCAGCAACCCCGTCCCCGATGGATTGCATCGCAGCCTTCGCTTTGAACAGCGCGCCGCCCCACTGAATGTCGATTTTGAGATCACCGCTGGACCGCTCTGCCACTTGGTCAGCGTACCATTGCAGCGCAACAGCGCGCGCACCACGGTTCGGGCCTGCCTCACCGTGGATGAGTGTCGTCTCTGCAAGGCTGGCAGTCGCGACGACAGACAGTGCGGCGGCTATGACTGTGGTTTTCAGGAAATTCATGTGAAGGCCCTCCCAAGGGTAACTTGTTTCGCTATGCAAAACACTGTTTCATTATTATTGAAAGATAGCTAAGATGAGTCCGCGATCTATGCAAGTGAAAGTTGCAGGGACGGCGGAGGTCCGCATCAGACCCCGCTTAGGACCCACCCTCCCATCGTTGAAATTTTAGCCACGACTGTTACACAACTGTCATCAACCGGATGGTAAGAGGAACAGCGCTAGACGCGGTGGTGTTAATCAGGTTCACTCCGGCGCAGGGACAAGGAACACACATGCCACTACTGGACGTCAAATCGCTGAGCATCGGCTTCGGGAAAGCCGAGCCTGTTGTTCGCGACGTGAGCTTTCAGGTAGATAGCGGCGAAACGTTGGCATTGGTTGGCGAAAGTGGATCGGGTAAAACACTGACATGCCGTGCAGTGTTGCGGATTTTACCGGGCAACGCACAGCTGCGCACGGGAGAGATTTGGTACAATAACACCGACGGGCGCAACAATCTTCTCACTGCCTCGGCGCGAGAAATGCGCGCACTACGCGGTGACCGGATTTCAATGATCTTCCAAGAACCGATGCGCTCCCTTTCACCCTTGCACCGCTTGGGAAATCAGGTGGCAGAAGTACTTCACCTGCACCGCAGCATCAGCAAGACAGACGCGAAAAAGCAGGTTTTGGAGCAGTTCGAGCGTGTCGGTTTCGCCGATCCGGAGCGGGCATGGAGCAGTTATCCCTTCGAGATGTCAGGCGGCATGCGCCAGCGGGCCATGATCGCCATGGCAATGGTATCAAAGCCCGATTTGTTGATCGCGGATGAGCCAACGACCGCCCTCGACGTGACCACGCAGGCACAGGTGCTGGGCCTCATCAAGGATTTGCAACGCGAGACGGGCATGGCCGTTATCCTTGTGACCCACGATTTGGGTGTGGTGGCCAATATGGCCGACCGCGTCGTGGTCATGAACAAAGGCCGCGTGATGGAGGCAGGTACCGCACAAGACGTGCTTGGCGCGCCTGCCCATGGCTATACCCAGAAACTGTTTGCCGCCGCGCCGGTCATCCCCACCGTCGCCGCACCCGCACCGCCGATGGAGACGCAAAACGATCTGATCCTCGACATTCGCGGCGTCACAAAAAGCTTTACCCTGCGGGCCGGAGGCTGGCGCGAACCGAAGGTGATTACCGCGTGCCGGGACGTTGATCTGAAGTTGCCGCGTGGCAAGACGTTGGCCGTTGTTGGCGAAAGCGGCTCTGGCAAAACGACGCTGGCGCAGGTCGCCCTTGGCTCCACCACGCCCGATCCTGGCGGAGAGGTGTTTTTCAGCGCGCGGCAAGGTGAGGCACCCGTGTCCGTTCATGACATGCCCCGCAGCGCACGGCGGCGATTCCAGCGCGACGCACAAATGGTATTCCAAGACCCCTATTCCTCGCTCAGCCCGCGTATGCGGGTGCAAGACGCACTGATGGAGCCTGCGGAAATCCACGCCATCGGCACCCGCACTGAGCGGCGCGAGAAAGCCGAGGCTATGATCCGTATGGTCGGCCTCAGTCCCGACATGCTGCCGCGCTACCCACATGCGTTTTCCGGTGGGCAACGCCAGCGTCTATCGATTGCCCGCGCGCTGACCCTTGATCCCAAGTTGTTGGTTTGCGACGAGCCAACGTCTGCGCTCGATGTCTCGGTGCAGGATCAGATCTTGAGCCTGCTGGAGGAAATCCGCGACCGTGCGGGCCTAAGCTATCTGTTTATCTCCCATGATCTGGCAGTCGTTGCGCGGATCGCCGACGAAGTCGCTGTGATGCGTGCAGGCGTTATTGTCGAGCAAGCCGCGCCAGAGACGCTATTTTACAATCCGCGTCATCCCTATACAAAAGCCCTCATTGCGGCGCAGCCGGAGCCGGATATCTCGCGCCCGATTGATCTTGATCTCGTTGCAAAGGGAGCGGGCGATCCAACAAGCTGGCCTGACATGTTCCGCTTTGAGGGGCAACGCGCGCCCGGCCTGCAAGAGCTGACGCCAGGACATAAGGTACGTTGCCATGTTTAATAAGATTTTTACCTTCACGCGCCGCCCGATTGCTGTTGTGTCCGCCGCTTTCTGCGTCTGGGTACAGGCCGTATATGCTGAAGACCTCGCCGTACAGGAGAGCAGCTTTTGGGCCGCCGAAGTTGCCAAGGGCGACATGCCACCCGCATCGCAGCGCGTCCCGATCGAGCCTTATATCGTTGATCTTGAGGCGAAGGGGCGCACGCTTGGCACGCAAGGCGGCACACTGCGCACACTTGTTTCACGCACGAAAGACATCCGCCAGATGGTGGTCTACGGCTATGCGCGTCTTGTCGGCTACGACGCTGATTATTCGCTGAAGTCGGATATTCTGCGCGCCGTCACGGTTGAAGAAGACCGCCGCTTTACCCTCCATTTGCGCAAAGGACATAAATGGTCCGATGGCGCGCCGTTCACCTCTGCCGATTTCGCATATTGGTGGAACAATGTTGCCAACAACGATGAGATCACCCCGACTGGTCCGCCTGAATGGATGATGGTCGCGGATAAGTTGGGCACCGTCACATTCCCCGATGAGCACACCGTTGTTTTCGAGTGGGAGGACGCGAATTCAAACTTTTTGCCCCTGCTGGCGCAGGCCAGCCCGCCGTTCATCTATCGCCCTGCGCACTACCTCAAGCAATTCCATGTTGATTTCGCCGACCCTGATCTCTTGATTCAGGAAATTCAGGCCGCCCGTGTGAAAAGCTGGGCCGCATTGCACAACAAGCGCGACAATATGTATAAATTCGACAACCCCGAGCAGCCGACGTTGCAGCCATGGATGAACGCTTCTGGCAGGCCAACCTCACGCAATGTATTTGTGCGCAATCCGTATTTCCACCGCATGGACAAGGCGGGCAAGCAGCTGCCCTATATCGACGTGGTCGTGATGACTGTGGTGGGTGCGGGGCTGATTGCAGCCAAGGCAAACGCGGGCGAGGTCGAGCTTCAGGCGCGCGGCCTTGATTTTCGCGATGTGGCGATCCTGAAAAAAGGTGAAGTCGAGGGCGGCAACTACCGCACACTCATCTGGGCCAACGGCGCAGCAAGCCAGATCGCCATCTATCCCAACCTCAACTTTGCCGATCCAGTCTGGCGCGATGTGATGCGCGATGTGCGTTTCCGCCGTGCGCTCAGTCTCGGGATTGACCGGCGCATGATCAACCGCGCACTCTATTTCGGGCTGGCTGATGAGGGGGGCATGACCGCCCTGCCCCTCAGCCCGCTGCACGACGCCGACAACTTTGAGGCGTGGTCCAGCATGGACATCAAGGAAGGCAATGCGTTGCTGGATGAAATGGGCCTGACAGAGCGGACGCCAAACGGTTTACGCCTGTTGCCTGACGGGCGACCGATGGAGTTTGTTGTAGAGACGGCAGGCGAGCGGCAGGAAGTGGAAAATGCGCTGGCCATCGTCACGGACACCTGGCGCGACTTGGGCATTCGCCTTATCATGCGCCCGCTTGACCGCGAGATCCTGCGCAACCGTATCTATGCCGGAACAAGCATGGCAGGCGTCTGGTATGGCTGGGACAATGGCCTACCACGCCCTGAGACATCGCCGCAATATCTCGCTCCCACGCAGCAGGAGTTTTTTGCCTGGCCCAAATGGGGTCAATATCATCAGACCATGGGACAGGCCGGTGAGGCCCCCGATATGGAAGCTCCCATCCGCCTGATGAAGCTGCAAGACGAATGGGACCACACTACAGATCATGACCGCCGCAAAGCCATCTGGACCGAAATGCTGGCGATCCATGCACAACAGCAATACGCCATCGGTATCCTGTCCGGCGCGCCGCAGCCTGTGGTCGTGTCACGTCAGTTGCGTAATGTACCTGAAAAAGCAATCTGGGCCTATGAGCCGGGTGGGCATTTCGGAATCCACCGCATCGACGAATTCTACTTTGACGATGCATTCATGCAGGTCAGCCGATGATTGCGATCCTGCGCTATGCGATCCTGCGGTTTCTGACCATGCTGCTCACCTTGTGGGTGGTGTCAATCCTTGTGTTTACCATCATCAACCTGCCGCCCGGCGATTTCCTCAGCAACCAGATTGCTGAACTGCGCGCGACGGGACAGGCGGAAGGCGTGGCCAAGGCAGAGTTTCTGCGCACCGAATACGCGCTCGACCGGCCATTATGGGAACAATATATGATCTGGGTGGGGTTCATGCCCGGCCCACAGGGGTTTTCAGGCCTCATTCAGGGCAATTTTGGCTGGTCATTCGAATTTGACCGTCCTGTGAGCGATATTGTCGGCGATGCACTTTGGCTGACGGTACTGGTCAACCTCGCGGCAGTATTGTTCGTCTACGCAGTCGCCTTACCCTTGGGTGTGCTGGCGGCGGCCAAATCAGAGACTTGGGTAGATTATACCGCCGGTTTTGTCGGATACCTGGGGCTTGCGACGCCAAACTTCCTGCTCGCGCTCATCTTGTTTTACTACGGGCACAAGTATTTTAACATTCCCATCGGCGGCCTGATGGACCCGATTTATGAAGGTCAAGCAATGTCATGGGATAAGGTCAAATCCATTCTGTTGCACCTCATCGTACCCACGTTTGTTATCGGCACCTCAGGTGCCGCAGCGATGATGCAACGCTTGCGCGCGAATATGCTCGACGAGCTGAGCAAGCCCTATGTGGAGACCGCGATTGCCAAGGGTATGAAACCGACCAAGATGCTGCGCAAATACCCATTGCGGATGGCATTCAATCCGTTTGTGGCTGACATCGGCAATCTGTTGCCTGCGATGATCTCGGGCTCTGTGCTCGTCTCGGTCGTGCTTGGGTTGCAAACAATCGGCCCCGCTCTTCTCACCGCCCTCAAATCCCAAGACCAGTTTCTGGCAGCCTTTGTGCTGATGTTTGTGGCGCTGCTGACGTTGATCGGTACGATGATTTCTGATGTCCTGCTGATGTTGCTTGATCCGCGTATCCGTCTGGGGGGACGCAAACCATGAGCGACAAACGTTATGTCGATCCGGAGCCGTGGACGGACGGCGCGGATCTGTCCGCCCCTGAACGCGCCGAATTCGACGCCCCAAGTTATGTTCTGATCTGGCGCAAGTTTCGCCGTCACAAGCTTGGACTGATATCCGGTCTGTTTTTGCTGATCTGCTATCTGATTTTACCGGTCGCAGGCTTTATCGCGCCCTATACCGCCAACGAGCGGAGCGCCGATCACTTGTACCACCCCCCGCAGGACATAAACCTGTGGCATGAAGGGGCGTTCATTGGCCCTTATGTCTACGGCACCACAGCGATTGCGGATCTGGAAAACTACCGCTGGCGCTATGACGTGGATACGACAACACCAATCCCGCTCGAGTTTTTCTGCGCGGGTGAAGAGTACAGGATCGCCGGTCTGATCCCGTCCGACACCCATCTTTTTTGTGCCGCTGACGGGGCCACTGTCTTCCTCTGGGGCTCGGACCGCTTGGGGCGCGATGTGTTCAGCCGCATTCTGTACGGCGCTCAGTTATCGCTGACAGTCGGCATCATTGGCATCACGGTCAGCTTTATCCTCGGTATCTTCTTTGGAGCAATGGCAGGCTATTTCGGAGGCAAAACCGACTGGACCATCAACCGCGCCATTGAAGTACTCCGGTCCCTGCCCGAGCTGCCGCTGTGGCTGGCTCTATCAGCGGCGGTACCGTCCAATTGGGGGCCGGTCGCAGTATTTTTCATCATCTCTATTATTCTTGGAATTTTGGATTGGCCCGGATTGGCCCGTGCGGTGCGGGCCAAGTTTCTGAGCCTGCGCGAAGAGGAATACGTGCGCGCCGCAGAAATGATGGGAGCAAAACCGTCCCGCGTGATCCGGCGCCATCTGTTGCCCAACTTTATGAGCCACCTGATCGCAAGTGCGACCCTGTCGATACCTGCGATGATTTTGGGGGAAACTGCGCTGAGCTTCCTCGGCCTTGGTTTGCGCGCACCTGCAGTAAGTTGGGGTGTCATGCTCAATGATGCGCAGAACCTTGCGAGCATCGAGATTTATCCGTGGACGGCCATCCCGATGCTGCCGATCATCGTTGTCGTGCTCGCGTTCAACTTCTTGGGCGACGGTTTGCGTGCCTCACTCGATCCCTACAAAGACTAATGGCGACATCTTGGTGTCCAGGCTCTAAGCCCGCAGGTCCGGTAGCTTAGCGATCATCGCCACTCTCGGGTGCGCCATCCTCGATCTCTTCCTCAAGCGAGGCATAGGCCGCCGCAGCCACTTTGCGCTTTTGCTCGTCCGTCAGATCGTCGATCTTGCCTTCTGCGAGCCGGACAGTGACTTCACGGTGTGCAAAATTGATGCCCTCCCGCTCGAACAGCACGCGGATTTCTTCGTACACACGCTTGCGCACCATCCATTGATCGCCGGGTTTGGTCATGAACTTGACGCGGATGATCATCGCGCTGTCCTGCATCTCGATCACGCCTTGGGATTTGAGCGGCGAGATGAAGTTCTGCCCGATTACCGGATCTTCAAGCAGTTGGATACCGAGGTTCTTGATAAGTTTGCGCACCTTCTCGACGTCGGTGTCATAGGTCACGCGCAGCGGCAGCTTCATTATCACCCAGTCACGGCTATAGTTCGTCATTACCTGCAACTCACCGAACGGGATGGTGTGGAGCGCGCCCAGATGATGGCGCAGCTGGAAGGAACGTACAGAGATACGCTCAACCGTGCCTTTGACACCGCCCACATCAAGGTATTCGCCCTTGCGAAACGCATCGTCGAACAGAAAAAACCCGCCCGCAAAAATATCGCGTACCAACGCCTGAGAGCCGAAACCCACAGCAATGCCGACGATACCCGCACCGGCAAACAAGGGTCCTACGTTGATGCCCGCCTCCATCATAACGATGAGCAGGATTGTCACGACGACAACGATCAGGGTGAAGTTGCGAAACAATGGCAGCAAGGTCGCCAACCGCGAGGCGGAGGAGGCACCGCCCTCATCGCCCGGCTCTGCCTCAATCTCGTCCTCGCATTCTTCGGCGATTTTCGTGTCGATCCAGATGCGGAACGCGTGATAAACGACGTATCCGATAAAGATGATGATCATTATGTCCAGCACGCGGTCGAAAACGGATTCGACCATCCGCGCGCTGTCATTGTCCCAGATATAAAAGAACGCGTAGACGCCTGCGACAAACGCAAGGATACCCGCCACCCGACGCGCCAGCGCCTCAAAACTGTTGAGCACGCGCACGGGTTGACCACTTTCCTGCGCCGTCGCCAGCAGCATGTCGTGTTCGGCCTGTTTGATTTCTTCTTCCGTGAGTTCGTGCGTTGCCTGCGCATCATCGGCGTCGGTACTCTCGGCCTGTGCCGTGGCGGCGTCATTCGTCCTTGTCACCGCTTCGGGGTCCGGAGCAGGCTCACCTTCGTAGGCCCGCACGCGCGCTTCGCGCTCTTGGCGCGCATGTTCTTCTGCTTCGCGATCCGCTTGCTTTTCTCGGAGCAGACGCAGCACCCGCGCACGGGCAAAGCCGCGCTCGATCAGGTAGTTGACCACGCCATAAACTACGATGATTGAGATCAAGATACCGTAGGCGCCAGCAATAAGCGGCATGGTGCCCGGTTCTTCGAGAAGGAGGTTCCGCGTCAATTGCACCCAAGCAAAGATCACGTAAACGACGACGGCAGGTGCCCAAATCTTGCTCAGTATACGGGTGGGCATACCGATTTGGTTGGCCTGCTTGCCCTGCCGCAAGGCTTTGGTGATTGCGTTGCCGTTCACGATAACCAGCATAATATTCAGCAGCACAAGCACCGCCGACAGCGCCGAGGCCACTAGTGCGTAGACGTCGTAATTCAGCCCAAGCTCCCCGATCCAGATGCCGAACAGGATCGCGCAAATATCAAAGCCGCCCAGCATCCACATCCAGCGATGCAGCCGCCGCGCGTCGCGATCCGAAAAGAACGGAATGCGGTATTGGCTCAGGAATGGTGACAGGATCATCCGCCACAGGTTGGCGAGCACACGACAGCCGAAATAGGCGACGTTGATCAATGTGACGGTGAATTGCACCGCGCTGTCATCAAGTGGTGGAAAGAAAAGCAGGCCAATTAGATAGGCCACCGACATCGACACCAGAATGCCGATCACGCCCATGAAGAAGCGAAACACCAGAAATGGCATTTTTTCGGCATAGCCGTTGGGATGCTCAAGCACACGGCTCACGACAAAACGGCGCGCGATGCGCTTGCCAAAAATCTGACGCTCGACCACCACGCCGATCCCGAACAGTAACAGGCTGAGGCCCAGTATTTTTGCAAAGAGCAAAATCGTGCCGTCCGGCGATGCTGCACGCAGGATGAAAAGGACCTCGTTGATGGCGTTGGGTAATTGCATGAGCCGCTCAACCAGCGCATCGCGCACGCGGTCCGCGTCCTCTTGCACCTGAAGCAGGCGTGAGTAATCCTCAGCAGTCGGAGCGTAGGCGGTGCTGGTATCGGCAGGCGGTTCTGTTTGCGCACTTTGGCTCAAAACGCGCCCTTCGGTATCAAGCACGATCACGGCAACACCGTCACGCGCCGCATTGCGCAGCGTCTGTGCAAGGGTTTCCTCCGGAGATGAGGTGGTCACATCACCGTTGGTCTGAGACTGTGCGGCGGTGGTGCCTTGTGCTTGCGCTCCAGCGACAGGGAAAAAAGCCAGCGTCAGTATGAGCAATCCGGCCAGAAGCACGCGGTATGTCATCATCTTGGTCCCTTATCGTGCACTGCAAACGCAGCACTGTCACACAGACGTGACGGTAGGCCCTTGGCTTGTGCATTGCAATTGGGCCAGCGCCACCTCACGTCACAGCGACATCATATCGGTTCACGTTTTACAAATGCGTGTCTCATGTGCCATAGCGGAGCGCGGGCAGCCGCTTTTCTACTTCAATTCCCTGCTGCCTGAGGATGCGCATATGACACGCCACGTTTCACCCGACCGTATTGTTGTTTTGGGTCTGGGATATGTGGGCTTACCCCTCACGCTAGCGCTGGCGCGGGCAGGTTTCGATGTATTGGGCTACGACATTCATCCACCGATGATAGAGGCGCTCTGCGCCGGACGCGATCCCAATGGCGAGATTGCGGATGAAAAAGTCGCTGCCACCACCGCGCGTTTCTCCCACGATGCAGCCGATTTGGCGGGCTATACCGCCTTCATCATCGCTGTTCCCACGCCCATCACGGATGCAAAAGCACCGGATTTGGGCCCGGTTATTGGCGCTTGTGCCGCCATAGCGCCGCACCTGAGCGACGGTGCGCTGGTGGTGTTGGAAAGTACTGTCTACCCCGGCGTGACAGAAGAAGTATGCGGCCCCGCATTGGCCGCAGGCAGTGGCCTTGAGGTCGGCACGCAGATCAAGCTAGCCTATAGCCCCGAGCGGGTGAACCCGGGTGACGCAGAGCATTCGATGGAAAATGTGATCAAGATCATCGCGGCACAGGACGGCGAAACGCTGGACCGTGTGGAGGCGATATATGGGCCCGTGGTCAAGGCGGGTCTGCACCGCGCCTCCTCCATCGCCACGGCAGAAGCTGCGAAGGTGATCGAGAACACGCAGCGCGATCTCAACATCGCGCTGGTGAACGAGTTTGCGCTTATCTTTGCGCGGCTCGGCCTTGATACCCTCGAAGTGCTTGAGGCCGCTGGCACCAAATGGAACTTTCTACCCTTCCGGCCTGGTCTGGTTGGGGGGCACTGCATCGGGGTCGATCCCTATTATCTGACCTACAAGGCGGAGCAGTTGGGCTATCATCCGGAGGTCATTCTGGCAGGTCGGCGGATCAACGACGCGATGGGCGCGCATGTGGCGCAAACACTGGTGAAAGCGATGCTCAAACGCGACATCGGTGTGCGCGGCGCGCGGGTGCTGATCCTTGGCTACACGTTCAAGGAAAACTGCGCCGATACCCGCAACACACGGGTGGCCGATATCGTGGCGGAGCTGAACGACTATGGCGTGGATGCGCAGGTACATGACCCATGGGTCGGGGTCGAACGCCTGCGTGAGGGGCACAGCTTGCACGCAGTCGAGACGCCTCAGGCAGGCACTTATGACGCCATTATTGTTGCTGTAGGGCACCGCGAGTTCGTACAAAGCGGCGCAGACGCCATCCGCGCCTATGGCAAGCCGGGTGCCGTGCTCTATGACATCAAGGGAATATTCGGCAAAACAGGCAGTGACCTGCGGCTTTGAGCCTGCTGACGATCGGAAAGAATACCTATGCCGGATAAGGCCATCGCAAACGTAAACGCCCGCGCTTCGGCGCGCAGGGTGTTATTGTACAGTCATGATACCTTTGGGCTTGGACACTTGCGCCGCTCGCGCGCATTGGCCACTGCGCTGACGGCAGGCGATGATAAAGCTTCGGCGATCATTCTCACCGGCTCTCCTGTGGCGGGGCGGTTTACCTTTCCAGAGCGGGTCGATCACATTCGCCTTCCCGGTGTGACCAAGCTTACCGATGGCACCTACATCAGCTCGACATTGGGCCTTGATATCGATGCGACCACCAACCTGCGCGCGGGCCTGATCCAATCGGCGGTCGAGCAATATCGCCCTGACCTGCTGATCGTAGACAAAGAACCCACCGGTTTTCGCGGGGAGCTTTTGCCGACACTGGAGTGGTTGCAGGCCGAAGGCCATTGCCGTGTCGTGCTGGGCCTACGCGATGTTCTGGATGAGCCAGAATTGCTGGCCGCCGAATGGGAGCGCAAAGGTGCTGTAAAAGCTGCGGAAGCGTTTTACGACGAATTCTGGGTCTACGGCGTGAAAGAAATCTATGACCCGACCAAAGGTTTGCCGTTCAGCGATGAGACCCGTGCGCGCATGCACTACACTGGCTATCTACGCCGCGAAGTGACTGAAGAGGCGGTAATACCCCAAGATCCCTATATCCTGATCACGCCCGGTGGCGGTGGCGATGGGGCAGCGATGGTCAGTCTTGTGCTGGATGCCTATGAGGCCGATCCCGATTTGGGACCGCGGGCCATGCTTGTCTACGGACCGTTCCTGTCGGGCGAAGTGCGCAATGCGATGGACGCGCGGGTTGCCAAATTGGGCGGTCGTGTGGTGGCCTCCGGCTTTGACAGCCGGATCGAGGCGTTGTTTGCCGGTGCTCAGGGTGTGGTCTGTATGGGCGGCTACAACACCTTCTGCGAAGTGCTCAGCTTTGACCGCCGCGCAGTGATCGTGCCACGCACTGTGCCCCGTCTCGAGCAATGGATCAGGGCAAGCCGCGCAGAGGAGTTGGGCCTTGTGCGTATGCTCGACGATGGTCGCGACGGGATGACGGTTGACGCAATGATACGCGCCATTCGCAATCTGCCGAACCAGCAAAAACCGTCCCAAGCCGGTGCAGACGGCCTGCTGGACGGGCTCAAAGTTGTCGTTGAGCGTGGCCGCGCCTTGATGTCACAAAAGGATGAATGACATGATCACGCCCCCCCTCGCTATCGTTGTAAAGGGCTGGCCGCGCCTGTCAGAGACCTTCATCGCCCAAGAGTTGGTTGCACTCGAAGAGGCAGGCCTGCGGTTCGATCTATGGTCGCTCCGCCACCCGACTGACAAAAAGACACACCCGCTGCATGACCGGTTGCAGGCGCGTCTGCTATATCTGCCTGAATACCTGCATGAGGAGCCTCGCCGCGTGCATGAGGCGATGGGCGCTGTGACCGCTCTGCCTGGATTTGACGCTGCCGCCGAAATCTATGCAGGCGATTTGAAGCGTGACGATACCCCCAACCGCCGCCGCCGTTGGGGGCAAGCCTGTGTTTTGGCCCATGAAGCGGAAGGATCGCTTGAAGCACTTTATGCGCATTTTTTGCACACCCCCTCATCCGTCGCACGCTATGCCGCGATTTTACGTGGTGTGCCGTGGTCGTTTTCTGCGCATGCAAAGGACATTTGGACTTCGCCGGAGTGGGAGCTGCGCGAAAAGCTGTCGGGTGAAAGCTATGGTGCGGCCTTCGGTGCAACCTGCACCCGATTTGGCGCTGAGCATTTGCAGAGACTTGCCGATACGCCAACCCGGGTTGATCTGGTTTATCACGGTCTCGACCTTGGCAGATTTCCGGACGCCCCCGAACGTGCGGCGCGCGCCAGTGATGCACCGCTACGGATGATGTCAGTGGGGCGGTTGGTTGAGAAGAAGGGGTTTGATACGCTGATCGACGCGCTCGCGCTGTTGCCCCGCACGCTTGACTGGCGCTGGACCCATATCGGTGGCGGACAGCTGGACGCAGAGATGCGCGCGCGTGCGCAGGCCGCAGGCGTTGCAGACCGCATCACATGGCGCGGGGCCTGTGATCAACCTGATGTCATTGCCGCGATGCGTGACGCGGACCTGTTTGTGCTGCCATCACGTATTGCAGCCGACGGTGACCGTGACGGATTGCCCAATGTCTTGATGGAAGCAGCGAGCCAGAAACTACCGATCCTGTCGACGCCTGTATCTGCCATTCCCGAGTTCATCACAAACGGCACTCATGGCTTGCTGGCCGAGGACACACCGCGCGCCTTTGCTGGTGCGATGCAGCAGATTGCCGATGATCCCGCCCTAGGCCCACGATTGGCGCAGGCGGCACATACCCGGCTGCACGCAGAATTCACCATGGCACCGGGCATCGCGCATCTGGCCAAACGCCTGCGCGGCATCCTACAGACCATTTAATGCGTCTGGCATTCTACGCCCCTCTGAAACCTCCCACTCACCCCGTACCTTCGGGCGAACGAGCCATGGCCCGCGCTCTTATCGCGGCACTGGAGCATGGGGGTGCGCGGGTTGATCTGGCCAACACACTGCGCAGTCGTGACGGGGCCGGCGATCCGGTTGTGCAGGCTGAATTGGTAGCTCAAGCACAGAAAGTGCTGCCTGAGGTCATCGCGCAAGGCCGTCGCGCAGGATGGCTGGCGTGGATCACATACCACAACTACTACAAAGCGCCTGATCTGATTGGCCCCGCAGCAGCACGCGCACTTGGCATTCCTTATCTGCTGATTGAGGCGACCCGTGCGCGCAAGCGTCTGGGCGGCCCATGGGATAGTTTTTCGCGTGCAGCGGAGGATGCCTGTGACGCCGCAGCTGTTGTATTTTACCTAACGCACCGCGACCGCGAGGCACTTGCCGCTTACGCCCCCAAAGGGCAACAGTTGGTACATCTACGACCCTTCCTCCCCCGCTGTGATTTGCCGACCAAGGCCCAGGGTACGCACTTGCTGGCCGTAGGTATGATGCGCAAAGCGGCAAAGCTGCCGTCTTATCAGCTCATTGCACAAACCCTCGCATTGGTGACCGACGCGCCACTGCTTGAAATTGCGGGCGACGGCCCCGCCCGCCCGCAGGTCGAAGTGGCGATGGCGCCCTTGGGCAACCGCGTCCGGTTTTTGGGCGCGTTGGAACCGGCAGCGCTGGCAGATACTTATACTCGTGCGGGCGCACTGATCTGGCCCGGTGTGGATGAGGCGTTTGGCATGATATATCTGGAGGCGCAGGCACATGGCCTGCCCGTTATTGCACAAGACCGCGACGGGGTGCGCGACGTGCTCTATCCACGCGACTACCCTGCAATCGCGGACGGTGCCGCAGGACTGGCTGCACTCATGCGGCGAGATGCGCCCAGAGGCGATGAAATTCGCGCGCATATCACGGCACATCACCTGTTACCTGCCGCAGCCACTACCCTCCGCGCAGGTTTGGAACAGGCAGGTATACGATGATACGTTTAGCGCTTTTGCGGCATGGTCATACGGAATGGAACCGCGCAGGCCGCGTGCAGGGTCGCACCGATATCCCGCTTGATGAGACTGCGATCACTGAGTTGAAGGCCCAACGTCTCCCTGCGCCGTGGGATAAGGCCGAACTCTGGTCAAGCCCGCTGAAACGCGCGGCACAAACGGCAGCATTGGTTGCCGATAGGGAACCGCGCGTAGACGCCGCTCTTACCGAAATGAACTGGGGTGATTGGGAGGGGCAGATCGCGGTTGAATTGCATGCCGACCCCGCCTGTGATCACCGCGACATCGAGGATTGGGGCTGGAGCTATGCCCCTCCCCATGGCGAAAGCCCCGGTGAGATGCGCGCCCGCTTGATACCTTGGGCCAACACCTTGCACCGCGATACGGTTGCCGTGTGCCATATCGGCGTCATGCGGGTGTTGATGGCCCAGGCCACGGGCTGGAATTTTGACGGGCCTGCGCCTTTTGCCGTCAAGCGGAACCGTCTGTTTGTTATCGAAATAGACAGAGACAACTGGCGGCTGCGTCCTGACCCCGTGCGGCTGGAGAAACGCGTACCATGAGGGTGATGATTGTCGTCACCCACCTGCTTGGCACTGGTCATCTGGCACGCGCACTGACTCTTGCGCGGGCGTATCTGGGGGAAGGCCACAGCGTGCGCGTTGTGTCTGGTGGTATGCCCGCACCCCTACTCACCGAGCCTGATGATGTACTGGTTCAGATGCCACCTGTGCTCTCAAACGGTGTGGAATTCACGCAGTTGCTGATCAAAGACGGAACCAAAGCAAGCGAGGAATATATGGCAAATCGGCAGGCATTGCTGCTGAAAACGCTAAAGAACTTTCGCCCCGACGTCCTCATCACAGAGCTTTTCCCATTCGGCCGCCGCATCCTGCGTGATGAATTCAAAGCCTTGCTAGGTGTCGCACGGGCGCAGGACCCGCCACCCCTCATCTGCGCCTCAATCCGTGACATCCTCGCACCCCCGTCCAAGCCGAAAAAAGCGGTATTCGCAGACGATATGGTACGAGAGTTCTACGATATGGTGCTGGTCCATTCCGATCCGGACCTCACCCCGCTTGAGCTGAGCTGGCCTGTGACGGATGAACTGCGCCCAGCCCTGCGCTATACTGGCTTTGTCGCCCCGCCCGCCGCCGGTCCACATCCCGATCTGGCCGGAGATGGAGAGATTATCGTCAGCGCAGGTGGCGGTGACGTTGGCAGTCCAGTCTACGACGCAGCCCTTGCTGCATCATCGCAGATCACGCACCCGATGCGTATATTGATTGGTGGTGCTCAGCCAGAAGCACAGATTGCTGATTTACGCGCCCGTGCCCCTGCGCATGTGACGGTCGAGCCTGCGCGCCGTGACTTTCGCCAAATGCTGAACCATGCCGCTGCCTCCATTTCATTGTGCGGGTACAACACCGCGCTGGACATCCTGCAGGCCGGCACACCCGCTGTATTTGTGCCCTTTGATGAAGGGGCGGAGGTAGAGCAAGGCCTGCGCGCGCAAGCATTGGCCGAGCGGGCGGGCACGGTGACGGTTACGCGCCGCGAATTGTCCGCAGATATCTTGGCCGCGGCGTTGAAGCAGGTGATTGCCGCACCCCGCCGTGCGATTATCAACCATGGCTTTGATGGTGCGCGGCGAACCGTAGAGATCACACAAGCGGCGCTGGAGGCCTCATGAGATTGGACTGGGTGCCCCTAACTAAGGAGCTGTCACTGTGGCAGCGCGAGGGGCTGGATCTGCCGATCTGGTGGCGCGATGATGATGCTGTGGCACGCACCGCTCAGCTGGACCAGTTGAGTGCATTGAGCAACGAAATAGGCGTGCCGGTGTACATCGCAGTGATCCCAGATTTACTTGAACCAAGCCTGCCGGAGTTTGTTGCGACTGCGCCCCATCTCATACCGGTGGTTCATGGCTGGCGTCACATAAGCCATGCCCCGCAGGGGGCGAAGAAAGCAGAGTTCGGGCAGATGCGCGCAAATGCGGCGAACGAGTTGCAGTTGGCGATAACCCACCTATCGGAGCAGTTCGGCCAGCGCCTGTTGCCGCTATTTGTACCGCCATGGAACCGGATTGATGCGGGGTATATGCCGGTGCTTGCGCAGGCAGGGTATGGCGGTGTGTCAACCTTTGGTCCACGAACGGCCGACACTGAGCTTCCGCAGATCAACACCCATGTTGATCCCATTTACTGGCGCGGGCATCGCGGGTTGGCCGATCCGGAGGCGTTGATTGCGGGTGCTGTGGCCACTATTCGCGCGCGGCGAAATGGCGAGACGGATGCGGATGAGCCCTTGGGCCTGCTCACCCACCATCTGGTCCATGATGCGGACATCTGGGAGTTCAGCGCGCAGATGCTGCGCGTTTTGCTGGACGGTGGCGCGCGAGTGGCGGACATTGCGGGCCACCTTCAAGCGGGACGCAACCCCAGCATTTGACGCGCTTGCGAAGGCGTCGCAACAGCGCGCTCGTATTTGGCACACAGGTCTGCGGCGCGTGCAATCAGGGCGGCGTTCGACGGAGCAAGCCGGTCCTTATCGAGACGCACGTTATCCTCAAGCCCTGCCCGCGCGTGGCCACCTGCGGCGATAGCCCATTCATTGAGCCGAATCTGGTTCGGACCAACGCCGGCCGCACACCACAGCGCATCCGGCACCAACCGCTCCACCGTTTTGATATAGAAATCGAACGTCTCTCGGTCCGCAGGCATGGCATTTTTCACCCCCATCACGAACTGGATATACAGCTGACCGGGGATGCGGTCATCGCGGTTCATCTCGGCTGCTTTGTGGATATGGCTGAGGTCGAACGCCTCGATCTCCGGCTTCACCGCGTATTTCACCATCTCGGAGGCAAGCCAGTCGACCAGAACCGGCGGGTTTTCATAGACGCGGGTTGGAAAGTTATTGGAGCCCACGCTCAAGCTTGCCATGTCGGGGCGCAGGGGCAGCATACCGCCCCGCTCAAGCCCCGCGCCGGACCGACCACCGGTGGAAAACTGCATGATCATACCCGGGCAATGCGCCTTGATCCCCTCTTGCAGCGCGGCAAATTTATCGGGGTCGGACGACGGCGTCTCATCCTCGTTGCGCACATGCGCGTGACAGATGGCGGCACCGGCCTCATAGGCGGCGTGGGTGCTCTCGATCTGCTCCGACACGGTGATCGGCACGGCGGGATTGGCGGCCTTTGTCGGGACAGAGCCGGTGATGGCGACGCATAGGATGCACGGGGTCATGAAACCTCCTCAAGGGGTTGGCCCCTTCTACACCGTTTGGCGTCTGTGCGTATAGCGTTTGATGCGCGCTATGCTTTGGTCAGATGGCTGATCCGCTGTGCAAGGACATAGGACAGCGGCACAGAGACGAGCGCACCAAGTCCCCCCGCACCGACGATCATGGGCGCGGTGTCATGGCCGGTCACGAGGACGGCGATGACGGCGGTGCCCGCAAGGGTGGTCGCGACGATTGAATACAGCAGGGAGGCGAGGCGGATCATGGGAAAACTCCTTTGTACCGGATTTGCGGCTCAAAGGTAGCAAAGCGCGGGTGCGGCGGCTTTGATCTAGGTCAAACGGCTCAGCGGATGAGCCAGCGGTCCTTCTTGGCGTTGTGCTTTGGGTCCGGCTCACTCCAATCCATCTGTTTCAGGATGGCATAGGTGAGTGGCAGAGACAGGACAGCACCCGCGATCATGGAGGAGATCATCGAGGTCCATGAGAAATACCCCATGACGATGACCGCCACGACAAAAACACCCGAGAGGGTGGAGAAGACGATGGAGTAGATGGCGAAGGCGAAGTGGATCATGGGGACGGTTCCTCTGGTGTCGACGGGCAAGAGGATAGGTCATGGGGCGCGCGCATGCACCCCATGACGTGCTACCTAGCTTTAGACATCTTGACGCGATTTAATTCTATATAGGATCGCAACAAGCAAAACCAAGTTTGAAGCACCGAGTAGGAGTTGTATCGTTTCCATGGTCATTTCCTTCTTTGGGGTTTGAGCAGGCATAAGGATTATGCCGCGTTAGTGCACGCTTTGCTGTCCCTTGGTTGGCAAACGCAAAGTGTCTGGGCCTCGGGAAAGACGGTCTGGGCAAAACCCTGATTATGGGGGCAAGTGGGCCTTTTTGAGGCTAGAATGCGCAATTTGAGGGAATTGTGTTGGGGGGGTGAGGTTGGCGAAGGCGATATGGATCATCTGGGACCTCTTGGTTTAAAGCCGAAGACGAAGCGTTAGTTGATTAGAGGCAAATTCGTCTATTGCCACGGTGTTGCATGAACTTCTGCGTTGATTTCTCAACCAAGTCCCTGCGACTGATGTCGAGGTGGGCGTTACATATGAGCGAACTATTGCCAGCCATAACCTGTAATTTGACCTTCAAAATTGAGCAACTATGCTTTTGCCAAACGACACTTGCTGATGTATTGCACTATTATAAAAATAAAAAATAAAGAAAAATGGAGAGCGACAATGGCAGCGGTAACACTAGACGACATCCAGTACCTCATTGAACAAACTAAAAAAATCCCCATGACACCCGATCAGATGACGGAGCAGCGCAGAAGCTTTGCCTATGGAAATACTGCTATTGAAAATCCGCAAATCACTAGAGAGATGGTGGAAGAAGAAGCGGCCAAAATTGGACTTTAACTGCAACCATGAATGACGAGATTAGACACAGCGAGGCTGATCAAGCAGAGGTCGTAACAGGCGATCTGGAACGAGCTAAGAAAGAGGCGTCGAACGGCGTAATTCAAGCAGAGCGTGTTCAGCAGCTAATCCTAAATGTCCTGGACGGACGTCCGTTCAAACTCAGAACTTCAACCGTGCTCGATCTGAACCGTTGTGCAATAGCTGGACTTGACAGTTTTGCAGGTAATTTCAGGCCTGGCGGCGTTAAGATAAATAAGAGCAAGCACCAGCCACCTGAAGGGCACTTGGTTCCAGAATTGGTGGAAGAACTCTGTGACTATGTAAATGATAATTGGACCGAGAGATCCTCAATTCACTTAGCATCTATGGTCATGTGGCGCATGAATTGGATACATCCGTTCACTGACGGAAATGGACGGACCTCACGGGCCGTCTCATACCTTGTGCTCTGCGCGAATTCTGAAGTCTTACTTCGTGGTGCCGAAACAATTCCAGAGCAAATAGTAGTGGATCGCTTGCCCTACTATACGGCTCTCGAAGCCGCTGATTTGCGTTATGAAGCCGATACCAATCTTAATGAGAACACCGTTGAGCAAATGGAAGACCTAATGCGAGCCATGCTAGCACGGCAGTTGAGAGGTGCATTCGACACTGCTAACAGCTCAGGCACATAGGTATTTGATCTAGCTGTGGAGCAAAATACCTTTGCACCTCCGTCTCCACCCGCACCAAGTAGGAACGCGCATTGCTTTGCAATACTCTGCCTCCCACGGTCGCATTGAAGCTGGTCGGCTTTAGCCGTCCATCTTCAACGCGCTAATAAATGCTTCCTGCGGAATATTCACACTCCCAAACTGACGCATCTTTTTCTTACCCGCCTTCTGCTTGTCCAGCAGCTTGCGTTTGCGCGAGGCGTCGCCGCCATAACATTTGGCCGTCACGTCTTTGCGCATGGCCGAGAGTGTCTCGCGCGCGATGACCTTCCCGCCAATCGCCGCTTGGATCGGGATTTTGAACATGTGGCGGGGGATGAGGTCTTTTAGTTTTTCGACCATCGCGCGGCCCCGCATTTCGGCGCGGTCGCGGTGGACCATCGTGCTCAGCGCATCGACAGGTTCATCGTTGACAAGGATCGACATTTTGACCAGCGCGTCCTCGCGGTAGCCGATCATGGCATAGTCAAAGCTGGCGTAGCCTTTGGTCACCGATTTGAGGCGATCGTAGAAGTCGAACACAACCTCGTTGAGCGGCAGGTCATAGACGACCATCGCGCGCGATCCCGCATAGGTGAGGTCCATCTGGATACCACGGCGGTCCTGACACAGCTTTAGCACGTCGCCCAGATATTCGTCGGGCACAAGGATCGTCGCCTTGATCCGCGGCTCCTCAAGGTGGTCGACAAACGTGAGGTCGGGCATGTCGGCGGGGTTGTGCAATTGCTGCACCTCGCCGTCCTTCATATGGATATCATAGATAACGGAGGGCGCGGTGGTGATCAGGTCGATGTCATACTCCCGCTCGATCCGGTCGCGGATCACCTCGAGGTGCAGAAGGCCGAGGAAGCCACAGCGGAAGCCGAAGCCCAGCGCCGCACTTGTTTCCATCTCGTAGCTAAAGCTCGCATCATTGAGGGCGAGTTTTTCGATGCTGTCGCGCAAATCCTCGAACAGTGCTGCATCGACGGGAAACAGGCCACAGAACACAACAGGTTGCGACGGTTTAAAGCCCGGAAGGGCCGTTGTGCAGCCTCTCTTCTCATGGGTGATCGTATCGCCCACGCGGGTGTCGCGCACCTGTTTGATCGACGCGGTGAGAAAGCCGATTTCACCGGGTCCAAGCACGTCAATTTCGGTCATCGCGGGGCGGAAGACGCCGATGCGGTCCACATGATGAACCGAGCCGTTTTGCATCATCGTGATCTTGTCACCCTTTTTCAGCTGACCGTCCATAATACGGACAAGGACGATCACGCCGAGATAGCTGTCATACCAACTGTCCACCAGCATCGCCTTGAGCGGCGCATCAAGCGTCCCTTTAGGCGCGGGCAAATGGTGTACAATGGCCTCGAGCGTTTCAACAATCCCCTGCCCCGTTTTGGCGGAAACGCGGATGGCGCCCGACGCGTCAATGCCGATCACATCCTCGATCTGTTCGGCCACGCGGTCGCAATCGGTGGCGGGCAGGTCGATCTTGTTCAGGATCGGCACGATTTCATGGTCCGCATCAATGGCATGATAGACGTTGGCAAGCGTCTGCGCCTCGACACCCTGCGTGCTGTCGACCACCAGAAGCGAGCCTTCGACCGCGCGCATGGACCGCGACACCTCATAGGCAAAGTCCACATGGCCGGGCGTGTCGATGAGGTTGAGCACGTATTCCTCACCATTTTTCGCCAGATAGTTGATCCGCACGGTCTGTGCCTTGATCGTGATGCCACGCTCCCGCTCGATGTCCATACTGTCGAGCATCTGCGCCTTCATATCGCGCAGGGACACGGTGTTCGTCTCCTGAATGAGACGATCAGCGAGGGTGGATTTACCATGGTCGATGTGCGCGACGATGGAGAAATTGCGGATGTGTGAAAGTGGTGTCATAGCCTTGATATGATGCTGTTTCGGGGGGCGGTCAAGGTGGATGATGCCGCAGGGCAAAGTGCACGCAGGGCGCGGCGGTGACCTGCTACGTGGAGGTGTCTGTTGCAGGTGCAAAATACCTGAGAAGAGGCATTCACGAGATCGTGTTGAGCCGTGTCTATACCTGACTTCCTAGTACCACCAATCGAGTTCATAAAGCGGCCGTACCAGCGCCCTATCTGCGGCGCGTTTCTCGCTCAAGGAAATAAACCATGCGGTCCACCGTTCAGATATGTCGCCTCGCCCTCCCTGCCCTGATAATATTGCCTGGCCTCGCAGCCGCGCAGGATACGGGTCCAGAGTGGGATTTCTACGGACAGCTGAACCTTGGCGTTCTAAGTGCGGACGACGGCTTTGACACCGAAACGGCGTTCACAGACAACGATAACTCAAACTCCCGCGTCGGTGCGATCTTCACCAGCCAACTGGGAAATGGATCAGAATTCCGATTCCATTTTGAGACCGCTCTCGGGCTTGTCGGGTCCAGCAGTATCAGCCGCGACGACAACAGCTTTGGTGAGGGGTTCCGGCGCACAGACATTCGGAAATTCGAAGTCATCTATGACACCGATACACTGGGCAAATTCTCATTCGGGCAAGGGTCCATCGCCACGGACAGCACGGCAGAGGCGGACTTGTCGGGCACAAGCGTCATCGCCTATTCCAGCCTTCAGGATCAGGCAGGCTCACAGGAATTCCGGCTTGGCGGCGGCGGTGCATCGGGCACTGATATCGGCAATGCATTCAACGCCTTTGACGGCGGTCGCCGGTTCCGCGTGCGCTATGACACCCCCACAGTCAACGGTTTCAGCCTTGCTATTTCCGGCGGTGAAGAGGTCCTTGCGCGTGGCAATAATGATGAGTTCTACGACATTGGCCTGACGTACAAGCAAGACTATGGCGACTATAAAGTCGATGGCCGCCTCGGGTATTCGATCCGCGATAGCGCGGAAGAGTTCATCCTCGGCTCTACCTCAGTGTTGCACGCCCCCAGCGGTGTCAGTGTCACCGTCGCCAGTGGGCGCGCGCAAGAAGCCGACAGCGACTATGTCTATGCAAAGGCTGGCCTGCAACGCGATTGGCTCGCATTCGGGCGCACCTTCCTCGCAGTAGATTATTACACCGGCGATGATTTCGCATTTGCGGGTAGTGATTCATCCTCTGTTGGGCTGGTCGCCGTGCAGAAGGTCGATGCCTTTAACCTTGAACTGTTTGCAAGTTACCGGACATTCGAATTGGATGGCGCGGGCACCACATTCGAAGACATTGACGTGACATTTGTCGGCGCGCGCTGGAAATTCTAAGCGCAGCGATTTGCGATCTACACAAAGGGCCACACCGGTATGATCCGGCGTGGCCCTTCCGCGTTTTGTGAATTGAAAACCAGCCCTCTCTGCGTCATACTTAGAAGCAGAGCAGTTCATACCGCATCAGAAGGGCAAACCCCGCACGCGGCATAAAACAAAGGCAGAGTTGATGAAATCATGGGTTTTAGCCGCTGTTGCGGCATCCACTTTGGCGGCATGTGGCGGTGGTGGATCAGGGTTTAGCACGGGCGTGCGCGCGCCGGTACAATTATTCGCAACCGGCCCCGTCCAACGGGCATGTCTGGCACAAGACAGACGTGCGGCCACATCGGCACGCTGCGGGTGCGTTCAGGCTGTCGCGGACCAACAGCTTACCAGTGGTGAGCAGCGGCGCGGAGTTGCTGCCTTCAAAGACCCTCACAAATTACAGGAATGGCGCCAATCGGACCGTGCATCAGACAATGCATTCTGGAGCACATGGAAAGCTTACGGAGAAACTGCGGCGGCTGTGTGTTCAAACACCTGAGGACAAGTACCGGAGCCGATGAATGCTAGATCGGCGCGCGGGTGTCTCCGCCAAAGCGGTCTTTGAGCCGTGTGACGATTTGATCGCGTGCGGCACGAAACTGCGACAACTTCGCCTCGCGTCCCTCACCCAATCCGGTCGGATCAAGGATCGGCCAATATTCTACGTCAAGGTGGAAAAACCGCGTAAGTTCCAGCGCGCGGCGTTGGGACGCAGGCGACAGTGCGATCACGAGATCGAATGAGCTTAGATCGTCGCCCCAGTCCTCCATCTCGTCAAAGCTGCGCGAACGGTGGCGCGACAGCTCCACATCAAGCTCCTGACAGACCGCGATGGAAAAGCCGTCAATCTCGAGGTCATTCTTGACCCCTACGGACTGGACATAGACGTCCATGCCGTACAGCTTTTTCATCAACCCTTCGGCCATGGGCGAGCGGACGGCATTGTGATCGCAACAAAAAAGGACTGACTGGGGCAGCTCTTGCGTCACCCTTCAGCCTCCGAAATGCAGCACACAGATGAGCGTGAACAGACGCCGCGCCGTGTCGATGTCGATGTCTGCCTTGCCCTCAAGCCGCTCTTGCAACACGCGCGAGCCTTCCATGTGAATCCCCCGCCGCGCCATATCAATCGTCTCGATCTGAGCGGGTGGCAGCTTTTTGACTGCGTCAAAATAGCTTTCGCAAATCTGGAAGTAGTCTTTGACGACCTGACGGAACGGCCCAAGAGACAGATGGAATTCCGCCGCTTTTTCCGCACTTTCGGTGTTCACGTCGAACACCAACCGCTTGTCACGGATCGACAGCCCAAGGTGATAAGGACCTGTAGGCACCGGGTGCGTGTCACGCACCGGCAGCACAAATGTATTATCCTCCAGCAGATCAAACATGGCGACACGGCGCTCTTGCTCGATCTCGGGCGTGGGGGGCGGTAGATTGGCGTCATCAAGGACGATGTTCGTGATGCGTGACATGGCACGTCTCCGGAAAATGGGCTTGCACCACGCTTAGAGCACAGGGCGGATGCAGGCAATCCTGAACGCCGCATGAGCAAATGAAGCGCAGTATAGGATGCAGGGTCGTGGTCTTTCCGTCCCAGCCGTTATTCAAACCCCCTAGTCGTTGAGTTTGCGCAACCTTGCCGTCACTGACAGGCCATGCGCTTCAAGGCTTTCAGACTGCGCCAACCGCTCCGCGGCAGGGCCAATCGCGCGCAGTGCTGCAGGCGTCATATGGGCCAGAGTTGTACGTTTCATGAAATCCAACACCGAGAGACCGGAGGAAAAGCGCGCCGAGCGGGCGGTGGGCAGGACATGGTTCGGACCACCAACATAATCCCCGATGGCCTCAGGCGTCCATTGGCCTAGAAATATAGCACCCGCATGGGTGATTTGCTGGCTCAGCGCATGAGGATCAGCCACGCAAAGCTCGAGGTGTTCAGGCGCAATCCGGTCTGTCAGCTGTGCCGCGACATCGAGGTCTCGCACAGTGATAATAGCGCCAAAGTCGCGCCATGACGGACCCGCAATATGCGCGCGCTCTAGCGTCTCGAGACGCTTCTCAACCGCGTCCGCGACCGCACAACCAAAAGCTGCGTCAGTGGTGATAAGGACTGACTGCGCGCTCTCGTCATGCTCCGCCTGCGACAAAAGATCGAGCGCGATCCAGTCAGGGTCATTATCCGCATCTGCAATAATCAGAATCTCTGACGGGCCTGCAATCATGTCGATGCCGACCTTGCCAAACACCCGCCGTTTAGCCGCTGCAACAAAGGCATTGCCGGGGCCGGTAATCTTGTCCACCGGCGCAATTGTATCTGTACCATAGGCAAGTGCAGCAACAGCCTGTGCACCGCCAATGCGGTAAACTTCATCCACGCCAGAAATATGCGCGGCCAGCAAAACCAACGGATTGAGGATACCGTCAGGCGTGGGCACGACCATCGCAAGGCGCTGCACACCTGCAACTTTTGCCGGTATCGCGTTCATCAGAACCGAACTGGGATAGCTGGCCAGACCGCCAGGCACATACAGTCCCGCAGCAGAGACCGCAGACCAGCGCCATCCAAGTGTGGCACCCGTCTCGTCCGTCCACTCCGCATCCTCTGGAAGCTGTCGGGCGTGATAGGCACGAATGCGGTGAGCAGCCAACTCCAACGCAGCGCGATCATCATCGCTCACTTGCGCACAGGCCTGCGCAATTTCGCCTGCCGTGATGCAAAGCGTATCTGGGGTCAGCGTAACACGGTCAAACTTTGCTGTGAGTTCCAGAACCGCCGCATCACCGCGCGACCGCACATCCGCGATGATATGCGCCACTGTCGCATCGACGTCGGGACTGTCCTCACGCTTGGCGTTCAGAAGAGTGGCAAAGGCCACCTCGAAATCAGGGGCGGAGGCATCGAGGAAAACGGGCATGGCATTGGCTCCTGTATCACCAAGCGGAGGTAGCGGGGAATGGCACGGGTCTCAAGAGGGGTGCGGCACGATGGCCCGCCGGTGGCGCGGGCTGACCGTCGCGACTACTGAAACGACTTAGTTCGGATGGCTCGGGCGCTTTTTTGACGGCGCGACATAGGGGCGTGTGACGTCTTTTAATGTGACATCCAACGCTTCTACCGCGAGGCGTATCGCGCCATCACCCGCCATCGTCAGGATCACATGGCCAGACGGGGCATCCGTAGGCTCGAACCCGATATGAAGCAGCGACAGAACCGTGTCGGCATCCCCCTTCGGCACCCCTTGGGACGAGACCGATTGCACGGTATTGAACAACAGCACGGACTGCACCCGCTCGGGGCTGTGTCGGTCCGCCCCCTCATCCTCCCAACGCATCCGGTTAAGCAGCAAGGCAAACCTGCCCTGCCCCTTATGCCAGCGCATCTCGGACGCGGGAAAAACTGCATCCTGAGCAAGTGACGACAAAACGGCGAGATCGTCCGCATCAAGTGCCCCAAGATTTAGCGGAGCTTCTTTGCCGTCTTCGAATTTGGCATCATCACTCATGCGTCTTTGATCCGTTCAATCTGTGCGCCAACACCGGAGAGTTTTGCGACGACATGCTCATATCCGCGATCAAGGTGATAGACGCGCGAAACCTTCGTCTCACCCTCCGCTGCCATGCCCGCAAGGATAAGCGAGACAGAGGCGCGCAGATCGGTGGCCATTACCGGCGCACCTTTGAGTTTTTCCACACCTTTGACGATGGCTTTGCCGCCTTGGACATCAATCTTCGCCCCCATGCGGATCAGTTCAGGTGCGTGCATAAAGCGGTTCTCGAAGATTTTTTCTTCAAGCGTGGAGGTGCCGGTGGCCGTGCACAGCAGGGCCATCATTTGCGCCTGCAAATCGGTAGGAAAGCCGGGGAAAGGCTCGGTTGTGACATCAACCGCGTTGACACGGTCGGCGCGGCGTTTGACCCTGAGACCTTTTTCGGTTTGCGTGACCTCAATGCCTGCTGCATCCAGTTTTTCACAAAACGCACCAACAAGGTCGAGCCGCCCGCCGAGCAATTCAACCTCACCCCCGCAGATTGCCGGAGCCAGCATGTAAGTGCCTAACTCAATACGGTCGGTCACGACAGGATGCGTCGCCGCACCCAGCCGGTCGACGCCCTGAATGGTGATATTGGAGGTGCCATCGCCTTCGATCTGCGCGCCCATACGACGCAGACAATCGGCAAGATCCACGATCTCCGGCTCGCGTGCCGCGTTGTTTATTACGGTCGTGCCTTTGGCCAATGTCGCGGCCATCATGATATTTTCAGTCGCCCCTACGGAAGCAAAAGGGAAGTCGATCACTGCCCCTTTGAGGCGCCCACCGGCGGCCTTTGCATAAAGATACCCGTCGCGTAGATCGATGCTTGCTCCCATTTTCTCGAGGCCATCGGTGTGGATGTCCATCGGCCGCGCACCAATCGCACAGCCCCCCGGCAATGACACTTCGGCATAGCCACTTCGCGCCAGAAGCGGTCCAAGCACCAGATTGGAAGCGCGCATTTTACGCACGATGTCGTATTCGGCGCGGGTATTGATCTCTCCGTGGCACGACATCGAGATGACGCGTCCTTCTTGCAGGGTTGAGATTTCCGCGCCCAATGACTGCAACAACTGCGTCATCGTGCGGATATCGCTCAGACGGGGCGCATTGGTCAGGGTCAGCGGCTCTTCGCTCAGCAAAGTGGCAGGCATCAACGCAAGACAAGCATTTTTTGCACCCGTAATCGGAATCGATCCTTTAAGCGGCCCGCCGCCACGTACCAAAATTGCATCCATGCCTTAGTCTTCCTTGTGTTGCGCGCCCGGCGCCTTGCCTATGGAACCGTCATCAACAGCGCGGGCGCGGGCTTGACCCTTACGCCGTGCCATATTCGCCTTGAGCGCTTGGGACAAGCGTGCTTGCTTGCGCGCGGCCTCGGCGGCCTTTGCTGCTTGCGCCGGAGTTTGGTCCGCCGCTTGGGAGGGTTGTTTGTCTGCCATGACGCTTGTCTAGCGCAGGTGCAAGGCGGGGTCCAGAATACTCAGGAATTTGGCTTGCGTGATCGGAAATTTGCCGCTAATCACCCCGCTACCGGCGCTGTTGTAGCTCAGTGGTAGAGCGCGTCATTGGTAATGACGAGGTCGGGAGTTCAATCCTCCCCAACAGCACCAGATTTCCCCGACACCGATCAATCAATCGCGGCGCTCGCAGATGGCCCGACTTTGCGCACCCTAGGGTACGCAGAGTACAGGAGTTCAATCCGCCCCAACAGCACCAGATTTCCCAAATGTCGATCGGGTAGAGTTAGAGATACCCCCCCACACCGAAAATTGTCCGATGTGGGTGCTGGTTGTTCCTCTTAGCCGGACTTTCTAGTCAGTCCGCAAAAGTCAGTTGGCAGGCAAAACCTTTGTGGATTGCTCACCCAAGCCGGCAATGCCCAGACTCACCGTCTCGCCACCTTTGAGGTATCGTTGCGGGGATTGGCCCATTCCTACGCCGGGTGGTGTCCCCGTCGAGATGACATCACCGGATTGAAGGCTCATAAACCGGCTACAATAAGCAATCAGGTGCGGGACCTTGTAGATCATCGTGGCGGTTGATCCTGACTGTTGACGCTTGCCATCGACGTCCAACCACATGTGCAGGTCGTCGATATCGGCCAACTCGTCCGGTGTCACTAGCCATGGACCGGTTGGACCGAAAGTGTCACAGCCTTTGCCCTTGTCCCATGTACCGGCGCGCTCGATCTGGAATTCACGCTCGGACACATCATTCACCACACAGAAACCTGCAATGTGGCTCATCGCGTCAGCCTCATCGATATATGTGCCCGGCTCACCGATCACGACACCCAACTCAACCTCCCAATCGGTTTTCACAGAATCACGGGGTATCTGGATGGCGTCGTTCGGGCCAACAACCGATGAGGTCCATTTGTTGAAAATTACGGGCTCTGGCGGGATCGGCATTCCAGCCTCCTCCGCGTGATCGGCATAATTGAGACCAATACAGATGAATTTCCCGATGCCACCGACACAAGCGCCAAGGCGCAGGTCTTTTTGCGGCATGCCCTCAACGAGGGGCAACGCATCGACATCAAGTTCATGCAGCTTTTGCAAGGTATCAGGCCGCAATGCAGCACCACCAATGTCTTGCACAATGTGCGACAAATCCCGCACGCGGCCAGATGTATCAAGCATGCCGGGTTTTTCTGCTCCGGCAGCACCATAGCGAAGAAGTTTCATAGTAGGTTCCTTGAATTAAATCTCAGATGTGTCCGCAGTTTTCCCCTGCGCGGCCCAAAGCGCACCACGGCGGATGATTTCCGTGACCTGCGGGACCTTCAGATCGTCCAGCTCATGCTCGATCGAGCAATAGAACAAACGGCCGTTGTCCCAGCGCCGCTTCCAGACGACGGGGATAACAGTACCCTCGATGCACCACAAATTATCGCCCGAAAACGTGGTCGAGGCGAGGGCGTCATTGGAAGGATCGACCAACATATAGTATTGCTCGGACTTCAAGCGGAAGCTTTTGATGCCCTGCACAATCGGGTCGTCCGGTCTACAGATTGTCACGTCGTAGTCGATGTAATCCTCACGCAGTTGCAGGTTATCGGGCCAGCCGGGCGGATGGGCGACAAACTGCCCTCCGATCAGGAAATGATATGTCGGTCGGCCGCGAAACGCATCCCCCATATGACCGTGACATCCCGCAATTCCGCAGCCGTCCCCGATCAGCTTGAGCAGCCCGTCTTCTTGCCATTTTGTCATGTTGCCAAATTCGGACTGATGCCCCGAACGAGCCGGCGACCAGATCGGTGTGACCAGGTTCAGACCTGCGATATCCTCGGGCCGCTCGAGCGGTTCCATCATGTCATAGACAACCACGTGAAACCCATTGTCCTCCAACACTGCCTTGTACCAGACGGCAAACTTGGTGGGTGCATGACCTTCCCAGCCTCCAACAAAAAGTGCCGCTTTCATTGATTATGATTCCGCATATAGGTGCAGATGGCCGCCATATCACGCGCGCCAAAACCGCACGCCTCAGCTTGCTTCAATTGGGAAAGTGTCTCGCTACCTTGCGGCAGCGCCACACCCAGATGAGTGGCAAGTTCCGCCGTGATCTCCATATCCCTGCGCGCAAGAGCTACGGTAAAGGTGACATCATGGGCCGCCTCACCAAGGTAGAGTGGCCGGCGGTATTTGAGCATAAGTGCTGCTGAAGCACTTGCCTCAATCATGTCAAAGAGCGGCAGCACAACTTTGCCATCCGAGGCCGAACACCCTACCATAATAAGAAGCTGCGCTTCTTTGGCGGCCTGTGTTGCGCCCGAAACAGGTGCGTCGATCACCGTTATCTGCGGGGGTGCCGCCGCTGCGAGTGCGGCGATGTGATCAGGGCTCATCGGTCCCATTTCGATCACATGCGCCCCAATCCGCCAAAGCCGACCCTCATCAGGCCACCTGTTCGGAGGTCATGCCAGAAATCGCCTGTATCAGATTGTCCTCGGTAACTTCGCCAGAGATAAACGTGCGCATGACGCGTCCTGAATACATCGCGACAATACGGTTAGATACATACAGCACCTCCGGCATTTCCGAACTGATGACCATCACGGCGTAGCCTTGGGCCGCCAGTTGACGCAGCAGCTTGTGAATTTCGGATTTGCTACCGACATCAATGCCGCGCGTCGGCTCGTCCACGATCAGAATCTTGGGATGCATCGACAGCCCTTCGCCGACGACGATCTTTTGCTCGTTGCTCCCGACAGATTGCCAACCTGCTGTTTCCAGCCCGGCGTGCACATGTCGAGTTGTTTGTGATATTTGTCAAAGATGGCCGTCTCGGCACCTTGCGCGACAAACGGACCCGATTTGAGGTTGTCAATCTGCGGCAGGGTCATGTTGTCCCGACAGTTCATTCCAAGGACAAGCCCCTGCCCTTGCGATCTTCGGGAACCAAAGAGATGCCGCGCGCAATCGCATCAACTGGCGAATTGATCCGCACAGCTTCTTCGTCCAGCAAGATTTGTCCACCGGATGCGTCACGAAGTCCAAACAGCGTCTCAGCAATCTCGGTTCTGCCTGCGCCTACAAGACCGTAGAAACCTACCGTCTCGCCGCGGCGAACCTCAAAACTCACATCGTGGTAAAGCTCACCACAGCTCAGCCCGCGCACTTCGAGGGCCACCTCACCAAGGTCGTGGTGTGAGGCATTCCTGCTGAGATCGAGGATGCGGCCGATCATCATCTGGGTCACAGATTCCTCGGTGCTGTCGGCGGTGTCAACAGTGCCCTGATACTGGCCGTCGCGCAAAACCGTGACGCGGTCGGTGATCTTGAATATCTCCTCCATCCGGTGCGAAATATAAATGATGCCAACGCCGGTGGCCTGCAAATCCGCGATAACATCGAACAAGACTACTTTTTCAGAATCCGTCAACGACGCGGTGGGCTCGTCAAAGATCACGGCCTTGGCGTCCACAGTCAGCGCGCGCGCAATCTCGACCATCTGCTGGTTGGCGATGGACAGATCACCCACCCGTGTGTTGGCGTGAAATCCCACGTTGAGCTTTTTAAGGATCGCATTGGTTTGCTCGTCCAGCCTGCTCCAATCGACGCGGCAAAACCCTTTGGTCGGCAATTCCCCAAGATAGATATCTTCCGCGACACTCAACGCTTCTGCAAGGCCCAGTTCTTGGTGGATAAAGACAAAGCCTTTTGCTTTTGCCTCAAGCGGACCAGCCATTACCACTGCCTCATCGCCCATGAAAATCGTACCGCCGTCCGGTTGATGAATGCCACCCAACACTTTCATCAGCGTCGATTTTCCAGCGCCATTTTCGCCCATCAGCGCGTGAACCTCCCCCGGCATGACAGAAAACGAAACACCGTCGAGAGCGCGCACGCCCACGAAAGTCTTGACGATATCCTCAAGCCGCAAAACAGGTTTAGCATCGTTCATATCTTCAACTCCTCTTTGCCCTTCATGTTGAGCTGTCTGTCGAGAATGAGCACCGCAACGAGGATCAAACCAATCACAAGGTTCACCGTAGACGTGTCCGCGCCAATGTGGCCCAGCCCTTTGCGCAAAAGCTGAATGGCAATGACACCACCAAAGGTCCCGATCACGCTGTCCGCGCCGCCTGTAATCTTTGTGCCGCCAAGGACGACGGCGGTGATCACCCAAAGCTCGTAGAGCTGACTGTCGTTGGGGTTTATCGATCCGGATTCGGAATAGAAAACCACGGCGGAAAGTGCCGCAAGAAATCCGATGATGGCGAAATTGATCATCATATGCGGCCCCACACGAATGCCGGCGTTAACCGGCGCTTCGCGGTTGTCGCCGATGGCATAGGCGTTGCGGCCATGCACGGTTTTCGTCATCACGAACCAGATAACCAAAGTCACCGCCAGCGAAATCCACCAGCGTCCAATTCAGGTGGATTGTCGGTTGTTCGCCATTGAACATAAACACAATGCCGCGATACCCAGGCATTGATCCAAGAGTGACGATGAAGGCATCAGCGCCGGTTTTCCAAACGATCAACCCGTTGAGAGCGCCCAAGAGCGTACCGACAGCAAGTGCCAGCAGCCAAGCCACCGGTATGACCCGATCACCTAGTCCCGCAAAAATTGGCCATGTCATGCTATCCAACAGGATAATCGCCGCGATGGCGAAGGTTGACCGACGCTAAGGTCGATGTTTCCGTTCACCATAACGACGGTCATGCCCATCGCGATAACGCCAATGGGTGCCGATTGCTTGAGCAATAACAACACATTGTCCCAATCCATGAATGCCTTGTCCGAAAGGGAAAAGAATACCCCCGCCACGCTGAAAAAGATCAGCTCCAATATGATGAAGCCCCAGATTGCGCAACTTTTGAGGGCGGCTGATACAGTACGCGGTTTCATGATGTTTCCTCCCTCACGCGATTGGTGACCAAAGCTTGCCGCGCTAGGCCGCGATATCGAGCCAGACAGCAAGAATTATGATGACCCATGTCACGATGAACTGGACGTAGAATTACAAACCGATCAGCAGCAATCCGTTCTGGATAAAGCCAAGGATCAGTACGCCGATCACGGTTTTGAAGATCGTGCCCGAGCCACCCAAAAGTGACGCGCCCCCCAAGATCACAGCCGCCAGCACCTCAAGCTCGAACCCTTGCCCAACGGTGTTTTGGGAACCCAAAGAACGGCTGGCCTGAATGAGGCTAGCAGTCGCCACGCAGGCAGCCGACGCCACATAGCATAGGAATACGGTATCGGCGCACGAGATGCCCGAGAATGTAGCCGCCGTGCCGTTGCCGCCCACGGCATAGACCTTTCGGCCAAAACTTGTCTTAGCAAGGATGAGACCAAGCAGTGCCGCAACCGCAACAAATTTCAATATCGGTACCGGCAGTCCCAGTGCGGTGCCTTGGCCAAATACGCTGAACCTCGTGCCTTCCTTGTCGGCGATGTCCATGTTCTTGCCACCCGAATAGGTCAAGGTCAGTCCATGGATCGCCGACAGCATGGCAAGCGCCATGACGCCGAGGATCGCACAACACTGAGAACGTTGTCAGGTGTCAGAAATTTTGGATTGGCAATCGTGAAGCCGATCAGAAACGCGATGAAGGCAATAAGAATACCTTGTTTTGCCAGAACGCGTCCAATCTGTTGTTTGGTAAGTCCTGCCATGGCCCCCTCCCTAAGGTCGTCGGCCGTATCGACGCAGACGGCAGGAACTCTGCCGCTCTTTTTTGTCAGACCAATGTCATGCCGCCATCAATCATGACGATCTGCCCGGTCATTAAATCGCTGTCTTTTGACGCGAGGAACGTTGTCGGTCCCGTAATATCGTCCGGTGTTGCAACCCTGCCCTTGAGGATTTCAGAGGCGAATTTATCCATCGCCTGTCCCGGCCATTCAGCGGCCCCAATGTCCATAAAATCCTTGTCTACCTGCTCCCACATTTCGGTCGCGACCACACCCGGCGCGAACCGAGTGACGGTTATATGTGCTTTGCAAGGTCGCGCGCACCCGATTGCGTAAGCGAGACAACCGCAGACTTTGGAGCGCAGTACGGAGCGACGTTGTCAAAGCCCTGCCTGCTGGCGATGGAAGCCTTGTTGATGATCTTGCCACCGCCTCCTTGGGCGATCATCTGGCGGGCGGACCCCTGGATGGCAATCATGCAACCAAGGCCATTTACGTTCATGATAAAGTGCCAGTTTTCCTCGGTCACATCCATGAAGTTCATCAGCTTGTTCATGCCGGCATTGTTGAACTTCAGGTCCAGTCGCCCGAAATTTTCGACCGTATGCGCGATCATGGCATGGACCTGTTCGCGATCGGTCACATCGACCTGCTGCGATGTGACTGCAGCACTATTATCGTTAAGACGGCTGCGGTTGGCTTCGGCAACTTGGGTCACCTTCTCTCCGTTGAGATCGGAAAAACAAACCATGGCACCCTCATCCAGCAGTGCCTCGCCAACGGCACGGCCAATTCCCTGCGCAGCACCGGTCACAATGCAAACTTTGTGTTGAAGACATCCCAATTTGCGTGCTCCCGAACAGTTTTATGACTTCAACAACATCCGGGACGCGGACACGCCGCGCACCGAACGGGGAGAACCCTCTAGAAGACAGGCTTGGTATAGTCGCCCATATTATCTTGTGTGATCTTCGGCGTATCGAAGTAATTCAGGAACGGCAGTTTTTTACGCATCGAGCAAACATGCAGTGGTCGGTCTAACCCGCGCCTTGTGCAATGAATGGGCAGGCCAAGGCGTCAACGTCAATTCTATCACGCCAGGATACACCGCAACGGACAACACGCAGGCACTCAGGGACGATCCCGACCGCTCACAAGCATTGCTTGCGCGTATTCCTGCAGGCCGCTTTGCAGAACCAATTGAAATCGCAGGCGCTGCAGTCTTTTTAGCTTCAGATGCGGCTGCTTACTGTCATGGTAGCACAACAGTCGTCGATGGCGGCTGGCTTGCACGCCGAGAGAGGATATATGGAACAATCACTTAAAGGGAAGACGGCGCTTGTTACGGCAGCCGCAAATGGAATTGGTCGCGCGAGCGCCGAAGCGCTGGCAAAACGTGGGGCAACCGTTATTGCGACCGACATAGATGGCGCAGCGGTCCAATCTGTCGCAGATAGTGCATATAATATCGAAGGACACGCGCTCGACGTCCTCGCTACCACCGCAGTTTCCGAACTGATCGGATCGCTACCACCTATCCAAATCCTCGTGAATTGCGCGGGCTGGGTTCATGATGGCACGATCCTTGATTGCGACGAGGGAGATTGGGACCGGGCGTTTAATCTCAATGCGAAATCCCTATTTCAAGTTACAAAAGCAGTGCTGCCGGGCATGCTCGATCACGGTTCAGGCTCCATCGTGAACATCGCCTCAATCGTATCGAGCGAGAAAGGTGCGCCGCGTCGCTTTGTTTATGGCGCGTCCAAGGCTGCGATCATTGGCATGACAAAATCTATCGCTGCCGATTACGTGCAACACGGCATCCGCTGCAACGCAATTTGCCCCGGCACCGTAGAAAGCCCCTCTCTCCAAGACCGCCTGAAAGCCACCGGCGATTTCGACAAAGCGCATGCTGCCTTCACCGCGCGCCAACCCATGGGCCGCTTTGGCACACCGGATGAGATCGCCGAGATGGTCTGCTATCTCGCTGGAGATATGTCAGCATTCACGACCGGACAGACCTTTGCGATTGACGGCGGTTGGTCAATCTAATGAGGTTGGACCGCGCCGCCTCCATGACGATCTGCGCATCCGTGCCAAAGGCCGGATTCCGCGCGTTGCCTTTGATCTGGTAGATGGTGGCGCGGAATCCGAGCGGAACATGCGCCGCAACAGCGAAGCCTTCGAAGAGGTCGAGCTGACACCGCGCTACATGGTTGACGTCTCGGAAATCGACACACGCGCGACCTTGTCCGGGCACCCTTTGATGCACCCTTCGGCATGGCGCCAATAGGGATGCTCAATGCATTTTGGCCGGATGCGGACCTGACACTTGCACGGCTCTGTGCGCGCGAACCTCCCCTATGTCGCAAGCTCGGCTGCCTCCACAGAGCTTGAGAGTTTGGTGGAAGCTGCCGCAGGGAACGGCTGGTTCCAGCTTTATGGATCAAGCGATGCGTCGGTGACGGAAGGATTGATATCGCGCGCGGAGGCAGCTGGATATGACATCCTGATGGTCACCGCAGATGTGCCCGCCGCAAGCAAGCGGGACCGCGACATTCGCAATCAATTGGCCGTGCCGTTCAAAATCAAACCTGAAGTTATCGCAGGCCTGATCGCCAATCCCCGATGGTCGTTGGCGACCCTCAGGCACGACAAACCTAATATCGCCAACTATGCTGACCTGCTTCAGGCCGCTACATCATACGCCGACGTACAGAAAACCCTGATCACCCCCGGAGTTACCTGAGAGGGCTTGAAGCGTTTGCGCGACCGTTGGAAAGACACGCTGTTGGTCAAGGGTATCTTGCATCCCTCCGATGCACTCAAATGTGCGGAATTGGGATGTGACCGGATTGTCGTGTCGAACCACGGGGGCCGTCAAGTCGCGTTCGGTTCATCCACTATCGAGGCGTTGCCGCCAATTGCAAAGGCTCTCGACGGGCGCATAAAAATTATCTTGGACAGCGGTATCCGGCGCGGTGCGGACATCGTGCCGCGAAAGCTCTCGGCGCCGACTTTGCCTTCACCGGTCGGGCGCTGGCATGTGGTGTTGGCGCAGGCAGGGCGCAAGGTGTCGAGCGTGCGCTGGAAATTCTGCAGCTCGAACTTGTCCGCGCATTGGGCCAACTCGGGATATCTTCGATCAAAGATGTCGGGCCTTCTGCGGTCACACCAAAGGCCCCCTAAATATAAGCTCCAAGGGGGGCCTTTGGGGCGTTGTGAAGGACTATTGCAAGCTGCGCAAAAGTTCGGGCGACGGCATACCGGTCACTGGCAGCCCCCTGCTGGCCTGATAAGCACTGATTGCTTTTTCACTGTTTGGACCAATCACACCATCACTGCCGCCGGTGTCAAATCCGCGTGCGGTAAGGCGCTGTTGCAGGGCGGTGCGGTCGTCTTTTGTAAGCCCGTTTGCATCCGGCGGAAAGCTTGCGCGCAAGGGCCCGCCACCCGCAATACGGTCGGACAAGTGCCCCACACCGATGGCGTAGGCATCTGAGTTGTTATACCGTTTGATCGCCCTGAAATTCTGCGTGGTGTTAAACCGTGGCCCGCCCGGTTGGGGTTGCAAAGTACTGCCGCCAGAAGTGCCCGCCCCTACTTCGCTGCCCCATTTCACCCCTCGTACCCATCCGTTACGCTCGAGGTAGGCCGCCGTTGAGGCGAGCGAGTCTGTTGGATCTTCGGACCAGATGTCGCGACGCCCGTCCCCTGTGAAATCAACGGCGAAGGCAGCATAGGACGTTGGGATAAACTGGGTATGGCCCATCGCACCAGCCCATGATCCGGTCATGCGGGACGCAGGGATATCCCCGTTTTGTACAATCTTGAGTGCGGCGACCAACTGCTTTTCGAAAAACGCACCGCGACGCCCATCAAACGCCAGCGTGGACGTCGCAGAAATGACTGGTACATCGCCACGCCGTTCTCCGAAAAAGCTCTCGAGGCCCCAAATCGCACAAATGATCTCGGCGTCGACACCGTACTGCTGCTCAAGCGTTTGAAGCGTATTGCGGTGGCGCGCGAACGCGGCGCGCCCCTTGCTGATCCGCTCGTCCGAGGCGGCAATGGCGAGGTAGTCCTCAAGGCTGCGCTTGAACTCGGTCTGGTTGCGGTCACGTTTGACACATCCCGGAAGGAACCCCGTGCCCCGAAACGCTTCCGACAATGTCGCCTGTGTGATGCCTTGCGACGGTGCGCGGCTGCGAAAATTGGCGACCCACGTATCGTATGCCGGATTGGGCGTGGGTAGCAGATCAGCAGGCAAACCGTCTGCCCCGACCCCGCGCGGACCCGAAGGTGCCGCCCCTGCGCAGGCCGACAGGCCAAGTGCGCAGGCCCCAAATGTAAAATATCGCCGAGAAATTGTCATGACTGCTGCCCCGTTTTGGGTGATTGATTTTGCGCCATGCTAACGGATTGGCCCGACTTGGCAACAGCTCTCGGAGAGGATCGGGCGGGGCATCGCCGATGCCATATATGCAGCCAGGAAAGTTGTCGCAGACGGAATCACTTGCCTCTCACATAACAGGAACATTATAAGAACATCATGGCAAAAATGAACCTCAAAGAAAAGCTCGCCCTATTGAGCGATGCGGCGAAATACGATGCCTCCTGCGCATCGTCTGGCACCTCCAAACGCAACAGCGCGGATGGCAGTGGCCTTGGCAGCACCGAAGGGTCCGGCATCTGTCACGCCTATGCACCTGACGGACGATGCATCAGCTTACTCAAAATTCTGATGACCAACTTTTGCATCTATGATTGCGCCTACTGCATCAACCGCGTGTCTTCCAATGTCCCGCGGGCGCGATTTACCGTGGAAGAAGTCGTACATCTGACAACCGAATTCTATCGCCGAAATTACATCGAGGGTCTTTTTCTGTCCTCCGGCATTATCAAAAGCCCCGATGACACGATGGC
>JBATTJ010000095.1:0-25590 GCA_049670485.1 Sulfitobacter sp.
GCGCTGCCCCCTTGGCCGTTGGCCAATTACCCCGGAGTATTTTGAGCCAAAAGAAATAGGGGCCTTTTGCGCGCCTAGTCCACATGCGCGACGCGGGTGCCCGATTTTGCGGAGGTGACAACGCCGAGGCTTTTGAGTTTGCGGTGCAGCGCAGAGCGCTCCATGCCGACGAAGTTCGCCGTGCGGGAGATATTGCCGCCAAAGCGGTTGATCTGGGTCAGCAGATATTCACGCTCGAAGGCTTCGCGTGCCTCGCGCAGGGGCAAGCTTGCCATCGCTCCAGACAGGACTACACGGCCCTCGTCTTCGCTGTGGTCTTCTTCACCGGGCAATTCGCGGGCCTCGATGGGCGCCGTTCCTTCGCCCAGGATCAGGACGCGCTCTACGAGGTTTTTGAGTTGGCGCACGTTGCCGGGCCAGATCATCGTCTGCATAAGTGCTTGCGCGTCATCGGTAATCTCACGCAAAGGCAACCCTTGGGTGGCGTTGAAATCCGCTATGAAATGTGCGGCCAACAGGGGAATATCCTCACGCCGCTCGGATAGGGACGGAACGGCGATGGGCACGACATTAAGCCGGTGGTAGAGTTCTTCGCGGAATGTCTCTGCCTCGATCTCGGCGGCAAGGTCCTTGTTCGTGCTGGAGATCACGCGCAAATCAACGCGTACTTTGTCGTTGCCGCCTACACGGGTAAATTGTTGATCCACGAGCACGCGCAGGATTTTGGATTGTGTGCCCAGAGGCATGTCCGCCACCTCGTCGAAATAAACAACGCCGCCGTGCCCTTGCTCGAGAAGGCCCGGCTCGACGCCGCGGTCCGCGGATTCGCGGCCAAACAGCACTTCTTCCATGCGGTCAGGCGCGACACCGGCACAATTGACGGTAATGAAGGGTGCGGACGCGCGGTTGGAATTGGCGTGGATATAGCGCGCGGCAACTTCCTTGCCGGCGCCCGCAGGGCCGGTCAGCATCACGCGACCATTGGATTTTGTCACTTTGTCGAGCTGGCCGATCAGGGTCCTGAAGGCACCCGAGTTTCCGATCATTTCGGCAGTTGATTTGTCTTTCCGCTTGAGCGTGAGATTTTCGCGCCGTAGGCGTGACGTTTCCATCGCGCGGCGGATCACCACCATCAACTGGTCAATATTAAACGGCTTTTCGATAAAGTCATACGCACCCTGCTTGATCGCAGCCACTGCAATTTCGACGTTGCCGTGGCCCGAGATGATCACCACAGGCACATCGGGGTTGTCGCGTTTGACCGTCTTTAGGATGTCGATGCCGTCCATCGTGCTGTCCTTGAGCCAGATGTCGAGAATCATCAGCGCGGGCGGCTCTGTGTTGACGGCGGCCATGGCATCGTCGGAATTGCCGGCCAACCGCGTGGCAAATCCTTCGTCTTCCAGAATATCCGAGATCAATTCGCGGATATCACGCTCGTCGTCTACAATCAGAATATCACTCATGGTCTTGCTCCCCATCTTCGGTTTGTATGTCAGGCCCAAGCGGCAGAATGATTTCTGCCATGGCACCAAAATGCTCTTGCCCGTCAAAGACTGGCGCGTCGGAGAGGATCAGGCTGCCGCCATGTTCCTCGATGATTTTCTTGACGATTGGCAGGCCAAGGCCGGTGCCCTCGCTGCGGGTGGTCACGTAAGGCTCGAACAATGCGGCACGGTCTTCGGGCAGGCCAATGCCATTGTCGGCAATGGTGATATGCGCGGCACCATCCTCTACGTGCAGGCTGACCTTGACCTGCGGCTGCAATCCGGGCTGCGTGCCCTGCTCGCGCAGCGTATCAATCGCTTCGCCCGCGTTTTTGATCAGGTTTGTCAGCGCTTGGGTGATCATGGTCCCGTCAATGAGTGCCGGAATCTCGGTTTTGGAGACATTTGACGTAAGTTTGATGTCCGGCCTGCCGGTTTTTTGCAAAAGGACCGCGTCACGTACAAGCCTCGCGAGGTCCTGGGGTGCGCGCACAGGCTCCGGCATGCGCGCGAATTTGGAGAATTCATCCACGATGCGGCGCAGATCACCGGTCTGGCGAATGATCACACCGGTCATTTGTTCAAGCTTGTCGCGGTCTTCACCCAATTTCGGGCCGAATTTACGCTGGATCCGCTCCGCAGACAGTTGGATCGGAGTGAGCGGGTTCTTGATCTCATGGGCGATGCGCTGCGCCACGTCGCCCCATGCGGCCATCCGCTGGGCACTGACCAGATCGGTCACATCATCGAACGCCACAACATAGCCTTCAAGGCGCCCCTCGTCCGTGCGCCGTGTGGCCATCCGCACCAGCAGGTTTTCCATACTACCTTGACGGGAAACCTTGATTTCCTGCTGCGTTGTTTCGGTCGCGGTATTGGTGAGCGTATCATAGAGCGGCCCGAATTCCGGCACAGCGACAGTGAGCGCCAGCGACTGCTGGTCTTCCTCCCAATCGAGCAGGCGCATGGCCGAGCGGTTTACAAACGTCACGCGGCCCTCGGGATCAAGGCCCACAACGCCCGACGTCACCGAACTTAGTACAGAATCAAACAGCCTGCGGCGCCGCTCGATCTGGCGGGTGTTATCGAGAAGCGTGTTGCGCTGACCTTTGAGCTGTTTGGTCATCTGGTTGAAATACCGGCCCAGCATCGCAATCTCGTCGTCGCCGTCATCCTCGCGAACTTGCACGTCGAGATCACCCGCACCCACCTGTTGTGCTGCACCCGTGAGGCGGCCCACAGGGCCGGACAACCGCTCCGCGAACCACAGGCCCAGCCAGACAGCTGCGAGAATAATGATCACCGCAAATGCGAGATAGAGCAGACCGAATTCAAAAAGCATGCGACCGCGCTCGCTCTCGAGTTGCTGGTAGAGGCGAATGGTCTCTTGGGTCTCGTCGAGCAGGCTCAGAATTTCGCCGTCCACCTCCCGACTGATGTACAAAAAGCGGTCGACGAATGAGTTGAGCCTGACAATCGCGCGAAATTCATTATTGGCCCAATCCTCGATCAGTCGTACGTCTGTGGCACTGGCGGATGCGATCTGCTCGATTGTGGGGGCATCATAGTCAAACAGATACGAGCGATCGCCGCGCGCGCGAATTTCCGCAGTACCGTCGATCATATAAGCCTCGCGCAGGCCGCGCTGGATCTGGCGCTGCCCCTCACCCAGCAGCTCGCTATCGCTCAGCTCGATCCCGCCACGGCGCGCCCGGTCAATGCTGCGCGCAAGGCTGAGCGCATCATCGCGCAGGCCCACACGTTCTTCCTCTGCATACGCCTCCGCGGCGAGCAGCGAGTTGCCGACCACGATACGCACCCGTTCGGAAAACCACCCCTCGATGCCGACGTTGATCGTCAGTACCGCAAACACAGCGACCGAAACCGTTGGGATGAGCGCCATTAACGCAAACACCCCCGTCAGTCGCAGGTGCAGCCGCGATCCCGCCGATTTCGCACGCCGCGCAAGGATCAGCCGCGCAACCTGTGCCATTACAAGAGCGGCGACCACCAGAATATAGATAAGGTCGAGCAACAGGATGAGGCGCAGGGTGTCCGTACTGCCCTGATCGAGCGGGCCAAGTGCAAGATATGTCGCCAGCGCCAGAACCGGCCCCAGCACCACTAGGCCAAGGGTCATCAGCGTGCGCACACGCCGCATCCGCCGCAAACGCGACAACTGCACAAGCCATGAACTATGTGTCCGGGATGCCACGAAGGGATCCTCACCTGATGTGGTGCAAATGCACCTTACCGCCATATTATGTGATCCTAACCAAGGATGTTCCTTGTTGGCCACGCTTATGTGACAGTTTTACATCATTTTTCGACCGCGTGTAACCTCTATTTCGAGGTCTGTGATTTTCTTTCGCAAAGTATTCCGGTTGATCCCCAGAAGTTCGGCACATTTCGCCTGATTTCCAGAGGTTGCGACAAGTGCCACCTCGATGAGCGGTGCCTCCACCTCGCGCAGAATACGTTGGTAAAGGCCCGGCGGCGGCAGCATATTCCCGTGGAGCTCGAAATAGCGGCGGATGTGCCGCTCGACACTTGCCCCCAGTTTTTCGCCATTCTCGACGGCGCGGGCGGGCTCAGGTCCGGGTTGGCCGCCAACGACCTGACCCGCTTCTTGGGCCGTGATCTGCATCGCCCGGCTGGTCAGGGCCAGTTGGCGCATCGCATGTTCAAGCTGGCGCACATTGCCGGGCCAGGTGTAGTTGGCAAATATCTTCTCCGCGCCCTCGGACAAAGCATGAGGCGCGCCGGCTACAGCGTCTGCCTTTTCCAGAAAATGCGCGGCCAGCAGCGGAATATCCTCTACACGGTCCCGCAACGCAGGCACGTGCAGCGTCGCGCCAGAGAGCCTGTAAAACAGATCGCGGCGCAGAGCGTCGCCTGCACTGCCCTGCCCCAAATCCGATTGTGAGGTCGCGATAAAGCGGGGTTGGTACTCGGTCTCTGCGTCCATCATGCGGGCAATCCGCGCCTGCGCTTCAGCAGAAATATCCGCGATCTCGTCGATGAGTAGTGTGCCGCCACGCACCCGCGCCAATACCCGCGCAGGTCCGTCGATGTCGCGCAAATCAGCCTCGGTCATGGTCACAAACGGCAAACTGCGCCGGTCCGACAGATCATGGATCGAGCGCGCGATGAGCGATTTACCTGTCCCGCTTTCCCCCCATATGAGCACTGGCAGATCGGTATTCATCACCCGCGCAATCACGCGGTAGAGCGCTTGCATCACCGCAGATTTACCGACCATCGGCAGGTTGTCTTCGTCCTTATCCGCCGTATCGGTGCGTGCAGGACGCGGCGCGCCGCCCCGGTCCAGCGCACGCGCGGTACGCTTCATCAGGTCGGGCAGGTCAAATGGTTTGGGCAGATAATCATAGGCTTGCGCCTCGGCTGCTTTGATCGCGGTCATAATGGTGTTTTGCGCCGAGATCACGATCACCGGCAGATCGGGGCGATCCTGTGCTATTTTCGGTAACATCTCGAGGCCATTGCCATCAGGCATAACAACATCGGTGATCACCACATCGCCCTTGCCTTCGGCCACCCAGCGCATCAGCGTCGTGAGGCTTGAAGTGGCGTGCACCTTGCATCCTGCACGGGTCAGCGCTTGTGTCAGTACGGTCCGTATGGTGCGGTCATCATCTGCGACCAGAACTGTGCCATCCATGGATTACTTCTCCTCTGCGCTTGCCGCCGCGCTTTCGCTTTTTTCTTTGTGCTCACGCTCGTCCGCGCGTGGCAGCGATATCCGAAAAACAGTATGACCCGGCACCGATGTCACCGAAATCCAGCCGTCATGTTCCGAAACGATCTTGCTCACCAGTGCGAGGCCAAGGCCGGTGCCGTTTTCGCGACCCGACACGAACGGATCGAATACATCCCCCGCGATATGCTCAGGCAGGCCCGGACCATCGTCGATCACTTCGATCTGCAAAGGCAACGCGGTGCCATACCCGTCCGCACGGCGCAAACGGAACGAATGCTCGTAATAGCTGTGCAGGCGGATCGTGCCGCCGCCGTCCCTCGCCGCCTCGGAGGCATTCTTCACCAGATTGAGCACGACCTGAAGCAGCTGGTCCTTGTCGCCCCATGCCAGTGGCAGGGAAGGATCGTAATCCTCGATAATCTTCATCTGCGCACCAAAACCCAGCAAGGCGGAGCGGCGCGCGCGGTCCAGCACGTCATGCAGGTTCACCGGACCGCGTTCCGGCACCGTGAGGTTGCCAAATTGCTCCACCTGTTCGAGGAGCTTCACGATGCGGCGGCTCTCGGCGACGATCAGATCGGTCAGGTCAAGATCGTCTTTCTCGAGGTTCATGCTGAGCAATTGCGCGGCACCCGTGATGCCTGCCAGCGGGTTCTTGATCTCATGGGCAAGCATCTCTGCCATACCAATGGCGGATTTGGCGGCGGATTTCACGGAATTGCTTTGCGTCATGCGCCCCGCCAGCTCACGCGGAGAGATCATCAGGATCATCACCCCGTCAGATCCTGACAGCGGCGCGATCTGAAGCTGCGATTGCAATGGCGCGCGCTGACCGCTGCCTACATCTACATCGTTCACGAAAAGCGTTGACTGATTGTTCCGCGCCCGCGCAAACGCTTCTTCGAGCGGCGCATCAACAGCGATCATATCCCAGACCGGCACCCCCTGAACGGCCTTGGCGGAGGCGTTCAAAAACCCTTCGGCGGCGGCGTTGATGTCGCAGATGCGGTCATCCCGCCCGACCAGAACGGCAGGCACCGGCAAGGACGCCCAAAGCGGTCGCTCCTCCGGCCTGATATCATGTAGTGAGGTCATGCCGCCGTGTCCCACGCCGCAGGCTCCAAGGCGGCGGGCAGACGGATCACCGTCTCCTCGACACTTTGTGCGGTAAGGACAGCGCGGCGTGCAGCGTCCGGCGTGCCTGCATGATCCATATACCAACCCAGATGCTTGCGCGCCGTGCGCAACCCCAGCTTGGTCCCGTAAAAGCGCAGAATCTCGTCGTAATGGCCAAGAACCATATCCGTGAAGGCCACCCCTTGCGGGACGACAGGTGCGGGCGTGCCGTAAATCTCATGCGCAATCTGGGCAAGCAACCAGGGCTGCCCCTGTATGCCGCGCCCGACCATGACGCCCTGCGCGCCTGATTGCGCCAAAGCCTGCCGTGCAGTGGCGGTATCGGTGATATCGCCGTTGGCAATAACGGGGATATCCACCGCATCGACCACGCTGCGAATGGCTGCCCAATCAGCGCGCCCTTTGTAAAACTGACACCGCGTGCGGCCATGGATGGTGATCATGGTGATCCCCGCCGCCTCTGCCCGTCGGGCGATCTCGGGCGCGTTGAGCATGTCGTCATCCCATCCCAGACGGGTCTTCAATGTGACGGGTACATCGACGGCATCGACCACCGCCTCAATCAGCCGTAGCGCATGGTCGGGGGTTTTCATCAGCGCCGAACCGGAAGCGCCCTGCGTCACCTTCTTGGCCGGACAGCCCATGTTAATGTCGATAATCCGCGCACCCTGTCCCGCGATCATCCGCGCAGCCTCGGCCATCGCACCCGCTTCACGGCCTGCGATCTGGACCGACGTGCCCGCAACGCCCAGTCCAAGCTCCGCCTTTTCGCGGGTGCCGGGCCGTTTGGTCAGCCATTCGCCCGACGCGATCATCTCCGACACCACAAGTCCTGCCCCAAAGCGCGCAACAAGGCTGCGCATCGGCAGATCCGTGATGCCGGCCATCGGGGCCAGAAAAACCGGCGGTGTGAGGTCGAGCGGGAATGTCATTGCAATATGTGCTTAATCCTTGGGCGCATCCCGTCAAATTAAACCACAACAGGCGATTGCACAATCAATACAGGGCTTGATTGCCACCCTTTTCAACGACTACTGCCCAATAAACAGGCACTGCCGCGCGCCTGCTGTCTGTTGCAGTGCGCGGCGGGATTTCCTAAGACATAGGTGCCGGTTAACCGAAAGTGAGTGCTATGCGTGTCTGTGCCCTGATTGTTGCTGCCGGTCGTGGCACCCGCGCAGGCGGGCCGCGCCCCAAACAATGGCAGCAGTTGGACGATATGCGTGTGATCGATCACACGCTTCGTGCATTTGCCAGCCACCCGCAAATCAGCGCACTTGCCGTAGTGCTGCACGCAGATGACATGCAGGAGGCGGCGGATTTCGAGGCGCGCGGCATATCGGTGACCATGGGCGGCGCGGAGCGGTCTGATTCCGTGCGCGCGGGCCTTGATGCGCTGCCCGATTGTGATGCGGTGCTGATCCACGATGCGGCGCGCCCCTGTGTGAGTGCGTGCGTGATCAGCGATGTAATTACCGCACTGGAGACTAGTAAAGGCGCCGCAGCCGGACTGCCCGTGACGGACGCGCTATGGACCGCAGCACAGGACGAAGTAACAGGAACGCAGGATCGCACGGGGCTGTATGCGGCGCAAACGCCTCAAGGTTTCTGGCGACAGGACATTATTGCGGCATATGCTGCCTATGACGGGGTTGCTGCCGATGATGTGGCCGTGGCCCGCGCGGCGGGCATCACGGTTGCCATCACGGCCGGCAGTGCCGATAACATCAAGATCACAACGCAGGGCGATTTTGCCCGCGCGGCGCGCATATTGGAGGGCGGCATGGACATACGCACTGGCAACGGCTTTGACGTGCATGCCTTTGGACCAGGTGATCACGTCATGTTGTGCGGAGTGAGAATTCCACATGATCAAGGGCTTGTGGGCCATTCTGATGCCGATGTGGGGCTGCATACGATCACCGATGCAATCTATGGCGCACTGGCGGCAGGCGACATCGGCACACATTTTCCTCCCTCTGATCCGCAATGGAAAGGCGCGCAAAGCGACATCTTCCTGCGCCATGCGGCACAAATGGCAGGCGCGCGCGGTTTCACTCTGACCCATGTGGATTGCACGCTTATTTGTGAGCATCCAAAGGTCGGACCACACGCCACAGAAATGCGCGCGGCAGTGGCCAAAATGATCGGGATTGATCTGGAGCGCGTGTCCGTCAAGGCCACCACATCCGAGCGGTTGGGCTTTACCGGACGGGGCGAAGGCATCGCTTGCATGGCAACCGCCACATTGGTGAAGTCATGATTGCGCGGCTGATCGGAACTGTTCTGGGCGTGGGATATTTGCGCCCTGCGCCGGGCACTTGGGGGTCGCTTGTGGCATTACCTTGGGGGTGGTTGCTGCACGAAGTGGGTGGTTTTTCCCTGCTGATGGCGGGCATTATTGTCGCATTTTTCGCAGGCTGGTGGGCCACGGTACGCATGACATCAGGTGCGGATGACCATGACCCGTCCGAGATAGTCATCGACGAAGTGGTCGGCCAATGGATCGCGATCCTACCCATGTCTATTGCAGCCACATTTTTCGGGATCAACATTCTGGCATTGTGGCCGGGCTGGATCGTAGCGTTTGTGCTGTTCCGGCTGTTCGACATCTGGAAGCCTTTGTTGATCGGTTGGATCGACCGGCGTGGCACACCGCTGAGTGTTATGCTTGATGACGTTTTTGCAGGCGTTATTGCAGCCATTGGCGTCGTGTTGTTGGCAGGGTTCGCACATGCGCTCTGAGATACTGGCACTCGCCAAATCACACGGCGTAATGATCGCCACCGCAGAGAGTTGCACCGCAGGCATGGTCGCCGCAGCACTCACCGACCTGCCCGGCTCCTCCGCGATGTTCGAGCGCGGGTTTGTCACCTACACCAACGATGCGAAAATCGACATGCTGGGCGTGCGCCTTGCCACTTTGGACGCGCATGGGGCCGTCAGCGAGGAAGTCGCAGGCGAAATGGCACGCGGTGCGCTGGCCCGCAGTCGCGCGCACATGGCCGTTGCAATCACGGGCATCGCAGGTCCTGGCGGATCGGAGCATAAGCCCGAAGGCCGTGTGTGTTTCGGCCTTGCAGGACCGTCGGGATTTGAGGTGAGCACCGTTGAGTTCAGCGCCCTTGGACGCGATACCGTGCGCGCCTCTGCTCGCGATAACGCGCTTGGACTGCTGCTACGCGCCCTGAGGGAATGGGATTAACAGTGAGCTGTAATAAGCTGTTATAAAAAAATTATATAGAACAGCCATATCAACCCGCTAGGCAATCAACCGTAAAGCGTGCGCGCCCGCTTCTCGAAGGCTTTGACCACGCGCTGCATCGCCTCATTGAACACGACGCCAATGATTTTCTGCAAGATCATGTTGCGGAATTCAAAATCCACGTGGAAGTATACCTCGCATCCCCCGTCGACATCGGTAAATTCCCAGTTCGATTTCATATACTTGAAAGGACCGTCAAGGTATTCGGTATCGATCTTCTTGAGCTCGGGCCACAGCACCACACGCGATGTAAACCGCTCGCGAAACACCTTGAACGAGATGACCAGATCCGCCTCCATCACGCTATGATCGCCTTCGTCCTCTACCGATTTGATACGCGCAGCGGCAGTCCACGGTAAAAACTCGGGGTACCGCGCGACATCGGCCACAAGGTCATACATTTGCTGGGCGCTGAACGGCAGCTTGCGGGTCTCGGAGTGGGTGGGCATTGATTTCCTAGTCTTGTTTGCGTAGCGCTGTATCAAAGCCCGCGGGGGCGCACAATCAAGAGGTGGCCATGTCAGCGCGTCCATATGTCATAGACCAGATGATTTCGGCCAAATCCATTGCCGCGCGCATTGAAGAACTCTGCGCCGAGATACAGACCGAGTTTGCCGATACAGACAAGCTTGTCGTGGTGGGGCTGCTGCGCGGCTCATTTGTGTTCATTGCCGATCTGGTGCGGGAGTTGGACCTTCCTATTGAGGTCGATTTTCTTGAGGCGTCCAGCTATGGCGACGGTATGGAATCCACCCGAGAAGTGCGCATTCTCAAAGACTTGCGCGGCGGTATTGAGGGGCGCGATGTGCTGTTGGTTGAAGATATCGTGGACACCGGCCATACGCTTTCGCATGTGACGGGGATGCTGCGTGCACGCAAACCCGCAAGGCTCAAAACGGTGGCATTGCTGGACAAACCGACGCGTCGTGAGGTGGATTTACGCGCCGATCACACCGGATTTGTGATACCGGATGAATTTGTCGTCGGCTACGGCATTGATTTCGCGCAGCGCAACCGCAATCTCCCCTATATTGGCAAAGTACGGTTCACAGACGGCGCCTGAAATACCCGATTGAAGTCACCAAGTTTGTATCTAGCGTGTCATATTATACACACAGCGGCCGATTACGCGACCTGCCACGCTGGGCTGGAACAAAGGTAATCTGGTGGAATATCTTAGTCAGCCTTCACACCTGAGAATGACAGCGTCGGCGGCTCAATGGATGCGGTTTTGCGCAACTTGGCCTATTGCCCGTCTCTGACCGCGAGGCGATCGCCGTTTATCTTATGGTTATGCAACCATCCTGAGCGGGCTTTACGCCACGCCCAGTTTCTTGTTCCGCGCGGCACGCAAGCGCGCGAAATCATCACCCGCATGATAACTTGAGCGCGTGAGCGGCGTGGCCGACACCATCAAGAACCCCTTGCCATAAGCAGCCTTTTCGTAGGCGGCAAATTCATCGGGATGTACAAACCGGTCCACTCGGTGGTGTTTCGGCGTCGGCTGCAAATATTGCCCGATGGTGAGAAAGTCGATATCCGCCGCGCGCATGTCATCCATGACCTGCATAACTGACTGACGGTCCTCACCCAAACCCACCATAATGCCCGATTTGGTGAACATCGACGGATCAAGCTCTTTGACACGCTGCAACAGCCGCAGGGAGTGGAAATAGCGCGCGCCAGGGCGGACTTCGGGGTAAAGCCCAGGCACCGTTTCCAGATTGTGGTTGAACACGTCAGGCCGCGCCTCAACGACCAGTTCAAGGGCCTCCGGCGCGCATTTGATAAAGTCAGGCGTTAGGATTTCGATGGTTGTGTCAGGCGCACGGTGCCGAATGGCGCGGATGGTCTGCGCAAAATGCGCCGCCCCGCCGTCTTCCACATCGTCGCGGTCGACCGATGTGATCACCACGTGATTGAGGCCCAGCTTTGCAACCGCATCGGCCACACGCCCCGGCTCGAACGCATCAAGGTCCTCTGGGGGTTTGCCGGTGGCGATGTTGCAGAAGGTACAGGCCCGCGTGCAGACCTCGCCCATGATCATCATCGTGGCATGGCCTTGCGACCAACACTCCCCCACATTGGGACAGCCCGCTTCTTCGCAAACCGTGACCAGATTATTGTCGCGCATGATCTTGGCGGTTTTCTTGTACCCGTCACCACCCGGCGCGCGCACCCGAATCCAATCCGGCTTTTTCGGCTGTGGATTATCGGGACGGCGCGCCTTTTCAGGGTGGCGCACCTCGGGGATCTTCAAATCGCGCATGGAAACCTCGTGTTCTGGTTTCCTCTTATGTAGCACATCGCGGATCAAACAAAACCCTGCCCGCGCGCATTCCTGCTATGCGACAGCAGGCAAATCGGCGCAGCACCGCGATGCTGCGCGCTTTGGCGCAAATGCGGACCTAGCCGATCATACGACCGTCGGACTTGCCGGTGCGCGCGTAATGCTCCTTGAGCCGTATCAGCGCGATGCGCAGCACGATTTTGCCAGACCGTGCGGACCATCCCAGCATTTTCTCCGCCGTCTCCAACCCTTCGAGAAAACAACAGCACCGCAACGTCACATCAGACAGGCCCACACCCAGATCTTGTAGGGCGGCAATGACACGGTCATGGGCCTCATGTGCTGCACGGGCACGGCCCGCATGCACCGGCGCGCGCTCACTATTGAGCGTGGCAAGGAACCCGTCCCAATTGCCCGCCACATCGGCCCCCATTTGCGCCATCTCGAAATCCTCGCGCAACCGCTCCCCTGCACCCACCAGATCACTGCTCAGAAAATGCTCTCCGTCGCGGTCCCTGCGCCGTGCAAGGGCAGCAAGCGGGCTTTCGGCCAGTCCATAGCGGATGCGGCGCGGTGTATCGTCTTCTGATGTCGCGTTTGCGTCATAGCTGCCCCGCGCACGCAGGCTCTCGTCCCGCGCCATCATGTCAGCAAGTGCTGCACGCCCTGCCGCCGTAATCTGATAGCGCGTGATACGCCCACTGCTTGGCGCGGCGATCCATCCCTTGAGCGCCATCGCCTCCGCTATGGCACGGTCGACAACACCGGTGCGGGCATTCTCCCCTGTCACACAGTCCCGAACGATAACGGCCTTTTCCATATCCTTGGCCACGGCCAATACCGCACCAGTTTCACACAACCTGCGCAGAACACGGATGCCATGTTCGCTCAACTCCACCACTCCGGGCAGCGGCTGAGCGGTATTTACCTGCTGCTTTTCATCGGCGTGCGGCTCTGCAATGCCGCCAAGCGTTTTGAGCACGCCGTCTACAAGCGGATCATCCCGCAGGGTTTCCACACGCCGTATCTGCCGCATGATCGTCGAGGCATGACAGCCTTGCTGCCGCGCAAGCGCGCGGATCGGCACACCCATTTCTGTGTGATCAATGTAGTTCTGCACCGATTTCGGCACCCATCCCGGCACTTGATCCGCAGCACCTATGCCTCGATTTGGTCGGTCTCCAACGTGTATTACCATCTGCCCCATGTCTGAGTGTCCCTCCTCAGCCTTATTAACAATAGGTAAATGCAACCTAGGGGGGTACTGGTTACCTATTGGTTAAAATTAATCGTACTGAGCATCATTGTTGACAAAAGAGAAACAATCCTAAAGCCGCCGTGCGATGCCATCCGGCAAGGCGCAACACCCTTAAAACTAGTGGATTATCACCAGATCAACGCGCCATTTCTACCGGCGCATCCTCTATCTGGAGCCATAAACCATGCAAGATATCCACAGCCTTCTCGCCAATCTGCACCGCCCCCGCCTTTTGATGCGTGCCGCCCGGATCGGTGCCGAAGACTACCGCCGCAGCAGCCATCTACCGCGCCTGCTCGGCTACGGCGTGCTGCCGCGTCACGGTGATGCACTCATGCGGCTGGTCGATATCGAAGCTGATCTGGAAAACAGTCGTGCGGCGGTGGACGGCACCTATAGCCTCACGCGCCATGTGGACGTGCTCATCGCGATTGTCGGTGAAGCACGTGCGCTGCGGGCAGCTCAACCCTGCCCGCAGATCGTTTAGATGCAATAGTGCTGCATCACATGAAGCTGTCAGGCTCCGCCGCTTTGCGCTTTGCCACAAACTCGTCAAGCGCCTGTGCCACAGCAGGATCCATCTCGGGCTGCTGGTAGTCGCCCAGCATCTTCTCGACGCGCAGGCCTGCAAGGGTTTGCGTGTCGCGCCCACCCTCATCTTCCCATGTCTCGAACGGTTTGTAATCAAGCAGGTCGGACTTCCAGAACGCCTCTTTGAAGTTGGCCTGCGTGTGCGCACATCCCAGATAATGCCCGCCCGGACCGACCTCACGGATGGCATCCATCGCCTGTGCATTCACGTCAATCTCGACGCCACGCGCCAGATAATGCAAGGCGCCCAATTGATCCGCATCCATCACAAATTTCTCGAAGGACGACACAAGCCCCCCTTCCAGCCAACCACAGGCGTGCAGCATAAAGTTCACACCCGACAACAGCCCCATGTTCAGACTGTTCGCCGTCTCATACGCGGCTTGCGCATCGGGTAGCTTCGAGCCACAGAAAGACCCCGCCGAGCGGTAGGGCAAGTTCAGACGCCGCGCAAGTTGCCCCGCACCATAGGTGATCATTGACGCTTCGGGTGTGCCAAACGTCGGTGCGCCTGAGTTCATGTCAATGGAAGTCACAAACGCCCCCATGATCACCGGTGCGCCGGGCTTGATCAGCTGGCTGTAGGCGATCCCGGCAAGGGTTTCGGCCAGAACCTGCGTCAATGTCCCCGCAACAGACACTGGTGCCATCGCGCCGCCCACAATAAAGGGTGAGATGATACAGGCCTGATTGTTCTGCGCATAAACTTCCAGTGCGCCCATCATCACATCGTCGAATGTCATGGGTGAGTTGATGTTGATGAGCGAGGTCATCACCGTGTTTTCCTGCACAAATTGCTCACCAAAAAGCACACCGCACATATCAACCGAATCCTGTGCGCGCGACGGCTCCGTCACAGATCCCATGAACGGCTTGTCGCTCAACGTCATATGCGCATGCAACATATCAAGGTGCCGCTTGTTCACGGCCACATCTGTCGGCTCGCAAACGGTGCCGCCCGAATGGTGCAACCACTTGGACATATACCCCAGCTTCACAAACTTGCGGAAATCTTCCATCGTCGCATAGCGCCGCCCGCCTGCGGCATCGCGCACAAACGGCGGCCCATAAACCGGCGCCAGCACAAGGTTCTTGCCACCCACCACAACGTTGCGATCAGGATTGCGCGCGTGCTGTGTGTACGATGAAGGTGCCGTTTTGATCAATTGGCGTGCCAGCCCTTTAGGAATACGCACCCGCTCCCCCTGCACGTCGGCGCCCGCATCACGCCAGCGCTTGAGTGCTGCCGGATTGTCGGGGAAATTCACACCGATCTCTTCGAGAATGATCTCCGCGTTTGTCTCGATCACTTCGATGGCTTCTACGCTGAGCACTTCGAAATTCGGGATGTTACGCTCGATATATTTCGCCGTCTCGAACGAGACCGCTGTGCGGGCGGCACGCCGGGCTGCCCCGCCACCGCCTCTTGCGCGCCGTGCTGCTTCAACCATGTCGTGCTCCCCCAAAATATATGTTGAGTTCCGATTACCCTAATGCCCGTGCAACCCCCGCGCGGATTGCGGCGGTGCAGGTAGAAAAGCGACATAGTTCAATCCTAAGCCTCCTATTTTTTCTGGCCTCAAATACTCCGGGGGAGGCCTTGGCCCTGCCAAGGACGGGGGCTGGCCCCTAAATCAACCTTGCCACCATCAAGCGCCGCGCATAATCAGAGCCTATGACAGAACATACCCATGACCGCCTCCTCATCATCGACTTCGGTAGCCAGGTCACCCAGCTGATCGCCCGCCGCTTGCGCGAACTGAATGTTTACTGCGAAATCCACCCGTTCAATACTGTGGATGACGCCTTTCTCGAAACGTTCAAGCCCAAAGCGGTGATCCTTTCGGGCGGGCCTGCCTCCGTGATCGACGCAGATTCCCCGCGCCCGCCAGCTTCGGTCTTTGCCCTTGATGTCCCGATCCTCGGCATCTGCTATGGCCAGCAGGTAATGATGGAAATGCTTGGCGGTAAGGTCGAGACAGGACAGGGTACAAAAGAATTCGGACGCGCCTACGTACAGCCCACCACAGATCAGACTGCGCTTCTGGACGGATGGTTCCTGACTGAGCGCGAGCAGGTCTGGATGAGCCATGGCGATCACGTCAGCGCCATCGCCCCCGGCTTCAAGGTCTTCGGCACCTCCCCGCATGCGCCGTTTGCGATCACCGCCGACGAAACGCGGCAGTTCTATGCGGTGCAGTTCCATCCGGAGGTTCACCACACACCCAACGGGTTGAAGTTCTACGAGAATTTTGTCCGCATCGCCGGTTTTTCCGGGGATTGGACCATGGGCGCCTATCGCGAAGAGGCCATTGAAAAAATCCGCGCCCAAGTGGGCGACAAACAAGTCATTTGCGGCCTGTCGGGTGGCGTGGATTCCTCCGTCGCTGCCGCACTGCTGCACGAGGCGATTGGCGATCAGCTGACCTGCGTCTTTGTAGATCACGGTCTGCTGCGCAAGAACGAGGCAGAAGAAGTCGTGACGATGTTCCGCGACAACATGCAGCTCAAGGTAATCTATGCCGACGAGCGGGAGTTGTTTCTGGGAGAGCTTGAGGGACAATCCGACCCCGAAACAAAGCGTAAGATCATCGGCAAGCTGTTCATCGACGTTTTCCAGAAATACGCGAACCAAATTGATGGCGCCGAGTTTCTGGCCCAAGGCACGCTTTATCCTGATGTCATCGAAAGCGTTTCTTTCTCCGGTGGCCCTTCCGTCACTATCAAAAGCCACCACAACGTCGGCGGCTTGCCCGAGAAGATGGGCCTCAGCCTTGTGGAGCCGCTGCGCGAGCTTTTCAAAGACGAAGTGCGTGTTCTGGGTCGCGAACTTGGTCTGCCCCCCAGCTTTATCGGGCGCCACCCCTTCCCCGGTCCGGGTCTTGCGATCCGCTGCCCCGGTGAGATTACGCGCGCCAAGCTCGACATTCTGCGTGAGGCCGACGCCGTTTATATCGACCAGATTCGCAAACACGGTCTCTATGATGAAATCTGGCAGGCCTTTGTCGCGATCCTGCCCGTGCGCACCGTGGGCGTCATGGGTGACGGGCGCACCTACGATTTTGCCTGTGCCTTGCGGGCCGTAACATCGGTCGACGGGATGACCGCGGACTATTATCCGTTCAGCCATGAGTTTCTGGGCGAGACGGCCACCCGCATCATCAACGAGGTGCCGGGCATCAACCGCGTGACCTACGACATCACGTCCAAGCCTCCCGGGACCATCGAATGGGAATAATTTTACCTGCGCTAGCGTATCCGATTTCTCTCCACAACGCGACATAAGTATTTGATAATAAAGAATACAGCATGCGAGATGTTTCACTTTCTATCGGTGGGCTATCGAATATTATGACGGTATACCTGACGGTATGCGGGATTTCAAAATCTGTCGAAATCTGATATACCGTCAGCACTTCGAATGCGATGACGGTATAAATATATTCATAATATGCTGATTTACTGGTTAAAATCTCGAAATCGGATGTGAAATTCTAGCTGACGGTATATTTCCGTATTTTCGCTCGATAAACCCAGATTTGGGAGAGTGTTATGCTGACAGATACTGCCCTTAGATCCCTGAAACCAAAGAACAAGTTGTATAAAATTTCGGACCGTGACGGTATGTACGTCACGGTTCAACCTTCGGGCACAATCGTGTTCCGTTTCGACTATCGTTTGAATGATCGTCGTGAGACGCTCACTCTTGGTCGATATGGCTCAGCGGGCCTATCTCTGGCCCGCGCTCGAGAGGCATTGATCGATGCGAAGCGTCTCATTGCCGAAGGTCGTTCGCCCGCGCAGGAGAAGCAACGCGAGAAGCGTCGCCTGAAAGAAGCGAAGAGCTTCGGTAAGTTTGGAGAACGTTGGCTAAAAGAAGCCAAGATGGCGGACAGTACGCGTGCTATGCGGCGCTCGGTGTTCGAGCGGGATATTCTTCCAACGTTCCGAAATCGATTGCTGTCGGAGATCAGTGCAGATGACCTGCGAATGAGGTGCGCAACGGTAAAAGATCGCGGCGCACCAGCGACCGCCATCCATGTTCGGGACATCGTGAAATTGATCTACGCATTCGCGATCCTTCACGGAGAGAAAGTCGCAAATCCTGCTGATGAAGTTGGGCCATCGTCCATAGCCACGTTCGTTCCGAGAGATCGGTCGTTGTCGCCTTCGGAGATACGGATCATGCTGAACCAGCTTGAACATGTCGCGACCCTTCCAACCATTCGTCTGGGCGTCAAAATGTTCCTGTTGACCATGGTGAGAAAGAGCGAACTTCAAGACGCAACTTGGGATGAAATCGATTTTGAGAATGCGGTTTGGTCGATTCCGAAGGAAAGAATGAAGCGATCCAAGCCCCATAACATTTACCTGGCACAACAGACGATCGACATACTGATCGCGCTGAAGACCTGCGCAGGCAATTCCCGATATCTGCTTCCTTCACGTTATGACGCGGATGCCCCAATGTCGCGGGCGACATTCAACCGTGTAACAAAGGCTGTCATCGTAAGAGCACAAAAAGAGGGCCTACCTCTGGAACACTTCACCGTTCACGACCTGCGCCGCACCGGTTCGACGCTGTTGAACGAGTTGGGGTTCAATGGTGATTGGATTGAAAAATGCCTTGCGCATGAAGATGGTCGGTCGTCGCGCGGCATATACAATAAGGCCGAATACGAGCATCAACGCCGCCATATGATGCAGGAATGGGCCAATCTCGTTGATGCTTGGATGTCTGGCCAGAGGTATCAACCTACGCTTTATCCGCCGGCGATGGACCTCCTCGCCCCCGAGCCGACGATTTGACCGGGCGGGCTTTACGCAAGCGTACGTCCGGTACGGGGGCACGTTTGTTGGCCTTGAGGTCCGACAACCTTCGGCGCTCATCGAGCCATTCCTCGACCTCTGCTTGATCCCAAACCACACATCTGGCTGACAAATGAAATCGCCTTGGGAATTCTCCCCGCTGTTCAAGTTCATAGATCGTGGTGTCAGCTAACGGTACCATCTCCCGAAGCTGATGACGCCTAACTGTTCTTTTCATGGTACTATATTCGCGCTCGACATGACGCATCCTTTCGATTCATGAAGATGAGTTTCGATAGAAAGCGAAAGCTCTTGTTGATGGAAGACCTTCTCTGGCAGCTCACGGCAATCGGATACTGTGGCGTATGAATTGTTCGAATGGAGCAGTGCCAGCAGATACATGCGACAACTGGCCCCTACGCCGACAAGTCATGCCCTAAAGGTTAAATTTCATCATATTGACTATTATGCGAATTTGATGTGTGTAGCCGCAAAGCGATAATGTCACCCCTGTGCAAAGCAGGAATGTCACTCTCTTGTTCAAACGAGCAACGGGAGATTGGACATGGGATGGGTGATCATGAGCGAACGCGAGCTGAACCGCATTGAAGTACTGAGCCAAGTGACGACAGGCGTGATGTCGGCCGTAACTGCGGCCAATGTCTTGGGACTGAGCCGACGACAAGTGCATCGGCTGTTAAAGAATTTCCAGACGGATGGCCCAACTGCGATCCGGCACAAAGCGCGCGGTCGCAGATCGAACAACCGGATCGATCCTGCAATGCGTGAGTTCGCAATGACACTGGGATCTGGTTAAGTCGTAAGCAACGTCGCACGTTCCATCAGCCCCGTCTGCGCCGAGAATGTCTGGGCGAGTTAATCCAGATCGGCGACTCAGATCAACGCTGGTTTGAGGATCGCGGCCCGCCGTGCACCCTGTTCCTCTTCCTTGATGACTCCACCAGCACGTTGATGCAGCTGCTATTTGTGCAATCTGAGAGCATGTTCAACTATTTTGAGGCGCTTGATTTATATCTGACTGCGCAAGGCCAGCCCGTTGCATTCTACTCTGACAAACATTCGGTCTTCCGTGTCGCCAATCAATCGGCGAAGTCTGGGCAATCGAACATAGATTTTCTGGTATAAAACAGCTGACAAATGCGAGATTGAAGGGATGATAAATGGGTTTTTTGACGACGTCGCTTTTGTTCTTTTTATGTTCTGCGGGACAGTCTATGCTCTGAGCTCAAACGGTTTATACTGGGGCGAGCAATGACGATCAGCTTCACGCCTGTATGGCAAGACGCATTGGCATTGGACCGTCGCGCAGCCCCAGAGTTTTACACCTCTGTTGATGATGTTACAGTAGGTCTGCACTCTGATGCCATTCGTTTTGCACTTAAAGAGCTAAAACTTGCGGCGGTCTTCTGCATTGAGGGCGTCCCGACTGTTGGGTTTATCAACCAACCGGATGTGTCGTTCGAACAAATCGATGAGCTGCACCGGATCTTGTGGAACCAAGGTTTGATGAGCCTCTTGCTGGTCATTCGTAACGATGAACTTACAGCTTATTCACTGGTGAAACGCCCCTTTCAGCGCAAAAGTGAACAGAAAACAGATCCACGGCTCATTACCACTCTAAATCTCCTGGACGATGCTCTGAAGCTCCGTGGCTTGTTGGATTCCACGGAATCGGGCAGATTTTGGTTTGAAAACGATGGCTATTTTGACCCAGACGATCGTGTGGATAGTGTCTTACTCTCTAACCTTCTAGAAGCATTCCGAGATATGCAGGACGAGCTTGGAGGCGACGCAGCCCAAGCTCTCCTCATGCAAACGATGTTTATCGCCTATCTGGAAGATCGTCAGATCATCAAAGAGACGGTTTTCAAGTCAGCATCTGGAGACAGCTGTGCAAGTCTTGCCGAGGTTTTGGAGGCCGACACAACAGAACACTTTGAGCACCTGTTTGGTTGGCTCAAGGGCGCGTTTAACGGTAACCTGTTTAATGCCCCTTGTGCATTCGAGCTTGGCGATACAGCTCCACCACAGCTCCGAACCAATCATCTGCGAACTCTCGCAAGGTTTCGTCATGGTCGCGAAGAAATGGCGTCTGGCCAACTTCGTCTTTGGGGCTACGACTTCAAGTATATGTCGATCGGGTTGATCAGCGCAGTTTATGATCGTTTTCTCAAAGAAGAAGCCGATAAACAGAACGCCGAAGGTGCCTTTTATACACCGATGTTCTTGGCAGATGTTGCCGTAAATCAGCTTTGGGAAGAGCTCACTGATAAACAGCGTGCCAAAGGCATCTATTGTGATCCGGCGTGTGGATCCGGAATTTTCCTTGTGCGCCTGTTCCAACGTCTTGTTGCGCATCATTGTCGCGAGAAAAACAAAAGCCATGCCACTTGGAATGAGCTTCAAAAGATCGCACATCGCCTGCATGGCGGCGACATCAACCCATCCGCGGTCCGTGTCGCGGCATTCTCGCTTTATATTGCAATGCTTGAACAGTCGAACCCACCCGATCTGCCAGCTCTTATCAAGGCAGGCAAACTACTCCCTGCCTTGTATGGTCAGACATTGAAGCCGGCAGCAGACTTCTTTCTTACAGATGACGGTCCTACATTCGATGCAATCGTGGGAAATCCACCTTGGAAGGGTCGGAGCGGGCAGCTGACGACTTCGCAGATATGGGCAAAAGAAAATAAGTATCCCAACCCCGCCAAGGACATTGCTTGGGGTTTTGTCTGGAAGGCGCTGAAGGTTGTAAAACCAGACGGGATCATTGCATTCCTTCTGCCCGCTATGGGCATCCTTCACAACACATCAAAAGAAAGTCAAAATGCGCGTCGCATGCTGTTGCAGCACACTCGTGTAAAACGGATTATAAACCTGTCGGACTTGTGCTTTCAGCTGTTTGATGGAGCCCAGAGACCAACTGCGTTTGCACTCTATAGTCCCGCTCCAGAGAATGCCCCGTCTTACCGTTTCGAGTATTGGGTGCCGAAAGCAGATTTAAATCTAAGGCTTAAGCGACTGTTGTCGTTGTCGAGTGCTGATCGACTAAGACTTCGCTCCGACCGAGCAGGAGATGACCCAACTGTCTTCAAACGGCGCCTTTGGACGCGAGCTCCAGAAGAAAAGCTATTACAGTACCTCAGATCAATCCCAGCATTACACGATTTTATTTGCGAAAGTTCAAAGTCTAAAAGTACAAAAGATGATAGGAAGGAGAGTTCGGGTTGGGCGATCGGACAAGGTTTTCAACCTGCTTATCAGGATCGATTAGATCAGAATGCTTACCAAGCTAAAGTTTCGGAATATGTTACGGTGTTCCCATATCTAGATGCGAAATCCTTTAGTGAACTTGTTCTTCCGAAAATTTCAGCTCAGCCATGGGATACTAAAATCGTACGTCGAACCGGGTTTGAAGCCGGATTTCACGGGCCGCACATTATCATCCCCCAAGGGGTAGAACGTTCGATTGGGCGTATCAGAGCAGCATATTCCGAGCAAAATTTTGTGTTTCGTGACTCTCTTCAGGCGATCACCGTCCCAGAAGGCGAACGTCGTAAAGCCAAGGTCTTAACGGCCGTATTGAACAGTAGTCTGGCAGCATGGTTCTATTTTCACGATACGGCAAACTTAGGTACTGATCGCGCGAAAGTTCACCAAAACGAAATCCTCAAACTGCCATTCGATATTCCAAAGGCCATGCCTGATCAGCAACGTGCTACTGAGGCAGAACAAAAACTCATTCGAATTATGGATCGCGAGATCGATGGTGCGAATGCATTACTTCAAAATCCTAGAGATCGATTGGAAGAGATCGATCAGATTGTCTTTGACTACTATGGCCTCGATGAACAGGATATCGCGATTATCCAAGACACGTTCCAATATATCATTCCGGCCATGCAACCCCGCAGGAACGCGGGGCTCCAGAAAATTTGGGAAAATAGCCGGCCGGAACAACGCGTGGAATATGCAACCACGATATGTAGTGCATTGAAGCCATATTTTCGAGAACCCGTCAGCGCGGCTTTGATAGCAAAATCTCGAGACTTGGCCGTCCTCAAGCTGTCAATTGGCAAAACATCCCAACCTTATTCTGAGGATCAGCTCAAAGAGGTTGGTGTGTTCTTAGAGTCCATCTCATCCATTCTGCCAACACCCCTGCCCGGAAACTTTCAACAGATACCAGATCTTCGGTTTGTGATCGGCCCAGACATGTATCTGGTGAAACCCATCCAAGTTCGCCATTGGTTGCGATCAACGGCTCTCGCCGACGCTGAACAAATTGCTGCAGAACTCAGCGCAACCATTGCGCGCACGACAAGCGAAAGCGTTATGCATGTTGATGGGTGACCCGACCGCTTGGCTCCCCCAATTTCGCAACCTCGAGGACCAAGTCTTGGAAGCCCTTGTGCTTGCATGGCCGGTCTGTATAGCCCCATTGCAGTCCAAGAAAAATGAGATGACCCATGAGGATCATATAACGAACCATCTTGTCCAATCACTAATCCGCACCAAAAAGCTGCCAGGCCGCATTATCCCGCAATATTCACTTCTCATAGAAGACGCGGCAGGCAACGTGCGGATGTCGAGCCATATCGATTTTGTAATCACAATTGGAGATGACGAGGACGTCTATCTTGCCTGTGAGTGCAAGCGGCTGAATGTTCCCTATAAGTCAGGCACCAAGGGCCTGGTCGGCGAATACGTCAAAGAAGGGCTCATGCGATTTGTAACAGGACAATATTCTAATGGTCTGCCGCATGCGATGATGCTGGGATACGTCATGAATGCAAAATCAGATCATGCGCTCCGCGGTGTCAAGCGCGCCATAAACGTCAGACAAGTCCAAACGCGACTTCAGTCTCAAATCGATATTCCACCAATAAGCGGCTATCCACTACGCTTTGAGACAACGCACCTTTGTTTACCCGGTCATTCAATCGAAGTTAGGCATACGCTGCTCGCTTGGCCTTAGCCGTTAAACCTACTACCTGAATAAGTTTGACCATAAGCTTTTTTTCCCGACAGAAAGACCTTGAGCTCAGCTGGTCTGCTCGCAGCAGCTAGAAAAGTATTTCCACAAAAAGTTGCTTCGCCGACTGCTTTTACGTCACATCATCCATATCCATGTCCATTACAATCCAGCAGGCGGCGGGTGTGCAGCTCACAGCTGCGAGCGATGTGGACTTCAGTGCGTTACTGAAAATCCACAATTCAAAGCTCCAAACCGACACATGCTCGTCATAAACGATTGGGAATGCCTGCTGTATTATCAACATCATAGTCTTGAAGTGGTCCTGCTTTTTAGGACAGGTTTGCGGCTTAGCTAAGATGTATCTGGTGTGTGTTCATGCCGCTTTTCGTGTCTCCCCGTTGCCCAAGTATGCGATGTCTGGTGTCCGCTTATCAAGGGCGGTGTGAGGGCGCTCGGTGTTGTAAAACCCGATCCAGTTGTCGATGATCCGTTTTGCTTGGAAGCCGTCGGTGATTTCGTGCAGATAGACGGCCTCCTGTTTGAGTGACCGCCACAACCGTTCAATGAAGATGTTGTCGAGATAACGACCGCGCCCATCCATCGAGACTTTGATGTCAGCTTTGGTCAGCGTCGTGATCCAGTCAGCCCCTGTATATTGGCTACCCTGATCTGTGTTCATGATCTCTGGCTTTCCATGCTTTGCGAGCGCCTCTTCCAGCGCTTCAACACAAAAGCTGGCATCCAGCGTGTTTGACAGCCGCCAGGACAGCACCTTGCGTGTCGCCCAATCCATGATTGCCACCAGATACAAAAACCCGTTCTTGACGGGGATGTATGTAATGTCGCTGCACCAAACATGATTGGGCCGAGTAATTGGCAGCTTTCTCAGCAAGTATGGCCAGATCTTGTGTTGAGGATGCTTCTTGCTCGTGTTGGGCCCTTTATAGATCGCTTGTAGCCCCATGATGCCCATTAGGCGGCGCACGCGGTGCCGTCCCGCCGAGAACCCTGATTGGGGAAGATACGCCGCAATCTGACGGCTGCCAAAGAACGGGTACTTCGTAAAGATCCGATCAATCTCGTGCATCAGATCGATCGTGGCCTGATCAAAGCCAACGGGCGTGTAGTAGATCGACGACCGGCTGATCTTGAGCAGCTTGCATTGGCGCGTCAGGCTTAGATCTGTATTTTCTTTGCGGATCATATCACGGCGTTCACTGGGGCTCATCGCTTCAGCCCTTGCGACAAAAAATCGTTCTCCACCGCAAGCTGGCCAATCTTCGCGTGAAGCTCCTTGATCTCGCCGTCCTTGTTCTCAGCCTTTTTGATATTGTCCGAAAAGACATTGGCCATGCCTTCAATCGCCTGCCGTTTCCACGTGCTCACCTGTGTCGGGTGAAGCTGGCGCTTGGCCGCGATCTCCTGCACCGTCTTGTCACCGCGCAGCGCCTCAAGCGCCACAGCAGCTTTAAACTTGTCTGAAAAGTTCCGTCGTTTCGTCATTCTCGTATCCAGTCATTCAGGTTGGATACACCTTAGCACGCTGTCCAAATTTGCCGGACCACTTCAGTGGCCGAGCTTCTCGGAATTAAATTGGAACAGTCGATGGCTTGGAGAAAGCTACCATTTGCATGGCATGGTTTTGGGGAGCACACCTTCAGCACTCTAGAATACACCAAGATGATGCTGGACGCTTATGCTGGGCAAGACGTAGATCGAGGCAGCAAGTAGCACCTAAAGATACCGCAGAGGAGGGCCGGGTCGGAAACGTACGCGGCCCTTTGTGGCGATTCATTGAGAAGAGAGATGAGTGATTGATGCCGGTGTTCTAGACGGGGAGGTTAAAATTTGAGTCGCCAGTTGCTGGTCATGTCTTTACAGCGGGGTAGCTGAAATTTTACCATTTGATATGTAAACGCCATTCAGAAATGTCACCGGATGCGCAAAGCAGGAATGTCACCATAGGCGCTAACGGTAGCGCAGCCTGACAGTGCGTAGACATCAAATATCGGAGCTCTGGCTGGCTGCGCGGG
>JBATTJ010000096.1:0-17331 GCA_049670485.1 Sulfitobacter sp.
GGGCCCCGCAGGACCCTGATCCATCCGTTTATATCCGTCGCAGCCTAGAAGTTGAATTCATACAGCACGCGCAGATCAATATCGCGGACGCCTTCCTGAATGCGGCCCGTATCGAGATCAGCACTGAGGTATCCCGACCTGTTTAGGGCGTTGCGTGGGGGCGGATCGCGCATACCCATCAATGCCTCACACGTGATTGCGTAGGAGATTTAACCGCGCTCCTTCAACCCGAGCCTTGATATGAAAGTTGCCAGCACCCTATAGGTCAGAGCCACGTCAACAGAACGCCGGGGCCAAATCCTGATCGCACTCACCGAGCGCGAAGAGCGCAGCCTGTTGATCATGCGCAGTTGATTCCGACGGCTTAAGGGTTGGCGGTGTGAGCAAGGCCATCTACAGGGGATGCGGGGTAGGCTGATATAGGTATAACTATTTGATAGTGTGGCGATTTGATCCGTCAGCTCGTCGGGACTTTTGGTACGCGCCGTTGGTCCGGATCATGGATGAATGGCTCGATGCCAAAGAAGTTTATCCAAGCGCGCGGGATTGAAACGGTCACCGAGGTATTGGCGATCTTTAGCAAGCCGCGAAGCAGACCAACGTGGGCAATTCGGACTTCCGGCGCAGCTGCAATAACGCGCTATTTTCTGTGCGACATGACCAGACATTCATCCAATACCCAACATCCTTGGCAGGTCTTCTTCAAAGTATGAGCTGAAACAAAATGGGGCCTGTGACAAACACCTCACAGCGCGTTACTCTGAAACTTCCCGTCCAAGCTATAAACTTAAAGGCGCAGTACGTGACAGCCAAACCCCTACATTCTGGATTAAAGGCAATACTGGAGTTCGGCCCGACAATCGGGTTCGTCATAGCCTATCTGATCTTCAGAAACGAAACCTTCCTGATTGCCGGAACTGAATATACCGGCTTTGTGGCAGTGACCGCAGCATTCGTGCCGGTCTTGGTGATCGCTATTGGTGCGATGTGGTTTCTATCAGGCAAGGTCGCACGGATACAGGTTGCGACGGGCGCGATGGTTCTTGTCTTTGGAGGGCTCGGCGTCTGGCTGAATGACCCGAGACTGTTCAAAATGAAGCCGACGGCAATCTATCTGGCGCTCACTGTCATCCTGTGGATCGGCCTTCTGAGGGGGCAATCATGGCTGGCATATATAATGGAAGACATGGTGCCTTTGAAACGAAAGGGCTGGATGATCCTCACGAAACGCGTGACCGTCCTGTTTTTGCTATCCGCAGGCGCCAATGAACTTGTCTGGCGCACACAATCTGAAGCATTCTGGGTTGTGTTCGAAACTGTCGCAATGCCGGTCGTGGTTTTCGTTTTCTTCCTGACGCAGATTGGACTTTTCGTAGAATATGCGACGTTCAGGCCATCGAAAAAGAGACGCTGATTGGTCTTGCAAGCCGAGATTCCAATCCAAACGCTCAACCACTCAAAATGGAGGCTTTTCCGTAAACACACCTCCTTCAAGATGGATCAATCAACGGTAGCGTTGGGTTGCTCACGCAAACGAATGCACTGCTATATTAAGGTGCAACTTGCGCAAACCGCGCACGTGTTAAACGTGTTGGAAAGTCTTCAGTGGGGATGCCTGCTTTCAATCGATTACTCAGCCGATCAGATGCTCTCGCATGTACCTGCAGGTTGCGCCAACTCGCGGGCATGGATCCCCAGAACGATCAGTGCAGGCCACAGTAGGTAGGCTTCGATTTCGATATTCTCGCCAAAAGACAATAGCATAAGGGTCATCATGATCCCCAAGGGCAAACGCCCGCGTGGCCCGAGTGCCGCATCCTTTAACGCCAGCGCCATCTGCCAAGCAAAGGGTACAAGGAAGGCCAGAAACCCTACCAGACCTTTCACGAACAAAAGCCCGAACCACGTATGATGACTGCCAATGGGCATATATTCCACTGCGTGACTGCCCGGTTGCACAGTGGCATGGCCAAACCAATAGCCGTCCGTTTGCCAACGCTCTGTTGCGATCCGTTGCAAGGTTTCGCGCACCCGCGTGCTGTCTGCTCGCGCGCCTTTGAACGCGGCCACTGCGTCAGATGCCGCTGTCGCCAATGTCGTGCCAAGGACCGCCATAGATGCCGTGAAAGCCGCGAGCACCTGCCATGCCCACCCGCGCAGGATAAGCGGCAAAAGGCGCGGCCCGATCGTACAGGCCACCAGCCCAACCAACCCCATGCGCGACTTGGAGGCAAAGATCATCACCATGCCCGCCGCAATACCGATGCTGCGCCACTTGATGTTTTTTTCCTCCAGTGCAAACAGCACCATCACAGTTCCCAAAAGCGCTGCAAAAGGCGACCAAGGTGCATAAAACTGCCAACGCGGTGTCCAGCTTGAGGGGTCCCATGTATAAAAATAGACCGAAAAATACTCGGGGCCCGGTCCGCCAACTGCTTTTAGGGGGGAGGTGAAAATCCGCTCTGGCAGGCCGATATAAGGTGCGGCCAAGAGGATTGGTGCAAGGATCAGGGTCCACAAACCCACGACGCATTGTGCTCGCACCAGCACCTCGCGACGGATGGGCAGCACGGCACCCGCCAGCGGAAAAAGTGCCAACAGCGCCCAGCCTTTTGCCCAACCAATAGAGGATTTGATCGTCTTTCCCATACCAAGACCCCAATCCAGATGTCCGATCCAGAGGGCGACGAGCATCATGAACATCCCCGCCAGCCAGCCCCAGATCACCGGCGGAATGGTCCCCGTTGCCCGCATATCCTCGCGCACAGCTGGCCCGAGATAGAGCACCAGAACGGCCAATCCACCCAGCACCCACGCCAGCACGGGCCCTACGATATAAAGCGCTCCCACTGCATAAAACGGCCATGTCCAAACAAGCGCACGGTAGACCAGCCGTTCAATCGGGTTCTCGCACATCATGCCTGCACCTCAGGCTTGGTCAACAGACGTGAGATCAACGCGATCCTGATCCACCCCATCGCAAGGCTGATCAAAAGCATCAGTGTTGCGGCAATTCCCGCCATTAAAGCCAGCTTGCGGTTGGGCGAAGATGGCTTCTCGGGCAAGGACGGGTTTTCAAGCACCTGCACCAGAGGGTAGGATGCATAAACATCCGACTTGCTCGACTGCGCCCGGGCAATAGCGGAGGCAAATACCGCCTCAGCGACGGAAAAATCACGCTCGAGGTCTTTCATCTTGGCAGCTGTTGGCGCGAATTTGTCCAACATGGATTGTCCTTCTGCCTTCTGCCGCTCAAGGGTCGCCAACTGTTGTCGCGTACCTGATACATCCACATGCATCCGCACCAACTCGGTCAGTAACTCTGCCCGTGCACCATCAGGGGCCAGGTCAAACGCACTCAAAGCCTGCGCGTCCAAACCTGTAATCGATTGTGCCATGGATAAGGCCATAGAGGTCGAGCGGTCCCGCGCTGCGCTGGCTGCTTGCACACGCGGATGGCGCGCGCCATAGCGCGCACTGGCCTCTGTATAAGCAACTTCCGTCCGCGCAACTTCGTCCAACAAGGCAATGTACGAGCCATCGGCAAAGAGCTTGAGCGTAGCTGCCGCAACGGAAGCATTCAGGCCCAGCTGCGCCTCCAGCGCCGCAGTCGTGGCTGCACGGTCACTCAGGTTTGCACGCTGGGTCTGGATTTGATCGTCCAGCGCCAGATGTCGCTCCAGCAGCACATCATACTGATCCACCGACAGCAATCCGGTCGCCGTTTGCAAGGTCTCAATCTGGCTCCGTGTATCGGCTACGGAGGCGCGGTAATCTGCAATGGCCTGCAAACCGCTGTCCTGACGCGTGTCGACTTCATCTGCGCGCAGGGCATCCAGTTCGGCGAAAAACGCCGCCAGAATGGCATCACCTCTTGCCTGTGCATCCTCTGGCGTGCGTCCCGTAGTCTCGAAATGGATAAGACTTGTCTGGTCCACCAGACGCACGCGCGGTTGGCCCAATTCAGTGCGGCGGATGTTCAACGAGACTGCCGCCGCATCCACAATCCGGTCTGCACCGAGCAGCCGCTTGTAGGTTTCTGTCGGACTGACGGCGTTGCTGGCAAAGGCAGAGCTGGCATAAGAGGTCGCCTGACCAATGCCGTTCACATTCATCGAAGCGGAGGCACCAGAGCCGGGCATAATGAGCGAGGTCGTCGAACGATAGCTTAGTGGCGCGGTCTTGAGATATCCCAACAGTGGCGCCCAGATCAGGGTTGCGCCCAGTACAGCCGTCGCCACATAGCGCGGCAAACGCTTTAGATCGCTGAGTTTGCCGCCCATGACGACACGCTTAACGACCCCTCCCGCAGCGGGGCGGGGCTTGGCGGCGAATGGTTGTGTGATTGTGATCATCGGGTGGCTCCTTCACCGATGATCTATCTGAACGCGCTGGATTTATCTTGTGGGCGAAGGGGCAGAGGGCAGGGGCATTTGGCCCGCCACCTATCCTTTTGGATAGATCAGAAGTAGATCGGAAATAGATCAGAACAGGCCCGCTTCTCGCGCAATCAGTGCTGCTTGGGTGCGGTTGGCCGACCCAATTTTGCGGTAGAGCGTTTTGACATGCAGCTTGATCGTCGGCTCGGTGATGTCCAAGTCACGCGCGATCTCTTTGTTGGCCTTGCCTTCGGTTAGCCCTTTGAGAACCTGCAACTCACGCGGAGTCAGTTTTTCGGCCAGCGCGTTTGTGGGGACTTCTTCAATCGCAGTCATAAAATCAATGGGCGCATATTGCTCGCCCATGGCCATGAATTTGACTGCATTGACGAGTGACTTGGCGGGCAGTGATTTTGGTACAAATCCAGCCGCCCCTGCTTCCAGCGCATCCTCGGCAATCTGGCGCGTCGCCTCACCCGAGATGAGGGCGACCCGCTGCCCGTCTTTGAGGGCAATCGCAGTGCGCAGCCCTTCCAGACCGTTCATCCCTGGCATGTTATAGTCGAGCAGGATCAGATCGAACGGCGCGTCATTCTCGATGCGCGCACAAGCTTCTGAAAATGTTCCCGCGCTCGCTGTTTCCATCTGCCCCTCACCTTCGAGGAACATCACAAGTGTGTCGCGCAGCAGGTCGTGGTCGTCAGCAATCAATACTCTCATAATAGGTCCTTTGGGTGTTGGGGTATGGTAACCATAGATTGTGGTGCTTCAAAGGCGCAAATAATGGGAAAATAAGGTAAACACGGCCCCCAAAAGGATAGGGTCGGCGCCATTTTGCCCCCGAGGTCCGCCCCGATGGGGATATCCATTCACCAAAAGCGCCCCACACCTGTCCGCTCGCTCCGTTGCGCCAAGCATATGTTTTCGTTGATCACTAATCCAATATTTTTGATTAACAAGGACTGCTGCCATGACATATCTAACTACTTTCGACGGACCTCTCACACCTGCCACCTCCCTGCACGAAACCTATTTGCCCAGCCTGCGCACAGCACTGGTCGACGCCAACACGTCCCAGACTGTTGCAGCGCTTTTGGCCCCTGGCAAACTGCGCGTTAACTTTATGAATGCGCACTGTTTTAATGTGATGGCTCGCGACCGGCAGTATGCAGCAGCGGTACACAGCGCCGACTATCTACTGCCCGACGGCATTGGCGTCGCCCTCGCGGCAAAGATGACGGGTCACAAGCTGACCGAAAATCTTAACGGCACAGACTTTATTCCAGTATTGCTGCAAGAGGCTGCTCTGCGTGGTCAATCGGTCTATCTGTTTGGCGGGACCGCTGGAACGGCGGAAAGGGCGGCGAACAGGCTGATCCACAAAATCCCCGGCTTGCGTGTCGCCGGTGTGCGCGACGGCTACACTCAGGCCCAGAATGACGCTGAAATTGTCGCCGACATCAATGCCAGTGGTGCCGATATCGTCTTGGTGGCTCTCGGTGTTCCTGTGCAAGAACTCTGGCTGCACCGTAACGCCCCCTACATCAATGCAGAGCTGACCATGGGCGTCGGCGCAGCGCTGGATTTCTTCGCAGGCAATGTATCTCGTGCACCTGAATGGGTGCGCAAAGTAAAATGCGAATGGGTCTGGCGTCTGGCGATGGAGCCACGCCGATTGGCAAAGCGCTACCTCGCAGGTAACCCGAGCTTTCTGGCACGTGCTGCGAAACAGGCTGCAAGCACGCTCACCCCCGCCGCAGTGGTGCACCGTACACTCGATATCACGCTCTCTCTGACCGCATTGTTGCTGCTCTCCCCCGTTCTTGCACTGACGGCCCTCGCGGTTAAAGCGGAAAGCAAAGGTCCTGCCTTGTTCACCCAAACCCGCATCGGCCAGAACGGCCGCCCTTTTACCATCATCAAATTCCGCTCGATGGTCTCGGATGCCGAAGCTCTGCGCGCAAGCGTTCTAGCCAAGTCAGATCGCGAAGGCATCTGCTTCAAATCGAAATCCGATCCCCGCATCACCCGCGTGGGCCGCTTCATCCGCCGCACTTCCATTGACGAGTTGCCGCAACTCCTCAACGTCGCGTTGGGCCAGATGTCGATTGTCGGGCCACGCCCTGCCTTGCCTTGCGAAGTCGACGCCTATCCCAAACGCGCCTTTGGTCGGCTCGCTGTCAAACCGGGCATCACAGGTGTCTGGCAGGTGTCGGGCCGGGCCGAGGTCGGCTTTGACCAAATGGTCGAGATGGATATCGCCTACGCGACCAAGCGCAATATCCTGCTCGACCTCATTCTCATCGCACTCACATTCCGCGTGGTCCTGACGGGCCGCGGCGCACACTAACCCCCACAAAAGGACATAGATCATGACACATATTCGCACCGCAGTTTTCCCCGTGGCCGGCATGGGCACGCGCTTTCTTCCTGCAACCAAATCAATTCCCAAGGAAATGCTCCCCTTGGTCGATCGCCCCCTGATCCAATATGCGGTTGATGAGGCCCGAAACGCAGGGATCGAACAATTCATCTTTGTCTCCGCTGCGGGGAAAGGGGCGCTCGAAGACTACTTCGACACCGCCGCCGCTTTGGAAATGCAGCTAAAAGCCAAAGGTAAGCAAAGTGCATTGGACGCCCTCGCGCCGACACGAATGCCTGAGGGCGCGCTGGCAATCCTGCGACAGGCGCAACCTCTGGGTCTCGGTCATGCCGTGCGGCAGGCCCGACGGCTGGTCGGTGATGCGCCATTCGCGGTTGTGCTGCCTGATGATGTGATCTTGCACCCCACTGGTGCGCTGGCCCAGATGGTTGAAGCACATCGCGACATCGGGGGTCATATGGTTGCGACCATGGATGTTCCGCGCTCGGCTGTCTCTTCTTATGGTGTGCTGGATGTCGCCGATCAGAATGGCCGGATCGCCAAAGCACGCAGTCTGGTTGAAAAACCCCAATCGCATTTGGCCCCATCGACGCAGGCGATTGTCGGACGCTATATCCTTGAGCCTTCCATTTTCGCGCGCCTTGATGATCTTGGGCCGGGTGCAGGGGGCGAATTACAACTGACAGACGCGATGAACGCCGATGTCACAACGGCAGGTGTAACAGGTTACCGCTTTGACGGCGAACGGTTCGATTGCGGTTCTGTTCAGGGTTTTGTGCAAGCCACAGCTGCTTTTGCACTCGCCCGTAGTGATCTGGGGTCGGAGTTTGCAACCTTCCTTGCCGGCCGAACAAACCAACAAGCAGCAGCGGCCTGAGACCCCACCCTATCCAAAGGGATAGGGTGCTATCCCGATGCCCACATGCGGCCAGACGATGCCTGTGACATCATGTTCGTAACAATATTTAGGAGTTACACATGCTACACCGCATCTATACCTGTCTGGTCGCAATGGCTTTGGTCATTGGGGTCGGCACATCCGCCCAAGCCGAAGACACTCTGCTGACGTTGACCTTTGACGGCAAAACGCAATCCTTTGACCGCGCAGCCCTTGAGGCCCTCGGCCTTGAGACGATTGAGACCTCCACGATCTGGACCGAAGGCGTACAAACTTTTGAGGGCGTATCGCTGGCCGTACTCGCGGCTGAAATTGGCGCCGAAGAGGGCAAACTCCTCGCGACTGCAATCAACGACTATACCGTTGAAGTCCCGCTGTTGGATGCTGTAGAAAACGGTCCCATCATCGCAATGAGGTTGAACGGGGAAGAGATGTCCGTCCGCGATAAAGGCCCGCTCTGGATCATCTATCCCTATGATGCGGACGCCGATTACCGCACTGAAGTGATCTATTCGCGGAGTATCTGGCAACTCGACAGAATTGAAGTGGTCCAGTAATCCCTAAGGAGAGCATTCAAACAAAGCAGGTCGAACTTTGGCACTCCTATCAAAAACCCGCATCAAACCCGGCCAGGCATTTATTGTCGTGGCCGGACTTGTCGTTCTGCTGGCCATCGCCTTCCTGACATGGAGCGTGCGCAGCAAGATCGAAGAGCTCAGCTCGGCCAGTTCGGACAATGTGCAATGGTCGCTCTCACAGACCGAAGTCGAATTTCAAGAGTTCTCAGGCCGCATACGGGTCGGCGCAGACCTTGCGGGGATACGGCGGCGGTTTGATATTTTCTACAGCAGGATCAACACTGTCTCAACAGCGCAGGTCTTTGAGGAACTGCGCCAGGATGCAGAATTCAGCGCCACGCTCGACAAAATTCGAAACTGGCTCGACACCGTGGTCCCCTACATTGATGCACCCGATGTGGAGCTGACAAGCAACATGCCGAGGCTGGCCGGACTTGTCCAAGACATCAGGCCCGAAGTGCGCAAACTGTCGAACTCGGGCCTCAAAATCTTTGCCCGCAACGCGGACCGCCAGCGCGCTGATGTCGCCCTCACCATGACCGAACTTGCACTTGCGCTGGCCGCGTTAATCGCGACACTTGGCCTGTCGGTGCTGCATCTTGTACGCCTGAACAAAAAATTGCTGCGCAAAGAAAGCGAACAGCGCCAGACTGCCACAAGGATGAACACTGTCCTCAACACCTCTCTCGACGGTGTGATTGTGAGTGACGACGCAGGCAACATCATCGAGTTCAGCCCCGCCGCCGAAGAGATTTTCGGCCACCGCGCACAAGATGTGATCGGTCATGAACTCGGCGCGATCATCGTGCCCGACCACATGCGCGCAGGCCATGATGCGGGTATGGAGCGGATGCGCAAAGGCGGTGAAAAACGCGTGGTCGGCAAAGGCAGGGTACAGCTTGAGGCGAAGCGTGCCGACGGCTCGATCTTTCCTGTAGAATTGGCGATCCAGTCTGCCGTCACACCCCAGGGCGATATCTTTATCGCCTTCCTTCGCGACATCACACAGCAAAAGGCAGATGAAGCCGAACTGGTCGATGCCCGTGACAAAGCCATTGCAGGGGAGAAAAGCCGCTCGGAGTTCCTCGCCACTATGAGCCACGAGATCCGTACGCCACTCAATGGGCTGCTGGGCAACCTCAGCCTGATGCGCGACACAGCCGTAAGCACCAAACAAGACACCTATATGCGTAATATGGAGACGTCGGGCCGTCTCTTGCTCAGTCATGTTTCCGACGTGCTCGACATCACCCGTTACGATTCCGGTAAAGTCAGTGCGAACCTTGAGCCGATGAATATCTCTGACCTATTGCAAGACATCATCGACAGCCAAAGCGGCATGGCCTCGACCCAGGAAACCACGCTGGATTGGGGTTGGAACGGCCCCGCACAACACTGGATCACTTCCGACAGTGACCGGCTCCAGCATGTGCTGATGAACCTCATCGGCAATGCTGTGAAGTTCACCAAACGCGGGCGTGTATCAGTCACCGTAGGCTGGCAAAACGACGAGATCACCTTTGAGATCGAAGATACAGGCGCAGGCATCCCCGAAGAATTGCAAGACCGCATTTTTGATGATTTCGTCACGGGCAACGCCGCGTATGACCGCGAAGTGGGCGGATCCGGCCTTGGCCTTAGCATCGCCAAACGCTTCGTGCATGTGTTGGGCGGTGAGATAGACGTGGCCAGCGTGGTGGGGCAGGGCAGTACATTCCGTGTGACTGTTCCTGCCCGCCAAGCGCAAGCGGCCCCGCAAAATAATCACAGCACGAACAGCGACGCCGCACCTGCTCCGCAGCGCGTGTTGGTCGTCGAGGACAATGAAATCAACCGCTTTGTCGTCCGTGAAATGCTTCAGGCGGATGGTCACCATGTGTCAGAGGCCCATGACGGTCAGCAAGGCGTCGATATGGCTGCAGCCGAGAAATTCGATCTGATCTTGATGGACATCAGTATGCCAGTGCTCGACGGGCGCAGTGCCACGCGACAAATCAGGCAAAGCAATGGCGCATCATCCCACACCCGTATCATCGCCCTCACCGCAAACGCAATGCCGTCCGAGCGGGAGGATTTCCTCGCCCATGGCATGAACGATGTATTGACCAAGCCACTCAAGAAATCCGAACTGCGCACAGCGATGGGAGAACAGGCCGAGCCTACGCTGCACGAGGCCTCGGCTTTGGTCGATCACGCGCATATGATGGAAACCTATGAGGTTGTTGGCCCCGAAAACTTTCCCAAATTGCTCGCTCGCTACAGCGGTGAAGTCGATCAGATGATCACATGGCTGCAAAGTGATGCGCACCTCGACCGCGTCGAGATCGCCGCGCAAGCCCATAAGATTGCAGGCAGCGCCGCCTTGTTCGGCGCAACCAGTTTCCGCGCAGCACTCCTCTCTATCGAAGAGGCTGCAAACGCAGGCGAGGATGCACAGCTTGAAGCCGTAATCGCTACGCTTCCCGATCTGTGGAAGCGCAGCAAAAAGGCATTGTCCGAGATCGTCCTCACGGAATAAGCGTTAACATTCCAACCACACGCCCGATCTCGGCCAGATTGGTCACCGTGCTGTCATAACATGCCATCGCATCGCCCGGGAGCAGGTAGGGATCGTAGTCGTCACGGTCGGCACGGCGCAGCAGGTTCTCGATATTTCGCTCGATCACCACAGATACACCTGTCACCGGATTGCGCGAGAACAGCACAGCCGAGCGGTTCGCGCTGGTTGTTCGCGCGCCACCGACGCAGTTGGCGTCAATCACCGCCTGCATGTACCGCGAACCATAAGGCACCTGACGCACCGTTTGCCCTACCGCCGAGGCCGCATTGTTTTGGGCGGGCTGGGTCAGGTTGGACAAAAACAGGCTCACGCCCGGAGGGCTGATTGGGCTGGGGCGCATCAGATCATCTTGGAAACACTGACGGCTTGGCACGCGCACTTCGTCGCCTGTCAGCAGCATAATATCGACGCTGTTGCTCCCTTCAAACACGCCGCGCATGTCGAGGCGGTAGACTTGGCTACCCCGCCGCACTTCCACCGCCGAGATATCCGCATCCGGCCGCACGCCCCCCGCCGCACGCAGCGCAGCGGACAGGTTGCGCCCTTCGGTCGAAGCACCAGAGGCCACCTGCCGCTGGCTGTCCACAGTATCGCCGCGCACGCCACCGATTTCTACCACATGCGGCTCGAACACAGCACCTGAAACGCCGACGGAAACTGAGGCGAAATCTGTCGCCCGCACCGATATTCTGGGGCGTGTCTGATAAAATTGATCCGCAACTAACGCCGCCGCAATATCTGCTTCGACCTCCGCCGTGCTGCGCCCTTGGGCACGGATGGGCGGCAGGAATGGTAGTTTGAGCATCCCGTCCCGCGAGACGACATAGCTCCCGTTGAACGTATCATCTTCGGCAATCCGCACATCCAGCAGATCATTTCGCGACAACCGCTCACCCTTTAGCGCGCTTGCCGCAATGCTGGTCCCTTTGCCTGCACTACCGCCAAGTGACAGACATTTCTGCACGTTGATTTCAGCCGAGCGCAGCAATTCGACCTGTCTGCGGGTGACATCGGGTTGGCGGTATTGCGCCTGATAGCCGTCGCCCTGCGCCACAGGTTCAAAGTTGTCAGGCTGGTCGAAACCGGCACACGCACTTGTCATGAGTAATGCGCTAATCGCTACGGATAGTGTGGATCGTTTTGCCATGATGGCCTCCTAAAACTGGTTGAGTGCACCATAGTTTCAACGGATTCATCACGCTACGAAGCATCAGGTTAATCCCCCTATCCTGACGGGTAGGGTCCGCTCCTTTTGCCCCTGAGACCTGTCCCTCGGGGGCCGAGACGGCACGTATTGCACCGCGTTATGGTCAGTCCACAACAACGGAAAGCCCATGCAATGCCCCTTGCCGAGACGACCAAATCATTCGCCACAAACCTAATCGCGTATGGCGCATCAGAAGTTGCTGCCAAGGCGTCGCGGCTCTTTGTCGTGGTCGCCGTGGCCCGCACGCTGGACCTGACGCAGATCGGCATCGCCGCGTCTGCAATGGCGGCAGGGGACCTGCTCAAGGCACTCACGGAAAACGGCGTTGGCCAACGGATCATCGCCGCCAGCGACGAGGCACTAGAGGCAACATGTACTGCAGCCCGCCGCATCTTCTGGGTCTGGTGCACGGGTCTCTTCGGGGTTCAAGCGCTTATCGCTGCCGCACTCTACCTATCAGGCGGCAGCACGCTGCTCGCTGGTCTCATTCTGCTCATGGGCCTTGAGTATCTGTTCATGCCCGCAGGTCTGGTCCACGTGGCGCTGGCCATGCGCGCGGGCAAACTGCGCCAGACTGCTGCCATCGGCGGGGCACAGGTGGTAGGCGCGAACCTGTTCTCTATCGCATTGGTACTGATCCATCCCAGCGCACTCGCGCTCATCCTGCCCCGCGTCCTCTCTGCGCCCATCTGGCTGTTCGCCGTCCGTGCCCTGCACCCATGGGCGCCGAAGGCAGGCATAAAACCCGCACCTCTACGCCCTTTCATCACCTATGGCTGGGCTGTCCTCGGTGTCGAGGTTGTCAAAGTCCTGCGCCTGCAAGGCGACAAGATCGTTGTGGGCCTCACCCTCGGCCCCCAAGCGCTGGGCCTCTACTTCATGGCTTTTAACGCGGGCCTAAGTCTCTCCAACGCTTTCGCATCGGCCTTCTCAACCGTTGTGTTCCCCCACCTCAGTCAGTCCTCCGATCCCGCCGCTGCCATGCGACAGAGCATAATCATAGGCCTTGGCCTGATCGCTCCAATCGTGATCCTGCAAGCCGCTCTTGCTCCTATTTATGTGCCCGCTCTGCTGGGTGAGGGTTGGGAAGAAGTCGCCCCGTTGGTCTCCATCCTCTGCCTTGTGGCGATCCCCACCACCCTCTGGGCCACTGCCGCAGGCTGGTTGCGTGTACAAGGCAAACCACAGGTCGAGCTTTGGATGACCGCTACTCTCGCCGTAGCAGTGCTGACCAGCACGTTGCTCCTTGCCCCCTTCGGTCTTTATTCAATGGCTGTTGGATACGTCGCTGTAACGGGGGGGCTGATGCTCCTCGGTGCTCTCAAAACATTGCACAGCGATCTTTTACCCTCTTACCCACAGGTACAGTCATGACGGACTTCTCAATCATCATTCCATGCTACAACGCTGCTCTGACCCTCCAAGCGACATTGCACAGCATTCAGGCCCAGACCTGTGAAAATTGGGAAGTCATTTGTGTGGAGGACGGCTCAACGGATGCGACATTGGAGGTGCTGCACACTGCACGTAGCCTTGATCCCCGCATTCGCGTCATCTGCAACGAAGGCAAAGGCCCCAGCTGCGCCCGCAACCTGGGCGCGCTGTCTTTCGCCCAAGGTGACGTGGTCGCCTTTTGCGATGCCGATGACATCTGGGGACGGGAGAAACTCAGCCAGCTGACCGCCTGCTTTGCCAGACCCGGAACCGATGCAGCCTTTGGCCAGATCGCCTTCTTTAAGGATGATCCATCCCAAGTTTCCGCCATCTCCACCGTTCCTGGCACCCCGCTCAGCATTTCGATGCTGCTGGGTGAAAACCCCGTCTGCACCATGTCGAATATCGCTGTGCGCCGCGAAACCTTCCTGCGTACAGGCGGCTTTGACGAGGGGATGGTGCACAATGAAGACCTCGAATGGCTGATCCGCCTTGTTGGTACCGGCGCCCATGTGGTCGGCATTGACGCGCTGCAAACATGGTATCGCAGCAGCCCCTATGGTCTTTCAGCCAATTTGCGCGCCATGCAAAAGGGCCGCGAGGGTGCCATCCGCACCGCTGGTCGCTTTGGCCATACGCCCACACGACACGCTGACGCGATTTTCCTGCGCTACCTGTGCCGCCGCGCGTTGCGCTTGGGGCAGGGGCGTTTTCTGCCGGCGCGCTTTGCCTTCCAAGGGGTTATACGCAGCCCCGCAGGTTTTTTCAGCACCCCGTGGCGTGGCCTCGCCACGCTGGCAGGTGCCATGCTTGTCCCCGTTCTTCCCTCCCGCCTCTCTCAAATTCTCTTCTCCCGTTAATCCCACTTCCCAGGAGCATCCCATGCCCAACGTCTCTATCATCGTGCCCGCGTTCAACGTGGCCAAAACTCTGTCCGCTACTCTGGACGCACTTTGCGCCCAGACATATTCCGACTTCGAGATCATCGTGGTCAATGACGGCTCGACCGATACAACTGCCGCCGTGCTGCGCGACTATGCAAACTGTCACCAGATCAAAGTCATCACCCAACGTAACCGTGGTCTCGCAGGAGCGCGCAACACAGGCATTGCTGCCGCATGTGGTGAGTTCATCGGCTTTTGCGATGCCGATGATCTGTGGCTGCCGAAAAAGCTGGCGGCGCATGTGGCTCACCTGCAATCTGCCCCGCACATCGGTGTCAGCTATTCAGGCTCGTTGCTGATCGACGATGACGGCGCATCCCTTGGCATCAGCCAGAGCCCGCGCCTCAAGAATATCACCGCTGCCCACATCTTCAAACGCAACCCCATCGGGAACGGGTCCGCGCCGGTGATCCGCCGCGCTGTGTTCGACGCCATCGCCCACCGTCCCGCATTCGAGCAATCGCGTGACTGGTACTTCGACGAGACATTCCGCCAGTCCGAAGACATCGAATGCTGGTTGCGCATCGCCCTTACAACGGGTTGGCAGTTCGAGGGCATCGACGAGCTTCTAACCCAATACCGCATCAGCGCGGGGGCCTTGTCCTCCGCAACCGATCTGCAACTTGTCGCTTGGGAGCGGATGGTGGCAAAGCTGACGTTGATCGCCCCCGCCTTTTTTGCCAAAAACACAAAAGTCGCGCGCGCCTATCAACTCCGCTATCTTGCCCGCCGCGCAATCAGCGACAAAGACACGGCGCGCGCCGCCGATATGATTGCCCAGTCTATTGCCGCTTCATGGGTGCCGTTCTGGGAAGAACCGCGCAAATCACTCTCTACAGTTGCAGCCGCACTGGTTTTGCGCACAGCTGGCCCACTTGCCCTCGATGTTCTGATGGCCCAGCGGGGTGCGAGAGCATGAAGACGCGGCCCGTCCTTCTGCACCTCATTGATGATACCACCGCTGGTGGTGTGATGCAGGTCCTTAATTTCCTGCGGTCCGATCCTGAAATGGCCCGGACCGCGACGCACAAAGTGGAAAAGGTGAAGCGCGGAGCGATTTTCTCCCGCCTTGAGCAGGCCGATGTAATTGTCTCCCACCAAACGGTCTCTTGGTCTGTTTTGCCGTCCTTGCTTGCCCTTCGCACGCGCTTTGCTCGAACGCCTTTGATCCACGTAGAGCACAGCTATACCGATGCATTCGTCGCCCATAATGTCACGCACAAACGCCGTTTTATCTGTTTGCTCAAACTTGCATACGGATTTTTCGACCGCGTGGTGAGCGTGAGCAACGGGCAGGCAAACTGGATGGTAGCCAACCGCCTTTTGCATGGTGAAAAACTGTCTACTATCCAATCCTGTGTCGCTTTGGATGCCTTTCGGTCCTTGCCAGTTCCCAAAAATGCATCTCGTGTTTTTGGTGCAATTGGGCGTCTGGATGACCAGAAAGGATTTGATGCCCTGATTAAAGCATTCCGCGAATGTAGTGACCCCGACATCGCATTGCATATCATCGGAGAAGGCGCACAGGAGGATGCCTTGAAATTTTTGGCCGGTGACGACTCCCGCATTGTTTTTAAGGGCTTTCAGGAAAACACCGCCGCCGCTCTGGCGCCCATTGATGTGGTTGTTATGCCGTCACGCTGGGAAGCTTACGGCTTGGTGGCAATCGAGGCGCTGACAGCCGGGCGAAGATTACTCTGCAGCAATATTGATGGGCTTTGTGATCATGAACCGCTTGGTGCTATTTTGTTTGACGCGAAAAATGTTTTGGCACTGAAAGAGCTGATTTTACATGAAGCCCGATTTGTGAGGACAGATGAGCAAAGTGTGACCGGACGGATGACCTTGCGATTAGAAAACCGGTTTCGGGAGTGTTGGAGGCACTTGTTGTCTGAAGTAGGCGCTCATCCCTCCGATGCTGGCACGCCAACGTAGCTCGGTGCTTAAATTCTGGACAAGTTGATTTTGCACACGGTGAGATTTGAACCAGCGCATTCGAATGTGCTCACGCTTGGAAATTTTTTTAAATTTCTTCGTTTGCATGTCGCGAATTAACGGGTGGCTGACCCTGAAGCAGCCGCCCGTTCAATTGGCTCCAGTTCCGGTTAAGAGACGGGAGTTGATCTGGAAATCCAACTGTAGAATGGCAGATTTGCGCCCATTACGGATTTTTCGAGTATGAGAATGCTGGCGTGATGAGCGAACGGCGGTTTTGGGAAAGTTGCATTCTAGCGGTCGAACCCAAATCCAACGTCCGCTATGCGCCGGAAGCGGCATCCCTCGCAAAAGGGCAGATAGCATTCATTTGCGGCACTTCGCTCCGAGGCCGGCAGTGCGGGACTTTTCAGACCTTGGTTGCAAGAATATCAATGTCTGGTTTAGAGAACCGTTCAACAAACGGTGGTTTTTGAGAGAACTCCCTATAACAAGGGTGAACCTTCGGAGTTTTACTAGGTACTTCTTTTAGAAACCTATCAAATTGATACAGGCACGCGAATGAAACAGGAAATATGGAACCCTTGGGTGGTTGGAGTTGCGACCACACTAGTAGCATTTTTAGCCCTTAACCTGTTATTCAACCTTGATCCAACGTGCTGGGACGGATGGGTTTCTTCCTCTATAGGAAGCCAAGGTGCCTGTTCGCACCACGGCGGCGTCAACAAAACTCTAGGCACATTAGCTTGGCTGGTAAGCGTTGGTGCTGGTATTGCAGTCGGTCTACGACAAAATAGAAAGAACAGTTCTAATAGTTCTTCAAATCAAGCGAACTCCAAAAGAGAACCGCCTCCCAAAATCCCAGAAAACTCAGCTATACTTAATTCTAGCTCTCCAAAACCAAACATACAAAAATCATTGTATGCCCCTGAAGGCATTCCCGCTTGCCCACTCCATGGGAGGATGATGGAAAGCACGGATGGGAACTATTGGGTTTGCCGAGAGTCTTCTGG
>JBATTJ010000097.1:0-27489 GCA_049670485.1 Sulfitobacter sp.
ACGGCTCCAGATGCTTTCATCGACACGTAGAACGATGCGGACCCTGATAGCGGGGAGATCTGGCAAGCTCTTGAACGGATTGATCAGTTCGGCATGGAGTACAAAGCTTATCTCAGGCGTGCGGAGACATTCCTACAGCGCAATATGGAAGCTGATGGTGGTCTCAATCTGGCAGCGACACTTATTCCATTTGACAACCTTACGGCTTTTATCGTGAACCGTAATCTACAGGTGGTCGCACCCAATGACGGGGTGCAGCAATCGTTTGGCGTGCAAGAAGGCACCAACCTTGAGGCGCAAAACCTTCCGCATGAAACCTACCGCGCCGTGAGTGAAAACCTCCGCAGCGTATTTCTGACAAAAGATCAGCCCACGCACATGCTGCGGCTGGAACTTGCAGGGACACGCGGAACGGCCCTTCTCCAAATCTGGCGATTGGAGGCCATTGCAGGAAGCGACAGACAACTCGCCCTTATCGTAACGACACACTATCATTGGAAAGCCGCCCTCGTTCATATGCTGGAAGAGGTGTTCAAGCTCACACATGACGAGAAAGGCGTGGTTCGCGCCCTCGTCGAAGGGCTCGATACGAAATCAATTGATGCCGAGCGCGGGACAAGAAAAGGCACCGTGCGGGGTCAAATCAAATCTATTGTGGCAAAAATATATGCGCGCACCCAATCCGAAATCATCCGATTGGCCCTGTCCTTGCGCGACATGTCCGATAGCGCAGGATCGCAGGACGCTCCACACGTCGTCTTGCTTGCCCTCACCTCCACGAACTGGCTGCATGCGGAGGTTTGGAAACCCTACAAGACACTGACGCTGCCTGATGGTCGCAGGATGGATTATCAAGACATGGGGCCTGCGGATTGCGCGCCGATCATCAGATCGCATATGGGGTATGGTATGGTCGGGTGGACCGAGCCGATGATCAAACTTGCCTTCCCGCACGGCCTTCGCGTCCTGTGCCCCATTCGGGCGAGCTATGGCCTAAGCACGAACCTCGATCCCAAAACCGACGTTTTGGTTTCAACCCGCGCTGACACAGAATATTTGCTGGATCAACTCGTCATTGACCGCCTCCTTATGAGTCTCAAGGCACCGACCTGCTGTTTACGGTTAATTTTACCAGACAGTTTCCTGTGATAATCGGCATCCGCGCGCACCCCTGAATTCCGGCAATGCACATCATGCAGATATGGGCAAATGGCACAGGTTTTTTCTTTCAACCGCGAGGCATGCGCCGCATCTGTTGAAGCTCACTGCAAAAGCCGTTGTTTCCATGGCCAAACGTATCGATCTTGCCGAAATGTACCGCCATATGAATAAGGCTTCCGCCACCGATGTGGCCCTACTTCAAGACAAGTGCGTCGCACCTGTCCTGCTCGCCAATGCAGAAATCATCGCCGGAAAATTACCATCGTGGCATGGGCATAAATGATGGAATCGCTCGTCGCCGAAGCGCCTTGGATGCATCTTCTGATTACAACCCAGAAAACGAGAACGCGATTTTTCAATGGCTTGGAAAACCCTTCAGTCAACGTCGCGGCAATCGCAGAGTACCGGCGTCAGTATCCATGGATCGAGATCGAGATTGTCAAAAATTCAGGTCAGATCCTCAATTTCCAACATTACCGCACGATCATTTCCATCCTCGTCAATGCAGCACCGCCGGTTTAGCCGTTTTGCGCCGGTAAGGCGGCTAAAAGGTCTGCTCTATTTTGCCAAGACGCTTTGTCAGCGCCATATTTTCGCGATAGTCGATCGGTATCACGACCATCGCGGGACCAGTGTGCTCCAGCGCTTCATTCAGCGTTGCCCGCAAATCTTCCGCATTGTCGCATCGTACACCTTTCCATCCCATTGACTGACACAGCAACAGCCAATCAGGATTGGTAAAGGAAAGATCCGTGTGGGAGCCAAATTCCTGCTCCTGTTTCCACGCGATCAAGCCATATGCATGATCTTCCCAGACAAGCATGGTGATGTCCGACTTCAGGCGGCTCGCGGTTTCCATTTCCTGAATGTTCATCATCACATCCGCGTCCCCGACTACGGCCAGTACGCGCGCATCCGGGCACGCGTGTTTGGCAGCAATGGCCCCCGGCAGCGGCATTCCCATTGAGCAAAACCCGTTTGAGATCAGGCAGGTTCCGGGTTCATGGCACTGATAATGGCGCGCAACCCACATCTTGTGTGCCCCGACACCTGACAGCAAAATATCGTGTCGCCCAAGGACGGCGCGAACATCGGCCAGAGCTTTTTGAGGACGGATGCTACCTTCCGTTTTATCATTTGCGTGCTCTGCAAATTCGGCCTGCATCTTTTCACGCAAATCTGACTGTGCAGTCAGATCGTATGCCGGTGAACCCTCGGCGGCGATGCGTTCGTTCAACATCGCGAGACCGTGCGCCAAATCACCGACAACTTCGATTTGTGGCTGGTAATGCGCATCACTTTCTGCGGGCAGAAAATCCATATGAATGATATCCAGATCGCAGGCGGCGTTCCATTTCTCGGGTCCATATTCAACCGGATCGTAACCGATCGTCAGGACAAGATCGGCCGCATCAATTGCCAACTGTGGGTAATCGCGCTGTCCTAATCCAACCGTGAACAGGCAATGCGGATCATCAAGGTCAAGCGCGCCCTTGGCCATAAACGTCATCAGCGCGCCAATCCCTGTCGCATTACAAAAGCGGCGCAATTCGGCGCTCGCTCGGGTTCGAATGGCGCCGTTCCCTGCGATAACCAGCGGTCGTTTGGCGGTTTTCAAGCGCTCCCAAACATCGTCGATGACCTTGCTGTCGGGCACCGGGCGCCGCGCGCGTGTGGCACGCATAGGCACTGCATCAGTCTGTGTCGCTGCAATATCCTCGGGCAGTTCGATATGGCAGGCTCCTGGCTTTTCCATCACTGCCAATTTGATCGCCTTATGGACGATTTCGGGGATGTTGTCGGCGTGATTTACAGCGCAGGACCACTTGGTAACAGGGCGGTACATCTCGACTACGTTCATGATCTGATGGCTTTCCTTATGCTGACGAGTCAAGGCACCTTGTCCTGTGATCACCAACATCGGTGCACGGTCCATATTACCGTCGGCGACACCGGTAATCAGATTTGTAGCACCCGGTCCAAGCGTCCCTAGACAAACACCGACCTCACCGGTCAACCTTCCGTACACTTCGGCCATGAATGCCGCCCCTTGCTCATGCCGCGTCAGAATGAACTCAATGGAAGAGTTTTCGAGCGACATCATAAAGTCAGCGTTTTCTTCGCCTGGCACGCCATAAATTCGTGTGACACCTTCGCGCTCAAGGCAGCGAATAAACAGATCGGTTGCTTTCATGGGTTAGCCTTCTCTTTGGTGACAAACGAGGGATTCAGGTTCATCCTACCCCTTGAGACAGCATGGCGTCCGCTACTTTTCGAAATCCTGCGATGTTGGCCCCTTTTACGTAGTCTACATTTCCGCCCCGGGTGCCCTCTTCAACACAAGCGCCATGGATGTCTGACATGATGCTTCTCAACGATGCATCTACGTCTTCCGCAGTGCTCGGCCTGCGCATGCGGTCCTGGCTGATCTCCAATCCAGATACCGCAACGCCACCAGCGTTTGCCGCTTTGCCCGGCGCATACAAGATATTAGCCGCCCGAAAGACCGATTTGGCCGCAGCTGTACAGGGCATGTTCGCGCCCTCAATCACCACCTGCACACCGTTGCTGATCAACGCTCTGGCGCTTTTTTCATCAAGCTCATTCTGTGTCGCGCAAGGGACCGCGATATCGGCATCCAAACCCCACGGCACGCCACCTTGCGTCCATGTACCACCAAACTCGGCCACGTAAGCCTCAAGCGATGCGCCCGCTTGCGCCTTGTGATTGCGGACCCAGTCAATCCTGTCTTGGCTCAGGCCATCCGGATCGTGGATAAAGCCGGTGCTATCGGACAGGCTGATCACCTTTGCGCCCATTGCGGTTGCTTTCTCAGCTGCGTAGGTCGCAACATTTCCCGCGCCCGAAATGATGATAGATTTACCGTCCAGATCATCACTGTTTTTCGCAAGCATCTGTTCAAGAAAATACATGACACCATATCCGGTTGCCTCGGTTCGCATCTGACTGCCCCCGAATGACAGGGGTTTTCCAGTCAGCATACCCTGAAATTGGTTGGTAATGCGGCGGTACGCGCCGAACAGAAAGCCGATCTCGCGTGCGCCTACGTTGATATCACCCGCTGGAATATCGATATCAGGCCCGATGTAGCGGTGAAGTTGCTGCATGAAAGCATTACAGAACCTCATAATCTCAGCGTCCGACCGGCCTGATGGATTAAAATCTGATCCCCCTTTGCCGCCGCCCATCGGCAGGCCGGTAAGCGCGTTCTTGAACGTCTGCTCGAACCCAAGGAATTTCAGAACGGACTGATTGACCGTCGGATGAAACCGCAGTCCACCTTTGAATGGGCCAATGGCACCGTTGAATTGCACCCGATACCCGCGATTGACCTCAATCTCATTGGCGTCGTTTTGCCATTCCACACGGAACGCGATCATCTGTTCCGGCTCGACCAGCCGTTCAAAAATGTTGGCCGCTTTGAATTCCGCATGCTGGTCTATGATGGGCTTTATATCGTACAAAACCTCCGTGACGGCCTGATGAAACTCCGGCTCATTGGGCGCACGGGCATTCAGAAAATCTTCAATACTGTCGTATCGGTCGCTTAGGGAAAACGTCATTCAGTCGCTCCGATTGAGGATAGTCATTGGAGGGCATAAAAGAATGCGTGGCGCTTGAAATTGCCGCGCAACCTTCAAGTAATCATAGTTCAAGTTTCGCATTTTCGCCCAGATCAGGCCCGTGATCGCCAAAATAGGCTTTGGTAATTTCCTTCGCCAACAGCAGTTTGTTCTTGTCGTTATCCCAGTACTCTGCGCGCGACGCATCAAGAGTTATAACCGATACGCTGTCGCGACCACCGGGGAAAAATACGTCGCAGTATGAACCCCAGAGCTTTTCAATCACGGCCTCATTATCTGAAATATGGGCAGTGCCGGACACTGATGCAAACTGCATCGCTTTGGTATCTGCGAAAGATAGGCATATACTCCGGTCCAGCAGCATTTCTTCGATCTTGGCACTGTCTTCGTCTGTTACAAATTGAATAGTGCGTGCTTTTTTATCGACAAAGGGCGCCATGGGACGCGCACGAATGTAGGCACCGTCTTCTGTCGTGACCATACAGGCAGGTATGCCTGCGATAATATCCCAGAATTGATCGTGTTCGTTTGTCATTCAGTTTCCTTTGGTTTGCGAGCAACCCCGCGCTGCGGCATCACTGCCTACGTTTTGATCTTAGAGGCCCGAACTAACACAACCCCTTCACCAAAGAATGGTTCAACTATAAACTGCGCCTGTGGTCAGGTGACGCAGGTGGCCAATCTCCGACCGGCAGGCAGAAAGTCGATGAGGTGAAAAAACGTGTATATGCCGCCAAAGATCCATCTGAGGCGCGGTCAGTTGCGCAATCCATCGTAACCGCCCAATCGCACAGTTCAAACACTGTGCAACTTGCTGCGTGGTTTTGGTGCGCCATCTGCGTCAGGATGCGCCACTGTCGTCAGCAACGTCCGCTTGAACTTCCGACAAGTGATAGGCTGAAAAAATGGCCGAAAAGCTGAGCAATGCCAGAATCACGAGGACCGCTTCTGCCCCAGCCAAATCGGCGACTGCACCCAATAGCCCGCCAAGCAGAAGAAGCATGCCTATCAGCGTGTTTGAAAGCGCTGTGTAGACGGACTTGTGACCATCACTATCCATATCGGTCAGGTGCGTCTTACGGCCTGCGCGCGCACCTTGATAAGCAATCTGCGACACAAAAACATATCCCGAGATCAACACACCAGCCTCAGTATCCAGAAAATACCCGACCATTGCCGCCGTCATCAATGTCAGACCAGAGAACGCACCTGCCAGCATAAGCGTTTGCCTGCTCGACCAGTCCGACAGAGCGCCCCAGATATAAGAAGAAACGATTGACGCGATAGACGACGCAAGCACAAGAATACCGAGATTGCCAAAGCCCGTATCACCATCCCCACTGCCCAGCATTATAAGAAACGGTGGGGCAAGTGCCGTTGAAATCAGCTGTGCACGGGTGGCGATGTAATAGCGGAACTCCGCATCGTCCTTGAGCGGTCGCATCAGGCCGGAAATCGACACATCCGCGTCAGAGGCGCTATCGTCACTTGGCTCTTTCAATGAGGTGAATGTCGCGGCCCCCAGCAACCACAGGCACCCGGCCAATGCGATAGCCCCCGATATTACCAGCGGTTCGCGTGGCAACCATCCGAGGCTCAGAAGAACGGCAAATACAAAAACCGCGATTGCCGCAACGGTTCCGGCACTGCCCGACACTTTGCCGCGCGTGCCCTTTTCGACCGTGCGGGCAAGGATGTCCTTGTAGCTTGCAGAGCAGGCTGAGCGTGCGACGGCAAGAACCGCCAATAGTGCGATAATCACCCAACCGGCAGCCTTTCCCGGCAAAAATGCGGCTGACGCTGCCATCCCGACTGCGGCCAGTCCTTGAACGGCTGCACCAATCGCCCAAAAATACTTGCGAATTTTTGCACGTTGGATGGCGCGCGCCAGCAAAAGCTGCGGTATAAGTGCGCCCGCCTCACGGACCGGTACCAGCAGGCCAATTAGAACGCCCGATGCACCGATCGCGTTCAGCAACCATGCGAGCACCAGCTTGGGATCAATCAGCCTGTCCGCTAATTTGGTCAGCGTCAGGGAGACCACGTGTATAATGTAGGCGCGGTTTACCATCTTCTACCGTGTCAGCACGACATCGGTTTTCACGTCGATATCATCTGTCGCCGCGTCGATCAGATAAGCAGCGACATCGCAACGTGAGATCATGCCCATGCGCCACTCTGACTTGGACCGCAATACGCGATATTGACCTGTTTTCTTGTTGTTTGTGAGGATGGTCGGGCGCACGATAGTCCAATCTGCTTCGCTCTGCATGATCAACGTTTCCTGACGGCTTTTGTCCGCATAGGGTCTTCCCAAAATCGCCGTGTGGCCGATGCGTTCCAGCGTGCTCATCGCATCCCTGCTGCGACCCGCGCCAAATCCGGTCACGGCAATAAGGCGCGACACGTCTGCTTTTCCCATCTGGTCTAACAAGATGCGGGTGGTCTCTGAAAACAGCGTCTCTTCCTGCCAAAGCATTGACAGACGCTCTTTGATACCCAAGGCATAAATGACGGCCCGCACTCCTTGCAAAGCGGCTGCGACGTCGCTGGCGTTTCGCGCATCGCCAGATGCAATTTCGAGATTTGGCGCTGCGGAAAGCGTGTCTGCGCTACGCGCAAAGGCGCGTACCGGCAGATCACGAGACAGAGCTTCTTCAACTGCGCATTTTCCGATGCCAGATGTTGCACCCATAATTAATATTGGTTGTGTCATGCGCAATTCCTTTCGGTCGTCCTGATCGGTACAAACCTCTGTAAAATGAGTAGAGAAGGCGAGGATGGACGCCACATACAAGCGCTCAAAGTGTATTTACGGACCTTTGTGATGACGTTGTGCGTACAATCAACCAGACGGGGATTGTTCACCGGCAAATTATGCGGATTTTTGGTCTTCATCACTATGTGCATTCGCTGCGCCAAATCTTGTGTCATTTTTTGATTGAAGACCTGAGATAGCTTGGAACACTTGCGCGCCAAGTGGCAGAACACTTGATCGCACAAGGATCTAGGGCGGTGAACCACAAAAAATCAGATCGCGGCTCAAGGCAGACGTGACGCGCGAAAGCTGCAGCCGCAGGCTTTCTTGACTGCAAAATTTGCAATGGTGGTTCGCGAATAGCCCCTGACGTCTACAAACGGAAAGGCCAGATCAAAGCTGAGTGCCAGCGACGCAAATATATAGTTTACGGTTCGGTTCACTTCTCTGCGGGGGGGAGCAGACGAATCCATGTAATACTCTGCGTTGAATGGGTGCCAACCTTTGAGAAGGCGCAGCTCTATCTGAAATGCAACGGCTTCCAAAATTTGCCGGAAGCCGTGACAAATTGGTGCTCAAAGAATTTCGACTGCAACCTGCATGTTGGAAAAAGCGATGTATTTGTACTTGATCTTCGCCTTTTTGCAGACTTCCTTCCACGCTTTGAACTCCCCTTCTTTGAAGTTGGGATAACCATAGTATTCGTCAAAAACGATAACGCTCCCCTTCACAAAACGGCTCGCGACAGTTTGCAGCACATACAGCGCGCTTTCATAGGTGTCGCAATCAACGTGGCAAAGGCGGATGTTTTCAGGGTTCTCTTTGAGGAATGACGGGAGGGTTTTGTCAAACCAGCCTTTGTGCAGCGTCACATTGCCGTTTACCTTTGGCAGCTTGCCACCAAGGTTAAACGTGCCTTTGGGCAGATGGTAGCCCAGCCAATCCTCCGCCAGCCCCTCAAAGCTGTCAAAGCCGTGCAACGTCTCGTCAGGAAACCGGTTGGCGAAATGATTGATTGATTTGCCTTGGAAAACACCAAATTCAAGAACGAGGCCACCCTGAAGGGAAGCCGCATTGGCGGCGTAGTTCCAAAGTGCGGGGAGGTTCTCGAACAACATCGCTGTATCAAGGAACTGTTCGACATAATCAGCAGAAGCGATGATCGAACGCTCGCGGAGAATTTGATAGACGCTCAACTTGTAGGGCGCTTTTCTCAGCTGCCTCAATACCTGCTTATTTTCCATGTTTCTCACTCCCTCATTTTTAAGCCCACGTTTTGAATTGCGCCTGCCATCGCGCATTCCGCCCTAGGGTATTTTGTCGAATCTTTGGGCGCTGGCGACCTTTTTGTCCACCATCAATATATCATCGGATGCCAACTGCGTGTCACAACCAACAAAAAGTTAGGCGTAGATACGTCAAAGCCGATCCATTCCCGCAGAACGTGCATCCGAATTAAAATGTGTCATACTTCCTATGACAGCATTAGATCATCCCTGCACAATCGCGCATCTCTAACGCCATCGGAACTACTCCGCATCACCGCCATATAGTCCTTTAGATACCGGTGAGCGGCACTTTGAGCATTGGATTACCATCCTTGTCGGTGGGCACGACACCCGCGCGCATGTTCACCTGCAATGACGGAATGATGAGTTTGGGCATCGCCAACTGCGCGTCCCGCTCGGTGCGGAACTTGATAAAATCGGCGCGGGTCTTGTCGCCGCCTACGTGGATGTTGTACGCGCGCTGCTCGGCGACGGTAGTTTCCCACTGGATCGCGCGGCCATTCGGGCCGTAGTCATGACACATGAACAGGCGGGTCTCGTCAGGCAGGGACAGCACTTTCATAATGCTGTCATAAAGCACACCCGCATCACCGCCGGGAAAGTCGCATCGCGCAGAGCCGCCGTCGGGCATGAACAACGTATCACCGGCAAACGCCACATTGCCCATCACATGTACCATGCACGCAGGTGTGTGGCCGGGTGTGTCCATCGCAAACGCCTGCATCGTCCCTATCATGTAGGTATCGCCATCCTTGAACAGCGCGTCAAACTGCGATCCGTCCCGCTGAAACTCGGTCCCTTCATTGAAAATCTTGCCGAAGGTCTCCTGTATGATCATGATTTTCTCGCCCACACCAATCTTGCCGCCCAGCTTTTGCTGGATGTAGGGCGCAGCGCTCAAATGGTCGGCATGCACATGCGTCTCGATGATCCAATCAAGGGTCAGACCACGCTCCGAAATCTCTGCGATCAACGCGTCCGCAGCAGCATAGGTGATGCGCCCCGCCGCATAGTCGATGTCCATAACACTGTCGATAATCGCGCAGTGGTCGCTATTGGAATCTTTGACGATGTAGGTGATCGTGTTGGTTGCCTCGTCGAAATGCGCCGATACGTCCGGCTCAATCGACATATCAATCGGATAAGTCATCGTCCTCCCTCCTTCGTTTGCGGGCGCCCCTTCAGACTGCTGTTGCGGCCCGATTGGCGATGGCGCTTTGTACCTGTTTGGTCGCTATGATACCGGCAAGAAGGGCACCCACAAAGACAAAAACATCACTCTGTCCGGTCCCCAGCGCAGGCAGCGCGCCACCTGGACAGAACCCTGCGATCCCCCATCCGATGCCAAAGACGGCAGCACCACCGATGAGTGTTGGATCAAGATCGCGGCGCGTGGGCAACTGGAACCCGCCCGACATCAGCGGCGCAGGACGTCTGAGCACGAACCGGTAGCCGATGACGGTCACCAAAAGCGCACCGCCCATTACAAACGCAAGGCTTGGATCCCACGTGCCTGCAACATCGAAAAAATTCAGAACTTTGGCAGGATTGGCCATACCCGACAGAGAGATGCCGACGCCAAAGACCAGACCGATAAGATAGCAAACAACAAGACGCATATCTTACGCTCCTACCAAATGGCGGATCACATAAACGGTGATCGCGGTTGTAACCATAAATGTCAGTGTCGCCGCGATCGAGCGTGGAGACAGCCGCGCCATGCCGCACACGCCGTGACCCGAAGTGCATCCCGCACCCAGTGTCACGCCAATCCCGACGATAAATCCGCCAATGATCAGCATGGGCGTAGATACCGGCACTTCGACAGCCGGTAAGTTGCCCGTGACGATCATGATCAAAATCGGCCCGCTGATCATGCCGACGACCACGGCAGCCCGCCATGTCCAGTCAGACAGATCAGTGGGCTGCAGCAGACCGGCCAGAATTCCGGTGGCCCCCATAATCCGGCCCATCGTGGCCATCAAAAGCACGGCGGCAAGGCCAATCATGGCCCCGCCCCCTAAAGATTGCAGCGGTGTAAATACCGTCTCCATCAAATTTTGCAGGTCCGCACGCCGAACAAACGGTAGAGCGGGCAAAATCGAATGGCAGAGGTTGCCAACAAAATAATACCGGCAATGACCGACACTGCTGTGGCGATGTCCGAGCCGAAGATGGCCAGTCCACTGACGAACGGAAGCACCAGCAGGATAAGACCCAAAAACACACGCAGGGCGCGGTCAATATTTCCAAGATTTGCAGTCATTTTCTCTGTCTCCTATGAATTACCTAGATCGTATAATCCGCCAAGACGCAATTCACGGTGACATTGTCACACAGGTACAAAAAAGCTGTCAGTTATTTCGACTTGCCAGCCGCTCAAGCTCGTTGCGGTTGAGCAACGAGATACGCCCGCGCGCTTGTTCGATCCAGCCCCGCCGCTGAAACTCTTGCAGCTGGCGCGAAATCACCTCACGCGCCGTGCCCAATTCAACCGATAGTTTCTGGTGTGTAGTCGACACGTCCCCTGCATCACCGGCGAGCGTGATCAACCTGTCGGCAAGGCGCACATCCAGCTTTGCAAACGCCACCTCATTGATCGTCAGGAACAGGTCTGTGATCCGTTTTGAGAATGCAGCGAACACAAAATCCCGAAATGATTTGGACTGCGCCACCAGATCATCGAACACGTCCCTTGGAATAGCCGCCGCCTGTACAGGCGTTTCGGCGATCCCTTCTGCGGAATAGTCATCATAGGCCAGCAGGCAGGCCGTCGTCAGCACACAGCTTTGCCCCGCCTCGATCCGGTAGAGCACTATTTCATGGCCGGTGTCCGAGACCTGCTGGACCCTGACGGTTCCCTCGAGGAGGAAAAGCATATTCTCGGGGGATTTGCCCGGCCCGAAAATCGTAGTCCCCTGCGCCACATCCACAACGCTGCTGCGCGATACGATGGTCTGTTTGACCGCAGATTCCAGCCGCGACAGCCCCGGAAACCGGTCGACCCAATCGATTGTCTCTACTGTCATGATGTGATCTCCACAAACCCGGCTAATGTTGTCGTACATCATACCATTTTTAAACTGAAAATTGTCAGAGCTTTTCGCGTTCAGGTGGCCAATTGACCAACAAAACTTTCAGTATCTACCCATTCGGTCGGACAACCTTGAGATTGCGAAATGCAAAAGCAATGTCATGATCGCAAGCGTAAACAGACTGGCAAACATCAGATCTGTTTTGGCACGCCCATTAGCCAGCAGCATCAGATAGCCGAGGCCTTTGGATGCGCCGACCCATTCCCCGATGACCGCGCCGATAGGAGCATAAACAGCGGCAAGCTTCAGACCGGAACCCAGATACGGCATCGCATGAGGTATTCTGATCCGCCGCATGACCTGTTGTTTGGTGCCGCCCATCGTCGTGGCCATGTCCAGAATATCAGACGGAACACGCGTGAGCCCGTCGTAGAATGCCGAAGTTACCGGAAAATAGATGATAAGCACGGCCATCACGACTTTGGATGCGATGCCATACCCGAACCACAGCGTTAGGATCGGGGCGAGTGCGAAAACCGGAACAGCCTGCGTAAAGATCAAAAGGGGCATCACCATCCGGTGCAGCCGCGCGGAACTTGCCAATTGGATTGCAGTCACCGCGCCCAGAACCGTGCCGATCATCAGACCCAAGGCAACCTCGGTTGCGGTCACCACCGCGTTTTCTGCGATCAATACGCGATTGGCGATCGCGGCCTGCGCCACACGCAGAGGCGACGGCAAAATAAAAGAGGGCACGCCGGTTACCCAGACGATCCCTTGCCAAACCAGCAGAGCGAAGACCGTCGAGGCAAGAACGGTGTAGAACCGTGTCATGGCGATTGCCGCAAATGTTGTAGCAGCTCTGCCTGACATGCGACCGTCTGCGCGGCGTACTGATCCCGAACGGGCGCATCATGCGGTGCAGGCCAAACCTGTGCTGCATCCGGTGTCAGCACGACAATCTGATGTCCAAGGCGAACCGCCTCTGCGGGATCGTGTGTAACCAATAGGACGGTCTTATCAGACAGCATCTGTGCAGTGAGCTCTTGCATATCGGCGCGCGTGCTCGCGTCGAGTGCGGAGAACGGCTCATCCAGAAGGGCAATGGGGCGGTCCTCCATCAACGTCCGTGCAAGGGCTGTACGTTGCCGCATACCACCCGACAACGCGTCAGGTTTTTTGTGCAAATGATCTGAAAGGCCAACGCGGTCCAATAGGCGCGTGGCCTTGCCCAGATCAGGCACCTGCCCGCGAAGGCGCGCGCCCAGCACGGTATTTTCAAGCACGCTGAGCCACGGCAGCAGCAGATCGGATTGTGCCATGACGCTGGTGCGCCCAGCCAGCTCCATGCCGTCCGACGCACCGACCCGGCCGTCAAATGTACCGGCGCACATCAACCCTGCGATCAGCCGGACTAAGGTCGATTTACCCACCCCAGATCGCCCCAAGACACAAGTCCACCGTCCCGCAGGCAAGATCAGATCAACCGGCCCGAACAGACGCGCGCCCTCAATATCATAGCTGCCGCGCAGGTGAATGGCAGGGGCACGCATCACGCGCGGCGCAATCCCATGTCCCAAAACGCAGATTCGAGGCGGGTGGCGGTGGTAAAGCGTGTTTGTAATTGCGCCCAGCGCGCTGATTGCGCCGGATCAGGTCCCAAACGACGGGCCACAGCGGCATCTATCATCTGTCCGACAGACACCATCACGCTTTGATAATCCTCTGCCGCATAGGTGGCGATCCAGTCCTGATAGGGATTATCCTCACTCGTCGTTGCCGCCAACCGCGTGCCAATTTCGCCATAGCCAAAGCAACACGGCGCGAGTGCCGCCATCAGATCGAGGAAATCACCTTGCAAGCCCGCATCCATCACATAACGGGTGTAGGCCAAACTCTCGAACTCTTCGGTCGCGTTGAACAGGGTCGCCTCGTCGATACCCGCAGCAGCGCAGGTTGCGACGTGCAGCGCCATCTCATGATTGACCAGCGCATCGACCGTCGCCGCACAGATCTTCATCTCGTCCAATGTCTCTGCTTTGACTACACCGAACGACCATGCGCGGGCAAAGTGCACAAGAAATACATAATCTTGTACAAGGTAGTGTAGAAAGGCCGCGCGCGGCAGTGATCCATCACCCAAACCCCTCACGAAGGTATGATCGGTATAGGCGCGCCATGGCGCGGGGCATCCATCGCGCCATAATACAAAGGTTGTGCCATAGGAAGAGCCGGTCATGGTCCGTTCACGTCAATGGCGATGTCGCTGACCTTGTTGAGGGACGGGATCAGCCCCGCTTCATGCAAAAATGCCTCGAACGTGGCATATCGCCCTGTGTCTACCGCACTTGGCCGCAACGCAAAGCGGGGCAATGTATCGACCCATGCGCGCTTGTTCAGCTCATCGTTGAGCTCGGGTGCTGTCGCCGCGAAAACCTCCCAGCTGTCGACAGGATGATTGATGATGTACTGTGTCGCTTTCTCAGTCGCCGCGAGGAAGCGTTGGATCATCTGCACCTCCATCGTGTCCCGGTTGGCCACATAGATCAGCTCGTCATAGGGCGGCAGGCCTTCTTCCTCGACATAAAAACATTTGCCCGGCACTCCTTCAATGTCCATCTGGTTCAGCTCGAAATTCCGGAACGCGCCGATGACCGCATCGACTTGGCCAGACATCAAAGACGGCGACATTGACCAGTTTACATTGATCAGCTCAATATCATCCAGCGTGAGGCCGTGCGTCTTGAGCACATGCCCGAGCACTGCCTCCTCCACCCCGCCAACGGAAAAGCCGACCTTGCGCCCTTTGAGGTCGGCGGGCGTCTTGATCGGCCCGTCAGCGAGCACCAACAGACAGCTAAGCGGGGTAGCGACCAACGTACCCACCCGTTGCAGCGGTAGGCCCTCGTGAATTTGCAGATGCAATTGTGGTTGATATGAACCCGCAAGATCGGCCTGACCCGCCGCGACCATCTTGGGCGGCGCGGATGGATCAGCGGGGGCAATCACCTCGACCTCAAGGTTTTGCTCGGCGAAATATCCATTCTCCTGCGCAATGATGATCGGCCCGTGATCCGGATTCACGAACCAGTCAAGCAAAAGGGTCACCTGATCCTGCGCCCATAGAGGGCTGGCCGCGCATGAAAGTACGACTGCAAATATGGTAGATCTCATGACATGTTCCTTTTTTATTTCGAATACAAAGTGGCGAAGTGATGGGTGGGGCCATGGCCCGCGCCCACGGATAAATCACCCGCTTGCGCAATCGCTTGCATGACGTACGATTTGGCGGCAGCGGTGGCTTGGGTAAGGGTCAGACCCTTGGACAGTTGTGCTGCAAGCGCCGAGGAGAGCGTGCAGCCGGTTCCATGGGAGTTGCGGGTCGCAATACGCACTGCTTCAAACCACGTCACATCATGTTTGGTGACAAGGCAGTCAGGACTGCCCTCCCCGTCAAAGTGCCCACCTTTCATCAATACCGCCTGCGCGCCCAGCGCACAAAGCGCGCGGCCTTGCTCAGCCATCTCATCGCGCGTGGTTGCTATTTGTGTACCAAGCAGATGTGCTGCCTCAGGCAGGTTGGGGGTCAATATAGTAGCCAGCGGAAGCAGCGCGTTGCGCAAAGTGATCACCGCGTCGGGCTGTAGCAAAGCTGCGCCACCTTTGGCGATCATCACCGGATCGAGCACAATTGGAATGCCAGTATGCTGCTTCAAGACATCCGCTACCGCTGTTGCAATCTGTGCATTTGCGATCATCCCGATCTTCACCGCATTAACGCGGATATCGGCAAACACTGCCTCTATCTGGCTTTGCACGAAATCAGGCGGGACAAGATGAATGCCACTTACTCCCTGCGTATTCTGAGCAGTTAGCGCAGTGACGGCCGCCATTGCGTAGGCACCGTTCGCGCTGATCGCCTTGATATCGGCCTGAATCCCTGCCCCGCCTGAGGGATCGGAACCTGCGATGCTCAGGACGTTCGGGATCATAGCATGGCCGCCGGTTTGACAGCATAAAATGCGCGTGCTGCCGCCGTCGGGTCCGCCTGTCCACAAATGCCAGAGACAACCGCGAGGCCATCGGCACCAGCCACGCGCACCCCGTCGAGATCACGCGCTTTTAATCCACCGATTGCCACATTGGGCAGCGGTGAAAGCGCAACCAGCTGCGCCAAACCTTTCAGGCCGATTGGCTGCGCGTGATCAGCTTTTGTCGCGGTTCCGTACACAGGCCCAAGACCGAGGTAGTCAACCACAGACGGGTCGACGTCACGCACGGCACCCTCCGTCTCACATGAGAGGCCCAGAATTTTACCTGCCCCCAGCAAGGCGCGCGCCTGTTGCGGAGAGATATCCCCCTGACCGATATGCGCGCCGTCGACGTTTGCAGCGACCGCCGCCGCGATGTCGTCGTTAATCACGAGGGGGACATTTGTTCCGTGCAGCGCGAATTTGAGAGCAATTCCCAACTCGGTACGCTGTGCTGTCGTCGCGTCCTTGTCGCGCAGTTGGACCATTGTGACACCGCCGGACACCGCCCTACGGACTGTTTCAACAATACCCAGTTCTTTGCAAAGCGCGCTGTCTGTCACAAGATAGAGACGCAATTTGCCTCGTATGCTGCGCCTCATGTGATGACCTGGGCAAGGTCTTCGGGCTGTGTCGCAGCAAGCGCATCAAGAAAATGCATCTGAAAGCTGCCGGGCCCCTTTGCAAGCTTTTCGGCTGCCGATCCCGCAACCTTGAAATGCGCAAGCGCAGCCAAAGCGGCGTCAAAGGCAGGTCCAACGCTGCAATAAGCACCCATCAATGCAGTTTGAGAGCATCCCAGCGCCGTAATTTGCGGCATGATGGACGACCCGCCCGACACCTGTGCCGATTGCACGCCATCAGTGACATAGTCGACAGGCCCCGTCACCGCGACGACCATGTCAAACCGTTTGGCAAGCGCGTCTGCCGCATGTTTCGCAGCGTCCACACTATCGCCACTGTCGGCACCTTTTCCCGCACCTGCCTCGCCCGACAGCGCCAGAATTTCTGATGCATTCCCGCGGACGATGCTCGGATTAAGGGCGAGCAAGTCCTGCGCCGCGCGCCTGCGATACTCTGAGATAAAATGTGCAACAGGATCCAGAACCCATGGAATATTGCGCGCATTGGCGATGGTAGCGGCGCCTGACATGCTCGTCATCCACGGAGACGACAGTGTCCCGATGTTGATCGTCAGCGCCCCGCAAAGCGGTGTAAAATCGGTAATTTCCTCTGGCGCATGGACCATTGCCGGTGACGCCCCTGCCGCCAAGACAACATTTGCTGCAATGTTCATTGCGACATAATTGGTGATGCAATGCACTAGCGGATTCTGGTCGCGCAACGCTGTCAAAAGGTCTCGGGGGGCCATGGTCTCTCCTATTTTCGCGGGCGAAAAAGGAGAAGTGGTATGTAGAGTAGCAAAACATACGACCTCCCTCCGCCAGCATTATCTGGTTCAGGTTCAAAGGGTACGTCTCAGCTTTTCAGCGCCCCTGGTACAGTGTTGGCTAATTGGTTTCACAGACCGCGTCAAACGGAATGAAGCAGGAGCGGTTCGTGCAGCTTCACTGCGCTTACGAATTGAGCAGACGCGCGGCATGAAAGCACTTTCCAGCTCGCCTGAACTTCACAACACTCAATATCCACACTGTATGAAGCAGTGACAATTCAATAGACCCATCAACTTTCATTCGCTAGCGTACTCACACGGCAGGCCAGAATATTGGCGTCAAAGAACGCAATCTGACCCACAAGCCTAGTCAATTGACTGAAAATGGGGACAAATTAATGAAACTAGTTATCGGACTCGATGGACAAACCTCGGGGGAAAAAGCCCTCGAATTTGCCAAGAGCTTAGCGGCAAACAGCGACAGTTGTGAGCTGATCGTCGTTTACGTGATCGAATGGTCACCGTTTTCCTTCCAGACAGCGGAAGAAAACGCACAGCGGCACAAACGGCGCGAAGAAGAGATTTCAATCGCCATGGAGCGGGTCGTAGAGCCCGCAGTCGCATCGTTAAAAAAGGCAGGCCTATCTGCGCGCGCGATTGTGCGCCACGGCGACGTTGCCGATACAATCGATGATATCGCCCATACCGAGGGCGCATCGCAGATCATCGTTGCCCGCTCAAGCGCTGGTGGCCTGACATCGCGCATTTTTGGCAGCTCAACCGCAAACCTTGTGATGAACGCGCGCGTTCCCGTCACGGTCGTCGCATAAGGATTCATTCAAATGAAAAAGCTATATTCAGTATTCTGGGCCGCGCTCGCCTATCTGGCCATCGCGATGCCCGCACACGCACAAGAGGCGGCAGGATCGCTTGATGCGCGCGTGAACGAGATTTTCGCCAGTGCGACCGGCTGGTTCGTGAACTTTATCTTCATGTCGATTCCCGGTACGAATTTTCCATGGATCGTGATGTGGCTTGTTGTTGGTGCGAGCGTTTTCACCATTTATTTTGCTGCTGTACAGTTCCGATTCTTTGGTCATGCCATTAGTCTGGTAAAGGGCGATTATTCCGATCCCAACGATGCGGGTGAGGTCAGCCACTTTCAGGCGCTTGCAACCGCGCTGTCCGGTACCGTTGGCCTCGGCAACATCGCTGGTGTTGCCGTGGCGGTCGGTATCGGCGGTCCGGGGGCAACATTCTGGATGATCCTTGCGGGTCTGCTTGGCATGGCGTCCAAGTTTACGGAATGTACGCTGGGAGTGAAATACCGCAACGAATACCCTGACGGGAGCGTCTCGGGTGGTCCAATGTACTACATCTCCAAAGGCTTTGACGAGTTGGGCCTGCCGGGCGGTAAAATCCTTGCTGTGCTCTTCTCGATCTTTTGTATCCTCGGCGCTTTGGGCGGCGGGAATATGTTTCAGGCCAATCAAGCGCATGCGCAAATCACGCAAATTACCGGTGACTTTCCGGGTTGGATTACCGGCATTATCTTCGCAGCTGTCGTATTCGCCGTGATTGTCGGTGGTATCAAATCCATCGCCAAGGTGACTGAAAAGATCGTCCCGTTCATGGGTCTGCTCTATGTTGGCGCGGCGCTTATCGTTTTGATCGTAAACTACGACATGATCGGTTGGGCCTTCGGTCAGATCTTTCTTGGTGCATTCACTGGTCTTGGTGTTGCAGGTGGTTTGGTTGGCGCTTTGATACAGGGCTTCAAACGTGCTGCCTTCTCGAACGAGGCAGGCGTTGGTTCTGCGGCGATCGCACACTCTGCTGTGAAAACCAAAGAGCCTATTACCGAAGGCTTTGTCTCCCTGCTCGAGCCGCTCATCGACACAGTTGTGATTTGTACAATGACAGCACTCGTCATCATCATTTCGCAACAACTGATCGTGGATGAAGCGACAGGCAACTACGTCCTCAACGAAGCAGGCACAGCGATCGCCACGATTGGTAATACCGGTGGTGTCGCACTGACGTCAGCCGCGTTTGGATCAGCCATCAGCTGGTTCCCGTTTGTGCTGGCGATTGCGGTCATCCTGTTTGCCTTCTCTACCATGATCTCATGGTCCTACTATGGCTTGAAGGCTTGGACCTACTTGTTCGGTGAAGGCAAGACGACGGAACTCGTGTTCAAGATCATCTTCTGCGTCTTTATCGTCATCGGTGCAGCGGCAAGCTTGGGCCCTGTGATCGACTTCTCGGATGCGGCAATCTTTGCAATGGCGGTGGTCAACATCTTCTGCCTCTACTTCCTGATGAAGGTCGTGCGCAAAGAACTGATTTCCTATAGCGCGCGTCTGAAGTCCGGCGAGATCAAGAAGTTCACACACTAAGTCTTTTTGATTGAGATAAAGGAGGCCGCACGCGAAAGCTGCGGCCTCTTTTTTTGTTTTGATAGATGGTCATTGGCCCACTCAGCAGACGGACATCAGCACACCGTAACTGGGTTTCTTGGTTGGCAGGTTCCAAAGCGACCAAACGAGTAAGGCATAAACTCTCGCCATTCGATCACGCTTCAATTTTTTTTATGATTTTCTGACTATCTGAAAGGACCCTGCCCTTCAGGTAAGCTTAGCCACCCAAAGGCATTCCGATTGATTATGCCCTTCACAGCAAAATAGTCATTTGTAAGCTGGCTATTGCGACCTTGCCGTGCGCCATGCATCATTCCAACTATTGGATAGGCAAAGGAAATTGCATTGATACGTCATATTGTCCTCACCAAGTTCAAACCAGAAACAAAAGAAGAAACGGTAGCGCGTATCTATGCAAGTCTTGGCGCGCTCACCGATACATTATCCGGCGCGCATAACTTCACTGGCGGGCGATCCGAAAGCCCTGAACAGATCGAACGCGGATATATGCACGGGTTTGTTATAGATTTCGATAATTGGGCGGCTTTGAACACATACGCTGAGCATCCCAAACACAAATCACTCGGCGTACAGATCGTCGAAAATGCAGTTGGCGGCATCGATGGGGTTCTTGTTCTGGACTTGGATGTTTAACCAACGATAGTGCGCTGCGACTACCTCTCGCAAATTTGCGGTACGTGCAAAAGTGTCCACTTCCAGACCGTCGTTTTAATGGGACTGCTTGACGGCACCCTTTCAAGTTGCGGCGCCATTGAGTGTTTATTTCAAAAATACTCCATCTCCAGCGCTTCGTAGCTGAATAGCCCCTAGTTTCATAGGCACTTTTTTGGTTTACATTTTGCTGTCTGTTTTCGAAGTCGACGGGCAACAGCATGTCTTTTCTCGCATGTTTGCGTTTCGGGTTATAGAACATTTCGATGTAGTCGAAGATGTCATGTCTGGCTTGTTCCCACGTCTTGTAAGTTCGGCGGCGGATGCGCTCGCGTTTGAGCAGGTTGAAGAAGCTTTCGGCGACCGCATTGTCATGGCAGTTTCCACGTCTGATCATTGAATGTTCAAGATTGTGGGCGCGAAGAAACACCGCCCAATCACGACTAGTGTATTGAGAGCCCTGGTCGGTATAAATCAGTACGGCTTGCTTTGGTTTGCGCCGCCAGACGGCCATGAGGAGCGCCTGAAGCACGAGGTCGGTGGGTGCCGCGACTGTGTTGCCCAGCCGATGACACATCGCGAGTAAAGATCAATGACGACAGCCAGATACAAGAATCCTTCGTAGGTCTTGATGTAGGTGATATCCGAAACCCAAACCGCATTCGGTTCCGCCACATCGAACTGCCGATCCAATGTGTTATCGACAACTACGGATGGTCTTCCACCATAGCTGCCAGGCTTTCGTTTGTAGCCGATCTAAGCGCGTATGCCGACAAGTCTGGCCAATCTGGCAACCCTGTTCGGACAACTGACTTCGCCCAGTTCGATCAAATCATCATGCAACTTACGATATCCGCAAACCTTGCCGCTATGCTTCCAAGCATCTTTAAGCAGCTTGGTCTGGCGTGCATCCTCACGCGCACGGTGGCTTAACGAATTCTTAATCCATGCATAGAACCCACTGGGATGGATGTTGAGGCAGTGGCACATCCTGCGCACCGAAAAGATAGGGCGGTGCTCAGCGACAAACGCGTGCTTCACCTTGCATTCTTTGCGAAGTACCCGGCCGCTTTTTTTAGGATATCGCGCTCCTCGGTCATCCGCGCAGTTCACGCTTAAGCCTACGGTTCTCAGCCTCGTGGTTCACAGATGATGTTTGTGACGCGGCGTTAGCGTAAAGCTTCGTCCATTTGTAAGGCGAGTAGGTACTGACGCCTAAACGGTCTGAAACCTCACGTACTGGATATCCACGTACCGTGATTTGATGCACAGCATCACGCTTGAAATCTTCACTGAAATTAGGCTTCCCAATATCGGCCTCCTTGCCTCAAAGTTAGGGAAGAAAGCGTCTGCAATACTGGGGTTATTCAGTCTCTTTTGCGCAGAGGCTGTGCGGAAACTAACGATGAAGAATATGAAACACGGACTCGTAAACTCTCGTTATGAATGAAGGAGCCTTGGGGGGCAGGTCAAAAGCTTTCATTTGCAGAAAATAAGTTGTCATTCTTATAATAACCCCGCTCGCTTTGCACCACAGCAACCCCAGCTTGGCGATATAGGATGTGATAATTCGAGGAACTGCCAACTAGATGACCACAGTCATCCCAAAAAAAGTAAAATATGTACGTATATCATTGACTTGAGCTCTTAGCGCCCGAATAGCTGCCCGTATTTACCAAACTGCGTTATGCTTTTGAGAGAATTTTCCGCCAGCACGGAGCTAAGATATCCAAATTAGCTTGAAAGTGCCATCATCTCTGCGTTTTCATAGAACGGGTCTCTATCTACCCTTCCCACAGAACCGTGCTGGAGTGGAATTGCGACCAAGCGAACCAGAACGCCTGATGGCTCGTCACAGCCTCTCCGTTTGATCCAACCGCACGCATACCGCCAGCGAACGACTCCAGTCGTATATTCTCAAACGCCACTTCCTGACCTGCGGCCAATGCGGCGGCGGCGGTTGCGCGGGGAAAAGCCACCGGAATGCCGTTTGCAGTGATGGCGCCGATGATATCTTCGTGCACAGGAAGCCGCGGATCAACGTCACCAACAGGAAAGATCGGCCCATTGGCATCGCGGGTTTCGCGCAGATTGAAATCACGACCCAGAGCCAGAGCTTCGACCAAGACCGTCGTATCGGGATATGTTGCACGCCACGTGCCCCAATCCGCTGTGATAACTGTCGCTTGTTCCAGTTGCAGTCCGATTTCAGCCAATGGCCCTGTCACTGCGTGGCCTAGGAAGGTATCGAAAACTGAATAGGTTTCAATATCATACATGACTTTGTTTGATCGGATAAGAAGGCCGGAAGTCCGCAATATGGGGCGTTTCACACCTGCAGGAAGGCGGTCGGTAAAGTAAGCCTGAGCAGCGCCGCAGAGCGTGCAATACGGAATTCCAAGATCACGCCCCCCGAGCGTGTCATTCACCATTTCGCGTACTTCCATGATCTGGCGGGGATAGGCGCGCGCTTCGCCGTTCACCACAAGGCCGAAAATGATGTCATCATCGTTCAACCATGTCGCCTCCGCAGCGGTACTGACTTCGGGATTATCGGACGCAGGGATGCAATTGCAAACGTCCTCGGTGGTGCTGAAGGGCCTCGCATCAATGTTCACACCACCCCAATCAACCATCTGCCAAGCGATATCACCTTCAACAAAAATTCTTTCCCATCCGGGAATATACTGTGTGAAAACACTGCGCTTATGGGCAAGGTAACCGGGATAATCTGGCATATCCCATGCCAGCATTTTATTAATGATGTCTGACCTCTGACTACCGCTGATGAATGAGGTGTCGAGGATTTGTCCTGCGGTACCAGCCAGCGCTGCACGGAATTCCGGCCGCCATGTGAAGCGCAACAAATCGGTGATGATCCAAACCAACCGCGGATCTTTTGCCTGCGCAATGACCTCAAGAGCTGCGGTATCTGCAACGGCCCAACCGGCCTGATCAATCGCAATCGTCAAAAGCTCCTCGACTGCATCGGTCACGGCGGCATCCAATTGCCCATTCGGAATCGCCGGAGGCGCGCCATATTCGGCAATCACGTAATCGGGTAATGGCGCGCGGCCCTGTGCCCAAAGCATATTGGACGACAGGAAAAGTGAGATGATCAGTGTAAGCAGGCGGATGACGTCAAACATCGAAACTCCGTTCTGGCTAAAATTCCGCATCAGTAAAAATAGTTTAGCAATATGAGCGGCAAAGGTAAATCCGCCTTACGACTTGTGAGACCCGTTCTACATCATCGAGAACCCGTCTTGGCGGCGGTTTCACGTCCTGCAAATCTAGAGAATTCATGTGCCTTAAGGGCGACCGCGGCGTTGCTGGATCTCCTCTTGATTGCACTGCAGTGCCTTGCCGGTATCGATTGTAATCCAGTTGCCAGCAACAACAGATTCAGCTCTTCGTCACAGTCATTCCCACAAGCATAGGTATCCGCGAAACATTTCATATCAATTACACTACTGCCGTCATCCACATATTCTCCAATAGCCTCAATCGCCATTTCCATCAGAACGCCGAGCCGACCAACTGACGCATGTATCAGAGCATTGTGGGACTCATATTCGTCAACCAGATTATTACCATCTGCAATCTTTGTATCCGGCTCGAGCCGATCTCTTCGATTACATTTAGCGTTTCTACAACCCGACACGTCGTCACTCGACCATAGGATATCTAGGCCCGATGCAATGAGCCAAGAAAGCTCAAGTTGCCGCCCACAAAACCGACGACAGCTCAGAAATCCTTACTGCGGACATTGCTGCAGTTGGTTACCGTTACGCTGATGTCTGGTAATTGAGTTGGTGCCCCCGCCAGTAGCGACTGATGAAGTGTCTACCGACCTTCGCTGAATCGCACACTGACGGGCATAGCTGTCAACCATCCACCTCTAATACCATCGGGAGATAGGTCTAACCCACTTTACGCCAAACACTCATTTCCGCGACGCTATGTTGGAATTTACGCGCCGTCTCGCGGATCACGAAGGGGATGTCTTGCGGGTCGTCGACCAGTTCAAACTCTGGCGACAGATTATCCGCCAAGCCTTCCAGCGTTGTGTAACTTTCGCCGGTTTGTGCCTTATAACCGCCCAACCAGTTTTCCTTGGGCGTAAAGTCTTCCAGCCACGTATAAGGCGATGTGATGACCAGCAAACCACCTTCGCGGATACGGCCCTTAATAGAGGCCAGAAAATCAGTTGGCTTATAGAGCCGGTCGATAAGATTTCCGGCAAACACCAGATCGTAATCAGTGTATTTATCAGTCAGATTACAGGCATCGCCTTGCATGAACGCAATTTTGTCTTTGATCTCTTCGTAGCCTTCAAAATCGGCCAGCTTCACTTCTTTAAACTCAACAAGATCACCTTGCGTCTTGATAACGTATCGCTGTGATCCAGTCGTTTGCAGGGTGGAGGGTGCTTCGACAAAACGGGCAGAGAAGTCCAACGCATCAACGTGATCAAACACCTTGGCGAGCTCGAATGACGACCGGCCCGTGGCGCAGCCCAAGTCCAACGCACGTTGTGTCCTCATGTCCTTTGTGTGCGGCAGCAAGGCTTCGATGCAAGCGACAGGGAAGTTCTTTACACCGTAGTGTTCTTCCCCGTAATGGAATTCGATGTATTGCGAGATTTGTTCATCGGTCTCATAGATATTCATAATTGGGTTCTCGACCTCTTCACCTTCGATATATCGCAGGCCTGAGTATTGGAAAAAGTGACGGCGGAAGGCGTAGCGGGAATCTTTGATCGAGTAGTTGCCTGTTGAAATCCAGCAACCGCCCTTGAAGACGTTGTGTTTGCCATCGAAGGTGGGCGATGAAAAGTCATCATATATCGGGTGGACGTTATAGCCTTCAAGGCCATCAATCGGCGTTTCTGTCCACTGCCACACATTGCCGATGATATCGAAGAAACCGCCTTTGAATTCATGGCGGTCAACCGGGCAGGGAGACATCTCGTATTCGAGATTGATATTACCCGGTGCTTTTGCCCAATAGGGTTGATCGGTGTCTGTGGTCTGGTTGCGCAGATGGTACCATTCGGCTTCTGTCGGCATGCGAATGCTCTTGCCAGTTTTCGCGGACTTCCAGTTGCAGAAGGCTTTGGCCTCCAGATAGTTAAGGTCGGCCGGCCAATTCCATGGCATGTCGATCACGTCAAGCATTGAGCGGTATTTGTAATTCTCGCCGTCCTTCACCCAATAGACTGGATGTTCGGCTTTCGCATATTGCACCCAATGCCACCCCTCGTCGTCCCAGTTGCTGCGGGTGTGATAGCCATCGGCTTGCACGAACTCCAGAAACTCGGTGTTCGAGACAAGATACTTAGACGCTTTGAAGGGTTTGATCACGGCCTCTGCATGGCCAAACTCGTTGTCCCAACCGTACAGCGGATTGGTTTTGTCCTTACCGTAAGCGACTTCGCCACCGGGCACGTCGATCAGCGCATTCAGCGGAGCGGTGCCTGTTTGCGTGCAGATGTTGCTCCAGATCTTGTGGGGTCTGACCTTGTTCAAAGGCAGTTCGCGAAGCAGCACGGCCGAGGTTTCAAGGTGAATACGCTCATGCTCGATCCCCATGACGATAATCCACATGGGATCGTCGAATGTGATGGGAAGTGTGAAATCATAGGTTCTGATGAAGGTGTCGACGATGGCGCGGGTCTTGTCGCGATAAGCTTTCACTTTGGCGGGCGTCGGCCAATCGTAATGCGCTTCGTTCAGGTCATCCCACGACATTTCGTCAACACCGATGGCCAGCGTGGATTCAAGATGTGGATCAATCCGTTCGTTGATCAGCTTTGCCACGTTCAGTTTGTTGATGTAGAAAACTGCCGTGTGACCGTAATAGAAAATAAGCGGATGGCGCAGCATGTTGGCGCGCGCGTAGTAGGCGTCGTCATCGACCAAACATTCAAAGAGGCTCTCGTACAAGGAGAAAGTCTTGTGAAAGTAATCTAAAATCTCCTCCCGCTTTGAAGCGACCGTACCCTCATCCAGGATCGGCGTCTTCGTCACAACAGATGTGGAGTTGGACAGTTCAGAGTTAGTTGGAATGACGTTCATTGGTCTGCTTTCAGATTAGATCATGCCTCAAGCGCTAGTTAGCGCTACATCTCGTATTGTCGAGACAACATTGAGCAGTTCAGCAGGAGCGTCAACGGCCGTAAGGGTGCGTTGCTCCACACAAATGCGTGACGTTCTGCGATCAAGCCGCACAACATACGCCACTCGTTATGCAGTAAACTTCCAGCTAGACTTCGCCCGTAGTGCGTCACATCCAGCGACATCATCCGCAACGTCACAGCTTTTGGCATCAGACCGTCTGAATCCGCCTTGTCGCGAGGCGCTCAGTGTCGCCTGAACCAATACGCTTTAACGCATCGTCGCGTGAAATGCTGTCAACCAGATTGAGATGATCGGTCCGAGTAATAAGCGATAAAGGTCCCACTAGGTTTTGTGTACGCCGTCAATTTCAAGGCGTTAACCCTCCTCAACTACAATGGCATGTTCAGGTCAGCATCGAGATTGCTGAGTCAACCAATATCCTAATTTACTCATTGATATCGAAACTCCCAACCGCAAGTGCGTTTAAGAAATGGCAGTAATTTCGGTAGATGGTCCTGAAATAGCAACCTATACTACTGCTTACAAATGGCTAAGTTAATGAGACGTATATATACTTCTAGTCGAATCAACAGATTTTTTGTTGTAGACACTTCAATGATTTCTAGGCTGTCAAACAAAAATGTTTCACAAATTTTTGAAAGCTTAAATGTATTATAGCATTTTTTAGCAACTTTTGATTTGGATGATAGTGTGTCCGCAGATGTCATTAATGGTCAAGATAGCAAATCTAGACGATATTATACGTGCCTAAAGAAAACCACCTGTCGGCACGCCAGACACTAGCCAAATTGGGGCATCCCGCGCACCACGTTTTACCCCCCTTCTCGTACATGTACGCATGCGCCGTCAGGCAATGGAAAATGAATCCAGCCATGTCTCTGGCGATTTATCAAAATGGTTGCAGGATAAAGATATGAAGGACTCTCCTCGTGCGTCTTATCACCCTTAAACTCGAGGCAAGATGGAGCGGTTATATCAGACC
>JBATTJ010000098.1:0-11600 GCA_049670485.1 Sulfitobacter sp.
GGGTATGCCTATGACCACAATGCTGAAGACGGGTTTTCCGGCCAGAATTATTTCCCTGAAGGAATGGAGCGACCAACGCTTTATGAGCCTGTTGAGCGCGGATTCGAGCGGGAATTGAAAAAGCGGCTGGAGTATTTCGCAAAGTTGAGGGCGCAGCGCGAGAGTTGACGAAGAGTTGACTCTGCCGCGCGCGCGCGCGATGGGGACTGCATGATTTCAACTGTTTCTCTCGTCGCTTTGGGCGGTGCCATTGGTGCATCATGCCGCTACCTCATCGGGGTCGGTATGATGCGTCTGACGGGTCCGGCCGAGTTCCCACTTGCCATTATCGCGATCAATATCGCTGGATCGTTTCTTATGGGCGTGTTTGTGGTGCTCGCTGCGCAAAAAGGGCTCACGCATCTCAGCCCATTTGTAATGACCGGTATTTTGGGTGGCTTTACGACGTTTTCGGCGTTCTCGCTTGAAACGGTGACGATGGTTGAGCGGGGGCAGATTGCAGCTGCGGGAACATATGTTTTATTGTCCGTGGTGCTTTCGGTATCGGGGTTGATGTTGGGGATGTGGATCACCAGAGGAGTATTAGCATGAGCCAGGTTCAAATGCTGACGGTTGAAGAGGGTGACGGAGATCAGCGGCTTGATCGTTGGTTCAAACGGGTATTCCCGCAAATTCCGCAGGGCCGCATCGAGAAGATGTGCCGTAAAGGCGAAATCCGCGTCGACGGTGGACGCGTAAAAGGCTCAACCCGCGTTGAAGTTGGTCAACAAATTCGCATCCCTCCATTGCCGTCAGGCGACGCGCCTCCACCGCCCAAACGCACGAAAGTGACCGAGGCGGAGGCAAAGATGATCAGGGCTTGCGTAATTTACCGTGATGATCATGTGATCGCGCTGAACAAGCCGCCCGGCTTGCCGGTGCAGGGCGGCTCGGGACAGGGGGAGCGGCATGTGGATGCGTTGTCCGAGGCGCTGATGTTCGATCTAGACGAGAAGCCGAGGCTGGTGCACCGGCTCGACAAGGACACCTCCGGCGTTCTAGTGCTGGCGCGGACGCGCGAGGCCGCGAAGGCGCTGACTGCCAATTTCCGCCACCGCGAGACGCGCAAGATTTATTGGGCTGTGGTTGCAGGCGTGCCGCATCCGCGCAATGGCACGATCAAATTTGGTCTGGTGAAGGCGGGCGGTCATGGCGCGCGTGGGGAGGGCGAAAAAATGATCGCCGTACATCCGCGCGACATTGACGAGACCGAAGGCGCCAAGCGTGCGACCACAGACTATTCCGTGCTTGAGCAGGCGGGTACGCGCACCGCGTGGATGGCGCTGAGCCCGGTAACAGGGCGTACTCACCAGTTGCGCGTGCATATGGCCGAGATCGGGCATCCGATCGTCGGCGATGGTAAATATGGCGGCTCGGGTCAGGAGAATATGGGCGATGGGTGGGGCGCGCAGCTTGGCGGTGATATTTCCAAAAAGCTGCATCTGCACGCGCGCAGTCTCACCATTGAGCATCCGGCAACCAAGGCGATGCTCAATCTGGTGGCACCTATTCCTGATCATATGCAGCGCACTTGGGATACATTCGGATGGCAGACAAAATTCGCACCTGACGACCCGTTCGGGGAAGAGTGGGGATGAGCGAGACGCCTGTGCGGTTGGTTATGTTTGATGTTGATGGCACGTTGATCGACAGTCAGGCGGAAATCCTTAGTGCGATGCATCTGGCGTTTGCCGCTGAGGGTATGGCGATACCGTCGCGTGAGCAGACATTGGGCGTTGTCGGCCTGTCACTTGATGTCTTAATGCTGCGGCTTGCGCCGGACACGGATGCGGGCACGCGGGCGCGATTGGTTCAGGGCTACAAGGACGCCTTTATGACACTGCGGGCGGAGGCAGACAGCACTGATTTCTCGCCCTTCTATCCCGGCGCGCGTGAGGTTTTGGAAACTCTGTCGCGGCAGTCCGATGTGGTGTTGGGGGTAGCGACAGGAAAATCCCGCCGAGGCCTTGATAAGCTGATTGAATCGCATGGTTTGCAGGGCATGTTTGCGACCCAGCAAGTTGCTGATTTCCATCCCTCAAAACCGCATCCGGCCATGTTGCTGGAAGCATTGCGCGAAACGGGTGTGCAGGCATGTAATGCTGTCATGGTGGGTGATACCAGCTTTGACATGGCGATGGCGAAAGCGGCGCAATTGACGGGCATCGGGGTTACATGGGGATATCATCCCGCCGCCCAGCTGACGGATGCACAGCACATGCTTGAACATTTTGATGTGCTTCCTGCGCTGCTGGCCCGTGTTTGGGAGATATAGAAAATGAGTGCGTGGAAAGCCAAGAGATTCTGGACCTCGGCAACAGTTGTGCAGGCAGACGCCGGTTTCGCAGTAGAGTTGGATGGACGCCCTGTAAAAACGCCTGCCAAAAGGGCGCTTTGCGTACCGACCCAAGCCATGGCACAAGCTATTGCCATTGAATGGGACGCGCAGGAAGACGTAATCAAACCTGCAACCATGCCCGCAACAAAAACAGCAAATGCTGCGATTGACAAAGTTGCGGTGCAGCACGCCGAAGTGGCCGAATTGCTGGCAGCCTATGGCGACAGTGATCTGCTGTGCTACCGCGCGGAAAACCCTGAGGAGCTGGTCGCCCGTCAAGCTGAGATATGGGACCCAATGCTGGATTGGGCAGAAGAGGCGTTGAATGCCCGGCTACATGCCCGCATTGGGATTATGCATGTGCCGCAGGACGGTGACACCATTGCTGAGCTGTCGCGCCGCACTCATGCCTTGGACCCGTTTGAACTGGCCGCATTTCATGACCTCGTTAGCTTGTCGGGATCGCTGGTATTAGGATTCGCAGCGGCAATGGACGCGCAACCTGCCGATACGCTTTGGGACATCTCGCGATTGGACGAATTATGGCAAGAAGAACAATGGGGTGAGGATGAAGAGGCCACCGCATTGGCCGCCGTAAAGCGCGACGCATTTTTACATGCAAGTCGTATGTTTGGGCTACTACAGGAAAAATAGCTAATACTTAGGCACTTCTCATGGGTAAGAGGTGATTTCTGCACCGATTTTCATGCCTCAACCCTTGACCTTTATGCGGGAATCCGCCCACACTCACCGCCACTATGCAGGCTATGTCTGCGCAGTATCACCGCCGGCGTGCAAAGTGCCGGTACTATCCGCCCGGAAAGTGGCGGAATATCAGGAAGAGGTTCAAATGAATAAATCAATTATCCTTGGCGCGCTTACCGTTGCAGGTTTGACTGCCGGTGCAGCAGCAGCCAGCACATTGGAAGATGTAAAAGCACGCGGCTCGCTGAACTGTGGCGTTACAACTGGTCTGGTCGGCTTTGCCGCGCCTGACGCGAACGGCGAATGGGTCGGCTTCGACGTATCCGTCTGCCGCGCGGTCGCAGCAGCAGTTTTGGGCGACGCAACTGCGGTTGAGTTCGTACCAACAACCGGTAAAACACGCTTCACCGCTCTGGCCTCCGGCGAGATCGATATGCTGGCGCGTAACACCACGTGGACATTCTCCCGCGATGTCGACCTGAAGTTCGATTTCGTTGGCGTGAACTACTATGACGGCCAAGGCTTCATGGTTCCAAAAGCATTGGGTGTTTCGTCTGCAAAAGATCTGGATGGCGCAACTGTCTGTATCCAGACCGGGACAACAACAGAGCTGAACTTGGCCGACTTCTTCCGCGCCAACAACATCTCTTATGAGCCCGTGCCAATCGAGACAAACGCAGAAGCGCAGCAGCAGTACCTTGCCGGCGCATGTGACGTCTACACCACAGACGCATCCGGTCTGGCATCTACACGTGCCACATTCGAGAAGCCTGACGAGCACACACTGCTTCCAGAAATCGTATCCAAAGAGCCACTCGGCCCGCTGGTACGTCACGGCGACAGCGAGTGGGGCGATGTTGTGCGTTGGACACTTAACGCACTGATTACCGCAGAAGAGCTGGGCGTTTCTTCCACAAACGTGGCTGAAATGGCGACCTCCACAACAAACCCCGAAGTCGCCCGTTTGCTCGGCACCGAAGGTGAGTTGGGCGGTATGCTTGGTCTGGATGCAGATTGGGCCAAGCGCGCAATCGAGACCCAAGGCAACTACGGTGAAATCTTTGCCAAGAACATCGGCGAAGAAACACCAATCGGCTTGGCGCGTGGCTTGAACGCACAGTGGACAGACGGCGGCCTGCTGTACTCCCCACCATTCCGCTAAATATCTAAAGCAACGGGCGCGGATTATTCCGCGCCCGTTGCTCTTTACGACCAAACGACCCACCACCAGATAAGCGACCCGATGCTGACGTCATAAGACGCAACCAGAACAATCGGGCCAATGGGGATAAAATTCATGTCGACACTCTCGGACCCACAACAGGGCTCGTTCCGGCTGTCTATGCTGTTGAACGACACGCGGTACCGGTCGATGACCTTGCAGGTTATCGCGGCAATCGCATTAGCATCTGCACTCTTTTACTTGTATTCGAACCTCGCCGAGAATTTACGGCAAGCTGGTTTGAATATCTCTTTTGCCTTCTTGGGCAGTCCAGCGGGCTATGACATCAACCAGACCCTGATCGAATATGACAGCCAGTCGTCAAACTTGCGCGCTGCGATGGTCGGTATCATCAACACGCTCCTCGTGGCTTTCCTTGCCTGTATCACTGCCACAGTCTTTGGCGTATTCGCCGGCGTTTTGCGGCTTTCGAACAACTGGCTTGTGCGTAAGCTAATGGCCTTCTACGTCGAAATCTTTCGTAATATTCCGGTCCTGATCTGGATCGTGATTATCTTTACCATCATGATCGCCGTGATGCCGTCCCCCAGTAGTTTCCGCGGGGACGATCCGGCATCGTCGATGATCTTAGATATGTTCGCCTTCACAAACCGTGGCGTTTATACTCCCGCACCGTTCTTCACGCGTGGAATTGGTGGCGCAGAGGGCAGTGCGCTCAACTGGGTTCTGGTTATTGCAACGTTGGCCGCGTCCTTTTTCGCGACGCGGTTCTATACCAACCGTGCAAACAGAATTCAGGAAGAAACCGGCGTGCGTCCCGCGACACTCTGGAGCAATCTGGCGATTTGGTTTATGCCAATTATCATCCTGTGCCTCATCCTTGGTTTGACGTGGGAAATGCCCGAACTCAAAGGCTTCAATTTCTCTGGTGGTATCAAAATTGGTGGCCCGCTGATTGCACTTTGGTTTGCCCTTTCAGTTTATACCGGTGCCTTCATCGCCGAAAACGTGCGTGCGGGTATTCTGGCTGTATCAAAAGGTCAGACAGAAGCCGCCGCCGCCTTGGGCATCCGCCCAAACCGCGTGATGAGCCTTGTTGTGCTGCCGCAGGCGCTGCGGGTTATCATTCCTCCGCTTATTTCCCAATACCTCAACATCACCAAAAACTCCTCGCTCGCGATTGCAGTCGGATATGCTGACATCACCGCGACGCTGGGCGGTATCACTCTTAACCAGACGGGACGCGCGATCGAATGCGTCCTCTTGCTTATGCTGTTCTATCTTGTGATCTCGCTCACGATTTCGCTGTTTATGAACATCTACAACAATAGCATGAAGCTGAAGGAGCGCTGATCATGAGTGATACGCATGCAACCGCTGTCGCCTTTGTGCGGACGGAAGAAATTCCGCAACAACCTGCGCCGCTCAATGCTGCGGGACCGGTCAAATGGACCCGTGATAATCTGTTTGCTACCTGGCCCAATGCGCTGCTTACCGTGGCCGCGATCTATGTGATCTTCTTGATCATGACATCAACCTTGCCTTGGATTTGGGGCGGGCTTTGGACAACATCATCACTGGCGGAATGTCGTGAGCTGTTGGACGGCGCATCAGCTGCCTGTTTCTCGGTTCTGACGGAGCGTTGGAACCAGCTTTTGTTCGGGTTTAAGTATCCGACGGATGCGTACTGGCGTCCGACACTGTCGCTGGTACTTATGTTTGTCGCCCTCGCACCTGTGCTGTTCTTTGACCTGCCGCGAAAGCTGCTGATCGCGACAGTGCTTTATCCTTTTGTGGCTTACTGGCTGATTTGGGGCGGCACGATCCTTATCCCGATCTTTGCGCTGATTGGATTTATTGCAGGCTACCTCGTCTACGCCCGCTTTGTTGCGCGGAACTTCGCACTAGGCTTTTTCGGCGGAGTGGTCGCTGCAGTAGTCGTTTGGTATATCTCCGGATTTATCGTCGGTGCACTCGCCCCCGCAAACCCGATGCTGGAAGCAGTTCCATCCCGCGACCTGGGTGGCTTCATGCTTAACATGATGCTGGGCCTGACCTGCGTTTCGCTGTCGATCCCGATTGGGATTGCATTGGCCTTGGGTCGTCAAAGCTCGATGCCGCTGATCAAATGGGTCTGCGTTATTTTCATCGAATTTATTCGCGGTGTGCCCCTGATTACGTTGCTGTTCGTGGCAAGTGTGATGTTGGCGTATTTCTTCCCTCCGGAAGCTACGGTTGACCTGTTCCTGCGCGTTGTGATTATGATCACGATGTTCTCAGCTGCGTATATTGCCGAGGTAATCCGCGGTGGTCTGGCCGCGTTGCCGAAGGGGCAGTATGAGGCGGCTGACAGCTTGGGTCTCGACTACGCTCAAGCGATGCGACTTATCATCCTGCCACAAGCACTCAAAATCTCGATTCCTGGCATCGTGAACATTGCCGTTGGCCTGTTCAAGGATACCACGCTTGTCTCGGTCATCTCGATGTTTGACCTTGTCGGTATGATCCGTGGTCCAATACTCGCGTCTACGGACTGGAACGGGGTCTATTGGGAGCTTCTGGGTTTTGCTGCGCTTCTTTTCTTCGTCGTGTGCTACGGCATTTCACAATATTCGCAGTGGCTAGAACGCCGTCTTGCGACAGATCACCGCTAAGGAGGCCCGGCCATGGCTGAGACCGCAAAACTAAAAGTATCCGACGAAGTCGCGATTTCGATCAGAAACATGAACAAATGGTACGGCACATTCCATGTGCTGCGCGATATTGACCTAACGGTGTATCAAGGCGAACGTATTGTCGTCTGTGGCCCGTCCGGTTCAGGTAAATCGACGCTCATCCGCTGCATCAACGCGCTTGAGGAGCACCAGAAGGGGTCCATTGAAGTTGACGGGACATTGCTGTCATCGGACCTTAAGAATATCGATAAAATACGTTCGGAAGTCGGCATGTGCTTTCAGCACTTTAACCTATTTCCGCATTTGTCGATCCTCGAGAATCTGACACTTGCGCCTATCTGGGTTCGCAAAACGCCCAAGAAGGAAGCCGAGGAAGTCGCGATGCATTTCCTTGAAAAGGTGAAAATCCCGGATCAGGCTGACAAATATCCGGGCCAACTGTCCGGTGGCCAGCAACAGCGTGTGGCGATTGCACGTTCGCTGTGTATGAAGCCACGCATCATGTTATTCGATGAGCCGACGTCAGCGCTCGACCCTGAGATGATCAAGGAAGTACTGGACACGATGATCGAGCTTGCCGAAGAAGGCATGACGATGATCTGTGTGACGCACGAGATGGGATTCGCCCGCCAGGTCGCCAACCGCGTCATCTTTATGGATCAGGGCCAGATTGTAGAGCAGAACGAGCCGGAAGAGTTCTTCAACAACCCGCAAAGCCCACGCACACAGTTATTCTTGAGTCAAATCTTGGGTCACTAAGCTCAGCTTTTAATAATTTGGAATGAGGGCAGGGGGAAACTTCTGCCTTTATTTCATCAGGTCGCGTGGCACGGCGAAATCCACCACTTGACCGGTGCCTGCGCCCAAATCGCTCCATTGCTCAATCTCAAAATCTGCCACCAATGTTGCACAGGTTGGATAGCTGTCAAAATCGGCATGCGTGGGGGCGTCTGCTAATAGCTCCTGAGCTAGGATTGCTGAGCCGGGATTGTGGGCAAGCATCATGATGCACGCCTCATGCCGGTTGCGTAGTGCGTCGATCATCAGATCAGGTTCCGCAAGATACAAAGTATGATCAAAAGTGGTAGGGACATCACCCAGCTTCAAACCATTCAAGGTTTCCCGCGTCCTCACGGCGTCGGAGCACAGGATGTGGTCAGGCAAATAACCATGGGTTCGCAACCACGCACCCAACGCCTGCGCGCTTTGTTGGCCGCGCGGGTTAAGTCCCCGCTCGTGATCAGATGCGTCAGTTGCAGACCAATCCGATTTTGCATGACGCATCAGAATAAAGCGTTTCATTCAAGCTTCTCCCAGAAAGGCGCGCATGTGCAGGGCCGATTGTGCGGTCGGGCGGCCAAATGATTGGCTAACGGGGCAGGTGCGGCGCACGAAGCACCCGTTGGTCATACACTCATCGCCTGCGCTAGACTGTAGGAATGATTTACATGCGGGAACATCATAGAAGTGATCAGGTGAAAGCGCCCCAACGGGACAGGCTGTTTCGCAGGGGCGATCATCACAAGTGGTACACGGGCTTGAATGTGCAGTTTTTGGGAGAGGCAAGTGACCGGCAAAGATCAAGGCACCCCGATATGAGATCATCATGCCGGCTTTGATATGAACCAACATGCCGGTAGGGCTGTCAAAGGCTTCGCCAGTTTCTTTCGCCCACGCAATGAAGGGTTGATAGGGCGGGCCTCCAAATGGATAGGCAACATCTGAAGCGCCAGCACCCTTAGCCAACAAGGGTACGATTCGCTCTGACCAGCGGTTTACAGGATCGGGAAGGTCATCCTCAAACTCTGCGCTGCAGCGAAACACCGAAAGAAAGTGCGCAGCAGTACCGATTAAAACAATCGTTTTTGCATCCTGCGTATGCAAGCCACCCATTGCCATAAGCCCGTGTGGCGATGCGAGCGCGTCTACCTTGTCCAATAGGCCCGCCAGATGTGTCATCCTCTTCTAATGATGCTGCCCGCGCCATGCTCGGTAAACAGCTCGAGCAAGCAGGCGTTGGGCGCCCGGCCATCCAAGATAACACAGGCGCGCACGCCAGCATCAAGCGCATCAAGGGCGGTTTGCGTCTTTGGGATCATGCCGCCTGCGATGGTACCGGCCTGCGTCATCTCTCTTATCTGCGTTGGTGTGAGCTCGGTTAGGACTTCGCCCGCTGCATTCTTTACGCCCGATACATCGGTAAGCAAAAGCAGTCGGTCAGCTTTCAGCGCCGCTGCAATCGCGCCTGCTGCTGTATCGCCGTTGATGTTGAATGTCTCACCCTGCATCCCCATGCCAAGCGGCGCGATCACGGGGATGATTTCTTTTTCTGCAAGATCGAGCAGAAGCCCAGGATTGACGGTGTCAGGTTTGCCAACAAGGCCCAAAGCAGGATCTTCGGGTGAGCAAATAATCAGCCCGCTGTCTTTGCCGGACACACCAACCGCGCGCCCGCCTTGAGCGGAAATGGCCTGTACGATCTTGGCGTTGACCAGACCCGACAGGACCATTTCGACCACTTCCATCGTGGCAGCATCGGTCACGCGCTTGCCATTTACAAACTCGGATTTGATGCCCAAACGCCCGAGCATATCGTTGATCATCGGGCCGCCGCCATGGACGATAACGGGGTTTACACCGACCTGTCGCATCAGCACGACGTCGCGGGCAAACTCCTCCATGGCCTCATCGCTGCCCATGGCATGACCGCCCAGTTTGATCACGACGGTCGCATCATTATAGCGCTGCATGTAGGGCAGCGCCTGTGACAAGGTGGCGGCGGTGGCAGCCCAATCGCGGTTCATATCTTGTTTTCTCATATCTTTAGTCCGGTGTCCCATCGGGATCATAAGCGCTTATTCAAGCGTGGCAATCACAGAGCGTAGCGTCGGTATTCCCCATCCCTTCTCGGAGGAGGTCACGATGATCTCGGGGTAGGCAGCGGGGTGTTTGGCCAGCGCGCCGCGCACTTGATCCAGTACCTTCGCGCGCTCAACTTCTTTTACCTTGTCCGCTTTGGTCAAAACCGCCTGAAAGGTAACGGCAGCACTGTCGAGCAGGCTCATAATCTCGTCATCGACCTTCTTAACTCCGTGGCGCGCATCAACCAGCACGAATGCACGGCGCAAAGTTTGGCGCCCTTGTAGAAATTGTTTAAGCAAGCGCTGCCATTTTTCGACCACCGGCAAGGGCGCGTTTGCATACCCGTATCCCGGCAGATCGACGAGGTAGAGGTCATCACCCGCGGTAAAATAGTTAATCTCTTGGGTGCGGCCCGGTGTGTTGGAGGCGCGTGCGAGCGCTTTCATCCCTGTCAGGGCATTAATCAGAGTGGACTTCCCAACGTTTGACCGACCGGCAAAGCATACCTCTAGGCGGTCAGCTTCGGGCAGGCCTGACATCGCAACGACACCTTTGACGAATTCGGTCTCACCCGCAAACATCAGGCGGCCGTGTTCCAATGTCTGCGCGTCCGGCTCTTCAGCGATTGGAAAAGGAAGTTGGGTCATAAAAGCTCCAGTGTGTCGCCAACGGCCACTTCACCTGATTGAATCACAGTCGCATAGACACCAAAATCTTGATGCCCCTGTGTGTTAAGCGCCTTAAGCGTGTCAACGTCGCGGACACCGGTGTCGGTGTTTACCGTGGTCGCCAGACAACGCGTGACGCGCTCTTTGACATGAAGGCGCGCAGATCCAAGCTTAAGTTCGTGCCCGAGCCAGTCAAATTCTGTCCATTCTGGTGCGCCCTCAAACCAGATGTTCCCACGCCAACGTTCTCGCTGCAACCGTGATCCTGAAAGGGCTTCGACAGCGGCATGCGAGGCGTGGTTGCATAGGGAGATCGAGGGAAATGGTGAATCCGTGAATCCGCGACCCTCAAGGCGAAATACACGCATTGGCTGTGCTCTACTTTGATCTACAAACGGACGGACCCAACTAACCAACGCGTCAGGCGCAACATCGGGTCGCACCACAAGGTCCTCAGCGTCGGGATGGCGCAACGTGATGGTCTCGGAGGCTTCGTCCAGCTCCGCAGTTATCGCCATCAGAGCCGGGGATTTAGCACCGCGACTGAAGTTTTGGCACGAGACCCATTCGCCGACTGTCGTGGTAGCCGCATCATGCGCAATCGCCCACAACCGATCATAAGGTATCGTTTCACCGGCGGTGAGCATGACGTGTTGCAAAGGTTCACGTCCATGGGCCTTGATCGGATGACGCCAAAGCGCCGTGACTTTCATCACTTTTTCGCCTCAGCTTTGGCCTTTTTGCTAAATCCGCCTCTGATGTTGCCCAACAGGTCGGGTTTGTATCCCTGACTGCGCATGATCAAATATTGCTGGGTGAACGTGATTGTGTTGTTTGCAATCCAATACACCACAAGGCCGGAGGCAAAGCTGCCAAGCATGAACATGAAGACCCATGGCATCCATGCAAAGATCATTTGCTGGGTCGGGTCGGTGGGCGCGGGATTAAGCTTTTGCTGCAACCACATCGAAACACCCAAGAGCAGCGGCAAGATACCGATAAAGACGAGCGCCATGATACTGCCCGGCTCAGGTGTGCCCCATGGGAACAGTCCGTAAAAGTTGAATATCGAAGTAGGATCAGGCGCGCTGAGATCTTGGAACGGCCCAAAGAAGGGTGCGTGTCGCAAT
>JBATTJ010000099.1:0-16371 GCA_049670485.1 Sulfitobacter sp.
GGCGGGGGCGGATACGATATGTTATACGCGCATTGGGCGCCTGCTATGACAGTTCTTTTTGGCGTGCCTGACAGACACCGGCTTCTGCCATGACCTGCAAAACACCCTTCCCTTCTCATGCCTTCCAAACTCATGTAAAATCCACAAGTCAGGGAGCGCATTATGAAATCCAGAACCAAAGTTGTTGTAATCGGTGGCGGCATTGCAGGTTGCTCGACTCTCTACCACCTCACTCAAGAGGGGTGGTCTGATATAGTCTTGGTGGAGCGTGATGAGCTTACCTCAGGCACAACGTGGCATTCTGCAGCACAAGTCACCAATTTTGGTATGACCCAAACGATGGTCGGGCTCAAATCCCACTCCATCGCGCTCTATAAGAAACTGCGTGATGATCCTGAATATCCTGTCGGGTATCACCACGGAGATGGCGGCATACGGCTTGCAAATACTGAAGAGCAGATGCAGGGCTATCGTCACTTCGCCTCCATGGCGCGCGGTATGGGGGTGGAGTACGAGATCATCGATGCGGAGGAATGCGCGCGCCGTCACCCCCTGATTTCAACAGACAACCTGCTTGGCGGGCTTTGGGATGGGGAAGACGGCGATATTGATCCAGCCCAGCTTTGCCAAGCCTTGGCATTTCATGCGCGCAACGCCGGAGCAGAGGTCTACCGCAACACTCCTGTGACCGGACTGACACAGCACAACGACGACACTTGGACAGTTCATACAGAGCACGGTGACATTGACTGCGACGTTGTCGTCAACGCAGGCGGTTATCGCGTGAACGAGATTGGCGCGATGATGGGCGTGCAGCATCCGGTTGCCTCGATGGAGCACCAATATTTCATCACCGAAGATATTCCCGCCATCCTTGCAGCAGGGCACCGTATGCCGCTGCTGCGCTGTCCGATCTCCGACTATTACTCGCGGCAGGAAAAGGGCGGCCTTCTGGTCGGTTTTTATGAACAGGACTGCAAGACATGGGGCATGGACGGGATCAGCCCAAACTTCTCCAACGATCTCTGCCCCGACGATCTGGACCGCGTGATGGACGTTCTTGAGGGCGCGTTTGAGCGTATGCCTGCTTTGGCAGAAGTGGGCATCAAGCGCGTCGTAAACGGCCCGATTACCTACACAATTGATGGCGCGCCACTGGTCGGGCCAATTCCGGGAAAACGCAACGCTTTTTGTATTATCGGTTTGCGCGCCGGTCTGGGTGAAGGAGGCGGTCATGGCTGGCTTCTGGCGCAACAAATCGTCCAAGGCGAAGCCTGCTATGACACTTGGGCTATCGACCCGCGCCGGTTCACAGGCCATGCCACCGTTGAGTTGACTGCGCGCAAGGCGATTGAGGACTATCAAAACGAGTTTCGCTTCCATTTTCCGCATGAACACCGCCCCGCTGGACGTAATGCCAAGACGACCCCGCTCACGCCAATTATGGCCGCTGAGGGGGCCGAGTTTACCGTGGTGAATGGCTGGGAGCGTGTCGATTATATCAAGCCGTCACCCACGTTTCGTCCAACTCTGAGCTTCAATTTTGACGAGGCTTTTGATGTTGTCGCTGCCGAAGTAACCAATATTGCGAAGAATGTAGGCTTGACCGAGGTCAACGGCTTCAACCGTATCGAGATTACCGGCAGGGATAGGCACACTTTTCTTGAACGGATGATCTGCGGAACTGTGACCAAGCGCGATGGCCGCGTGGGATTGGGTTATTTGCTGAACGCAAACGGGTGCATCAAAGGGGAGGCCACAATCGCCAATTTGCCCGCCTCGGAGCGTGGCCCGGACCGGGTATGGTATGGATCGGCTGCAGCATCCGAGTATCATGATATGGATTGGCTCACCGCACATCTGAGGTCAGACGAAGATGTCCAATTGCGCAGTCTCACCAATGATCAAACAATACTGGTGCTGGCAGGTCCAAAAGCACGCGTTGTGCTGTCCGCTTGCGCGCGCGGCGACTGGTCGGCCAAAGCGTTCCCGTGGCTGTCGGTCAAAGAATGCACAATCGGTTTTGCACCCGCCACCGTAATGGGCGTTAGTTTCTCCGGCGAGTTGGCCTATGAAATCCACATACCGAATGCTTCACTCTACGCCGCTTATCTGGCGCTGCGGGAGGCTGGAGAGGCCCATGGCCTAAAGCTCTTTGGTGCGCGTGCCGTTGATTCAATGCGTATGGAAAAAGGCTTCCTGCATTGGAAAGCTGACCTAATCACTGAATTTGACCCATTCGAGACGGGCCTTTCGCGGTTCGTGAAGCTCGAAAAGGAGGACTTCATCGGCAAAGCCGCACTGCTTAAGCGCCAAGCCGCCGGGCCACTCCGCAAGCTGGTGACGCTCACGATTAATGCCACCCATGCGCCCGCGCACTCTGGCGCTTCGTTGATGCAAGACGAACGGGTAATTGGCACAATCACATCCGGAGATTTTGGCCACCGCGTCGGTATGAACCTCGCCTATGCGTTCGTGGAACCCGATTTCGCCAGCACGGGTTCAACGGTGCAGCTTGACCTATGCGGCGACCGTGTTGCTGCACGGATTATTGATCCCTCGCCATATGATCCGAATTTTGATCGCATGCGGAGCTGATCGGCAGGCTGCAGAAACCTCCCGGAAACAAATGCGAGCTGTGCCAACCCAATCGCAAAGCACCGCTCTCTTCCCATCCCTCCCAATCTCATATACAGCCCACCCATCTACCCGTCCGCACTCAGACCCCGATGCAGACGAGGAAATAAAGGGGTCAGAGGGAATACGCCCTCTATGCAAAGGGTACCCCGTGATGTTGGGGACCAACAAGGAAACGATGATGTTTAACGAAGTTAAGAAAAGCATGCAGTGGGGCGAAGAAACGCTGACACTGGAAACAGGCAAAGTCGCGCGTCAGGCCGACGGATCCGTTATCGCCACATATGGCGAGACGTCCGTAATGGCGAACGTGACATTTGCACGCAAACAGAAGCCGGGTCAGGATTTTTTCCCGCTGACTGTGCACTACAATGAGAAATATTACGCTGCGGGCAAAATCCCCGGCGGTTTCTTCAAGCGTGAGGCCCGTCCCACCGAGAAAGAAACACTGACAAGCCGTCTGATCGACCGTCCGATCCGTCCGCTGTTCGTCCCCGGCTTCAAAAACGAAGTTCTGGTGATGTGTACCGTACTGTCCCACGATCTGGTCAACGATCCCGACATGGTCGCGATGATTGCAGCTTCCGCTGCGCTCACCATTTCCGGCGCGCCGTTCATGGGTCCGATTGCAGCTTGTCGCGTAGGGTTTGAGGGTGGTGAATACATCCTGAACCCTGAAATCGACGACATGCAGGACCTCAAAAACAACCCCGATCAGCGCCTTGATCTGGTTGTTGCCGGCACGAAAGACGCCGTGATGATGGTCGAATCCGAAGCTTATGAGCTGACGGAAGAAGAAATGCTTGGTGCGGTAAAGTTCGCCCATGAGCATATCCAGCCCGTCATCGATCTGATCGTTGATCTGGCAGAAACTGCGGCGAAAGAGCCGTTTGATTTCCAGCCTGTTGATTATTCCGACCTGTCGGCTGCCGTCAAAAAAGCGGGCGAGAAAGAAATGCGCGCCGCTTTTGCAATCGGTGACAAGCAAGAGCGTACAGCAGCGGTAGATGCCGCACGCGACACGATTAAAGCCGCTTTGGACGAAGAGCAGCTTGCCGATGCGAACCTTGGCTCCGCGATGAAAGGCCTCGAAGCCTCCATCCTGCGCGGTGACGTGGTGAAAACCGGTGTGCGTATCGACGGTCGTAAAACCGATGAAATCCGCGACATCGTATCTCAGACCGGCATCCTGCCCCGTACACACGGCTCCGCCTTGTTTACACGTGGTGAGACACAGGGCCTTGTGGTTACGACATTGGGTACCGGAGACGACGAGCAGTTCATCGACGCGCTGCACGGCAACTTTAAATCAAACTTCCTGCTGCACTATAACTTCCCGCCCTATTCGGTTGGTGAGGTCGGCCGCGTAGGCCCTCCAGGTCGTCGTGAAATTGGCCACGGTAAGCTCGCATGGCGCGCTTTGCAGGCGGTTTTGCCTGCGGCGACTGACTTTCCGTACACCATCCGCGTTGTGTCGGAGATCACTGAATCCAACGGCTCATCCTCTATGGCGTCCGTTTGTGGTGGCTCTTTGTCGATGATGGACGCAGGTGTGCCGCTCAAAGCGGCGGTTGCCGGTGTTGCGATGGGTCTGATCCTTGAAGAGGATGGCGAATACGCAATTCTGTCCGACATTCTTGGTGATGAAGATCACCTTGGTGATATGGATTTCAAAGTGGCCGGTACCGAAGCAGGCATCACAAGCTTGCAAATGGATATCAAGATCGCAGGCATTACGCCCGAGATCATGGAAAAAGCGTTGGCTCAGGCCAAAGCCGGTCGTTTGCATATCCTTGGCGAGATGGGCAAAGCCATCTCGGGCGCGCAGGAATTCTCGGTGCACGCGCCACGTATCGAGACCATGCAGGTGCCAACGGATAAAATCCGCGAAGTCATCGGTTCCGGTGGTAAAGTGATCCGTGAGATCGTCGAAGTGTCCGGTGCAAAAGTCGACATTAACGACGAAGGCATCATTAAAATCGCATCGCCAAACGCCGACTCGATCAAGAAAGCCTACGACATGATCTGGTCCATCGTGGCCGAACCGGAAGAGGGCATGGTATATACCGGTACGGTTGTAAAGATCGTCGATTTTGGTGCATTCGTGAACTTCTTTGGCAAGCGTGACGGCCTCGTGCACGTGTCGCAGATCGAAAACCGTCGCCTCAACCACCCGTCTGACGTTCTGAAAGAAGGTCAGGAAGTGAAAGTTAAGCTCTTGGGCTTTGATGATCGCGGCAAGGTGCGCCTGTCCATGAAAGTGGTAGATCAGGAAACCGGCGAAGAAGTGAAAGAAGAAAAAGCAGAAGAATAAGTTCTTTGGCTTTGCTTTAGGAAGGTCCCCGCCGAAACGCGGGGACCTTCTTGTTTTGTCTGACAGGATATGGTTCTTGACCTTATTTCTGAAGGTATTGCGACATGGACGATTCCTCTGACACTTTGATTGTAACAGTAGCTTACAACAGCACTGCCGTTATCGGGGATTTGCTCGCGTCTTTGCCCGAGGGCGCGCAGACGGTGATCGTGGACAACGCCAGTACGGATTCCGTCGAGCTGAATGAAATTGCATCGAAATATAATGCATCGGTCGTGCGAAACGAAAACAACCGCGGCTTTGGCGCAGGATGCAACACTGGCGCGGCAAGCGCTTCCAGCGAATATATTTTCTTCATAAACCCTGATGCGCGGATGTCACCAGGATGCCTTGATAAGCTGCGCCGCGCTATGCGTGAACGCCCCGATGCAGCGGCGGCTTCTCCGAACGTTCAAGACAGTCGTGGTCAACCTTGCTTCCGAAAACATTCGCGGTTGCTTCCGAAATCCGCCTACTGGACAAAACCGCTGCCCACTACAGATGCGGACGTGCCACTACTCAACGGGGCGGCGATGTTTGTGCCACGCGCGCATTTCGACGGCGTGAACGGTTTTGACGAAGCGATATTTTTGTACCATGAAGATGACGATCTAAGCTTGCGGCTGTCACAGACGTTTGGCCCGTTGCTGCACGTACACGACGCCGTGGTTGATCATGCGGAAGGGGCAAGCACACCGCGCACACCCACAACAGCCGCTTTCAAAGCGTGGCATATGGCACGGTCGGCCGTCTATACGATGCGCAAACATGACCGGCCTTTCGCGCGGTTGCGCGTCACGCTCTTTGCTGCTTTGCAAATGTTATCGCCGCTGAATTTGGTCTCTGCACGGTGTCGATCAAAGCACCTCGCATTCCTCAAAGGGGCATTGAGCAGCGGCAGCACATAGGAACGGGGTTACCGTCGCGTGGAACCTCGGACGTTACGTATGCGTATAACAGTAAGCTATCTAACAACCCGATGTGCAAAAACTGGCATCACTCGTATTTTTTGGCAACTCGGGTATTGTGAAAACGAATCTGCCGCTAATGCAACGAAGGGATACCACCATGTCGCTATTTGATCGCCGTACACTTTTGCTTTCTGGTGCTGCTGCTTGCGCCGCTGGTCCCGCGCTTGCTGCCTATCAAGTTCCAAAACACCTGCGTCCACGTGTTGTCGATATCAAAGACAGCTTCGGTCCGGGTGAGATCCATGTCGATCCAGGACAATTTGCATTGTACTGGACGCTTCCGGAAGGGAAAGCGATCCGTTATTCTGTCGGCATCGGAAAAGAGCAACGCTATCAATCCGGTAGCTTCCGCATCCGGCGCAAAGCCGAGTGGCCGCGTTGGACACCCACGCCTGCGATGATTCGACGTGAGCCAGATGTATATGCTCAGCACGCTGGTGGCATGGAAGGTGGTGGCATAAATCCATTGGGGGCACGCGCGCTTTATCTCTACAAGGGTGGTCGCGACACATACTTACGCATCCATGGCACGCCAAAGCCGCAGACCGTTGAAGCCCGTATTTCAAACGGCTGTGTACGGATGATCAACGAGCATGTAATTGACCTGTACGAACGTGTGCCAAACGGTACGCGCGTGGTCCTCCACTAGGCTTACGTTTCAAGCCAAGATTCTATTCGGTTTTTTGTTGTTACGTTTCAACACTTTTGCGGGTCCGAATGTGTGATCTGTTGATTTGCGACAAGGGGGTAGTCCGTTTTATTGAGAACTCGTCGTTACTCAATTTTCCAAAGGACCCCCCCCATGCGCTTCGCACTTATCGCCCTCGCACTTGTCGCCTCCCCTGCCGCAGCACAAGACTACTACGGTTCTGTCTTCGGCGGCTCGTCCAATATTTCAGACCCGACATTCTCCGGTGAGATCACACCTCCCGGTGGCCAACAGACAATCGGAACTGACTTCGATTCTGGTTTCGGCTTTGGTGTGGCACTTGGATACAAGCTTCCTGCGCTTTCTTCCGGAGCGATTGGTTTGCGCGCAGAACTTGAGCTGTCGTTCACCGATAGCGATATCGACAACCTTGCATTTTCCGGTAACGGCCCTGCAAACGAGGCAAATGTTGACGGCGACATCAGCACGACCCGTCTGTTCGCAAACCTGATCGCAGACGTCGAGACATCAACACGTTTCACCCCATATTTCGGCGCAGGTCTTGGCGTATCGCGCAGCAGCCTGGATCTGAGCTATGGTGGTCAACCGCGTGCCGTGCGCCTTGATGACAGCAGCACAGACTTGAGCGCACAGCTCATTGTCGGTACGTCATACGCGATCAATGATCAGGTCAGCTTGTTCGGCGATGCACGCTATATCCGCGACTTTGGTGTTAGCACTGACCGGACAAGCCCTGCTGGCCTTACCGGCAACGTCTCTGATGACATCAGCACCGTGAATGTGAACATCGGTGTGCGCTTCAGCTTCTAAATTACCGCTTGATGCGGGCTATTGTAGTTTCCGCATATTACGGGGCCGCGCATTGCGTCGGCCCCGTGATTGTTTTTATGCAAGATTATCCAAGGTTGGTTGTGCGCAGGTAGGGCAGCACAGTCTTGAAATCCCCGAACTTCGTTTTGGCATCTGCGTCGGACAAGGTTGCCGGAATGATCACATCATCACCGACATTCCAGTTTGCTGGTGTCGCAACGCCCTTACCTGTTGATGTTTGCAGCCCATCCAAGGCGCGCAACACTTCTGCAAAGTTCCGCCCAACCGTCATCGGATAAGTCATGGAGAGCTTGAGCTTTTTGTCCGGACCAATGATAAAAACGGACCGTACTGTCGCGCTGTCTGCGGGTGTGCGCCCATCGGGCAAATAAGCCTCTGCCGGCAGCATATCAAACGCTTTAGACACGGCGAGGTCACCATCCGCGATGATCGGGAAGCCTGCGGTTGTGCCTGCAACTTTTTCGATATCGCCTTTCCACTTCTTATGGTCCTCAACGCCGTCGACTGACACGCCAATCACCTTGGTACCGCGTTTTTCCCACTCATCAGCTAGTTGTGCGACCGCGCTGAATTCTGTGGTGCATACCGGTGTGAAATCTTTCGGGTGCGAGAACATAATAGCCCAGCTATCGCCTACAAAATCATGCAGACCGATTGTTCCGTGATCCGTTTCCACAGTCATATCGGGGATCGTGTCGTTTATGCGCAAACTCATCTGTGTGTCCTCCATTAAGGTCCTGAGTTGCACATAACCTAGTCACTCGCTGGTCAAGTTTCACCCCCCATCTTGCGGCGGTTCATGCGCAATGACACAGTGGTGCCAAATCTCAGATAAGGAGCATCACAATGCTGGAGAAACGCAACTTCTACATCAACGGTGCGTGGGTCGCCCCCGCCGCCGCCAATGATTTCGCCGTGATCAACCCGTCCACTGAAGAGAAATGCGCGGTTATCTCGCTTGGTGACAAGGCAGACACAGATGCTGCGGTAAACGCCGCACGCGCAGCCTTTGACAGCTGGTCGCAAACGTCGAAAGAAGAACGCACCGCCTTGATCCAAAAGCTGGCCGAAATCTATGACGCGCGTCAGGAAGAAATGGCGCAGGCCATGTCCATGGAAATGGGCGCGCCCATTGAGTTAAGCCGCCAACAGCAGGTTGGCGCGGGCAGCTGGCACATCGGCGGCTTTTTGAACGCATTCAAGGATTTCTCGTTTGAGCGTGACTTCACCGCGACCGAAAAGACCTTGCTCGAGCCGATTGGTGTTTGCGCGCTGATCACCCCGTGGAACTGGCCCATGAACCAGATCATCCTCAAGGTGATCCCCGCACTTGCCACCGGCAATACCGTCGTTCTCAAGCCGTCCGAGATTGCGCCACTGTCAGGTCTTCTGTTTGCAGAATTTGTACATGAAGCAGGCTTCCCCGCAGGTGTGTTCAACCTCATCAATGGCGATGGACCCGGCGTGGGCAGCCAGCTTTCGGCACATCCCGAAGTTGACATGGTCAGTTTCACCGGCTCGACCCGCGCGGGCATCGCCATTTCAAAAGCCGCAGCAGATACTCTCAAACGTGTCAGCCTTGAGCTGGGCGGAAAGGGTGCAAATATCATCTTCGAAGACGCTGATCCCAAAGCGGCAAAGCAAGGCGCAATTCGCTGCTTCCGCAACTCTGGTCAGTCGTGCAATGCGCCCACCCGCATGCTGGTCCACAAGTCGCGCTATGACGAGGCGGTCGCCTCCGCGTCGGAAGTTGCCACAAATACCCATGTTGGCCCCGCATCCGAGGAGGGCAAGCATATCGGTCCCGTCGTATCCGAATCGCAATTCAACAAAATTCAGGGCCTCATCGAAAAAGGCATGTCGGAGGCGCGTCTCACCGCAGGTGGTCTGGGGCGCCCTGACGGCTTGAACCGCGGCTATTATGTCAAACCAACGGTTTTTGCGGATGTCGACAACACGATGACCATCGCACGTGAAGAGGTCTTTGGTCCTGTTCTGTCGATCATCCCCTTTGAGACCGAAGAGGAAGCCATCGCGATTGCAAATGATACGCCATACGGTCTGACAAACTACGTTCAGACAAGCGATGACGATTTGCGCCGCCGCGTGGCGCGCCGTTTGCGCTCCGGCATGGTTGAGACGAACGGCCAAGGGTTTGCTCAAGGGTCCCCTTTCGGCGGGTACAAGCAATCCGGCAATGGCCGTGAGGGCGGTGTTTTCGGCCTCGAAGAGTTCCTCGAAGTCAAAGCGGTTTCAGGCTGGGCTGCAGAATAACAACCTGCCAGATACTCGTGAGAAAAGGGCTGCCGAAAGGTAGCCCTTTTTAAGTGTGCTGATCTTGTCAGGTAGCGTAGAAGGCGGCCGTTAGAACGGCGCTTTGCTACGAACACGGGTGGTTTGGCCCCCATCGGGATGTTTGAACCGCAGCTCTTCTGAATGCAGCATCATACGCTCATAATCGCGGGCGGCACCTTCAGCGTAAAAAGGATCACCCAAAATTGGATGACCAAGGCTGAGCATGTGAACACGCAATTGGTGGCTACGACCGGTGTGCGGAGTAAGCCTAACACGGGCTGTATCCCCCTGATCCTTAACGACCCGCCAATCGGTTTGCGCGGCTTTGCCGGTCTCATGACACACCATTTGGCGCGGACGGTTTGGCCAATCGACTATCAGCGGCAGATTAATCGTCCCTATCTTCTCTGCAGGGACGCCCCACACCCGCGCGATATAGGTTTTCTTCGTCATCCGCTTTTCAAATTGCAGACCAAGGTGGCGCTGCGCGTAAGGCGTCATCGCGAATATCATCACACCGGAGGTATCACGGTCGAGCCTGTGCACCAAAAGCGCGTCGGGAAACGCCGCCTGTACCCGTGCAAGTAGGCAATCTGCCAGTTCGGGCCCTCTGCCGGGAACCGACAAAAGCCCGGCAGGCTTGTTCAACAAAATGACCTGATGATCGAGATGCAAAACCTCAAGCGGGTCCATCGGGGGCGTGTAGTTGCTATCCATGCCGCCTCAGTCCCATGTGCAGGCCGCGTCTTCAACCCGCTGTGTTCGCATCACAGCGGTCGATTGTGGCAAAGCTTGTGCTGTGTCTGTTCTTTATTGAGGTTTCAAACTCGTCTTGCCCGCATTTGGCGTAGCATTGAGACGGTGTAGATAATTAGTGCCAGCCAGATCAACGGTAGTGCGATGGCACGGGCACGGCCAAACGGCTCCCCGAAGATAAAGACCGCGTTGAGCAGGATCATGGTCGGTGCGATGTATTGCAGAATACCAATCGTCGACAAACGCAACAGCTTGGCACCATTTGCGTAAAACAACAGTGGCACCGCCGTCACAAGCCCACAGCCCAATAGCAGCCAAGTATCAGCGCCGTCACCCGAAAGGAAATGCGCGCCGCCCGTGCTGCCCATATAGACGGCATAGGCCAAAGCAGGCGGCAATAGCAGCAACACCTCCATCAAAAACCCTTGGTTCGGGCCAATCGGCAGGCTCTTTTTCGCGAGCGCATAGAAACCCCATGTGAGCATCATACCAAACGCAAGCCATGGTGTTTCTTTAGCATCAAAAATCAGGATTGCGACCGCTATACCGACAATGGCTACGGCGATCCACTGCGTACGGTGCAATTTTTCTCCGAGCAGGACAGCCGCGAGGAACACACTGAACAGCGGATTGATATAATAGCCGATCGCCGCATCCAACGCGCGGTCCGTGACGATTGCATAGACATAGATGCCCCAGTTTACCGAAATCAACAGAGCGGTGACACAACCCATCGCGAGCATGCGCGGGTTGCGAAATGCAGCGCGCAGCGTGGCCGTGCGCCCCAACAGGATGAGCACCACGGCCGCCACGGGCACAGACCAGATGATGCGGTGCGCAATGACTTCGGCCACTGGTACATGGCTCAACAATTTCATGTAGAGCGGCAAAAACCCCCAAAGGACATAGGCACCACCCGCAAAAAGCAGCCCCTGTGGCGTGTCCTGATCGGTGGTGGTGGGCATCGTGTCATGACTGCGCATATTCGTCTCCTTGCCCCACAGCGTTAGGGCAAGAAAGGGGGAAATGAAAAGCGCTCAATAGCCTCTCAAAGCTTTACGCGTTCCGATGCAGGGTCATACATCGGTTTGAGCGACGCTTGCGCCCGTACGCGAGTGCCCATCACGTCAATCTCATAGGAGGAGGCAAGAACGTCGGCGGGTGTTTCACCTTTGCAGGGGACATAGCCCAACCCCATGGCGCCTCCAAGCGCATGACCATACGCACCCGAACTGAGGTAGCCCACGATCTCACCGTCGCGCAGCACCGGCTCATTATGATAAAGCAGAGGCCCGGGATCAGTCAGTTTAAACTGAACCAGCCGCATATCGAGACCGGCTTCCTTTTTCTCAAGCACCGCTTCGCGGCCAATGAACTCCGGCTTGCTCGTCTTGACTGCAAAGCCTAGACCCGCCTCCAGCACATGGTCCTCGGACGTGATATCGTGACCAAAGTGGCGAAAGCCCTTCTCCATCCGACAGGTATCCATCATATGCATGCCGCACAAACGCAGGTCAAAGTCTTGTCCAGCCTCGCTAAGCGTCTCGAAAATATGCCCTGCCTGATCGGCACTCATATAAATCTCCCAACCCAACTCCCCAACGTAGGTCACGCGGTGAACGCGGGCCTGCCCCATGCCGATATCAATCTGTTGGGCCGTGCCAAAGGGGTTCGTGTCATTGCTGAAATCCGCGGGGGAGACGGCCTGAAGCAACTCACGGGACCGCGGCCCCATGACGGCAAGCACCCCCTCGCCGGCCGTCATATCAGTAATAACAACATTAAATTCACCTATATGACGCCGCAGCCATGTCTCGTCAGCCAGCCGCGTTGCTGCGGGGGTGACAACCAGATACGCCGCCTCCGATAAGCGCGTGACGGTGACGTCAGCCTCTATGCCGCCGCGACGATTGAGGAACTGCGTATAGACGATCTTGCCCACCGGAACAGAGAAGTCACCGCCACCTACGTAGTTCAGGAAGCTTTCCGCATCACGCCCTTCGACGCGGATTTTGCCGAACGATGACATGTCGTAAAGGCCAACATTTCCGCGTACCGCCATGTGTTCGGACGCGACATTGTCAAAGAAATTCTGACGCTGCCAACTGTACCTGTACTCCGGCTGTTGGCCTTCGCGGGCGAACCAGTTTGCACGCTCCCAACCGGCAAGTTCTCCCATGACTGCGCCGCGTTTCAGCAGATGATTGTGGAACGGTGTGCGCCGGATACCGCGTGCAGTGGCTTTTTGCCGGTAGGGGAAATGGTCTGCATACAGCAGCCCGAGCGTTTCCTTGGACCGCTCGAAAAGATACGTTTTGTTGCCTTGGAATGGCTGCATCCGGCTGATGTCGACATCGCCCAGATCGAACGGCTTTTCACTCGCATCCATCCATTGGCTGAGCGCCATACCTGCCCCGCCTGCGGATTGTATACCGATGGAATTGAAGCCCGCTGCGACCCAGACATTATCCATCTCGGGCGCAAGCCCAAGGTGGTAGGCATCATCCGGAGTAAAGCTTTCCGGCCCGTTGAAGAAAGTGTGGATACCCGCCTCGGCAAGCATCGGCATCCGTGACACGGCAGCTTCCAAGATAGGCTCGAAATGATCAAAATCTTCCGGCAATTGATCAAACTCGAAATCCTCCGGAATGCCGACCATCGCCCACGGTTTCGCGTTCGGCTCAAACGCACCAAGAAGCATTTTTCCAGCGTCTTCCTTGTAATAGGCACATTCATCGGGCACGCGCAGCACCGGCAATTGTGTCAGCCCAGGGATCGCCTCCGAGACAATATAGAAGTGTTCGCAGGCGTGCAGCGGGACATTCACACCTGCCATCTTACCCACTTCGTGGCCCCACATGCCCGCACAATTCACGATCATATCGGCGGTGATGTGGCCGTTCTCTTCGCCCTGCTGCCAATCAACACCGGTGATGCGGCGGCCCGCACGCGCGATACCGGTCACGGCCGTACGCTCAATCACTTTAGCACTGCGTTGCCGCGCGCCTTTGGCAAGCGCCAGTGCGATGTTAGCCGGATCGCCCTGACCGTCTTTGTCGAGATACACGGCGCCCTTAACCCCGTCGATGTTCAGATGCTCATAACGGTTGAGCACTTCTTGAGGTGAAATTTCCTCAACCTCAACGCCGAACGCCCGCGCCATCGCTGCTTGCCGATAAATCTCTTCCCGCCGCTCGTCGGTAAGTGCCACGGTGATTGACCCGCAGCGTTTGAAACCGGTGGCGACACCCGTCTCTGCTTCCAGATTGCCATAGAGCTCTTGCGAATATTTCGCCAGTTTCGTCATATTCTTGGTCGCGCGCAATTGCGCAATCAAACCCGCCGCATGCCATGTGGTGCCAGAGGTAAGCTGCTTACGCTCAAGCAGTACGACGTCCTTCCATCCCAGTTTGGTCAGATGATAGGCGACCGAGCAGCCGATAACGCCGCCCCCGATGATAACAACACGCGCGTGGGCAGGAACATCAGCCATAACAGACCTTTCTAGACGATTGTGTGGCCCGCAGTAGTCAGTCGGCGGGTGATTTCAGATATATGCGCAGGGCCAACCTCACAGCAGCCACCGACGATTGTCGCACCAGCACTGACCCAGTTCATGACGTAATCGGCATAAAGCTCTGGCGTCAGATCATTGCGCGCACTGAGGCTGGCAACGGTCGAGGCGTCTTGCTTGAATTCTTCGGTGATCATCGTGAATCCGTTTGCATATGCGCCAAACGGCAGGCCGCAATCAGTCAGGATTGGTAACCCTTGCGTGATCGCCTCCGGCATGGAGCAGTTGAGCAACACAGCCGCAGGATTATAGTGCGATAGCATTTCGGAAGCGACGAACAGCGGCTCACCGGAGCGGAGCTTGCGCCCATCTGAATCGTCGACCGAAAATGCAACCCAAAGCGGTTTATCCGTTCCGGATGCTGCGTATCCCTGAAACACGCCTTCCGCCTCTTGCAGGGAGCTGACAGTCTCGGCCAGCACCAGATCAATGCGGTCACCCATCAGCGTGATCAACTCCGCAAACCGCTCTGAAGCGATGGCGACGTCCGGCATCAGGTCAGGACGGAACGAGGCAAGCATCGGACCAAGCGCACCCGCGATTCGGCCACTGCCGTGGGCATCGCGCGCAGTTGCCGCCTGATCCACAGCTGCAGCAGCCAATGTGCTAAGCTGGTCTTCCAAACCTACCCGCGCAAGCCGGTTGCGGTGGACGGCATAGGTATTGGTAGTGGCAATCGTTGCACCCGCGTTGAAGTAGTCGGTATGCACGGCACCAACCAAAGATGGATCATCCATCATTACGCTGGTCGACCAAAGCGGCGTGGCGGCACCACTACCCCGTTTGACAAGTTCTTGCCCGATCGAGCCGTCCAGAAGGGTGATATTTGTCATGCGCGCAATCTTTCATTTTCGGGATCCCACAAAGGTTGATCCGCCTGTACAGTTGCTTTGCACATACGCCCGAAAATGTTGATATCCAAGACTGTTCCTGCCACGGCCAAATCGGCACGGATGGTGCCAAGTGCAATGGATTTTCCAATACGGTAGCCCCAGTCACCCGACGTCGTTTCACCCACAACTTCTCCATTGTGATAGACCGTCGACATATAAGGCGCGTCCTGATCACCCGCCTCCACGATCATAGTGACAAAGCGTTTTTTGATACCTGCAGCGCGCTCTGCAATAAGGGCCGCCTTGCCCGGAAAATCCTGCGGTTTGTCCAGCTTCACCCACCGGTCAAGACCAGCTTCAAACAATGAGTAATCCGTAGACAGATCTCCCTTCCACGCGCGGTACCCTTTTTCCATCCGCATGGAATCTAACGCATACATGCCGAACGGTGTCGCCCCGCCCGCTATCACCGCCTCGTACAGTGCGGGTATATCCAAAAGTGCCGCATGGATTTCCCATCCCAATTCGCCAGCAAAAGACACCCTTGCCAGCGCACAATTTACGCCAGCGACTTTTGCAGGCTGGATTGATAGCCATGCTGCTGAAAGGTCGGCCTCGGTTCCGATATCCTCGAAAAGCTTACGCGCTTCGGGTCCGCTCACGATAAGCGTAGAATACGCATCCGTATGGTCACTGAGACTAATGTCCGCTGGTAGTGCTTTTTTCAGCACGTCAAAGTCGTGCCATTGCGCTGTGGCAGCGGTGATCAACGTAAAGAAATCCTCTGCATGGCGCATGATCGACATCTCAGTGAGAATACGTCCACGGCTGTCGGGAAAATAGGCGAGGTTCATACGGCCAACCTTTGGCAGCGCGCCGGAAATCAACCCGCGCAGGTATTCTGCCGCACCTTCCCCTGATAAGTTAAAGCGTGAAAACCCGGGCAGATCCAAGACCCCGACACCGTTTGCCACAGCCTCGACTTCCTCCTTGATCCGGACCGACCATGGACCGTTCCGGTCCCATGTCTGGGTCGCTTCCTCGGAGATATCATCCCCGTCTTTGGCGAACCAATTTGCCCGCTCCCACCCGTTGTAGGCACCCATCTGACCACCCTGTGACAGAACATGTGCGTGCACAGGTGACAGCTTTTTATCGCGGCCTGCTGGCCATTCGTGGTGCGGGAAATGCATTGCATATTCATGACCATAGGTTTCGAGGGCCTTGGATAGACAATGATCATGATCCGTATAGTTGGTATACCGGCGTGGATCTACCGCCCACATATCAAGCTCTGTCTCGCCGTGCATAATCCACTCTGCCAACACTTTGCCAGCGCCGCCCCCTTGGGCGATGCCGAAGGTGAACGAATGCCCCTCAAACGCGTTTTTCACACCGGGCATCGGTCCAACCAACGGCAGGCCATCGGGCGCGTAAGGGATTGGGCCGTT
>JBATTJ010000100.1:0-3490 GCA_049670485.1 Sulfitobacter sp.
GCGTAAGCGGTTTTAGTGGAAAGAAAGAGGAAACGTCCCTCTACTACATTTTTACAAACTATAAAACACCCGGAAGCACCTATAAATATGATATTGCCTCTGGAAACTCAGAACTTTTTATCAAACCAGACATCGACTTTAACCCAGATAATTATGAGAGCAAGCAAGTGTTTTATGCTTCTAAGGACGGTACTCAAGTCCCTATGATTATTACTTATAAAAAAGGAACGGAGCTCAATGGTAAAAACCCTACTATTCTTTATGCCTATGGTGGGTTTAACATCAGCTTGACACCTAGTTTTAGTATTGCAAATGCGGTATGGATGGAGCAAGGAGGGATTTATGCCGTGCCTAACCTACGTGGTGGTGGCGAGTATGGTAAAAAATGGCACGATGCAGGGACAAAAATGCAAAAGCAAAACGTTTTTGACGATTTTATAGCCGCTGCCGAATATTTGATGGATAACAACTACACCTCAAAAGAGTACCTAGCCATACGCGGTGGCTCAAATGGAGGGCTACTTGTAGGAGCCACAATGACCCAACGTCCAGACCTTATGCAAGTAGCACTACCCGCAGTAGGAGTGATGGATATGTTGCGTTACCACACCTTTACAGCAGGCGCGGGATGGGCGTATGATTATGGAACGGCTCAAGACAGCAAGGAAATGTTTGATTATCTTAAAGGATACTCACCCGTGCATAATGTAAAAGCAGGAACATCTTATCCAGCCACTATGGTAACGACAGGCGATCACGATGATCGTGTGGTGCCTGCTCACTCTTTTAAATTTGCTGCAGAGTTACAAGAAAAACAAGCAGGAGATGCTCCTGTAGTAATCCGTATTGAGACAGATGCTGGACACGGCGCAGGAACACCCGTTTCCAAAACTATTGAGCAGTATGCAGACATTTTTGGGTTTACCCTCTATAATATGGGCTATGAAGTATTACCAGAAAAAATAACCACAAAAATCAAAGGATAATCCTCTTTAACAAAAAAAGGCAGGACGTAAGCAAGCTCACAATCAGCATCTTATTGCGGGTAGTGCTGTTTAAGTCCTGTTTTCTTTTTAATACGGTATATTTATAGCAGATAGATACGATATGAGTCAACCTAAATTTGGAGTCATTGGTGGCGGTAGCTGGGCAACAGCGATTGTAAAAATGCTTTGCGAAAACCTCGACACCGTAGGTTGGTACCTACGAAGTAATTACGCCTCAGAGCATATCAAGCGGGAGCAACATAACCCTAGTTATCTGAGCTCTGTAGAGTTTAAGCCAGAGCAATTAATGTTAAGTAATGACATCAATGAGATTGTGGCCTATGCAGATTTTGTCATATTTGCCATACCCTCAGCCTTTATAGGAGGAGAGTTAAAAAATCTCACGGTAGCACTAGAAGGAAAGGTTATAATCTCTGCTATTAAAGGAATTATGCCGGAGAGTGGTAAGCTCGTGGGCGCGCACTTTAAAGATACCTATGCCGTACCTATAGAAAATATAGGTGTGATCGCTGGCCCTTGTCACGCAGAAGAAGTGGCGCTGGAGCGTCTTTCATATCTAACAATTGCCTGCGCTAAAGATGAAAATGCAAAGATCATTGCCGCTCACCTATCTAGTGATTATATAAAATGTACTACGAGTGATGACATTATAGGTATTGAGTATGCGGCAACGCTCAAGAATATCTACGCGATTGCTGCGGGCATCGCACACGGCTTAGGCTACGGAGATAACTTTCAAGCCTTGTTGATGAGTAATGCCATACGAGAGATAAAACGCTATGTAAAGCGGGCTCATAAGATGAAACGGGATATCAATGGCTCTGCTTATCTCGGGGATCTATTGGTAACGGGTTACTCCGTTTTTAGCCGCAATCGTATGTTTGGGAATATGATTGGGAAGGGATACACCGTAAAAAGTGCCCAGATGGAAATGTCTATGGTGGCAGAGGGTTATTATGCTGCCAAAAGTGCCTTAGCACTCAATAAATCGAGAAAGAAAAAAGCACGTATCCCTATCATAGAAGCGATTTACAGTATTTTATACGAAGGAAAAGAGCCAAAAAAAGTGTTTAAAAAACTTACAGAGAAGTTAAATTGATTTTGGTGCGCTTTCGCGAAGGCGTACATTAAAAATCACCTAGCAAGCACTCCATCCTTACTCATAACGGGAACTTCTACCGCATTATCAGGGAGGATACTATGCGCAGGGAACTCAAAGCGCTTTTCATACATCTGGTTGTTCAAGAAATAAGTCACCGAATAGAAGTTATCAAGGCGAAAGATACGCTCCTCCATAAATTCAATTTTTGCATACCCCTTTGCTGGAAGTAGCTTAATAGTATGGCGTGTGTGCGTAGTCATTTCTGTCTCGCTATATCCTTGTATGGTCATAAGAACCATCTCAAGAGGCTCGTTGCCATCATTTATGATATAGGCATTCCAGTCTAAGGTTTTAAATTCTGGATGCAGCTCCTGTATCGCCGCGATATAGACGTCTTTTACTTCTGGGATGATGATGTCTTTTCTCAAAGTAAATGCTAGTTATGATTAATCGTATAGTAGGTATTGGTTATCCTGTCTTATGGAGATTTCTAGATCATGGCACATCCTACATTGGAATATAGGATAAAACAGAAAGGCATCTTTTTTAAAAAGCCGATTTAAACTGCTCAAGAAAGCGCACGTCATTCTCGCTGAGCATACGGATATCAGAAATCTGGTGTAGGAGCAAGGCGATACGATCTATGCCCATCCCAAAGGCAAAACCACTGTATTCTTTAGAATCAATACCACAGTTTTCAAGTACATTAGGATCTACCATTCCGCAGCCCATAATCTCTAGCCAGCCAGTACCTTTAGTCATTTTATAATCTGTTTCTGTTTCTAGACCCCAGTATACATCTACCTCTGCACTGGGCTCTGTAAACGGAAAATAAGAAGGTCTAAGTCTGATCTTACTCTTCCCAAACATTTCTGTTGTGAAGTATTGTAGCGTTTGTTTCAAATCTGCAAAGGAAACGTCTTTATCAATGTAAAGGCCTTCTACCTGATGAAAGAAACAATGAGAACGACCACTTATCGCTTCATTACGATATACACGTCCTGGGGAAATGGTACGTATGGGAGGCTTATTATTTTCCATGTAGCGCACCTGTACAGATGAGGTGTGGGTGCGTAAGAGTACATCTGGATCTGTTTGTATAAAAAAGGTGTCCTGCATATCACGTGCGGGATGGTATTCTGGAAGATTGAGCGCTGTAAAGTTATGCCAGTCATCCTCAATTTCTGGTCCCTCAGACACATTAAAACCTATGCGAGAGAAAATATCGATGATTTGATTTTTTACAATAGATATGGGATGTCTTGCTCCTATCTCTATCGGTTCTCCAGGTTTTGATAAATCTCCTGTTGCTGGAACTTCTTCTTTACCTTCTAGGGTTTCCTTAAGTTCGTTTACCTTATCAAGAGCACTTGCTTTAAGC
>JBATTJ010000101.1:0-2320 GCA_049670485.1 Sulfitobacter sp.
CCTTCCCACAGCGTAACTGAATAAAAAGGACAAACACCATGAGCGACATGACCAAAGAAGACGTCACAGCGATGATCCTTTCGGCCAAGAAAACGACAGGGATCACATGGGAAGACATTGCGGCAAAGATCGGCATGTCGCCCGTATGGACTCACTCGGCCGCGATGGGCATGAACGCCTTTCCCCCCGAAAAAGCAGCCCTGATGGTATCGACCATGGGCCTGCCCCAAGAGGCCGAAGCCGTTTTGAGCGAAAGCCCCACCAAAATCTGGGAACAGGCCGTGCCGACCGATCCGTGCATCTACCGCTTTTATGAGATCGTCGGTGTCTATGGTCCCACGCTCAAAGCATTGATTCAGGAAAAATTCGGTGATGGTATCATGTCGGCTATCGACTTTGAGATGGCTGTCACACGGATTGAAAACCCCAAAGGCGACCGCGTAAAGATCGAAATGTCCGGTAAGTACCTCGGCTATAACAGCTGGTAATCAGGCGCACGCCTCACATTTTCTAGATCTATATTCAGGAGCACTCTGCATGGCCCATGGTCACAGGTGCTCCTGATTTTTTGCCGTCTGCTAGGCCGCTATGAAAGGTCTCAAGCCTCTTACCTATGGCGAAACTCACAGCACTTGTAGGACCGCAAGAGACTACGCAAACACGGACCTTACAATTGGCACTCCGCCCAACTCAAACCCCAGAGAGCAGAACGCCCCACCGTTACGGCAGGGCGTTCGCACATCATTTCAGCGTATTCAAACCGACCTAGTCGATCATCGGCAGCAGCTTGTCCAACGACGCTTTTGCATCGCCGTAGAACATGCGCGTGTTCTCTTTGAAGAACAGCGGGTTCTCGATACCGGAGTAGCCTGTTCCCTGCCCGCGCTTGGACACAAACACCTGTTTGGCCTTCCAGCATTCCAGCACCGGCATACCGGCGATGGGGCTGTTGGGATCATCCTGTGCGGCAGGGTTCACAATGTCGTTGGAGCCAATGACAATCGCCACGTCGGTGGTTGGAAAATCATCGTTGATCTCGTCCATTTCCATCACGATGTCGTAAGGCACCTTGGCCTCGGCCAGCAGCACGTTCATGTGGCCTGGCAAACGCCCCGCAACGGGGTGAATGGCGAACCGCACATTCTTGCCTTTGGCGCGCAGCTTTTTAACAAGCTCGCTCACCGCTGACTGTGCCTGTGCAACCGCCATTCCGTAGCCCGGGATAATGATGACGCTATCGGCTTCATTGAGTGCCGCAGCCACGCCTTCGGCCTCGATTGCGATCTGCTCGCCCTCGACTGCCATCTGCTCCCCTGCGGGGCCGCCAAAGCCACCCAGAATGACCGACACGAAAGAACGGTTCATCGCCTTACACATGATATAGCTGAGGATCGCACCGGACGAGCCGACCAGCGCACCCACGACGATCAACAAATCATTACCAAGGCTGAAACCAATCGCTGCCGCTGCCCAACCGGAATAGCTGTTGAGCATGGAAACAACGACCGGCATGTCCGCACCGCCGATGCCCATGATCAGGTGATAACCGATAAACAGCGCCGCCAGCATCATCAGGAACAGCGGGAAGAACCCACCAGTGTTAAAGTACCAAACAAGCGTGATGACCGAAACCGCCGCCGCCGCGATGTTGAGCATATGCCCACCGGGCAGTTTTTCAGCAGCCGACGACACTTTGCCTGCCAGCTTGCCATAAGCGATAACCGAGCCGGTGAAGGTCACCGCACCGATGAACACACCCAAGAAAAGCTCAACGCGCAGGATATTGATCTCCACGATGTCTTTCTTGGCGATGAGCGCTGCGAAGGTACCCAGATCTGCCGTGCTCTCGCCAGCAGCGATCATTGCCATGACGCGACCGATCTCGAAATGGGCAATCAGACCGACAAAAACCGCCGCAAGACCCACAAGACTGTGCATCGCCGCGACAAGCTCGGGCATCTGCGTCATCTGCACCTTAGTAGCCAATTGATAGCCGATGGCACCGCCACCCGCGATCAGCAAAAGCGACAAAAGCCAATAGCCCGCACCCGGACCAACAAGCGTGGCCGAGACCGCCAATGCCATGCCTACAATGCCGTACCATACCGCGCGCTTTGCGCTTTCCTGACCACTCAGACCGCCGAGCGACAGGATAAAGAGGATAGCTGCGACCACATATGCCGCTGTTGTGAAACCAAATTCCATGATCCCCGCTCCTTTAAGATTTCTGGAACATGGCAAGCATGCGCCGTGTCACGAGGAAGCCACCGAAGATGTTGATGCCACACATGAACACCGACAGGGCAGCCAAGATCACCAC
>JBATTJ010000102.1:0-37558 GCA_049670485.1 Sulfitobacter sp.
CTCCATACCGGCCAGCGGCATCTGAAAAGTCGCATAAACAGGCCTGACAGATGACTGCATCCGTTCACATGCCAAAATCGCTAAAAAAACAACTTGCATTAACGGGGGCATCCACAGATGTGAGTTCGTTGATTTTGCGCGAGTAGCTGCTCCAGGACGTTTAGTGGACCTTCACTTTGGTTGCACACAAGTTGCGCACCTCCGATGGTAAAGGCCTCGGCCCATCAGGAAAATCTGTCCAATCCTCCATCGGCGCAGAAGATAACCGCGGGGCCGCAGTGGCTGCGTGGTTGTACATTCTAGCTTCTCCATTGGTCCAAACGCAGGTTTGTGGGACCACATTGCACACCTACTGCACATGAATTGGGGGGCTAGCCCCCCGAGGGCAAGCACAGGGAAACGACGGTGATTGGGTGGGTGTACGACGGGAACAGTCTGCCCCAAGTCGGAGGGACTGGTAAGCGAATGCTTTCGAAGCACGTAATTTGAGACAAAGACGAATGTGGAAGTGCCGCATTGATATGTTGAATTGTAACAGTTTCGGGCGACGCAGTACTCACGAGGTCTGATCACGCATTTCAGGGCATTGGGTAATCCGCTCCCGTCAATCTGCGATGAACGCTCCAGCACGGGACCTACCCTGCCGGGAACGCGGCAGCGTCGCGTCATCGAGTACGCTAGAAAGCCCGACGGCGGCGCGCACGGGATCAACGAGCCGGGTGGACGCAGGTGCGTGCAACGAAGACGCCATGGTGCTCATGCCAGCGCATCCTAGAATGATCGCCGTTGCACCCGATGAAGCTGAAACCGTCGATATAGCCTGTTGTAGGGCGGCGATCTCATGCTCTAGCTCAAGGACCGGGATGCCCGCTGCATAGACGCCTGCGCAGCGCGGACCCAGACCCATGCGGGTGATGTTCTGCTCGATCACAGGAACAGATCCTTGCGTCGTGGTCACTACGGCAAACCGCGGCGACACCAGACATGCCATCACCATGCTTGCCTCGCCCAACCCGATCACGGGACAGGGCAAACTTGATCGTAGCGTGTCGAGGCCCGTGTCGTCGAAGCACCCGATGATGATGACATCCGCGCCGAGTTTAACGGCATCCGCTGCCATATCGAACAGCCCCGGCAGGCAAGCCACGGAATCCGCCTCACCCTGGATCGCGGCAGGACCCTGCACGTTGGTCGCTCCGATCACCTCGACATCCGCAGGCACGATGGTGCGCGCCATGGCGACCATATCTTGCGTCATCGCGTCGGTGGCGTTGGGGTTCAGAATGGCAATGCGGCGCATCAGATGGCCTGCTGCTCGGGCTCGGCCTCTTTCTCGGCTGCCATGACACATCGCGCCCACCGTTCCTCGTGGCGTTGCCAGACAGGAAGCGGGTCCGCTTTGCACCGGTCCAACGCATGGGCGCAGCGTGGCGCGAAGGAACACCCAACGGGCGGGGCGTGCAGCGCGGGCGGCGCGCCGGGGATGGCGTTCAAAGCAGCGCCAGGTTCTGCCCCGACCAGGTTGGCTGCCAAAAGGCCCCGCGAGTAGGGATGGCGCGCATCGCGGATGATGTCGCGCACGCTCCCGGTCTCTACAAAGCTGCCTGCGTACATCACCGCCAGTTTGTCCGAAACTTCGACAGCCACGCCAATGTCGTGGGTGACAAAGATGACGCCCATGCCCATCTCCTTCTGCAAGTCGCGCAACAGAAGCAGGATCTGGATTTGTACGGTCGCGTCCAACGCGGTTGTTGGCTCATCTGCCAGCAAAAGCTTTGGTTTGCACGCCAGCGCCAGCGCGATCATCGCCCGTTGCCGCATGCCGCCCGACATCTCATGCGGGTAATTCTTGAGCCGCCGCTTGGCGGAAGGAATGCGCACCAACTCCAGCATTTCAAGGGCACGGGCCATGGCGTTCGCGCGGCTCGCCCCTTCGTGGCGCACCACGCTTTCGGCGATCTGTTGCCCGATGGTGTAGACAGGATCGAGCGCCAGCGCGGGGTCCTGAAAAATCATCGACACGGTGCCGCCCCGGTGGTCCGCCAGCGTGCGGCCTTCCATTGCCAAGACATCACGTCCGTCGACCTCTACGGTGCCGGAAATCTTCGTCTTATGCGCAGGCAGAAGTCGCAAAAGCGTCTTGAGTGTCACGCTTTTGCCGGACCCACTTTCGCCGAGGATCCCAAGCACCTCCCCCGGTTGCAGCTGAAACGAGACATTGTTGACCGCGTGCACAAGGCGCACGCCGTCAAACCGAACCGACAGGTCGGCCACATTCACAAGAGGTTGAGTCATGTCAATTCCCTCGATTTGGTTTTGTCATTGAGGTGGCAGGCCGCCATATGGCGGCTTCCAACAGACAGATCCGAGGGCCGCGCGGAAGAACAGGCACTGAACGCATGCGTGCAGCGTGTGTGGAAACGGCATCCCGAAGGCGGATCAATCGGGTTTGGTGGATCGCCCGCCAAGGGCGCCTCCTCCGTCCGCTTGTCTGGATCGAGCGAGGGCATCGCGGCCAGAAGCGCGCTGGTGTAGGGATGGCGGGGCTGTGTATACAGCTCTGGCGTCGGTCCCACCTCGGCCACCTCGCCCAGATACATCACCATGACCCGGTCCGAGATATGACGCACGACGTTGAGGTCATGGCTGATGAAAACATAGGTCAGGTTGCGCTCGCGCCGCAGATCCATCAGCAGGTTAAGCACCTGCGCCTCAACCGATTTATCAAGGGCCGACACAGCCTCATCCAGCACGATCACCTCCGGATTGAAAGCCAGCGCGCGGGCGATATTGACCCGCTGACGCTGCCCGCCGGAAATCTCATGCGAATAGCGGGGGCCGAAACGAGAGGGATCAAGGCCAACGCGGTCCAGCAGATCATTGGCGATCCGGCGCGCCTCTGACTCCGAGGTGCCGTGAACCATGGGGCCGAAAGAAATGGTATCCAGCATCGTCATACGCGGGTTCAGTGAGGCGTAGCTGTCCTGGAACACCATCTGCACATGATTGCGGAAGTCTTTGAGCGACAACTCCGGCCCCACGACACGGCCATTGAAGCGTACTGTGCCGGAATTGGGCTCCAGAAGGTAGGTCAGCAGTCGCGCGGTCGTGGACTTGCCACAGCCGGATTCGCCCACCACTCCCAGCGTCTCGCCACGCGCAAGGCTGAAGCTGACGTCATCAACGGCGCGCACCACCTTGCGGTTTGCCCCCCAGCCCCCGACATTAAAGTGCTTCACCAGATTGTGGGCGGACAGAATCGGGGTATCGGTCATTGCTTGATATCCATGGCCGAGCGCAGCCCGTCGCTGAGCATATTGAAAGAGATCGAGGTCAGGAAAATCATCACGCCCGGCAATGCCGCCAGCCACGGCTGTACATAGATCGCGTTGCGCAGGGTGTTGAGCATCAGACCCCATTCGGCATTGGGCGGGCTGACCCCAAGGCCAAGGAAAGACAACCCTGCGGCCAGGATCATCGACACAGAGATCAGGCTGGTGGCATAAACGAAGATCGGCCCCAAGACGTTGCTCAAAACATGCACGCGCACGATGCGCAGTGCCGATGCGCCGCTGGCGCGCGCTGCCTCGATATACTCCAACTTCCGCACGGCGGTGGTCACACTTTCGGCGACCCGCGCGATGGGCGGGATGAATACGACGGTGAGTGATAGCAGCCCGTTCGCGATGCCCGCGCCCAAAGCGCCCGAGATTGCGATGGCCAGAAGCACCGAGGGAAAGGCATAGAAGACGTCCAGCACCCGCATGGTGATCGTATTCACCCAGCCGCCCGAATAGCCTGCCGCAATGCCGATGGCCGAGCCAATGAAGAACGCGATCAGCACAGGCGTGATCCCCATCAGCAGCGACAGGCGCGCGCCATAGATCAGGCGGCTGAGCATATCGCGGCCAAGCTCGTCGGCCCCCAGCGGATACCCTTCGGTCCCGATAGGCGACAAGCGCTTGAGCATCTCGCCGTCCAGCGGGTCGCGGGGTGCTACCCACGGTGCGAAGACCGCCATCAGAACCATTCCCAACGCCACGGCTCCGGCGGCAAGCGCGACCTTGTCTTTCAACAGGCGCTTCCCGACCGAGGCCCAGTAGCCTTGCGGCTTTTGCGTCGTGGCCAGCGTCTCGATATCGGTTGCGGTAACAGCCATTGCCTATCCCCTCTGCAAGCGCGGGTCGAGCGCGGTTTGGGCGATGTCGACCAACAAGTTCAGCACCACAAAGAACATCGCCAGCACGAGGATCGTTCCCTGCAACAACGGCAAATCCCGTTGGAAGATGGCTTGGCCGAGCAGGAAACCCGTGCCGGGCCACGAGAACACCGTCTCAATCAGGATAGACCCGCCCAGCAGATAACCCAGTTGCAACCCCATCACGGCCAGCGCCGTGGGAGCCGCGTTCTTGATGATATGCGCCAGCACGCCGCGATCCAGCAGGCCCTTGGCGCGCAGCCCGTCCACAAATTCCTGTTGCAGGATGTCGGCCACCAGCGCGCGCACGGTGCGCGCGACGATGCCCATGGGGATCACGGACATCGTGACGGCAGGCAGGATCAGGTGTTGTATATGCACCCAGTCCCACGTCCATTGGCTGGAGCCGCCCGGACCTGCGCCGGTGGCTGGCAGCCAACCAAGTTCGACCGAGAAGATGATGACCAGCACCATACCGAGCCAGTAGTGTGGGATTGATACGCCGATGACCGAGATGGCGGAAGCCAGCTTGTCGATCCAGCTATCGCGGAAAAACCCCGCAACGAAGCCAAACAGACCGCCCAAAGTGAAGCCAATCAGCGTGGCCGTCACCGCCAGGATCAGCGTATTGCCGACAGCATTGAGCACCTCCGTCGTAACCGGGCGGCCCGTGGCGATGGAATTTCCAAGGTCGCCTTGCACAGCGCGACCGAACCAGCGGATGAATTGTTCGGGGTACGACCGATCGAAACCGTAGATCGCCATCATCCGTTCCTGCAACTCCACCGATGCATCGGGGGGCAGGATGGAGATCAGCGGATCACCGGGCGAGATATGAACCAGTGCAAAGCACACCAGCGACACGCCGAGCATGATCGGCAGGGTGTAGAAGATACGCTTGGCAACGAAGGCGAGCATCGACAGATCCAGACATTTAACGGGAAAGGCAGGGCGCCACAGCGCCCTGTCCTATATCAATTGGGGCGCTTAGCCCTCGTCTGCCATGGTCATCGGCGCGATGTCGATGAACCAGCTTTTGGGCTGGACCACTCCGCCGACGGCGGGCGACATGGCGCGCGGGCCCACGTCATTGGCGATCCAGACAAACGGCGCTTCCTCCACCACACGGGCGTGCAAGCGCGCCAGCGCGGCGTCGCGATCCGCATCGTCGAACGACGTGCGTGCATCGGCGATCAGGGCATCGAACTCGTCATTCCCGAAATAGCCCCAGTTGTTGGAGACCGGCGGGAACGTTTCGGTCGAAACGAAGCGCACCATGGCAAAGAACGGGTCCATCGTTGCAAAGCTGACGTTGATCGCATCCGCGTCGCGCGCACCGTCCGACAATGCGCCACCGCGCCAGTTGTTGAACAGCGTGTTCCACTCGATCACGTCCAACTGCACGTCAAAGAAGCAATCCGTCAAATTCTGCTGAACGTATTCGTTCATCGTGACAGGTTGCATCTGGCCCGAGCCGGAGGCAGAGGTCTGCACAGTCACCGTCAACGGATTGTCGGGGCCGAAGCCTGCCTCTTCCATAAGTGCACGGGCGGCATCGGGATCATATCTGATCTCGAACGACGGGTTGCCCCACCAAGGGTGATCCGGGCCGACGGTGCCCTGGGGCACACCCATGTAGCCGCCAAGCAGAACCTGCAACTCCTCGCGGTTTACGCAAAGGTTGGCGGCATGACGCACGCGCTTGTCCAGCCAGGGCGAGCCCTCGACGAACGACAGCTGCCACGGCCAGACGTGGGGCTGCGGGTTGGAATAGACGACGTTGCCCTCGCTCTCAATGCGCGGAATCGCGTCAGGTGCCGGCGCTTCGATCCAGTCCACTTGTCCCGAAAGTAGTGCCGCAGTGCGCGCGTTTGAATCGGGCAAAGGAACCAGCACCACACGGTCAATCGTGGGCGTGCGCGCGGGATCCCAATAGTTGGGGTTGCGCACCATCTCGAACCGTTCGCGCGGCACAAGCGTGTCGCCCATGAACGGCCCCGTGCCCGAGGGATCGGACGCAAAGGTCGTCCAAGCCGCCGCCGCCCGCTCTGTCGGGTCGGTGATGCCCGCGTCGACGGCATCGTAAAGCGCCTGCCAATGGCTCGGCGAAGCCATGAAAAGCATCGTCATGTTGAGCGGCAGAAAAGCATCGGGCTGCGAGGTCACAAGCTCGATCGTATATTCGTCGATCACGTTGGCGGAGCGCAGGGTCGGCATGCGCGACGCTGTCGCACCAACCTGATCCGGCGCAAAATGGGGGGCGGCCTCGTCCAACACCTTTTGGACATTCCAAACCACTGCTTCCGCATTGAACGGAGAGCCATCATGGAATGTCACGCCTTCGCGCAGCGTGAAGGTCCAGCGGGTCGTGTCATCGGGATTGACGCGCCATTCCGTTGCAAGCCCCGGGATCACGACGCTCGCCTCGGTCTCTGAGGACAGATCCCAATGGGTCAGCGCGTCATACATTGGGATGCCCGTGAAGCGGTTGCCCTCAAACCCCTGATCAGGCTGCCCACTGGTGCGCGGGATATCGGCGGCGGTCATGCCGATGGTCAGGGTGGTCTCGGCCCAACTTGCAGTCGGCGTAGCCATCATGGCGGCAACCGCGATAGCAGCGGTTGTAGAGAAGAATATTCGTTTCATACAGCGTTCCTCGAAATCATGAGCAGTGTCAGTATGCTTAACCGTAAGCAACGAAGGCTCGGTGCAAATAATAAACAATAATTGTATACAATTTTTTCTGCCTTTGCACGCAAATGCCTAAAGGAAAGGCAGTCTCAACTGACGTCAGACCAATAATTGGGCGCTACATTCACGGCAGGGGCAGCTCGTTCACTGCAAAATGCAAAATGACCGCAACTTTCACGGCAGCTTCATCCAACGAAGACGGTTCTGGATTGTGCACGATATAAAAGGTGCGCATTATGCAAACTATGGATGACTTTCGTGAAGATTACCTTACAGAGACGCAGCGAAACGCATGGGACAACCCGGTATTCATCGGTGTGGAACAGGCAATTCATGAACAGCGGCTACCTCCGGGCACCCGGCTCGCGGAGGGTGATTTAACCGAAATCTATGGCGTCTCGCGTACTATTGTCCGGAGCGGCCTTCAGGCCCTGGCGCATTCGCATCTGGTTTTGATCACGCCCAATAAGGGCGCGCGGGTGGCAAAACCCTCGCCAAGGGAGGCACGCGAAGTCTTTGAGGCGCGCGAGTTGATCGAAGCGCGGGTCGCACGGGAAGCCGCGCGCAACGCAACCAAGGCTGATATCAAGCGGCTCAGGGCGCATTGCGCGGATGAACATCTTGCGCTGGACGACGCTGATCATGGGCGCGCCCTCCACCTGTCAGGTGTGTTCCACGTTGAGATTGCCAGGATCTCAGGCCATGCCACCTTCCTCGCGTATGTCGAAGAGCTTATCTCGCGCTCGGCTCTGATCATCGCCCTGTATTCGACCCGCACGCGCATTCGGTGCGACAGCAGCTGCCATGAGAAATTGATAGATGCGCTGGCAGATCACAAGCCCTATGAGGCCGAGGCGCTCATGCGCTCCCACTTGATGGACATTCACAGCAACCTCCACTTCGAGGACGATATACGGCACATAGGCGCTTTGCGTGATATGCTCACGCCGGGTCAGCTCATCGGGGAAGGATCAGGTCGGACGGGGAGAAGCAAGACGACCAACCGGTCTAAGTGAAGTGAGACGGTTACTATTTGGGACCTCGCTGCCCGCCCCAAGAGTCGCCTTGATCTACTCCAAGGCCGGTCGTTTCATGCAAACGCTGTTAACGACCAAACCCTCGTGACGCCCAATCGCCCCACAAAGCGATTTGACGTCGCACACACAGTACACACGATGCCATTTAACTAACTGATACTAAACAAAAAATGTATGATCCACCACCGGATTAACACAAGAGCCATCCTCGAACGACCGCTTCGTAACTGTTTCCAGACCTTAGTGCATATTGCAGCATCCGGTAATGTGGGCTCTCCATCGTCATTCGCTGCGTGATCCACGAACGACAGGTTTAGGAAGTTCTGCCTTTCGCTGCACGCCGCATCAATTGGAAGGGTGCGGGACAAAGCAGACCTTTGCAGTTGCGGCTATCGCTGGCGCAGCATTTTCTTGCAGGTGCAGCAAGTCGGTTGCTACAATGCACCACAGCAGTCATTAAAATACGATCTCGGGTACCAAATCCAAACAACGCTTTTGGTGCGAGCGAGTCGAACAATCTGGTTACACACCAAGCGGCCCTTATTGTTCTGCTCATTTGCCACGCAGGCTATAGCTCATATGCTCGTTACTTTCTGGTCAAGGCTACTGTCGCGCATCTTATGGACGAATACCGTCTTGTTATTTAATTGGCGTATTCCCCAGAATCACGCTGTCATGCAGTCTGCGATCATTTATCCGTTTGACGCGTCTGTGCTAACAATTTAGCACTGCAGTTAATATCTGTTGGGGTGCCCTGATCCGGGCTGAGATGCACAAGCTGCGAACCCATTGAACCTGAACCGGTTAGGACCGGCGGAGGGAACAGCTTGCGGACCTCGCATCCGTTATGGCCTGCGCCCTTTCTCATCCTGATCCCTGAACCAAGGGGCTATGACATGGCAGCCAAGGCGTTAACGATTGCTGGGTCTGATTCCGGCGGCGGGGCTGGTATTCAGGCCGATCTTAAAGCCTTTTCGGCAATGGGTGTTTATGGTGCTTCCGTTGTGACGGCGGTTACGGCACAGAACACCAAAGCTGTTACAGCCATTCATCCGATCCCGGACGACATTGTTGCCGCACAGATCAAAGCCGTTCTGGATGACATCCAGATCGACGTGGTCAAGATCGGGATGCTGGGGACACCGTCGCTGATTGCAGCGGTGGCGGACGCACTGGCGGGTTACGCCGGGCCGGTTGTGCTTGATCCCGTGATGGTCGCCAAATCAGGCGATACGTTGCTGGCCGATAGTGCGATTGACGCATTGAAGTCTTTTCTGTTCGCCCGCGCGACACTGCTTACCCCCAACCTACCTGAAGCGGCGAAACTGGTGGGCGCGGGCAGCACGCAGGCGCAGGCGCAGGCCCTTTTGGACCTTGGTGTCGGTGCGGTTTTGATGAAAGGTGGCCATGCAGACGGAGAGACCTGCACCGATCATCTTGTGTCGCAAAGCGGCACGCAGGATTTTTTGGCCCCACGTGTGAACACCCGCAACACCCACGGCACGGGATGCTCCTATTCCTCTGCAATTGCTGCGGGCTTGGCACAAGGCATGGCGTTGAGCGATGCGGTACGCCATGCGCACACATGGCTACATCAAGCGATCTTGCATGCGGATGAATTGCACGTAGGACAAGGTCACGGGCCCGTTCACCATTTTCACGCGCTTTGGAAATGAGCGGCCCTTTCACCATCATTGGGGGCGGTGTGTGTGGCCTTGCTATGGCTGCCGAACTGTCGTCACGCGGCGCGCAGGTCACGGTCATTGATCCCAAAGGCGCGCCCGGCGATCATGCCTGTTCTTGGTGGGCCGGCGGCATGCTGGCGCCCGATTGCGAGGGGGTGAGCGCAGAGCCCGAGATCGTGCGCCAAGGCCGCAAAGCTGCCAGTTGGTGGGAAAGCCACGGAGGGATTGTGCATCACGCGGGCACGCTTGTTATCGCCCTTAACCGCGATCAAAGCGATCTGGCAACCTTTGCGCGCCGTGCGCCGACCGCGACATCCCTGTCCAAAACGCAGATCGCTGAGCACGAGCCGCATCTGGCTGAGCGTTTTTCCAAGGCGCTGTTTTTAGCAGATGAGGGGCATCTTGACCCCCGCGCGACCCTGACCGCGCTGCATGCGCGACTGGATCAAAACGGTGTACGTTTTGGCGGTGACATCAAAGGGCAGGTAATTGACTGCCGTGGCCTTGCTGCGCGTGATACTCTCACAGATTTGCGCGGCGTGAAGGGCGAGATGCTTGTGGTCCGCTGCCCCGACGTGACGCTGTCGCGCCCTGTGAGACTGCTTCATCCGCGGTTTCCGCTATATATCGTGCCGCGTGGCGACGATGTGTTCATGTTGGGCGCGACCCAGATCGAAACTGGCGAACGCGGACGTGCCACCCTGCGATCCGTGATGGAGCTGATGAATGCCGCCTACGCCCTGCACCCCGCTTTTGGCGAGGCGGAGCTGTTGGAGATTGGCGTCGATGCACGCCCTGCCTTTCCCGACAACCAACCGCGCATTCGGCGGATTGGGGATGTGATTTACGCAAATGGCCTGTTTCGGCACGGTTTTCTGCTTGCACCTGCATTGGCGCAGATGACGGCTGACCTGTTGCTGAAAGGCAAAAAACCGGAGGTTTGGTATGAAGATCATCGTGAACGGTGAAGCACATGAGATCGGTGCGCCCACACTGGCCGCGCTTTTGGATGACCTGGGTAAAGGCGAGGCCAAGGTGGCCACTTCGGTCAACGAGGCCTTTGTGTCCAAGCAACAGCGTGCAGACCATGCTTTGCAAGACGGGGACCGCGTCGAAATCGTAGCCCCCCGACAAGGAGGATAGAATGCCCACTTTCTACGGCACCGAAGTGACATCCAGGCTGATGTTGGGCACCGCACAATATCCGTCGCCCGCGATTCTGGCGGAGGCCTTTCGCCGTTCGGGCGCAGGCATTGCCACGGTCTCCGTGCGGCGCGAGGCGGGCGGCGATCAGGCGGGGCAGGACTTCTGGGCGTTGATCAGGGACCTCGGTGTTGCCGTGCTTCCCAACACCGCAGGCTGTTATTCAGCGCTCGAGGCCGTGACTACAGCCCAGATGGCCCGCGAGCTGTTCGATACCAACTGGATCAAGCTGGAGGTGATCGGCCACGCCGATACCCTGCAACCCGATCCCTTCGGTCTGGTTGACGCTGCCGCACAATTGGCCGAGGACGGGTTCGAAGTCTTTCCTTATTGCACCGAAGATCTGGTGCTTTGCGAGCGGCTGGTTGAGGTCGGCTGCAAAGTCTTGATGCCGTGGGGCGCACCCATTGGCACGGGGCTGGGGCTGAACAATATCTACGGTTTGCGCAGCTTGCGTGCGCATTTCCCTGATATTCCTTTGGTCGTGGATGCGGGTCTGGGCCTGCCCTCGCACGCAGCCCAAGCGATGGAAATGGGCTATGACGCAGTCCTGTTGAACACTGCCGTTGCAAAGGCGGGCAACCCTGTAGCGATGGCGCGCGCGTTCGCTCTGGCGGTAGAAGCAGGCGCGCTGGCCGCGGGTGCCGACCCCATGGATGCCCGCGACATGGCTGCCCCTTCCACGCCCGTCTTTGGAAAGGCGATTCTATGACACTGCCCCGCTTTTACCCGATTTTTGATGACGTGGCGTGGCTGCGACGCATGTTGCCTTTGGGAGCCAAGCTTGTGCAACTGCGCATCAAAAACCAGCCGCAAGACGCGCTGCGCGCTCAACTGACCGAAGGCCGCGATTTGTGCCGTGCCCATGGTGCACTGCTGGTGGTCAATGACCATTGGCAGCTGGCGATTGATTTGGGCTGTGACTGGGTCCATCTGGGCCAGGAGGATCTTGACGAGGCGGACGTGGCTGCGATCCGTGCGGCGGGTCTCAAGCTTGGGATTTCGACCCATGACAAGGCCGAACTTGCCCGCGCACTGGCGTTGAACCCCGATTACATTGCACTTGGCCCGATCTATCCAACCATCCTGAAAAAGATGAAATGGCATCAGCAGGGCATTGAGAAACTCTGCGTGTGGAAAGACCTCGTGGGCGATATCCCTCTTGTCGCCATTGGCGGGATGAGCACGGACCGCGCACTGGGGGCGTTTGATGCGGGGGCGGATGTTGTCTCAGCCGTTACGGACATCACGCTGCACGATGATCCAGAGGGTCGCGTCAGGGAATGGCTAAAGGTCTGCGGATGAGCCGCTACGCCCGCCAAACTGCAGTGCTGGGACCTGCCGCGCATGACCGTTTAGCGGGGGCGTCTGTCCTTGTCATCGGTGGCGGCGGTCTGGCCGCGCCAGTGATGCAATACCTCGTGGGCGCGGGTGTCGGACATATCCGCATCGCAGATGCAGACGTCATAAGCCTGTCCAACCTGCACCGCCAAACGCTGTTTCGCGAGGCTGATATCGGCTTTCCGAAGGTCGATGTGATCGCTCGCACGATGTCCGCATTGAACCCTGACACGACCATTGAACCGGTTCACCAGCGCGTCGATCCAGCTAACATTGCAGCCCTCTGCGAGGGCATCACACTGATTTTGGATTGTGCAGACAGTTTCGCGGTCAGCTACATGGCCTCGGATCATTGCCTTGACACGGGCCAGCCGCTGATCAGCGCCAGCGTGGTCGGTCGTGATGGCTATGTCGGCGGCTTTTGCGGAGGCAAACCGGGGCTGCGTGCGGTGTTCCCCGATCTGCCAGACCAGCTTGGGTCTTGCGACACGGATGGCGTGCTGGGGCCAAGTGTCGGTGTGATCGGCAGCCTTCAGGCACAAATGGCGATGGCGATCCTGACCGGCGATATGCAGGGATTGGGGCAGCTTGTGACCTATGACGCGCGTGCGCTGCGGTTTGGCGGGTTTCGCTTTAACACGGCACGTGACCCTGCGCCCAACCCCGCCTTTATCGCCCTGCGAGATATCGCCGCGACTGATTTTCTGATCGACCTGCGCGCGGCAGGTGAACAGGGGCCGGACCTGCCACACGCAACTCGCCATGTCGTGTCCGACTTTGGACCACATGGCCCCATACCAAACGAAAACCAACGTGCCGTTCTGGCCTGTCGGTCAGGCCTGCGTGCCTGGCAGGCGGCGGAGCGGCTTTCACAACACTGGCAGGGCGAGATCAAACTTCTCGCGCTCGGAGGGTAAGGAGACCCCTATGAAATACCTCATCACCGCAGCTGCGCTGTGCGTCGCGACACCGGCCTTCGCCCAAGACAAGATAACCTTGCTGCTGGACTGGTTCATCAACCCCGATCACGGGCCGATCATCGTGGCCGAAGAGTTGGGCTATTTCGCCGATCAGGACCTTGAGGTCGAAATCATACCCCCCGCCGATCCGTCTGCCCCGCCTAAACTGGTGGCGGCTGGCCGGGGCGACATTGCCGTTAGCTATCAACCCAGCCAGCATTTGCACGTGGCCGAAGGTTTGCCCCTTATCCGAGTGGGTACGTTAGTGGCAACGCCGCTCAACTGCCTTTTGGTTCTCAAAGACGGCCCCATTCAGGAGATCAGCCAGCTCAAGGGTGGCACGATCGGCTTTTCCGTAGCGGGCGTCGAAGAGGCCGTTTTGAGCGCGATGTTGGGTCGCCATGGCGTCACACTGGAAGATGTCGAGATGGTCAATGTGAACTTCTCGCTCAGCCCGTCTTTGATGTCGGGACAGGTCGATGCGGTTATCGGTGCGTACCGGAATTTTGAGTTGAACCAGATGGAAATCGAGGGCGTTGAAGGTCGCTGTTTCTATGTCGAGGAAGAAGGCGTGCCGACCTACGACGAATTGATCTATGTGGCGAACCCTGACCGCATGGATACGGATAAAACCCGCCGTTTCCTGCGTGCGACAGAACTGGCGACGCAATACATCGTCAATAACCCAGTAGCATCATGGGAGCTGTTCAAAGGCTACGCGCCTGAACTGGACGACGAACTGAACGCCAAGGCTTGGGTTGACACGCTGCCCCGCTTTGCCTTGCGACCTGAAGCGCTGGATGAAGGGCGATATACAAGGTTCGAAGCGTTTCTGGCCGAGAGTGGTCTGGTCGAGGGCACGCGCCCAGTCTCAGCACTTGCCGTCGATCTGGGTGCAGAATGACGTACGGCAATTCCTTTGCGGTCTGGCGAAGTAACACTCCTGCCTGGCCGGCGTATACCCGCCATAAGTTCGTGCAGGGTTTGGGCGACGGGACGTTGCCGCACGATGCCTTCTTGCACTACCTCAAACAAGATTATGTCTTTCTGATCCACTTCTCGCGGGCTTGGGCCTTGGCGATCACCAAGGCTGATACGGTCGCGGAAATGCGCTTGGCTGCGGGCACAGTGAACGGGTTGATCAACGGGGAAATCGCGTTGCACATCAAGACGTGTGCCAAAGCTGGCATTGATGAGGCAACGCTGTTTGCTACGCAGGAACGACAAGAAAATCTCGCCTATACCCGCTATGTTTTGGACGCGGGTCATTCCGGCGATCTGTTGGACCTGTTGGCGGCCTTGGCTCCTTGCGTTATGGGCTACGGCGAAATTGGCAGTCATTTGGCCGCAACCAAGACCTCGGACACCTACGCAGAGTGGATCAACACCTACGCAAGCGCCGACTATCAGCAGGTTTGCCACGATGTGGGTCTGCTTATTGACGGGGCTGTTGCGCGGCGCTTGGGTGATGATCCGAAAGGCAGCCCGCGTTGGACTGCCCTTCAGGCGCGGTTTGCGATGGCCACTCAATTGGAAGTCGGGTTTTGGGACATGGGGCTGGATCCTTGAACCAACCCTTGCGGATGACAGGATCGGCGACGATTGACGGGACGCCGATCTTTTCCCAGCTGGACCTGACCCTGACACCGCAAAGCTGGACCTGCCTTTTGGGGGCGAGTGGTGTGGGCAAATCCACAGTGCTGCGCCTCTTTGCGGGTCTGGCCGAGGGCGTTACTTTTGACGGGGTCCTCAGCGATACCGGACGCGTCGCGATGATGGCGCAGCAAGATTTGCTGATGCCGTGGCTCAGCGTGTTGGACAATGTCATGCTGGGCGCGCGCGTGCGGGGGGAGCGTCTGGACAAAGACCGCGCCCGCGAGAGGCTGGTGCAAGTCGGCTTGGCGGATCATGCTGACAAATTGCCCGCCGCTCTGTCTGGCGGCCAACGTCAACGGGTGGCATTGGCCCGCACATTGATGGAAGACCGCGCGGTTGTGTTGCTGGATGAACCGTTTTCAGCGCTTGACGCGCTGACCCGTGCGCAGATGCAGGAACTGACGGCAGACCTGTTGACGGGCCGCACAGTGTTGCTGGTCACCCATGACCCGAACGAGGCCGCGCGATTGGGTCAGAAAATTCTGATCATGACGCCATCAGGACTTGTCGAGGTTGCCGCCCCATTCACCCCCATCCCGCGGGACATCCACGCACCAGATGTGCTGCGCACGCAGACAGATTTGTTTGATCAACTTCGGAGACCGATATGAGCGCCACACAACATCTGCAATCGCTTGTCGAAGAGGACTGGCACGCCGCTACGCATCATGCGTTCACCAATGCCTTGGCTCATGGGACCCTAAGCCGTGACAAGATGGCGGGATACTTGCAACAGGACTACCAGTTTATTGAAGGGTTTGTGCGGCTGTTGGCCTCCGCCGTCGCCCATGCGCCCACATTGGCCGATGCCGTGCCCGGCGCGCAATTTCTGGGATTGATCTGTGGTCCCGAAAACACCTATTTCCTGCGGTCTATGCAAGCGCTAGAGGTCCCGCCGACCGCGCCCGCAGCACCCGAAACGATCGCGTTCCAACAGCTGATGGATCAGGCCCGCCGCTCGGGGCGCTATGATATTATGCTGTCGGTTCTCGTGGTTGCCGAATGGATTTATCTTGATTGGGCTACCCCGTTTGAAGACCACGCAGATGATCTGCCGTTTTGGCTGGGGGAGTGGATAACCCTGCATTCCGGCGATGGATTTGCGCAGGTCGTGGCCTATTTGCGCAAGCAATTGGATACCGCTTGGGACACGCTGGATCACGACGCGTGCATGCAGGTCACCGCGACCTTCGCTGAGGCGGTACGGTTGGAGCGCGCGTTTTTTGACGCGTCCTGGGCTGGCTTTGCGGTCGCAAAATGACGGGTTGGCGGGCAGGCATCGCGGCGACGTGTCTGGTGTTGGTGCTTTGGCAAACGGTGATCTGGACCACAGGTGTCGCCCGTTTCATCCTGCCTCCCCCTGCATTGGTCGCACAAACAATCTGGGAAAGCCGTGCGCTTTTGGCGGAGCATGCGGTAATCACGATGGCCGAAGTGCTCATCGGCCTCGTGTTGGGTGCCGCACTTGGGTTCGTGTCGGCCATCGGGCTGGTCGCATCCCCAACGGTCCGCGCGTTGGTGCGCCCTATCTTGGTTTTCAGCCAAGCCGTTCCAGTGTTTGCATTGGCACCGATCCTGACCCTTTGGCTTGGCTTTGGCCTATGGTCCAAGATCACGATGACCATCATCATCATCTATTTTCCCGTTACGTCATCATTTTTTGACTCCCTGATGCGCACGAACCGCGACTGGATCGGTTTGGCCAAGGTGATGGGCGCAAGCCCCGCACGGGTCATGTGGCATATCCGGGTACCTGCGGCCCTGCCGGGCTTTGCATCCGGCCTGCGATTGGCTGCGGTTTATGCGCCAATCGGTGCAATCATCGGCGAATGGGTCGGGGCCTCGAAGGGCTTGGGATATCTGATGCTTTTGGCAATTGGACGCGCTAAAACCGACCTGATGTTTGCGGCCCTGATCGTGCTCGCGGTTCTGACGATCCTGCTGCACTCAGCTGTAAACAGACTGTGCGAAAAAACAATGGACCGTCCGGAGGTCTCGTGACCGGCCCATATTGAAAGCCATTTTCATTGACTGGTCCAATTATGAATGCTGCATATGCGAATATAGAAATGCCAAAGCCACCTTTGCCCGCGCTCTTCGGCTTCATTTCCGCTGCAGTTCGCATGAATGACCGGTTTTTCTGCCGCACAGCGGCGTAGAAATTCACGCTGTTGCAGCAACTTCCGCACTGCGAGCGCGCGCAGCACAAAATCAACAGGTCCGGTGTGGGCTCTCTCCGGACCTTCATCGTAGGATACACAGATGACGGCAATGCGGGACCAAGCCGACCTTGGCATTGCAAAAGCCAATCGTCCCTATATCGCCTATATACTTATAGTTTCATCCCCTACCCCGATAAGGTGGCACGCCTTGGTCGGGAATCCAAACGCCTTTTGGCGTAGCATCTGTTTGCCAGAACACATCAATTGGAATTCCGCCGCGCGGATACCAATAGCCGCCGATACGCAGCCATTGCGGGTTAAGGAAGTCGACCAAACGCCGCGCAATCGAGATCGTACAGTCTTCATGGAATGCACCGTGATTGCGGAAAGACCCCAAGAACAGCTTGAGCGATTTTGACTCGACCAAAAATTCACCCGGCACGTAGTCAATCACCAAATGCGCGAAATCAGGCTGGCCTGTCATTGGGCAAAGGGATGTGAATTCGGGCGCAGTAAACCGCACGCAATAGGCCACATCGCCCTGCGGGTTCGAGACCCTTTCCAGAACTGCATCTTCTGGGTTTTGGGGCAGCTCAGCTTGATCGCCCAACTGCTTCAAGTCGCTGTAAATTGTTTCCATCAGTATCTCCTTGAACGGGTCAGACCCCGCGTTTGTTTCCCCAGAGCAGGACATGCAATTGCGGCAGGATACGTGGCGCAAACCAGCTGTCTGCCATTGTTTTATCTACCAGCCAAAGCAGTTTATCGGCCAATGTCTGTGGGTCGACCGCAACATCTGGATCGACTTCCAGATTGCCTGGTTGCAAGTAAAGCGGCAGATGCGGATATTTATCAGCCGTCGCACGGGCCCATAAGTAATCGGCATCATCAAAGATCACGATTTTCATCACGATCTGCGTTGCACCTTTTGCAGCGTCGAGGCATTTGTCGAAGGTATCCCAGGCAACGGTTTCCCCGCTTGAAGGCGGCTTGGGGCTGAGCACTAACGTATCCAGATCACCAAACCAAGGCTTTGCGATTGATCCTTGGGTTTCACATGCAAAGCGGTAGCCCTGCGCATGTCCGAGAGCGATCAGGTCAGTGAAATCGTGAATGGCCGGGTTGCCGCCCGAAAGGGATACGGTCAGGGGGGTGTTGCGCGACAGGCTTTGGACTTTGGCCCAAACATCCTGCGTGCTTGTCGAAGCCCAAGTGTGGCGGAACTCAGAGTCTACGGCATGCAGGCTATCGCACCAGCTGCACCGGTAATCACAGCCCCCCGTGCGCACAAACACAGTCGGCTCACCAATCAGCGCTCCTTCGCCTTGGACTGTAGGGCCGAATATTTCCGCGATCCGCAGCTGGCTCATGGACGGTATTCCGCCCAAGTCTTTGGTGTTTCGCTTACCTTCACAGCGCTGGTTTCAGGCCAGCGTGCAGCGCACCATTCATAAAAGTGACGCGCCATGTTTTCACCGGTGGACGCGGTGTCCATGACATCGTTGAGATGCTGGTGATCAAATGTGTTATCAATGTAAGCCTTGAGTGCCTTTAGTTCTCCATAGTCGCGGACAAAGCCATCACTGTCGACGGCTGCAGAGGCCAACTCGACTACGACGATATAGTTATGCCCATGTAGCCGGGCGCATTGGTGATCATCGGGCAGATGGTCCAATTGGTGTGAGGCTGAAAAGTGAAATTCTTTCGTGATCCGGTACATCAGCCGTTCTCCTTGTTCTCGATGGCCGTGGCCCAGAAATCCGGATCGGCATAGGTCGTCGGGTCTTCAACGCCTGCAAGGTCAAAGGCCTCACGACGTTCCACACAGGTGCCGCAGCGCCCGCAATGGATCTTTCCGCCTTTGTAGCAGGACCATGTGTCTGCAAACGGCGTCTGGTAACGTGCACCTTCGGTCACAATGTCAGCCTTGGTACGATGCACGAACGGCGTGTAAAGCGACACATTCGCATACCCATCAAGTGCCGCCTTTTGCATCGCCTCGAACGCTTGTGTGAAGGTGGGCCGACAATCGGGGTAGATAAAATGGTCCCCGCCATGAACCGCCGTCGCAACTGCGTCATCGCTACGCGCTGCTGCGATGCCAAAGGCTACGCTCAGCATAATAGCATTGCGGTTCGGCACGACGGTCACGCGCATGCTTTCTTCTTCGTAATGGCCATCCGGCACATCAATATTATCCGTCAGGGCCGATCCAGTCAGGGCCGTACCTATACTACGCAAATCGATCACATCGTGGGGAACATCCAGCCGCTGCGCACATCGGGCGGCATAGTCCAATTCTTTGAGGTGGCGCTGTCCATAATCAAAGGACACAAGGCGGGTCAGGTGTCGTTCCCGCGCAACCATATGCGCAAGCGAAACGGAATCCAGCCCGCCTGAGCAGATAACGATCGTCTTCATATTATAACCCTTGTTTTGGTATCCGGGTAGGCTGCGACCGGAGACGGGCCGTCTAGATCATTTTCAACGGAATGCCAAGTATAGTCATGAATGCCCAGATGCTATGCTGAAGCGGTTGTACTGGGATAAATGACAACAAAGGCCCAAAACTTCTAAGGTGGTTATACTGATTGTCACAAACCGGACCTTCATGGGCCGAGCAAAATCGGTAACTCTGGGCTCAGCGCTGCCGTTCGGATGTGTTGCATGAACGACTGGTCTGGGATGTTCCAGCTTTCGCTGCACAACGCCTGAACTTGTAAGATGTGGAACAAAGTGGTCCCTTGCAGCATGTGTTCGGATGTCTGCACCTCAGTTCCTTTAGGTATGAGCGAACCCTGAAAGCTTCGTTTTCAAGGTCCGCAGTGTGTCACATCTTGACCCGTTTACGTGGTTGAGACGTTGCTGCCAAAATACATGAACTCACGGTCCATGTCGGCAACCTCGGCTGCGTTCAGCGAGAGATTGGCGCTGTCGAGCATCTTGAAGCTCTTTTGGCCTTTCACCCAATCATCTGCATGGCGCAAGGTAGACAGGGTGTAGGTGGAAGTTTCGTTTAGGTAGTGTGTCGGAATGACGACCTTGGGCTTGAGGCGGTCAACAATCGCATTCCCCTGCTCGTAAGACAGAATATGCTCCGAGCCATCCACCGGCAATGTCAAGACATCGACCTGGCCGATGGCCTCCCAAAAACCAGGACCAGGATCGGCACGGTTATCACCCCAGATCAACGTGCGAATGCCCCCTGTTTCGATCAGATACACCACCATATCCATGTGGCTGACGTTGTTGGGTGCACAGGCTTCGGCGCCGAATTCCGCAAGGGCATTGGTCCAGTCGTAGTAGCCGGGGGCCTTGCAAACGTGTTTGTCTGCGAAGCCGGTGATCTTCAGGTCAGCGAATTCGAACGTGCCGACCATACGGTCCAGCACCATGGTTGAAACCGGTCGGTCGATAGCGTCATGATCAAAGTGCGTATGCGTTGACAACGTTATATCGGTCACCGTCTCGGGAAATTTGTACTTGAACCACAAACCCCAAGCGCCCGATGGATCATCCCGCCACGGATCTACCACAACGGTCGCACCGCCTGGTGACGTAATTTTGAATGCACAGTGGCCAAAGTATTCGATGCCAACCGCACCGTCGGGAAAGCCCATCGCGTTTTGCAGTTCAATGACGTGGTTGTTGTTGCCTGGCTGGGTCCAGTCCGTTGATTGAGCCTGAGCAGAGGTCGATGCCAGCAGGCTCGCCGCGCTCCCTACACCAGCCGCACCGGCCGCCATAAAAAAGGACCGTCGCGACAGGCCGGAGGCCAGATTATCTTTTTTCCCGTTAATTCTGATTGGCTTGAGATCTTTCTTGTCCATCGTTTTGATTTCCCTGTTGTGATCCACCGCCCGTTGTGCGGCTGGTTCGAGGATAGGGTACGAAGGGCTGGTCCGAGTGCTAGATTATTGTGGGGTTAATATGGGGAATTTCCCCATATTATTGCAGATTCTCAAGATATTTCTTTAGATTTCTACGACCATGGGTCAGGCCAAGTTTCTGTCTGATGTTGTTACGATGGAAATCAACGGTGCTGGTGCCACGTGACAGCGTCTTTGCGATTTCTTTTGTGCTGCGCCCTGAAGCGACCAATTGGGCGATCTCTGATTCCGTTGGCGTCAATCCTTCCAGAGCCTCAGCCAGCTTTCCCGGAAAAGACGACGTGATGTTCTTTAGATTTACTTCAAGGGTATCGAGATAGGAGCGCGCGCGTTCGTCATCTGCGTTCAACTGCCGCAGCCGCGAGACATGCGGCAAGACCAACCCTTTGATCTGTTGCGCGACACGTTCCTCAATTTCTGTTTTGGACCGCTCAACACCTTTCAAAAGCACCCGCAACGCAGTGTTGGCCTCCTCTAGGTCTTTCGTTCGTGCTTCGATAAGCTCTTCACGCAGGTGCAGTTCTTTCTGCAAACGCGCCTCTGCCCGTTTTCGGCGCTCGATTTCCTCAAGCGTGGCCAAGTCGTCCTCGATGATCTGGCAAAAGTGCCGCAACCCATCGCGAAACTGCAGTGCACGCTGATTTCTGAACCGGTCCAGCATGCAGATGGTCCCGAAATTCGAACCATCAGGCCATTTCAGCGGCAGCCCGATATAAAAGCTCATCCCGAATTCCATGTCAGGATTGTCATGCCAATGCGGGTCTTGCGTGGCGTCTTCGACGCAGAGTTCACCGTCTTGTCGGAACACGCCGGAGCAGTATAATTTGTCGTGAAGCTGGAAGGATTGCCCCTTCAGGTAGGGATTGATATTGCCCGCACTTTTGACAAAAACACTGTGCTGTTGTTCGCGCGTGTGCATGATCAGCGTGGCTGGAACGTCTGCAATCTTAGAAATCTGATCAACCAAAAACTGCCATTTGGCGAGGATTCCACGGGAAACTGCTTGTTCGCTTCTTGTGACTTCTCCTTCCATTTACAACAGGCATCCTAAATCTCAGGCTTCGTTCGGCAATCATGAAACGCCAAAAGCTAGAGGCGTGTAAACCCTCAATGCTAACGAGCAGATTACAAGTAGAAACTTAACGTCGGTTTGGCACCGCAATCAAGAACGCCATCAGATACAAGAACCCACGCCGCACGGGAATGTAGGTGATGTCACAGCACCAAACGTGGTTCGGGCGTGTATTGGTAGCTTCCGTAGCAGATATGGGTATATCCGGTGCTCTGGGTCCTGCTTCCTAGTACTTGGGCCTTTGTAGAGGGTCTGCAACCCCATCAACCCCATCAGGCAACGCACACGATGACGGCCAGCGTGGAACCCAATTCTAGGCAAGCAGGCTGCGATTTGGCAACTGCGGAAGAACGGGAATTTAGTGAACACCCGGTCAATCTCGTTTATCAGCTTTAGAGTCTCAGCGTTCACACCAACCGGGGTTGTATAGATAGGTAGTTGACCAAATCCGGTCTAGCGTTCTCCGCGCCGGTAAGGCGCCATCAGCGCCTGTGGTACTTCGGCGCGACGGGCCACCAGGACCAGCGCGAGGATCGACAAAACATAAGGTGCCATAAGGAACAATTGGTATGGCACCCCGTCGATCACCGTTTGCAGACGTAGCTGATAGGCGTCGAAGAAAGCAAAAAGCAAGGCTCCGACCAGTGCCTTTCCGGGCCGCCACGAGGCGAAGACCACAAGTGCGATGCAAATCCAGCCGCGCCCTTGTACCATTTCAGGAAAGAAGCTGTTGAACGCGGCCGTCGTCAGGAAAGCTCCGCCGATAGCCATCAAGGCTGAACCTGCGACAACCGCACCGATCCGGATGAGGATGGGATTTAACCCCTGCGCCTCGACCGCGTGCGGGTTCTCTCCGGTCATTCTAATGGCAAGCCCAAGCGGCGTACGCGCTAGAACATAGGCCAAGGCAGCCACAGATATCAGCGCTAAGTAGGTCGGAAGGGTTTGTGCAAACAAGATTGGCCCCAGTATCGGGATGTCGGAGAGGATCGGCACATCGAGGGGGCGAAACGGCTCGATCGTGGGCGGTAAGCTCCCGACGTCGACCAGTAGTCGGTAAAGATAATAGGCGAGCGCCGAGGCGAACAACGTGATGCCAAGGCCCGACACATGCTGCGACAGACCAAGTGGCACGGTCAGCAGTGCATGGAGCAGCCCCATCAAAGCGCCCGAAAGAGCCGCCATCAAAAGTCCCGTCCACAGATCACCGCCCATATAAACAGTGAGCCATCCGATCATGGCTCCCATCGTCATAATCCCTTCAATCCCGAGGTTCAGCACACCCGCCCGTTCACACAGCAAGGCTCCAAGCACCCCAAAAATGAGCGGTGTGGCAATGCGTAAAACTGCGGCCCACAGGCTGGTACTGCCCAGGATTTCTAATGCTTCGATCATTTTCGCACCCGATAGGTTGTGAACAATAGCGCGACAAGCATGGTCAGCAGGCACAAGGCCACGATCACATCTGCGATGAAGCTGGGGACGCCTGTGGCGCGGCTCATGGCGTCTGCACCGACGAATACAGTGGCGACAAAAATGGCAGCCACAACCACACCTGCCGGGTGAAGGGCTGCCAACATCGCCACAACAATCCCCGCATAGCCAAAGCCCGGCGACATCGTAGTCGTGACGACGGCCGTCACGCCAAGGACCTCCATCGACCCGGCCAAACCCGCCAGAGCACCCGAAAACAAAGCGACCCCCATCAGGTTTCTGGGAAGCGGTATTCCGGCGAAGGATGCAGCTGACGGGCTAAGACCGACAGCTCGCGTCTCCGCGCCAAACACCGTACGCGCAAGAACGACCCAAACCACACCAGCCGCTGCAATGGCGATGAGGAACCCGATGTGAAGGCGCGTCCGTGCGACCAGATCAGGAAGACGAAAATCGTTGGCGACCGGCACGGAAGATGGCCAGCCAAAAGCCAGCGGGTCGCGCAGCGGCCCTTCAACCATCAGTCCGACGAACAAAATCACGATAAAGTTCAACAACAACGTCGTGACAACTTCGTCGACCCCAAACCGCAAACGCAGATAGGCTGGTCCTGCCAGAAGGACGGCTCCGGCAGCCATGCCAAAGATCAATAGCACTGTGATGCCAATGACGGGTGGCAAGCCAAGGGAATGCCCGACCCACGCCGTCACCAAGGCGCCCATAAAGAACTGCCCCTCTCCACCAATGTTCCACAACCGCGCACGAAATGCCACGGCAGCCGCCAAACCTGTGAGGATCAGGGGGGTCGCACGGGTAAGCGTTTCAGTCAGCGACAGGCGCGACCCGAATGCGCCCCGCAGCATTTCGCCATAAGCCGTTGCGGGGTTCACGCCTGCGGCTGCGATCAGCCCTGCGGCAAGCGCCAAGGCAATCATAACGGCCAGGATTGGTGCCACGATAACTAAATACAATGGCGTGTGTGTGCGCCGCTCAAGCCGCATGGTCTTCCTCGCTCCAGATGCCCGCCATCATCAGGCCGAGGCGCTGTGCAGTTGCCTGATTGGCCGGGATCGGCGCTGAAAGACGGCCCTTGACCATGGCTTGAATATGGTCCGACAGGGCCACAGCCTCTTCCAGCTCTTCAGAGATCAACAAAATCGCGGTACCTGCGGCGCGGGCGGCCAGCAGCTCGGAATGGACGGCGGCGATCGCGCCCTCATCAAGCCCTCGGGTGGGTTGATTGGCCAGCAGGAGTTTCGGCCCGATCGACAAGCAGCGGCCAAGGATCAGCTTTTGCATATTACCGCCTGACAAGAGACTTGTGCGTGTGTCGGGCGTGGCCCCGCGAATATCGAAGCGGTCGATCAGCCCCGCAGCATACGCTTTGCAGGCGGCCTGCCGCACAAATCCACAGATTGAAAAGTCCGGCGTGCGCAAGCGTTCCAGCACGGCGTTTTCCCAAACGCTCAGCTCGCCCACGGCGCCTTCGTGATGGCGATCTTCGGGAATGCGGCCCACACCGGCGCGGATCATGCCGCGCGCGCCCAACGGGATCACGTCTTGCCCGTCCAGCGTCAAGGTGCCCGACGCAGGCTTCGTCAAGCCAGACACAAGCGCCCCAAGGCTGGCCTGACCATTGCCGGACACGCCCACGATTCCGAGAATTTCACCTGCTGCGATGCTAAAAGAAACTCCATCAAGCCTTGTCTCGTCGCCATCCGCAACACACACGTCCTTTGCAATCAGCACGGGTGCGCCAAGTTTTTGATCCTCGCGCACCGGGCGCTCGACCTTGCGGCCCACCATCAACTCAGCCAATTCCTGCGCGCTGGTGTCAGCGGTCTTGCGCTCGGCAACCATCTGTCCCCCCCGCAGCACCGCAACACGGTCCGAGGCGTCCATGACCTCATGCAACTTGTGGCTGATGAAGATCAGTGACAGCCCCTCTTTTGTCATGTCTTTCAGCGTCTCGAACAGGCGCTGCGCCTCGGGCCTTGCCAACACAGCAGTTGGCTCATCGAGGATCAGGATGCGGGCATCGCGGTAGAGAGCCTTGAGGATCTCGACCCGCTGACGCTCTCCGACGGACAAACGGCTAATCTTTTCGTCGGGAGACACCGGCAGGCCAAATCGCTCGGCGATCTGCAACAGCTTCTTGCGCCCCGCAGCACGGGCGGATGTCGCGCGCAGCAGCGGCTCCGACCCCAGCATGATATTGTCCAGCACCGTCAAATTACCCGCGAGCGTGAAATGCTGATGCACCATGCCCACACCCGCATCGATAGCCGCGCGGGGTTTGCCAGAGGGAAGATCCTGCCCGAACACCCGGACCGTACCTGAATCGGCGGCATAATGGCCAAAGAGGATGTTCATCAGCGTCGTCTTGCCTGCGCCGTTCTCCCCCAAAAGGGCAAGGATCTCGCCTTGGGCAAGGGTCAGATTGACAGCGTCATTGGCTGTCAGAGACCCGAACCGTTTGGTGATATTTTCAAGGGCAAGAACTTCGGTCATGATATTGGCATTCCGGCAATCGGGTTCGGGTAACGGACCTGTGGCGGGGATATTTTGGCGCCAAGTGCAAGCAGCATGGCATCCGCGCCCTGCGGCCCGATGAGTTGCACCGCAGTGGGCATCGGACCATCGGCGGGCATGGGGATTGCCAGCGCAGGTAGACCCGCGACATTGGCAAGGGCCGCGTTTGGGGCAAGCGCTTCCATTTTTGCCAAATGACCCCCGACGTCGTCGTGATCGGTTGGAAACGCCCCCAAGGCCGGAGGCGGGCCGGACAAAATGGGCATGAGAATGGCATCCACATCTTCAAAAAGAGCTGCGGCGCGGTGGCTTATCTGCTGGATTTGGCGATTTAACGCGAAAACCTGCGGACCCGTGGTGGCGCGTCCAAGAGCCGCATTTGCTGCGGCCAGCGCTGATATTTCGGCATCCGCAATCTCGAAGGCATCCAGCCATTCAGCCAGCGATATGGCGAGGACTAGCCCTACCAGCTTGTGTGCATGCAGGCCTAGAACGTCGGGGGCCCCAACGGGAACGATATCTGCGCCAGCGGCTTCAAACAGGTCTGCTACATGGCGCGCCGCAGTGGCGTTGTCGCGGTCGCAGCGGGCTGGAAGGGCCAGCGCGATGCGCGGGTGCGCAGTGGTTTGGCCGGGTGTTTGATCGTAGGGGCGAAAAACAGAAAAACCAGTGGCAATGTCGCGCAAGGACCGGGCGAGGATGCCCTCTCCGACCAGACCCATCAGATGGTTGCCAAAATCCGGCCCCATAGGGGTGGCACCACGGGAGGGTTTAAGCCCCCACAGACCGCAACAGGCCGCCGGCACACGAAGCGATCCTGCGGCATCCGTCGCATGGGCCACAGCGACGATCCCTGCGGCAACCGCTGCGGCGGCCCCGCCAGAGGAGCCGCCAGCAGAAAGCGTCGTGTCAAACGGGTTGAGGGCCGGCGGCTGGTTCGGTGGCTCCGAACTCAGCGCGAAACCGAATTCGGGGGTCGTACTCAGCCCAATTGGCACAAGGCCCAAGCTGCGCAAACCTTTGAAAAAATCGCTGTCATCAGGCGGATCGCTCACCCGCGCGCGCAGCGTCGCTGACCCCGCAGCGGGCGCCAACCCTGCCGCAAAAGACCCGAGGTCCTTGGCAAGCATCGGCACGCCGTGAAACGGGCCGGATTTTGGCATATGTTGTGGTGACTGAACCTCGTCGCTTGTCATAAGACGCACCACCGCCCCCAAACCCGCCTGCGCCTCGGCACAGGCAAGTGTGGCCTCCATCACCGCGGAAGCAGTCACGCGCTGCTGGGCAATGGCACTCGAGAGGGCGATAGCGTCCAAAGGTCAGGCTGGCTCGTCGTTGTTGATTGGCACGTTCCATTCGCCAGACTGGATCTGCGCCTGACGGGCCTCCATCGGTCCGATTGCATCGGCAGGGACATCATCCGCGACGTAGATTAATTCGTTGCCGCCATAGGCCATGAACGAATATTCGGTGTAGTCGCGCCCAACGGGCTTGCCTGCCTGAATATCTGCCACGACAGCTTCGATTGTTGGCCCGTAATTCCAGATCGCATTTGCAAAGACGGTTCCCGGATAGCGCGGGGTGTAATCAATGAGTGAGCCGATCGCCTTGATGCCCCGCTCTTGCGCGGCGTCCGCCGTGCCGATCCGCTCGCCGAACAATATGTCTGCCCCCGCATCGATCTGCGCCAAAGCGGCTTCTTTTGCACGCGCGGGATCAAACCATGCACCAAGGAAGGCGTTCAGGAATTTGGCATCGGGGTTTACCTCGCTCACGCCCATCCGGAACGCGTTGATCAACAGATTTACTTCGGGGATCGGGAACCCGCCCACGGACCCGAATACGCCCGTTTCAGACATTTCGCCGGCCAACATGCCTGCGAGGTACGCAGCCTCGTGGTTGCGTGTGCCAAAGACGCCAAAGTTGTCTTCTTGTGGCCCGCCCGAGGATCCCATCAAGAAAGCGGTGTCCGGATAATCCTGTGCAACCTCGCGGGCCTCGCGTTCCACTGCATAGGATTCACCCCAGACCAACGCAACACCACTTTCTGCATATTCGCGCATTGCGCGAGGGTAGTCGGTTGGGGCGACCCCTTCAGAAAATTCATATTCGATCAGGCCGGATGCAGCAGCTTCCTGAAAGGCAAGATGGATGCGGCTGTTCCATGCATTCTCGACTGGAGAGTTGTGGACCGCCGCGATACGCACGGCACTTTGCGCATTGGCGCGCCGGATATAGGCGGGCAGCGCGAACGTTGCGGCCGCACCTATCAGAAGCTGGCGGCGGTTGGACGTGAGTGTCATAAATAATCCTTTTTTGCTGATGGTGTCGTTCATTGGCTTTGGGTGCGCGGCGCATAGTCCGCAGGGTTAATTGTGTCGGGACGGTTTGGAAGATCCATATGTGCGACGCGCGGGGGTGTGCGCGACAGAACTTTGCCGTGCTTGATGACGGCAAGCCGTGTCGCCCGCAATCGCACAGCCTCAATGGGATCGCGGGCCTGAAGGATGACCATATTGGCGGGGCCGCCTTTGCGGATCGTAGGATCTGGCAAGCCCATCGCACGCGCACCATTGACAGTCACGGACGTGAAGGCCCACTCCATCGCCTCGCGCGAAGTCATTGGCACCGCATGAACCCCCATATGCGCCACATCAAGCATGTCTGCGGAGCCAAGCGAATACCAGGGATCCATGGTACAATCCTGTCCAAAGGCCACGTTCACGCCTGCCGCCCGCAGTTCAGGCACGCGGGTCAGGCCCCGGCGACGTGGATAGGTATCGGAGCGGCCCTGAAGTGTGATGTTGATCAGCGGGTTCGGCACCACATTCATCCCGCTTTCCGCGATGAGCGGGATCAATTTGCTGGCGTAGTAATTGTCGTAGGAATGCATGGCGGTGACATGACTGGCTGTCACCTTTCCACCAAGGCCAAGACGGGTCGTCTGCGCCGCGAGAGTTTCGACATGGCGGGACATGGGATCATCACTTTCGTCGCAATGCAGATCGAGCATAAGGCCCCGCTCTGCTGCAATCTCGCACAGGCGCTCAACAGACCGTGCGCCGTCGGCCATTGTGCGTTCAAAGTGCGGAATACCACCAACAACATCAACGCCCATATCAAGCGCGCGCAACAGGTTCGCCTCAGCCGTGGGAGACCGGAATAAACCATCTTGGGGGAAGGCCACCAATTGCAGATCTATGTAGGGTGCCACAATCTTGCGCACTTCGATCAGCGCTTCGACCCCCGTCAGTCGGTCATCGCAAACATCCACATGGGTGCGGATAGCAAGCAACCCTTGCGAGACCGCAAGATCGCAATACCGCAACGCACGCTCAACCACGGCCTCGACCGTCAACAAGGGTTTCAACTCGCCCCACAGGCCGATCCCTTCTAGCAAAGTGCCCGAGACGTTCAATCGTGGGGAACCAAGGCTGAGTGTCGCATCCATGTGAAAATGAGGATCGGTAAACGGGGGCGAGACCAGACATCCCGCAGCGTCAATTTCCAAACGGGATTCTGTGCCTACTTGCGGTGCAATTTCGGCAACTGTGTCGCCAAATAATCCAATGTCCACCGGGCCTGTGCCATCGGGCAACACAGCCTGTCTCAGGATTAAGTCCAGCATTGCACCCCCAACTTCAATTTCTTTACCATACGATAAAATTTCCATTGGTCACTAATTTACTCACAGTATTTATGCGCTAAAACTGTAAGTGCTTAAATAATTGGCAAATTTCTCAGGGGATTCACGTCTAAAATTGCATCATTTTTCATATATGTGATTGGCTGCAAAATATGAACAACCATACCTTCTGAACGGTCCGACTGCCTCAGAAGAACAAGTAAGTTCATCTGGGATGCGCGGTCGTCATAGCCCCCTAATTTAAACCATGTTGAAACCCCGTTCAGCGTGCTCACAACCCACAAATAGTTAAAACGCGGACAATCTTGGATATTGGAAATTTTCCGTTTGATCCAATTCTTGACAGCATACGGCGTTCGGCTTGTGCTTAACGGGTAAAGTGGAAACTCTACTGGTAACTTAAAGCCGAATTTTGTCTCACCTTTACTGGCTCATCGGCGAGAGAAGCCGTGCGAGCTGCTGAAGATCAGCAGATCATCTCTGTATTACGTGCCGGTTTGCGTGAATGCTGAGACGCTGAAACTAATGAATGAAATCGACAGGGTCTTCACCAAATCGACAGGGTCTTCACCAAGTATTCGTTCTTCGGCAGCCGCCAAATCGCAGCCTACTTTTCGAAGAATGGGTTCCATGCCAGCCGTCACCGCATGCGTCGATTGATGGGTTTGATGGGGCTGCAGGCCATCTACAAAGGCCTAAACACCAACAAGAAACGGCATTTGCCCATATCTGCTAGGAAATTGCCGATTACGCGCCCAAACCACGTCTGGTGCAGCGACATTACCTACACTCCAGTGCGGCGCGGGTTCTTATATCTGGTAACGGTCATGGATTGGGCAACACGCAAAGTGATGGCGCGGCGGCTATCGAATACATTGGATGCCGGCTTTTGTGTCGAGGCTTTAAACGAAGCCATCGCGAAATACGACAAGCCTGAAATTACGAGTACGGATCGAGGATCACAATTTACAGGTGCGGCTTGGATCACAACCTTGACCGAGGCAGATGTCAAAGTCTCGATGGATGGACTGGTTCGCTACCTCTTCTCTCATGCATCTCCGATGCGTTGCCGGGCAATGGGCAACATCTTCATCGAACGGTTGTTGCGGTTGACCTGCGCCCCTAAAACTCCTCCAGATTTGTGTAGAGTCCGCCCAACAAAAGGACGGACAAATGAAGGCACGATTTACGGACGAGCAGATCATTGCGATGATCAAGGAACAGGAAGCTGGCGAGAAGACCGCTGACGTATGTCGGCGGCATGGGATCAGCTCAGCGACGTTCTATAAATACAAATCGAAGTATGGCGGCATGGAGCCGTCTGACGCGAAGCGACTGCGGGCATTGGAAGATGAGAACGGCAAGCTGAAAAAGCTGTTGGCAGAACAGATGTTGGACAACGCCATGTTGCGAGACATCAATGCAAAAAAATGGTGACGCCCGTGGCTAAGCGGAATGCGGTGGTCCACTTGTGCGAAGCGCATGGTGTGAGCCAGCGACGGGCGTGTGATGTGCTGCAGGTTGATCGATCCTCGGTGCGGTATCTGTCGCGTCGTGGCGACGATGTTGACCTGCGTGACGCAATCAAACGGGTTTCACGAGAACGCCGCAGATTTGGATATCGACGTATTCACGTGATGGTTGCCCGTGAGGGCTTTGATGTGAACCACAAGAAGGTGAGGCGCATTTATACCGAAGAGAAGCTGCAGGTACGGCGCAGAGGCGGCAGGAAGCGTGCTTTGGGCACCAGAAAGCAGATGGTGCTGCCTGACGGTCCAAACCAGCGTTGGAGCTTGGATTTCGTATCTGATGCGCTGACAGACGGACGTCGGTTTCGCATTCTGGCGATTGTGGATGACTTCAGTCGCGAGAACTTGGTGCTTGTTGCGGACACATCGCTGTCCGGTCTGCGGGTCGTGCGTGAACTGGACAAGATGATCGCTGAACGCGGCATGCCAGAGACAATCGTTTCAGATAACGGCACCGAGTTCACCAGCATGACGATCCTCAAATGGGTCCAGGAGACAGGCATCGACTGGCACTACATCGCGCCGGGAAAACCCCAGCAGAACGGCTTCATCGAAAGCTTCAACGGCAAGCTACGCGATGAATGTCTTAACGAGACCCTGTTTGGCACATTGGGCGATGCCCGCAAAACGCTCGAAGATTGGCAGGAGGATTACAACTGGCGCAGGCCTCATTCAGCCTTGGCGAACATGACCCCCATGGAATTCCTGCAGAGAAAGGCGATGGACAAAATGGCCGCCTAAGGTCACAAATTTAACTCCAAGGACTCCGCGCAAAGCTGGAGGGAACTTGGGGCTCAGGTCAACGACAAATTATCCCCAAGCGCAAAAAAAAGTATTCAAACAAAGATAATTGTATCAGATCGACCTTTGAATATCAGTCCATCCAAAGCTATACGGATTATTTTTATGAAGAGATTATTCGCTAATACTGACCCGGAGAAAACTGAACCCTGCCGGTAAATTTTCGTACTTCCATCTTCCAAAAAGGACCCTTTCTGATCGTCCAAAAAGGAGCGTTTTGTAAGCATTTTGAAGGTTCGGCGTACGGATGAAGCGAGCCTTGTCGCCTCGTTCCGTTCACTCAATCTATCCGGTTGCGCAGCGCTCTATTTCATCTCCACCGCCAAAGCGGATGGATACCCCCACGGGGCGGTACCCGCTGCTCCACCACTGATAGGAGTTCTGCTGATCGTTCCATCACCACTCGGGCCGCTACGACCACGAGAAATATTAACCGAAGTCACTGTTACAACGCCCGACAGATCAGTGCTTTCACAACGGATCGAAAGCGGGCTGGGCTTGCCCCGTTCCAAGAAACTCTCGCGCTGAATGAAACTTGGCAGGACCAGCGCGGCGGGTGTTGTCACACTTAGGCTGACTTCACGCGACGTGATCCGACAGCGCGCACCGGAGATTTCCGGCCTTATGTATCAAGCGCACCAAGATTTACCCAACAATATCAGCTAGATTTCCCACATGGAACATACAATCTTCGGACTGATCAAGAAATGCGGCGAGGTAGCAGGGCAGCATAAGCTGGCGCTAAAGACCGCTGACACCCTCAAGGCTGATTTGGACGCCATAGACCGTGCACTGGTCCTGCGCGGCTATGAGGACGACCCCAAGGGCATAGCAATGAAGCATCCGAGGCCGACATAGAAACTCGCCCTGAAATATTGGCCGCTATCGAAGGGATCGAAGCCGCGATACGCGACCTGATAGCTGAAGAAGACAAGATAGAGGCTGATCGCCAGAGAAATAACGAAAACAGGGACCTTTACGCGCAAGAAGCTATGGCCAATTGGGCGCGGTGGATGTTCTGGGCCACTGTAGGGACTGCCGTAGTTACTCTTCTTAGTCTGGTCTTGATCGGATTCACTCTCAGATACACGCGTAAAGCCGCCGAACACACCGAAGGAATGCTGAGGCAAGCCGAGCGGGCCACCATTGCCGCAGAAGGAGCTGTAGATGCCACCCGTGACATTGGTGAAAAGCAAGTCAGGGCGTATCTTCACGTTAAGAGCGTGGAGTTTATTGTCAGTGGTGACGGTATCGGGGCAAGGATTTTGATAGCAAACGCTGGCCAGTCTCCCGCAATTGGATGCTCCGCAAGGATTAAGATTGAAATCGATGGGAAGACGGAGGAGATTTTGAAAATGCCGCTGCCTAATATAGCGGCAAATTCTGAGGCGCTCAGGACTATAGAGCCATTCGGACGTAAATCTGATCCCCTCTTGTTCGGAAATAGATACACTGCTTTCGTGGAGGTTATTGGCAAAGACGTTTTTGATGCTGAAATAGGAGCTACATCTATGCGGACAGCCCACATCATGAACGAGCCAAAGTCTGGGCAGTTCTATGACCTTATGGATGCTGAAGGGTTCTATCCTGACGCAGCCGTAAAGTTTCTCGTTAACCGAGGTGCTTCCAAAAAGGATAATCACGAATAGAGATAGCACCCTAATCATCGCTCACACCCCGCTTGGTGTGCAGGGCTTCCGCCCTTGGTGCGTTTGATAAATAAGGCCGGGTTTGAGCCCAATTTGCATAGTGCTGCAAGCTGTATAATATCTGCTTCTCGTACCATCTTTTTTTTGAATTACACTCAGAACACGTTCTACCTTTTTCAGACGATCCCGCCTATCTTGGTGTTTGGAGCCTGTCTTTTGCGGCAAAGTGCGCGTATTATAAATGAGGCGCTGTTCTCTCAGCCTATTGCTGATAATGATACCTTCAAAAAGGATCTGATCCTATGACTTCTTCTGATACAGTCGCCGGTGATCTTGTTCGCGCCGTTGAAAAGTTTAGCGACACTCCAGCCATGTCAGATAAAGACTTTACGATCACTTACGATCGTTTGGGGCAATTCGTCAAAAGTCTTGGTGGCCATCTGACGACGTCCCAAGTGGTGGGCATTTTCGGGTCTCCGGGAATAGCCATGGCGGCAAGTGCTGTGGCTTGCGTGGTCAATGGACGGCCCTTTGTACATCTAGATTCGGCGATGCCACAAATGGTGCTGCACAACATCATTTCAGAATTGAATGTTAATTTGGTCGTAACATGTCAGACCACCGCTCTGGGCCATTTGCCTGACAATTGCGAGGCCTTGGATGCCAACGCACTTTTAGACATCCCACCAACGCGATATGAACCCCTAAATGCTGGCAGTGTTTTGCCTGACGATCCGATCTATCTCGTGGCGACATCCGGCACGACAGGAAGGCCCAAATGTATTCCCGTGGCACAGGACGCGGCATACCTGTCTTATCAATGGCGCGACGAATTTACACCCTATGGCCCTGGGATGCGTGTAGGCATTTATGTTTTCGCGATATGGGAAATGCTTCGCCCTTTGCGCAAAGGGGCCGAGTTGTGGTTCCCTGACGCCAATACCTTATTTTCCCCGCGCGAATTAGCTGATTTCTTGATCGAGCGGAACATCGACGAAATGCTATTCACACCCTCTTTTTATGACACATTTCTATCTACACTTGATGATGAAAGGGCCGCTGCAGTACCTCTGACCCGTGTTGTTTTGAACGGTGAGGTTGTGGGGGATGATCTGATCATCGCATCCCTGAATAAGTTGCCAAAGACAGCACTTTGGAACCTCTATAGTATCTGCGAAACCCATGACGTTTGCATGTCGCATCTTACCGAGCCAGTCGGCGACGCACCAGCGTCTGTCGGCATCCCAATGAAGCATTTACGCGCCGTTATTCTAGACGATGATGATATACCGTGTCCGGTTGGAATGTCTGGTCTGTTGCACTTTGAAGGGCCCAGAATGCTGGGACGTGGATACATCAACCGTCCCGAAGAAACCCGCCTGCGGTTCAGGGAACTGACCATCGGCGGGAAAGACATGCGGCTCTATGATACTGGCGATCAAGCGTGGGTGAACGACAACGGTGCGCTTCATATTGAAGGGCGTGTTGCTCACATGCTGAAGCTTCGTGGATTCTCGATCCAGACGCGCGAACTCGTTGACACTTTGCGGGGCGATTTAACCTTTTCTAGTGCAGTCCCTTGGGTAGCCGAGGTCGGCGCGCGCGGGCAAAGCCTGATCTTTTACTTTTCCGCCGATGCTGCCCAAGCAAAGATCAATGCGGATAAGTGGGGTATAGGCGCAGGCGCCAACCGGATGCCGCCTGAGCTTGCCACAAAACTGCGGGACCTGTTGCCCGCATACTGCGTCCCGTCATTTCTCGTTCAAATGGACACGCTTCCGCTTCATCCGGTTTCGGGAAAAGCAGATATGCGCGCCCTGCCACCGATAGAGGACGACATTGATACACCGGCAGCCTCACAAGACGCAGTCATCACAGCCGCCGCGATCGCCATGGGGTGCGCCCCGTCGGAAATAGATCCGTCGCAAACCTTTCACGACCAAGGTGGCGATTCCTTGATGTGCGTGACCCTGATGCTAGAGCTGGAAAAAACTTATGGCCGCCCGATTGATTTTGAACTGGCGATGAATGTTCCATTGCACAGGCTTGATCAATTGATGACACAAGAGGCTGACGCGCCTGCGCCCACGGATGACTTTGATCGTCCCGGCATCCTGTTAACCGGTGCCACGGGTTTTCTTGGCGGTCATGTGCTTGCCCAAGCCACGCATGATCTCCCTGCTGGGCATGTCGTGTATTGCCTCGTACGCGATAAGAACCGCGGCGCTCGGGATCGCCTTGACGAAGTGGCCACGATCCACGGTATTGCCAGCGACACATATGTGATGGTTCCTGGCACGTTGGATGCACCTGATTTTGGTCTTCATGGGGCGGCCCTAAAAGCACTGAGCACATCGGTCACAAAAGTCGTTCACTGCGCTGCGATGGTAAACCTCGCCATTGGACGCGAAGAAATGCTGGACTGGTCAGCGCGTGGGATGAACACAATGTTGGATTTTTGTTCTGCCGCAGATGCAGATCTGCGGTTCACATCCTCCAGCGCGGTCTTCCCTGATCGTGACGGCCCATGGCCCGAAGCGCCTGCACAGGTTTGGGAGGGGTGTACGGGTTACGGCGCGGCTAAAATCGCCGCCGAGGAGGCGATACAATCGTCAAGCGTTCGCGCTGCGATTGTGCGGCTCCCGTCGCTTTATGATCTGAACACACCAAACCCGCGCGATATCTACGAGATCATCCTTGATGCGTCTTATCGCGCAGGGCACATGCCGCAGTCGCTTAAATTTCCAATGATTGACGTAACAGCCGCCGCTGCGTTCCTGCTTGGACCGATTACAGCACCCGACGCTCCGATTTATAATCTGATTGCGGATGCACTTGTTACCCCGAAATGCACGAGCCCGTTGTCCGCCGCAGATTGGTTGAACGTAGTAGATCTGACCGCCGGTATCGCCAATGTCATCGCAAACTTCCCAGACACATTGCAAGCTGATGCGATGTTTATCAACACAGCAGCACGCACCGCTTGGGAGCGGATGTCTGGTCGTGCATTCAGTGACATTAGCGATGCCGAAGCATTGCTGTCGCGCCGCGCGTCAGATTACCAAAGCGATCCTGCGTTGATCTGAAAGTCCTCCATCGTTAAAGCACGCGCCGCATCGCTGACCAAAAATGCAGCCAGCTCGGCTACTTCGCTCGGTTGGACAAGCTGGTTTTGCGGATTTGACTTGGCATACTCGGCGCGGACTTCTTCCAAGGTCTGGTTGTTCGCTGCCATATCGGCGTCAATAAAACGACGTAGCATCTCGGTCTCGACCCAAGTTGGGCTGATTGATACGCATGTTATGCCATGTGCCGCGCCTTCCAAGCTGACGCATTTGCCCAAGCCCAAAAGCCCCGCTTTTGACGTGCAATAGGCCGCGTTGTTTGCCATTCCATTGTGCGCCGCAACGGATGCGATGTTGATGATCCGCCCCCAATTGCTACGCTTCATGTGTGGCATCACGGCGCGGATCGTGCGGAAAGACCCGCTGAGGTTTGTATCGATGTGGTCGTCCCAGATCTGATCCGGATGACCTATAACGGCCGCTTCTTCATAAACACCTGCCGCATTCACCAAAATATCGACGCCACCGTGGGTTTCAACAACCTCTGCAACGAAGGCATCGACGCTTTCGCTTGACCTCACATCAAGAGAGGCAGCGTGCAGGTCAACATGCTCTGCGCCAAGGATTTTTTGAACGTAAGCCTCGTCTCCCGCGCTACGCGCTCCTATGATGACATTTGTTCCATCACGTGCCAGCCTACGCGCAATGGCGAGCCCCATTCCTGACAACCCCCCTGTTACGATTGCTGTCTTGCTGCCGTTGAGCATGCTGCCTGTGTCCTTCCCAAAATTTATTGTCAGTCAGCTAAGCTAAATCTGGCGTAGTTGCACTGAGATTTTGCGCTGCGTCTTCGTTTAGTCTGGTGTAACACCTCAATCAATATGACACGTGCTTCCAAAACATAGAGGTAATATATCAGCGTGTGATGTGGTTTTGACTGACCTGAGCCCCAAGTTCCCTCCAGCTTTGCGCGGAGTCCTTGGAGTTAAATTTGTGACCTTAGGCGGC
>JBATTJ010000103.1:0-51544 GCA_049670485.1 Sulfitobacter sp.
CGGATGTGACCCAGCTTCAAGGCACCGTGCAGAACGATCTGATCAAGGAATACCTGTCGCGCGGCACATACATTTGCCCCCCTGCCCCATCCCTCAAGATGATCGCGGACGTCGCCGAATATTGCTATACTTCCGTGCCAAAATGGAACCCGATGAACGTATGTTCCTACCACCTCCAAGAGGCCGGTGCGACGCCAGAGCAGGAGCTGTCCTTTGCCCTCGCCACTGCAACCGCCGTCCTCGACCAGTTGCGCCCCCGCGTGGTCCCGGAAGATTTCCCCGCCCTCGTTGGCCGCATCTCATTCTTTGTGAACGCAGGCATCCGTTTCGTGACCGAAATGTGCAAAATGCGCGCCTTCGTCGATCTGTGGGACGAGATTTGCGAGACCCGCTACGGCGTGACGGACCCCAAATACCGCCGCTTCCGCTATGGCGTTCAGGTAAACTCCCTCGGCCTCACGGAGCAACAGCCTGAGAACAATGTCTACCGCATCCTTATTGAGATGCTTGCAGTAACGCTCAGCAAAAAAGCCCGTGCCCGCGCCGTGCAGCTACCTGCGTGGAACGAAGCCCTTGGACTTCCGCGCCCATGGGACCAACAATGGTCCATGCGCATGCAGCAAATCCTCGCCTATGAGACGGATCTGCTCGAATTTGACGATCTGTTTGACGGCAATACGGCTGTGGACGCAAAGGTCGAACAGCTTAAGGACGGCGCGCGCGCGGAGCTGGCGCTGCTTGATGATATGGGCGGTGCGATTGCTGCCATCGACTATATGAAGTCGCGCCTTGTAGACAGCAACGCAGACCGTCTGGGACGGATCGAGGCAGGTGAGACCATCGTCGTAGGCGTAAACAAATGGCAAAAGGGAGAGCCCTCCCCCCTCATGACGGGGGACGGCGGCATCATGGTTGTAGACCCCGCCGTAGAAGCCGAACAAATCACGCGTCTCAATGCATGGCGCGCCGAGCGGAACGAGGGTGAGGTGAACGCAGCGCTCAAAGATTTGCGCGCCGCCGCAGCGGACGGCCGCAACATCATGCCCGCCTCCATCGTCGCCGCAAAGGCAGGCGTGACCACAGGCGAATGGGCGGCGCAAATGCGCGCCGTGCATGGTGAGTACCGCGGTCCCACTGGCGTCGGAAAAGGCCGCTCGAATAAAACCGAAGGTCTCGACGACCTGCGCATGGCCGTGGATGCTGTGAGCGACCGCTTGGGCCGCCGCTTAAAATTCCTTGTGGGGAAACCGGGTCTTGACGGCCATTCCAACGGCGCGGAACAGATCGCCGTGCGCGCGCGTGATTGCGGCATGGATATCGCCTATGAGGGCATCCGCCTCACGCCGTCTGAAATTGTCGCCGCCGCAGCCAATGATGAAGCACATGTTGTGGGCCTGTCTATTCTCTCCGGCTCGCACATACCGCTAGTCGAAGACCTCATGGCGCAGATGCGCGACGCAGGGCTGGGGCATATTCCTGTAATTGTTGGTGGTATTATTCCCGATGACGATGCTGCCCGCCTGATCGCGATGGGCGTAGCGCGGGTATATACGCCGAAAGATTTCGAGCTCAATACAATCATGGCTGATATTGTCACGCTGGCCGATCCCGAAGCTGTCGCAGCCGAATAGAACGATCGGTACAATACAAAGCTGTTATTCTCCTGCGTTTCGGGTAAGACTGTCACAAAATTAAGGAGTCGTTTTAATGAATACCGATCTTAAATCTATGACCCGCAAAGAGCTTGAAAAGCTTTTGGCGGATGCGAAAAAAGCACTGCAGGCCGCTTCTGCACGCGACCGACGCAATGCACGCAAAGCTGCAGAGCGTGCTGCCGCAGAATTTGGTTTTTCTCTCAATGAGTTAGACGATGAACCTGCGACAAAACCAAAGAAAGAGAAAAAGATTAAGAAAGCGGCAAAGCCGTCGAAACCGAAATACGTCGATCCGGAAAACCCGATGCGGACATGGACCGGAAAAGGCCGTCAGCCGAATTGGTATCGCGCTGCGGTTGAAAAAGGAACTGACCCCGCGTCAATGGAAATATAGTTAATTTTCTAGCGATACGGGAATAAGGATTAATTATCCATATTTCGTATCGTTAATAAGATGTTGCAGGATTTTAAATTGGCACACTGATGGGTTCTTAGCCGATCAGCGTTCATTAATTTCCTGCAATTGTACTGTTCGAGGAAACAATACCAATGACCATACACATCGGCGCTGACGCAGGACAAATTGCACCCACAGTTTTGATGCCCGGCGATCCCTATCGCGCGCGATGGGCCGCTGAGACGTTCCTCGACGGTGCCGAATTGGTCAATGAAGTGCGAGGTATGCTTGGCTTTACAGGCACGTGGCGCGGGCACCGTGTGACCATCCAAGGTTCCGGCATGGGAATGCCGTCGCTGTCGATATACGCAAATGAGCTAATAACCTCGTTTGACGCCCAAACCCTGATCCGCATCGGTTCATGCGGCGGTATGCAACCTCATGTCGGTATCCGTGATATAATTATCGCGATGACTGCCAGCACCATCACCTCCCCCTCCAGCGGGATTATGCGAGAGCTGAATTTCGCCCCCTGCGCTGATTGGGGCCTACTGCGCGCCGCCGTTCAGGCTGCTGAGGAGTTGGGCACAAAAACCCATGTGGGCGGGATCTACAGCTCGGACGTGTTTTATGCCGAACGCCCTGATCTGGACGAGCAGATGGTCCGCCACGGCATCCTCGGCGTCGAGATGGAAGCGGCAGAGCTTTACACGCTCGCGGCACGTCATGGCAGACGGGCGCTTGCCGTGCTTACCGTTTCAGATCACCTTCAAACTGGTGAAGCGCTTCCCGCGGACCAACGCGAAAAATCGTTCGGCGATATGGTTGAGATCGCATTGAAAGCAGCGTTCGACGAAGGATGATCACTGCTGCCTACCTGCCGTGTGTACGATCATAGCTATTGAGCGATGGGTTTTCCCAACCGGTAAGGCTTGCCGGATCAGGTGCAAATGTTTCAATCAAAAGCGGATGGCATTGTGCCTGATCCGAAGAGTGGACTGCGCTACAATCGCCACCCGGACACGCACTCAGCGCGCCAATCAGATCAATCTCGGCAAAGAACTCCAGCGTATCGCCGGGCCTGACCGGACTGGCTTTCATGAAATACTGGCCGGTGTCGCGGGTGAACCCGGTGCACATGAAGACGTTTAAAACATCGTGGATATGCGGTTCTGCTTCGGCTGTTGAAATGCCCAGATGATCCGCAAGTGCACGCGTCAGGTTCGAATGGCAGCAATGGTGGTATTGCCCACCCGACAGCAGGTTATGCGTATACGGATCGCAGCGGGTGCCGATTACGTCATGTACCGATCCGCCAAACCGGTCGATCCCGTACCATTCCAGACTGTCGTGCGTAATCGTGGCCATCGGCCGCAGCGCAGGAAGGCTGGACCACATCCTTTGGCCGCGCGTGATGTGCGTGCCATGAAGCGCACGTGTCTTGCCAGAATAGAAACGCTCTGACAAATCATTGGCATTCCACAGATTCAAATCGCCAACCTGCGACCCCTCGACGCTGGAAATGCGAAAGAAATGTCCGGCGGGAACCGTAAAAGTACCTGCCTCTCGCGGTGGCACCAGTACCTCACCGGTCTTACTCAACGTCGCGCGCGCCGCATCCAATAGCGCCATGTCTGGCGCGGGCAGCGTCTCGACCGGATAACAAATAACCGGGGCGATGTCGCGACGGGCGGTGGCGTCAGACGGGGCGCTCATGCGTGCTGCCCCGCGACACGTCCCGAAAACAGACACCCGCCCAGGAATGTCCCCTCAAGCGCGTTGTAGCCGTGATAGCCGCCGCCGCCAAAGCCACTGGCCTCTCCGGCTGCATAGAGCCCGCCAATCACATCGCCCTGCGGGGTCAGAACCCGACCCTGAATATCTGTATGAAGGCCGCCCAGCGATTTGCGCGTGATGACATTGAGACGCACAGCGATCAGCGGGCCGTTATCGGCGTCAAGAATAGCATGAGGTTTTGCAGTACGGATAAGTTTGTCCCCTTTATAGGTGCGCGCGCCGCGAATAGCGGTTATTTGCGCATCTTTGCAGAATGTATTGTCCAGTTGCAAATCACGCGCGCGTATCTGGGCACGGATATGCTCCAGATTGACGGGTGCATCCGGTGTCAGCATATTCATCCGGCCCACCAGCGCCTCAAGGTCATCTGCGACGATAAAATCCGCGCCCTTCTCCTTGAACGCCTCAACCGCCGGTGTCGCCCCTTTCCCCAGACGCGTTTTAAGCACCTCGCGCCAGCCGCCATCAGTGAGGTCCGCATTCTGCTCTGAGCCTGAAAGGGCGAACTCTTTTTCGATGATCTTTTGGGTGAGGATGAACCAGCTATGGTCGCCCACCTTGAGGATACGCTTGAGCGTGCCAAGCGTGTCAAAGCCGGGAAGGAACGGCGCCTCCATCCGGTCACCTTTTGCATCAAACCAAAGCGATGAAGGTCCGGGCAGGATGCGAATGCCATGATTAGGCCAGATCGGGTCCCAGTTTTGCAGCCCTTCACAATAGTGCCACATGCGATCTTCATTGATGAGCGCGGCACCGGCTCTTGCCGCGATGCCGTGCATCCGGCCATCGACGTAATCAGGCACGCCTGCAACCATCGTTTTTGGTGCGCGGCCCATGCGGGTTGGCCAGTGTTTGCGCACCAACGCATGATTGCCACCGATCCCGCCAGAGCAGATGATGACAGTCTCGGCGCGGTATTCAAACGCCGCTGTGATCTTGCGATTGGTGGATTTACCACGGGCAGCTGTGGTGTCCTCAAGCACGTCGCCAGCCACGCCTTTGACAGCGCACCCTTCGTGGATCAACCCATTTACGCGGTGGCGGTATCCCATACGGAGCTTTCCGTCCGCCGCATGGCGCACCATCAGATCGGCGAAAGGTTTCACCACGCCGGTGCCGGTTCCCCATGTGATATGAAAGCGCGGCACCGTATTACCATGCCCGCCTGCCAGCGCGCCACCCCGCTCCGCCCAGCCGACAACCGGAAACCAGCGCATCCCCAAACCGTGCAGCCAACTGCGCATATCCCCCGCAGCGAACTCCACAAACCGCTCTGCCCACAGGCGCGGATTGGCGTCCTCCTCGCGGTCGAACTGCGCCGATCCTTGCCAATCGCTCCATGCAAGCTCCGCACTGTCGCGAATGCCAAGACGTCGTTGTTCCGGGCTGTCGACCATGAACAAGCCACCCAGCGACCAGAACGCCTGCCCCCCAAGGCTTTGCGGGCCTTCCTGGTCAAGCATCAACACACGGCGACCTCGCAAAACTGCCTCATGCGCGGCAGCCATACCGGCGAGGCCGGAGCCGATAACAATGATATCAGGTGAAAAATCTTGCACGCGCATGTCCCTTTATAGCTGCTCTGAGGCTACACCCCTCACAATGAGCCTGTCGAGAGCAGCGCCACGTCAAAGAGAGTCGCCGCGCAGACCCTTCTTGCACATGTCAGGCGGACCTTTGGATGCGGTAAACGCCTCTGCCCCACAGGCGGCACAGCGGTATTTGCGCAATGCACATTTGTCGCCAATTGCATCCGCACGCCAGCGGCATCCCCGAACGGCACGGTTGCGCCATGCGAGATAGGCCACGATACCAAAGATGATGGGAGCGAGGATCAACAGCATCAGGTGAATTGCACCTCGATCGCCCAAAGGTGCGGCCGCTCTCGTGAGCGAGCGATATACGCCGCGCCATCGCCCCAGCCGTGCCAGCCGGCATTGGCCTCCGTCTCAATTTGCAGTACGAAATCCCACGTATCCTCGGTTCCGGAATTTGCCCACCACGGCTCTGACTGGATCGTTCCCGGCCATCCACCCAGTTTGGTCTGCGCCAGCGTCCGGCACCAGTCATAGGCGTAGATATCGTTCTGCGCCGTGTCGATCACATCGCCAGCCATATCGTGGTTGGCAAAATCAGGCTCTACCCCCTGCCACGCCCCAAGGCGCGGCGACAGGGTGCTGCGATGTTCGGGCGCATGCGGTATCGTTAGTCCATCAAGCGTGGAATATGTCCGGATTGCCCAAGATGCCGATTGCGCAGGATCACGCGTATCAAAAACCTTCGTGGGCGCGCGGGCATCCCTTTCAGAGATGAATATCGTGATCAGCGCTAGATCCCGCAACGCATCTGGTACCAATGGCGCCTGCGTCAGGTTGATCTGGCAAAGCGGCCACAGCGGCTTGCCTTCATACTCGGGCCAGACTTCCTCCTTCCGTGCCAGTCGCACAGCGCCAAACAAGGTCTCGAACGGATCAATGGACGCCGGTTTCTGAAACACCACAGGTGCGCAGGGCCGCTCCAGCGCGAGGCGCACATCCTCCTCGGCAAGGGTTCCTTGTGGAATCGTAAGAGGCGGCGGCGCAGATTTGCGCGCGCCGCCCCTCAATTTTCTCAACCAGCCAAACATTCGTACGGCTTAAACAGTTCGCTCGACCATCAGCTTTTTGATCTGGCTGATCGCCAACGCGGGGTTAAGACCCTTCGGGCAGGTCTTGGCACAGTTCATGATCGTGTGGCAGCGATACAGCTTGAACGGGTCTTCCAACTCGTCCAGACGCTCGCCCGTGCCCTCATCACGGCTGTCGATGATCCAGCGGTAGGCGTGCAGCAAGGCTGCGGGTCCGAGGTAGCGATCACCGTTCCACCAATAGCTGGGGCAGGACGTCGAACAACAGGCACACATGATACATTCGTACAAACCGTCGAGCTTGGAGCGATCCTCAACCGACTGCTTCCACTCTTTGGCAGGTGCGGGTGTTTCTGTCTCCAGCCATGGCTTTATCGAAGCATGCTGCGCGTAAAAGTGCGTAAGATCGGGAATAAGGTCCTTGATCACCGGCATGTGCGGCAGCGGATAGATTTTCACAACGCCTTTGACTTCGGCCATGCCGTAGGTGCAGGCCAGCGTGTTGATACCGTCGATGTTCATCGCACAAGATCCGCAAATACCCTCACGGCATGAACGACGGAAAGTCAGCGTTGGATCGATCTCGTTTTTGATCTTGATCACAGCGTCCAGAACCATCGGACCGCAGGTGTCCATATCTACAAAGTAGGTATCAACAGACGGATTTTTGCCATCATCAGGGTTCCAGCGATAGATGTGGAACTCTTTAAGGTTTGTTGCACCCTCGGGCTTGGGCCATGTCTTGCCGCTGGTCATGCGGGAGTTCTTGGGGAGCGTCAGTTGTACCATGATGCTGTTCCTTCTGTATCTGGTGCGCACCTGTAAGAGGCGCGGCTTGGAAACGGTGTCCGATTAAACGGTTAGAATGCAAGTTGCGCATTGCTGCGCAAACAGTTCTGGGTGCCGGGCCGCGACAGAACGCTGCGCACGACGGCTACGGTGTTCTGATCCACCCCGACAAGCGATGCTTTTGCCAGCTCGCGCACCTCGACGGCTTGGGCGTTTTCAATCACGCAGCCGGTAAAGGCCGCGATCAACGGCTTGGGCACTTGGGGGAAATTGATGGCGATCACTTCTGTCACCGCCGAAGTGGCAGCCTGACGTCCTGTTCGATCCGCTGCGTTTTGCACTTCGACACAGGCGGTCAGGCCCATAAGTGCTGTCACAAGGAGTAGTTTTTTCATGGTGTAGCCTCTCGCGGCGGTAGGGTCATACGCAGATCAGATGTCTCGGCAAGGGCCGCAAGACGCTCTGCATCTGTCTCGAAGTGGGGCATCAGGCGCTCCATGAAGCGTAGATCATGCGCGGCAGTCCATAAAAGCAGTTTGTACTCCGCATCATCTGCCATGGCCGCATCACGCGCATTGGTATCAAGCTTTTCGGCGTCTTTCTGCTTTTTCTGAAACGATGATCCACCACCATACCGTTGCACGTGTCCAAGGCCCAGATCACGCACCGGTAGGTCAAGACTGCCAAGAATGCGCGCGCGGTAGCCCTCGGATGCGACCCAATCATCATAGCAAATTGCTAAAGCATCTTTCGCATCAGTGACCCGATCCAGACCTTGGGCGTAGGTCGCAAAAGCCACCATCATGATACGCATCCGGTCTGTCGGACCAAAGCCCGTATTCTGTTTGATCTTGGCCAGTAAAGACGCAGACCAATTCAGGAAGCTGCGGTAGATCAGGATTTGGCGATCGAAATCCGCGTCCTTCATACCAGCGCTAGCTTTTTGCGGCTCTGACGCGGTTTGGGGAATCCGATCCTCGTAGGACACGATTGCCATGGGCGTGGAACCGGCCTGCGCGATGCGCTTGGCATCACCGATGTCTTTGTGTGGCAGAAGCCCCGTGTTCAGCCCATAAATATCGAGCGAGCCATAGGTTCGAAGCGGTGATTTACCAAATTTACAGTTATTATAGAACACGCCGCCCGTTGCGGCCTCGGGCGCATTGCGCATCAACCAGTCGATGATCGCATGGTTGCCGGAGCGGCGCATGCCGAACACTTGAAACGCGCAAGCGGGCAAAAATCCCGCCTGCGGCCATGCCGTGCCTGCCTGCGCCGCAACATTCATGCTTAGTAAACCCGCGCTTTCGGAGCAATCTTCTTGAGGTCGATACCACCTTCATTGTGGCTGGTGAGGGGCTGTGTGTGTACACCCCGGAAGCCAAGGCTGGCCTCGTTGCCCTTGAACCAGATCAGGCTGTGCTTGCGCCAGTTCTCGTCATCGCGGTTCGGATAGTCTTCATGGGCATGCGCGCCACGGCTTTCCTTGCGCGCCGCAGCCGCCGTAATCGTGGCCACCGCATTGGGCATCAGGTTCGTCAGTTCCAGCGTTTCCATCAGATCGGAGTTCCAGACAAGCGACGTATCGGTCACTTTGATATCGCTGATTTTGCCTGCGACACCTTTCATCTTTTCCTCACCCTCGGCCAATGTCTTGTCAGTACGGAATACCGCGGCATCCGCCTGCATCGTCTGCTGCATCTCAAGGCGCAGATCGGCTGTGGGGACATGCCCGTTGGCATAGCGCAGACCGTCAAAGCGGCTGAACGCAGCCTCGATGGAGCGTTTGGAAGGTGTCGGTACCGGCGATTTCGGATCGACGATTTCGGCCGCACGAATAGCCGCTGCGCGGCCAAACACCACCAAGTCGATGAGCGAGTTCGATCCCAAACGGTTGGCACCATGTACGGATGCACAACCTGCCTCCCCCACAGCCATCAGGCCGGGCGAGACATTGTCGGGCTTGTCCTTCGTCGGGGCGAGCACTTCACCCCAATAGTTGGTGGGGATGCCACCCATGTTGTAGTGCACTGTCGGCAAAACGGGGATCGGCTCTTTTGTGAGGTCAACGCCAGCGAAGATACGCGCAGATTCCGAAATGCCCGGCAGGCGCAGATCAAGCGTTTCCGGCGGCAAGTGGTTGAGGTGCAGGTGGATGTGATCCCCCTTCTCGCCCACGCCGCGCCCTTCGCGAATTTCCATCGTCATACAGCGAGACACAACATCACGGCTGGCGAGGTCTTTGTAGGTAGGCGCATAACGCTCCATAAACCGCTCACCCTCGGAGTTGGTGAGATAGCCACCTTCGCCGCGCGCGCCTTCAGTGATCAGGCAACCCGCGCCGTAAATACCGGTAGGGTGGAACTGTACGAATTCCATATCCTGCAGCGGCAGACCCGCACGTGCCGTCATCCCGCCACCGTCGCCGGTACAGGTATGCGCGGAAGTCGCCGAGAAATATGCGCGGCCATAGCCACCGGTTGCCAGCACAACCATCTTTGCCGAGAACAGATGCATCGTGCCATCGTCAAGCTTCCAGCACAGCACACCTTCGCAGACGCCATCGTCGGACATCACCAAATCAATGGCGAAATATTCTATATAGAATTCAGCGTTATGTTTGAGCGATTGACCATAAAGCGTGTGCAGGATCGCATGACCAGTGCGGTCTGCCGCAGCGCATGTACGCTGTACCGGCGGGCCTTCACCAAATTCCGTCGTGTGACCGCCAAAGGGACGCTGATAGATTTTGCCCTCTTCGGTGCGCGAGAACGGCACACCATAATGCTCAAGCTCGTAAACCGCCTTGGGCGCTTCACGCGCAAGGTATTCCATCGCGTCGGTATCCCCGAGCCAGTCAGAGCCTTTAACCGTGTCATACATATGCCACTGCCAATTGTCCGGGCCCATGTTGCTCAGCGATGCGGCGATCCCGCCTTGCGCCGCCACAGTGTGGGAGCGTGTGGGAAACACTTTGGAGATACACGCGGTGCGCAGCCCCTGTTCCGCCATGCCGAGTGTGGCGCGCAATCCTGCGCCGCCTGCACCAACGACAACAACATCATATTCGTGGGTCTCATATTCGTAAGCAGCCATATCATGCCCTCTTCAAAGCTTGGGGTGCGTCCGGCAACCGATCACGACCCGTTCTATATCTGCGGCGCGATCTGCGCCAAATCTTGCGGTATTCCCTGTGCGCGGATCGACCCGCCTCATTTCGTAAACTAGCATGGTTGGCGGAACCTGACAGGTCAATCCGCCACACCATTTGTCGCAGGCGACCTAGAGCGCCAAACGTGCAATCGCAAATATCCCGACTGCGGCAGCACCGTAGCTGACGCAGGTCATGACGATGATCGCAACCTTTTGGCTCAGCCCGTGCACGTAATCTTCCAGAAGCGTCCGAACACCGTCGTTGAAGTGCTTGAACGTGACCAGAATGGTCAGCGCCGCGATAATCGCAGGAAACGGACGCGCGTAATACGCCACGATCTCTTCATAGCTACCGCCCAGCGCCGCACCGAAGGTGAACACAAACAACGGCAACAAAATCAAAAGTGCGACAGAGCTTATCGTCATGGACCAATGATGCGCTGTGCCAGACTTGGCAGAACCAAGTCCCATTGCGCGTTTGCGGTCTGTCAAAAATGCCATGCTATCCTCCTAAACCAGAACGACGGTGATCAGCGTCAGCAGCACAGAGCCGCCGATGCAGGCCCAGCCAAGCTTTTCAGCTGTGGGAATATCCATCATCACCGCATTGTCCCAGATCAGATGCCGCACACCTGCAAGGGTATGATACCACAAACCAAGCACCGAGAAAAACATTACCAGATCGCCGAACCAGCTTGTCAGCAGACGGTTTACGAACTCGAAATACTCTGCGCCACTTGCAGCGGCCAGAAACCACCACACCACCAGCAACGCTGTGATCAGCATGGCGTTGCCCGTAATCCGCGTGAGGATCGACGTCATCGAGGTTAGTTGCGGGCGGTAGATTGATAGGTGAGGCGACAGGGGACGGTTGCCCCGGTTCACATCTGCCATAGCAGGCTCCTTTTTTGGCTTGTTGTGCCCATACCTAACGTATTTTTCCGCCCTGTCACGCGCCCAAGCAGGGTTTAAGCAGGTTGTTTTACCTATTTGGCCTAAAAATCTGATTGAAGAACGGTTTTGTGATCACGCATTTGGACCAAGTGATCACTGATTCATCAAACTGATTTGCCTTGTCGTCTCCCGCTGCAGTTTCCGACGGATTTTATCAGGATAATCCTCAAATCCGCCCGCCGTGATCACAAATGCGCCTTCGCCGTGAATAAGGTTCTCAAAGAACCATGCGGTCAGGTCTTCGTCGTCTGTCTCAATCGCAAGCGCGTTGACAGTGATGTCGCGCACGCGAAGTGCTGCACGGTGCGCTTCTGGCAGTACGCCCTCGTTCGAGACCCCATCACCGGACACGTCGATAACCATGCGGCGACACTCGGGAACTTGGGTCAGAACCTCAAGCGACAGACCTATCGCCTCTCCGATCGCGGTCGAGAAATTTCGCCAAACCCGTGGATCTTCCTCAATCGCCTGGGCCATAGCATAGACATCGCCTGCCTGTGCCATCTGGCGCCACTCGAGGGTTTGACGCTGGCGCGAACTTCCCGACCATTGGATGAGCGTGACCTTTGCGCGTTGATCGACCAGCGCATCAACCACCTGCCCATCACGCAATCCGGCAGCAAGCCCGTCCATCTGCGTCCGGTATTCACGACTGTCGACAGAGCCGGACACATCCACAGCAAGGACAAGCGCCAGATCACAGGCAAGCAACTGCCCGGGCAGCAGTGCAAATAGAAAAGGAAAGAGGCGCTTCATTCTGCCATCCTATCCTAATCGCACGCGAGGTCCATTTCATGAAAATGTGCCCCCGAACGAAAAAAGGCGCACCAATACAGGCGCGCCCCTCAGATTTTGTCGTTAGCAGCTCAGGTCAGTGAGCTGTCGATACCTTTGCAGGCTTCGACCAAACCTTTAACCGCCGTAACCGAGCTGTCGAACATCGCTTGCTCGTCTTTGTTCATGGAGATTTCCACAACCTTCTCGACGCCGCCTGCGCCGATCACTGTGGGAACGCCCACGTAGAAACCGTTGAGGCCGTAAGCACCATCGACATATGCTGCACAGGGAAGCACGCGCTTTTGATCTTTGAGGTAGGATTCGGCCATCTCAATTGCTGAAGTTGCAGGTGCATAGAAAGCAGAGCCTGTTTTCAGCAAACCAACAATCTCTGCCCCACCATCACGGGTACGTTGCACAATCGCGTCCAGTTTTTCCTGCGACGTCCAGCCCATTTTCACAAGATCAGGCAGCGGGATACCCGCAACAGTAGAATACCGCACAAGCGGCACCATCGTATCGCCATGACCACCAAGCACAAACGCCGTTACGTCACGCATGGATACGGCAAACTCTTCCGCAAGGAAGTGACGGAAGCGCGCAGAATCGAGCACGCCAGCCATGCCACAAACTTTTTCATGAGGCAGACCGGAGAATTCACGCAGCGCCCAAACCATCGCATCAAGCGGGTTGGTGATGCAGATCACGAACGCATCGGGTGCGTGCTTGGCAATGCCTTCGCCAACGGATTTCATCACTTTGAGGTTGATACCCAGCAGGTCATCACGGCTCATGCCCGGCTTGCGGGCGACACCGGCGGTGACGATGCAGACATCTGCGCCTGCGATATCGGCGTAATCCTGCGTGCCGGACATCGCTGCATCAAAACCTGCGGATGGACCGGATTCGGCAATATCGAGTGCTTTGCCCTGGGGCAGGCCTTCGGCGATGTCGAACATCACCACGTCGCCCAATTCTTTGACAGCCGCGAGATGGGCCAATGTGCCACCGATGTTACCCGCGCCGATCAGCGCAATTTTGGCTCGTGCCATGATGCAGTACTCCATGAGGTTTGCGTTGCAGGGTGGATAGCCCCAACCGCAGTTGCGTGCAAGTTGGCTGATGGAGTCTGTAACAGACGCAAAAAAGGGGCATCCGTATCTGGATGCCCCTTGCCACTCGTCATACATGGGTTGGCCACAGGCGGATGTGCCTTTGGCCTGAACATGAGCGTCCTAGTTAAGCTCGCGCTCGAACGCTGGTGCTTTTTCCAGCATCTCTTTGGATGTTTTCACGACCAGAAAACGGTCATCATCGTCTGCTTCTGTCAGCACTGTGATTGCACTCATTGGCACGGATACATCGCGTTCGCCGATCCCGATGAAACCACCTATGCCAAGAATAACTGCAGAAATTTTGCCGTCAGAAGTTACGATGATGTCATTGATCTCGCCAATGTCATCCCATTCTTTTTCTGCATCATCCAGAACGGCGACGGTCGTATCCATGTCGGCTTCTACATTGTAGATGCGCATGCCGATCAGATCGGACGCGAAAAAATCTGTGGGCTCAGCAAGTACAGAACCGATTTCCATTTTTTCGTCCATCGTCTCATCTGCGGCAACGGTATGCGATTCGGCGAATGCAGCGCCGGACAGGGATAAGAGAACAGCTGTAGTTGTAAGAAGGCGGGTCATAATAAGTACTCCGTTTGTTGTTATTTGTACTGATTAAACCCGACCCCTCCTTACTGGTTCCGGTAAATTCCGACTAACTGGCCTCTACTATAATCTATGACATAGCAGGCCCCCGCACCGCTCAGTCGATGTCGAACTTGTTGAAGCGGCGCGCATCATCCACCGCCTCGTCATATGCGTAGATCACAAAGTATTTGTCGCCCCGCACGTCCGTCACGACGGTCACACCTTCAATGGCCGCGCTCACCTCGCGGTCGGCCAGCCCCCAAAAACCACCCACACTCAGGATAAGTGCCTCGACCGCGCCATCAGTGTTGATCATCACGTCTTTAATATGCGCAATTCGCTCGAACCTCTTGGCACCATCCAACGGCATCGGCGTGTCGGTCCGCGGGCGGCCCCGGAAATTATAAACCGGCTCACCGATCATATCGCGCACCAAAAGGCTCGTCTCGCTCATTTTGACGACACCCACCTCGGTTTGCTCGGACTGGGCTGATACAGTCCCCGCCAATGCAATCATCAAAGCGGCGGAAGCGAGCAAAATCTTCATGGGAAAGTATCCTTCAAATAGAGTTGGCGGGAGCAGTCGTCAGTCAATCCGTGCTTGGTCTGCCCCGCAGTTCCTGTCAACTTAAGCATTGTCGTGCAAATTCAAGAGGCGCCCGTGCTCATTCTCGATTTTTGGTTTTTCGCCATCGCCGGACCCGCAGTGATATTTGCCGGAATTTCCAAGGGCGGGTTCGGCTCGGGTGCCGCCTTTGCCTCCTCCTCGATCTTGGCACTCGTGGTCGATCCGGGGCTGGCCCTTGGCGTGATGCTCCCTTTGTTGATGCTGATTGATGTGGCCACCCTGCGTCCCTATTGGGGCCGCTGGCACAAGCGCGAAGCAACGCTTATCATTTTGGGTGGCCTGCCGGGGGTCGCACTGGGTGCTGCACTCTACCGTGTGGCCTCCCCCGACCTGCTGCGATTGCTCATCGGCGCTGTGTCTGTCGGTTTTGTCATCTGGCAGATCAGCGTTGCACGCGGCTGGCTGCGCTTCGGGTCGCGGCATATGCCGGACAGTGGCGGTGTCATCGCGGGGCTGGCAACAGGCTTCACCAGCTTTGTCAGCCATGCGGGCGGCCCCCCGGCGGCGATATTTCTACTCTCGCGCGGGCTGGATAAAACCGGCTATCAGGCCACGTCGGTCCTGATATTCTGGGTACTTAATATTGCAAAATTCGTGCCATATGCCTTCTTGGGCATGTTCACACTCGAGACAGCGAAGGCCAATCTGGTGCTTGCCCCCTTCGCACTCATCGGGGCATGGTTGGGTGTTCGCGCGCACCGGATTATACCGGACCGCGCGTTCTTTGCGCTCACGTATGTTTTGCTCACCGTGACCGGCGTCAAACTTATCTGGGACGGTTTGACCTAGGCGTCATTGCCGCGCGCGGGCAAGGCTTCGGCGACCTGCTCGAACGATTGGCCCGATGCCACAAGGCAGCTCACCCCGCTGGGCGAGGTAACCAAAATGGTCCAGCTTCCTGAATCGCTGCTCGCGAACACCTCGACCATCGCGTTGTTTGATCCGATGCCGACCGATTGACGCGTCTCACCAAAACCACTGGCCAACCGGTCAACGATCACATCGCGCGATCCGCAGTTTCGCGGGGTTTGCGCACTGGTTTGTGTGCCCAATATAATGAAAAGTGCCGCACCCGCAGTCAGTGCCGCAAGGTGCAGAATTTTTGCAGTTCGTGTCATGTAATTGCCCTTCCAGTAAAAAGAGCCAGCAGCGGCCCCGGACTTTGCCTTCAAAGCTGCTTGTGGCGAGATCGCGGAACGGCACCCCTGCCAAACCTCGGACCGCACAATGTGCAACTTGGGTTTGATCCTGCGCGCCGACCTCTGAAAACAAGATTAATGCGCCGTTCGTTTATCACGCTGCGGTTGACGCTGCTGCAGTGCGGCGTGATTTCGCTTGATATTTATCGTGCAAAATGTCCCTGTGCGCGCAATATTATTGCGCCACCTCACTACAGGAGCCTTCTCATGCCGACCCTTTCCCGCCCTCTGCGCTCTGTCCTTTATATCCCTGGCTCGAAGCTTCGCGCACTGGACAAAGCCCGCGGTTTGCCTGCTGACGCAATCATCTTTGACCTTGAAGACGCCGTGATCCCCGAAGAAAAAGAGGCCGCCCGCGCGACGCTGGCAGAGGCGCTGAAAGTTGGCGGATACGGTGCGCGCCTCAAGGTGATCCGCATCAATGCACTCGATACCCGATGGGGCGAGGCCGACGCAAAAGCCGTGCGCGAGATGGACGCGGATGCGGTTTTGCTGCCCAAGGTAAATACGCCTGCTGATCTGGACGCACTTGCCGCAATCACCGGCGATTTACCAATTTGGGCAATGATGGAAACGCCGCTTGGCATGCTCAACGCCGCCAGTATCGCTGCACATCCCAAGCTTGACGGGATGGTTATGGGCACAAACGATCTGGCAAAAGACCTGCAAACGCGGTCGCGGCCCGACCGTCTGCCAATGTTGACGGCGCTGGGACTGTGCGTATTGGCGGGCAAAGCGTATGGCGTGGCACTCATTGATGGGGTGTATAACGCGTTTAAAGATGACGCAGGTCTCAAGCTTGAATGCGAGCAAGGCCGTGACATGGGCTTTGACGGCAAAACACTGATCCACCCTGCCCAGCTTGAAGTCGCGAATGCGGCCTTCACACCCTCTGCTGAGGAGGCTGATCTGGCACGTCGCCAGATCGCCGCATTCGAGGAAAGCGAGGCCAAAGGGCAAGGCGTCGCAGTGGTCGATGGCAAGATCGTTGAAAATCTACATGTTGCGACTGCCCGCGAAACACTGGCAAAGCTGGATGCAATTAAAACCCTGTCGTCGGAGTAGCCAACATGACCCTTCTTATCCTCGGACTTACCCTGTGGATCGCCGCGCATTACTTCAAACGCTTCATGCCCGCCCAGCGGGCTGCAATAGGCGAGAAGGGAAAAGGGGTCATTGCGGTTCTGCTTGTCGGTTCGATCATTCTGATGGTCATCGGCTACCGGAATGCTGCATTCATTCCTGTCTGGAACCCGCCTGCGTTTCTAAGTGGGATCAACAACCTTGCAATGCTGCTGGCGTTCTGGGTGTTCGGTTCAAGTGCCGCGAAGGGCGCAAAAGCCTGGCCCGCGTATAAAACGCGCCATCCTCAACTGTTGGCCGTAAAGATCTGGGCGCTCGCGCATTTGCTGGTCAACGGCGACCTGGCATCTCTGGTCTTGTTCGGCGGCATGCTCGCGTGGGCCGTAGGCTCGGTTATCTTGATCAACCGGGCAGAGCCTGAGTGGACCGCGCCCGCACCTGCTGGTCGTGCGACCTACGTTCGTCTTGCTGTCATATCAGCGATCTTGTTCACGATCACGGCAGCCATTCACATAGCGCTTGGCGTGAACCCCTTCACCTGAACCAAAGGAAAAGCCATGAAGCTCTATCGTTTCCTGTCGGAAGAAGACACATCAGCATTCTGCCACAAAGTTACGGATGCGCTCAACAAAGGGTGGGAACTTTATGGCACGCCCACCCAAACCTGGGACCACGCGGCCGGTGTCATGCGATGCGGGCAGTCGGTCGTAAAAGAGGTCGAAGGCAACTATACACCAGATACGAAACTGGGGGCGCATTGAGATGGGAGCGAAGACAAACACGGGCAATTTCTTCGAAGATTATGCCGTTGGGCAAATTCTCACCCACGCTGTGCCGCGCACCGTGAAAATGGGAGAGCGCGCGCTCTACCATATGCTCTATCCCGCGCGTCACGCACTTTATTCCTCTGATCAGTTCGCACAGAAATGCGGCCTGCAGTTCAGCCCGCTGGACGATATGATCGCCTTCCATGTGATCTTTGGCAAATCCGTGCCCGATATCTCTCTCAACGCGGTGGCCAACCTTGGCTATGCCGAAGGCAGATGGCTGCTGCCAGTCTGGCCCGGGGACACGCTGCGCAGCACATCCGAAGTGATCGGCCTCAAACAGAACTCGAACGGCAAGACGGGCGTCGTCTATGTCCGGACTACCGGCCTGAACCAACACGACGAAAAGGTGATGGAGTACGTGCGCTGGGTGATGGTGCGCAAACGCGATCTGGATGCGCCAGCACCCGAAACCGTCGTGCCGGACCTGCCTGATGCCATCTCAGCCGCCGATCTGGTCATCCCAAAAGGTCTCGATTTCACAAACTACAATTTCGCCCTCGCCGGAGAACCGCACCGCCTGCACGACTATGACATCGGCGAGGTCATCGACCACGTCGACGGCGTAACCGTAGAAGAGGCCGAGCATATGATGGCCACCCGCCTGTGGCAGAACACGGCCAAGGTACACTTTGACACCTCCGCACGACCAGATGGCAGTCGCCTGATTTATGGCGGGCATGTGATTTCGATGGCGCGCGCGCTGTCGTTCAACGGCTTGGCAAATGCACAGATGGTCGTGGGTCTCAACGGGGGCGCACATGCCAATCCTTGCCTTGCAGGCGACACCATTCGTGCATGGTCCGAAGTTTTGGACAAAGCCGAAACAGCCGCACCGGGCGTCGGCGCGATCCGTCTGCGCCTCGTCGCGACAAAAGGCGGCGGCAAACTCGGGTTGCGCGGTGAGGACGGCAAATACCTCTCCACGACCCTGCTCGATCTCGACTACTGGGCACTGATGCCAATCTAAAGACAGCTTCATATTGGATTCGCGGGGCTGTTCCTGCGAATCCGTTTTGCGCCAAAATCTCTGCCCCGCTCTGAAACAACGAAATATTGCGCAAAAGCCGCGAAATTTGTAACTTTCAGGCCTGCGCAATAAATTCGACTCACAGCCCCCCAAATCCCATTCACATTCCCGAGATATGTGATCACACTATTTTCACCTGTGATCACAAATGTCACTTTAGGGTGGATAAACCCGTCCAGCTGCGAAATGCTGTTCAGGAAAAATTACGTTTTCAGCGTATACCAAAGATAAATTGAACCAAAGACGGGACCGTCTCTCATGAATATCCACGAATATCAGGCAAAAGCCCTCCTCCGTAGCTACGGCGCGCCAGTTTCCGACGGCCGCGTTGTCCTCAAAGCAGAGGACGCCAAAAACGCTGCGGCGGAACTTGATGGTCCTCTGTGGGTCGTTAAAGCGCAAATTCACGCGGGCGGACGCGGTAAAGGGAAATTCAAGGAAGCAGACGCAGGTGCCGCAGGCGGCGTGCGCCTTACGAAGTCGGTTTCCGAAGCAGCGGAAGAAGCCAGAAAGATGTTGGGTCGCACTCTGGTCACCCACCAAACAGGTCCAGCGGGCAAACAGGTCAACCGCGTCTACATCGAAGACGGTTCCGGCATTGAGACCGAACTCTACCTCGCACTTCTTGTTGACCGCGAGACAAGTCGGGTCGGCTTTGTCTGCTCCACCGAAGGCGGCATGGACATCGAAGAGGTTGCGGCCAATACGCCAGAAAAAATCATCAACTTTTCCGTCGATCCCGCCACGGGGTTCCAGGCGTTTCACGGTCGTCGCGTCGCCTTCTCGCTTGGCCTGACCGGCAAAGCGGTCAAGCAGTGCGTCGCGCTGATGGGTCTTTTGTACAAAGCCTTTGTCGAGCGTGATATGGAAATGCTCGAGATCAACCCGCTGATCGTCACAGACAGTGGTGATCTCAAGGTGCTGGATGCAAAAGTTTCGTTCGATGGCAATGCTATGTATCGTCAGGCCGACGTGTCCGAGCTGCGCGACACAACCGAAGAAGACCCCAAGGAGCTGGAAGCCTCGAAATACGATCTGAACTACATCGCGCTTGATGGTGAAATCGGATGTATGGTGAACGGTGCGGGTCTGGCCATGGCGACCATGGATATCATTAAACTCTACGGTGCCGAGCCTGCCAACTTCCTCGACGTGGGCGGCGGTGCAACCAAGGAAAAAGTGACCGAGGCCTTTAAGATCATCACCTCCGATCCACAGGTCAAAGGTATCCTGGTCAATATCTTCGGCGGCATCATGCGCTGTGACGTTATTGCAGAAGGCGTTGTTGCCGCGGTCAAAGAGGTAGGCTTGAAAGTGCCGCTTGTTGTGCGCCTTGAAGGGACTAACGTGGAAGAAGGCAAAGCGATCATCAACAACTCCGGCCTTGATGTCATCGCGGCGGACAACCTTAAAGACGGTGCGCAGAAAATCGTGAAAGCCGTTAAAGGCTGATCTGCATGTTTGCCCGTACTGCCACAGCATTGCTCACTCTGACTGCCTCTTTGGCAGCGGGTACTGCCGTGGCCGACGCGGCGACGGTTTCAAAAGCTTTTGCGGACCATTGTTTCAGCCCGTATCTCACGGTACAGACAGCCGCAGAAGCCCTTGAACCTTCCGGCGCGCGTGTCGATTTCTACGATCTGCGCCCGTTTTCATCCACCGCACCCTCCCCCGTGACTGGCGCACCAATAACCGCTGGCACAGACCGCCGGTGCGAGGTCTCCTTCGACGGAGCCGACACCGACACAGCCTCGTTTTGGTTAACAAAAGGACTGGCGCGTGAAGGGTTGTCGGATGACGCGGTGCCTGTTCCTGAAAAATTTCCAGCACAAAGCGGCACTGTCATCATCGCCGCCGCACAGCTTAATCCCAAGCGCATCGCCGTGGTTCAAATTGGTCTGCGCGAAGGTCCGCAAGGCCCTGAGACATTTCTGAGCATAGAGCGGCTTATCCCGCTCGAGGGGGAGGACGAATGAGCACTGCCGTCGCCACCTCAGGCCGCAATATAGTCTGGATCGCCACGGTTTTGATCGTGCTGACAACATGCATTGTGGTTTTCCTGTTGCCCATAGACGTGCAGCATGACGCCCTCCAAGAAGGTGGACTGGTCGAGACGATGTCTGCGATTGGCTATCTTATCTGCATCGCACTCATGTTTATTTTCTGGGGCCCCGCGCAAGCACTGTCGCATTGGTACTTCTCGGTCATTCTATTGCTCTTCGCGGGTCGTGAACTGGACCTCGATAAAACTTCGTTCACTGAAGGATTGCTCAAATCGCGCCAATACATCGGCGACACAGTTCCTGCGGGGGAGCGCGCTATTTCCGCAGTATTGTTGCTCATAATAGTTGCAGTCGTCATCACGCTGATCGTGCGCGAAACAAAGCCGTTTTTGCGCGGATTGCGGTCTGGCTACGCGCCCGCCTATGCATTCCTGACCAGCTTCATCATCCTTTGCGTCGTCAAAACCCTCGATGGTCTGGACCGAAAACTTGAACCCTTCGGCATTATTATCAGCAAAACCCTGAACCAGATGGCGACCTCTGCCGAGGAGCTGGGTGAGTTTGGTATCCCCGTGATGTTTACCATCGCAATCGTTCTTGCCGCCCGCAATGGGGGGAATGCCAAACCATGACCCGTCCGCATTGCGAAATGATCAACCTTGGCCGCGCTGCTGACCGGCGCGCCCATATGACCGAAGAGATGGCGCGCGCAGACATGAGCGTCACCTTCCACCCTGCGTTTGATTTTACCGAACACGACGAGGCAGATATTCTGGCGCGGTGCAAACGCGATGGCCCTTGGGGTACGTTCCACACCCCGAACATGGCCGCCACACTAAGCCATGCAGAAGCGTGGGAACGGTTTCTGGCCACCGACGCTAATCATTGCCTTGTAATGGAAGATGATATCTTCATTTCGCCCGATCTTGGGCAATGGCTCGATGATTTGAGTTGGTGGCCCGAGAACGCAGATATCGTCAAGCTTGAACGCTGGCGTTCCAAAAGCACAAAGGTTGTGATGGAGTCGCCGGTCGCCACACACCGCGGGCGCAACCTGAGCCGGATTTTGTCACGGCATATGGGCGCGGCAGGCTATATGCTCACCCGTGATGCCGCGCAACGCCTGCTTGCCGCACAGCCCTATGACATGGTGATCGACCATATGCTGTTTAACACCAACGCCTCCAAAACCGCGCGTGTGATGAATATATTTCAGGTCGATCCTGCCATGATCATTCAAGGCAATGAGCCAGCGGACAGTCCATTTTACATGGGGGAGCGTAAGCGCCCCACAGGCATGGCATTGGCCAAACAGGCGCTTAAACGCAGCTACTATGAGGTGGCCTACCCCCTCTCCACCATTGCTAAGCTTGCGACAGGGCGCGCCAAACTGGCTACCGTCGCTTTCATGAACGCCACCACGAAAGAGCAGCAGCCATGATGTGCTGTGCCGCCCTTGCCCGCTTGTCCGCGCACGCCTGTCGTGCCGCGCATTCCCCCCTTCACAGCACCGGCGGCATCCGTCGCCCGTCTGTGTTCCTACACGTATTTCCCAGAACTGGAGCTTTCCATGGCCGTACTTATTGATGAAAACACCCGCGTGATCTGCCAGGGGCTTACTGGCTCACAAGGCACGTTCCACACCGAACAGGCCATTGCCTATGGCACCAAAATGGTCGGCGGTGTGACACCCGGAAAAGGCGGGCAGACCCATCTTGATCTGCCGGTGTTCAACTCCGTTCATGAGGCGCGCCATGTCACGCAAGCAAATGCCTCCGTCATCTATGTACCACCTCCCTTCGCAGCGGATTCCATCCTTGAAGCGATCGACGCCGAAATGGAGCTTATCGTTTGCATCACCGAAGGTATTCCCGTGCTCGACATGATGCGGGTACAGCGCGCACTCGAAGGTTCAAAATCGCGCCTGATCGGGCCAAACTGTCCCGGGGTGATCACTCCTGACGCCTGCAAAATCGGCATCATGCCTGGCCACATTCACAAACGCGGCTCTTGTGGCGTTGTGTCCCGCTCCGGCACGCTGACCTACGAAGCCGTCAAGCAGACAACCGATCTGGGCCTTGGACAATCCTCGGCTGTGGGCATCGGTGGTGATCCGATCAAAGGTACAGAGCACATTGACGTGCTGGAAATGTTCCTCGCTGATCCGGAAACCACATCCATCATCATGATCGGCGAAATCGGCGGCTCCGCCGAAGAAGACGCTGCGCAGTTCCTCGTCGACGAGCGCAAAAAAGGCCGCTGGAAGCCCACTGCTGGCTTTATCGCCGGTCGCACCGCACCTCCCGGTCGCCGCATGGGTCACGCAGGGGCGATTGTCGCTGGCGGCAAGGGCGATGCGGAATCCAAAATCAACGCGATGCGCGAAGCGGGCATCGTGGTTGCCGACAGCCCCGCAACACTTGGCGAAGCGGTCCAAGAAGCGATTAGCAAGGGCTGAATCATGGCCGATAGTCTACATATGCTTGGCGGGTGGGGTGCACGCTTGCTAAGGGTCAACGGAAGGATGTCGCATCGTACCTTCTGGCGATCCTACGTACTCTGGCAGCCCATCGCCTTATTACTGACTTGGACATTCGCACCATCGGTAAATGACTTTTACTTTTACCCAAAACTCTACTGCCTTTACGCAATTTGCCTCTTGCCGCTCTTTGCGGCAGGGGCGCAACGACTGCAGGACAGCGGCGAACCGGGCCAGCAAATTCTCTATCCACTAGCGCCTTACGGCATTCTTTTATGCGCAATATTTCTCCTTCCCCGTTTTATGCTCAGTGGAACGGCTGTAGTTAGTAGTATTCCTGAAGTGGGTGCGCAAATTCTCGGGGCGGGCTTTGCATACTTTACAATCGCTTACGGTATCATTTTCTATTTACTGTTTGTTCCGCTTTTTCTAATTGCAACAATCGCAACCTTTATGATCACCAGCACAATCATGGGCCAGTGCATGGTACCCTCCGATTCACATCCTAATGCTTTTGGTCCCAACCCTAATGAGGTCACCCAATGACTGATCATCCCGCCAACGACCAGTTCCACGCATCGTCCTTTATGCAAGGCCACAACGCCGAGTATTTGGAGAAAATGTATGCGCGCTATGCCAATGACCCCTCTGCAGTCGATGAAGCATGGCAGGCGTTTTTCAAAGCGCTTGGTGATGCGGGTGACGATGTAAAAGCAGAAGCGACAGGCCCGTCTTGGGCGCGTGCTGATTGGCCGCCGATGCCAACGGATGACCTCACCGTGGCGATGACAGGCGAATGGCCTGTAGAGGCGAAAGCCGCCGGTGGTAAGATCGCTGAAAAGGCTGCAGCCAAAGGCGTCGAAATTACTAACGACCAGATCCAGCGTGCCGTGCTGGATAGTATCCGTGCGCTGATGATCATCCGTGCTTTCCGGATACGCGGCCACCTTGCTGCTGACCTTGATCCGCTCGGTATGCGCGAGATCAGCACACACAATGAGCTGGACCCAAAGTCTTACGGCTTCACCGAAGCCGACATGGACCGGCCCATCTTTATCGACAATGTGCTGGGCCTCCAGATCGCGACGATGCGCGAGATTACCGATATTCTAAAGGCGACGTATTGCGGCACATTTGCCCTGCAATACATGCACATCTCAAATCCTGAAGAGGCTGGTTGGCTCAAAGAGCGGATTGAGGGATACGGCAAGGAAATCCAGTTCACGAAACAGGGCCGCAAGGCGATCCTGAACAAGCTGGTCGAGGCCGAAGGTTTCGAGAAGTTTCTGCACGTCAAATACATGGGCACCAAACGCTTTGGCCTTGATGGGGGCGAGAGCCTGATCCCCGCGATGGAGCAGATCATCAAGCGCGGCGGCAGTCTGGGCGTCAAGGATATCGTCATCGGCATGCCCCACCGTGGCCGCCTGTCGGTTCTGGCGAACGTGATGATGAAGCCCTACCGCGCGATCTTTAACGAATTTCAGGGCGGCAGCTTTAAACCCGAAGACGTCGACGGATCGGGTGATGTAAAATACCACCTCGGTGCCTCCTCGGACCGGGATTTTGACGGCAATACCGTGCACCTGTCACTGACGGCCAACCCCAGCCACCTCGAGGCCGTAAATCCGGTCGTGATCGGCAAAGTCCGCGCCAAGCAGGACCAGGCCGGCGACAAGACACGCACGACAGTCATGCCTATCTTGCTGCACGGCGATGCAGCGTTTGCAGGACAGGGTGTCGTGGCTGAATGTTTCGCGCTCTCTGGCCTGCGCGGTCATAAGACTGGCGGCACGATGCACATCGTCGTCAATAACCAGATCGGCTTTACCACTGCGCCGCACTTCTCACGCTCCTCGCCCTACCCCACCGATAACGCATTGGTGGTTGAAGCGCCTATTTTCCACGTGAACGGGGATGATCCCGAGGCTGTGGTGCACGCCGCACGCGTCGCCACCGAATTCCGCCAAAAATTCCATAAAGACGTGGTGATCGACATCATATGCTACCGCCGCTTTGGTCACAATGAAGGGGACGAACCGATGTTCACGAACCCCGTCATGTACAAAAAGATCAAGACGCAAAAAACCACGCTCACGCTTTATACGGACCGTCTGGTCAAGGATGGCCTCATTCCAGAGGGCGAAGTCGAGGACCTCAAAGCGCAATTTCAGGCGAAAATGGCCGACGAATTCGAAGCAGGCAAAGAATACCGTCCGAACAAAGCGGACTGGCTCGACGGGAAGTGGTCCAATCTGGAGCGCGCGAAAGACAAAAAATATCAACGCGGCAAGACTGCGATTGCAACAGACACATTGGCCGAGGTCGGCAGCGCAATCAGCACCATTCCGGATGGCTATCCTGTGCACAAAACTGTCGCCCGCTTGATGGAAGCCAAGTCAAACATGCTTGAGCAGGGCGAAGGCTTTGATTGGGCAACGGCTGAGGCGCTCGCGTTTGGCTCTCTGCTTACCGAAGGGTACAAGGTACGCCTTGCCGGTCAGGACAGTGCGCGCGGCACCTTCTCGCAACGTCACTCCGCCCTGATCAACCAAGAAACAGAAGAGCGTTATTACCCGCTCAACCATATCCGCAAGGGTCAGGCCGAGTATGAAGTCATCGACTCTATGCTGTCGGAATACGCGGTGCTTGGATTTGAATATGGCTACTCGCTGGCCGAGCCGAATGCGCTGACACTGTGGGAAGCGCAGTTCGGTGACTTCGCAAACGGTGCGCAGATCATGTTTGACCAGTTCATCTCGAGCGGGGAAAGCAAATGGCTGCGTATGTCGGGCCTCGTCTGTTTGATGCCCCACGGGTACGAAGGACAGGGACCGGAGCACTCGTCCGCCCGTCTCGAGCGCTTCTTGACTATGTGCGGGGGTGACAACTGGATCGTGGCCAATTGCACGACACCGGCGAACTACTTTCACATTCTGCGCCGACAGCTGCACCGCAGCTACCGCAAGCCGCTGATGCTGATGACGCCCAAATCCCTGTTGCGCCACAAACTCGCTGTGAGCCGCGCCGAAGAATTCACGACCGGCAGCAGCTTTCACCGCGTTCTTTGGGATGATGCGCAACACGGCAATTCCGACACCAAACTCGCGAGCGATGACAAAATCAAACGCGTCGTTATGTGTTCGGGCAAGGTGTACTATGACCTGCTCGAGGAACGCGACGCGCGGGGCATCGACGATGTTTATCTGATGCGGTTCGAGCAGTTCTATCCTTTTCCCGCCCAATCAGCGGTGAAAGAGCTTGAGCGCTTCAAGGGCGCGGAAATGGTCTGGTGTCAGGAAGAGCCTAAAAACCAAGGCGCATGGACCTTTATCGAGCCAAACCTCGAGTGGGTTCTGGGTCGTATCAAAGCGACGCACCAACGCCCCCAATATGTGGGTCGCGCCACCGCAGCATCACCTGCGACCGGCCTTGCCTCACAGCACAAAGCACAACAAACAGCGCTCTTGAATGATGCGCTTACCGTCAAAGGAAACTGAATCATGTCAAGCGAAGTCCGCGTGCCCACCTTGGGCGAATCCGTCACCGAGGCCACAGTTGCCACATGGTTCAAAAAAGCAGGCGACACCGTCGCCGTCGATGAGATGCTGTGCGAGTTGGAAACTGACAAAGTCACTGTTGAAGTCCCTAGCCCCGTGGCTGGTACCCTGAGCGAGATTATTGCCGCCGAGGGTGAAACCGTTGGCGTCGATGCGCTCCTTGCCATGGTATCCGAAGGCGATGCAGGTTCGACCGCCGCGCCAAAAGCAAAAGAGGCTGTCAAAGACGATGACGCCGCCACGCAATCACCCGCAGCCAAAGAAAACTCCGGTAGCGCAGGTATAGCCGTCGACGTGATGGTCCCTACATTGGGTGAAAGCGTCTCGGAAGCGACTGTGAGTACATGGTTCAAAAAGGTGGGCGATACCGTCGCGCAGGACGAAATGCTGTGTGAGTTGGAGACTGACAAAGTTTCAGTCGAGGTGCCCAGCCCTGCCACAGGGACGCTGACCGAAATCATCGCTGCCGAGGGCGAGACAGTGGATGCGACCGCCAAGCTTGCCGTAATCTCATCGGGTGACGCGGCCGCAGCCTCAGCACCCGCCTCCGAGACAGCCGCAGCACCCGCACCCGCCGCGGCACCATCGTCCAGCAGTGATAAGGACGTCGAAGACGCCCCCTCCGCCAAAAAAGCCATGGCCGAGGCAGGTATCAACCGCGACAACGTCACGGGATCGGGCCGCGATGGCCGGATCATGAAGGAAGATGTCGCAAAAGCAGTGGCGTCTGCCCAATCTGCACCGGCGCCCGCCGCCGCAAGCGCACCCCGCGCACCGGTGAGTGCCGATGACGCACCGCGCGAAGAACGGGTAAAGATGACACGTCTGCGTCAGACCATCGCGCGCCGCCTCAAAGATAGCCAGAACACCGCCGCGATGCTGACCACCTATAACGAGGTCGACATGGGCGCGGTGATGGATCTGCGCAACGAATACAAAGACCTGTTTTTGAAAAAGCACGGTGTGAAGCTTGGCTTTATGTCGTTCTTTACCAAAGCCTGCGTGCATGCCTTGAACGAAGTGCCCGAAGTTAACGCCGAGATTGATGGCACTGACATCGTCTACAAAAAGTTTGTTCACATGGGCATCGCTGCAGGCACGCCAACCGGTCTTGTTGTACCAGTGATCCGCGATGCAGATGCGATGTCGTTTGCCGGTATCGAAAAAGCGATCGCTGAAAAGGGCGCGCGTGCACGCGACGGCAAGCTCAGCATGGCAGAAATGCAAGGCGGCACATTCACCATCTCCAATGGTGGTGTCTACGGCTCTCTCATGTCCTCGCCCATCCTGAATCCGCCACAATCGGGTATCCTCGGGATGCACAAAATCCAGGACCGGCCCATGGCGATCAATGGCGAAGTCGTCATCCGCCCGATGATGTATCTGGCACTGAGCTATGACCACCGGATCGTCGATGGCAAAGGTGCCGTGACATTCCTCGTGCGCGTAAAAGAAGCGCTTGAGGACCCACGCCGTTTGCTGATGGATCTGTAAGCGTCCGTCTCCGCCGGTCATGGCGGAGACGTCCCCCCAAAGGAGACACTATGACCATGCAACTGATCTGCCATTTCGAAGTCACGTCCTTTGACGACTGGCATGCCGCGTTTTCTGCGGATGATGAGGCGCGGCGCGATGCGGGGCTTGGTGTGCTACAGCTGTGGCGTCACGCGGACAGTGAAACGCACGCATTTGCCTTGCTGTCGGTCAATGACCGGCCACGCGCAGACAAATGGATAGAGCGCTCGAACGCGCTCAGCTCCGACGACGGTGCTACCGTTACCCACGCAAGCTACTTTTTCATAGAGACCACCTGATGAGCATGAGCGTTGAACTCACCGTCCTGACCCTCGCTGCGCTGCTGCAATTTGTGCAGTTCGCGCTTTATGCGGTACCTGCCAACATGCAGCTTGGACCCGGCTACACCATGTCAGCGCGCGACACAGAGCCGAGCAGGCTTTTATCTGCAAAAACTGCGCGTTTGGGCCGTGCGTTCGACAACCATTTCGAAGGGCTGATCCTGTTTGCCATCGCTGTGGGTATCACCCAGATGTCGGGTCAGAATACGCCCTTCACGGCAAACTGCGCGTGGATCTATCTGTTTGCACGTATCGCTTATGTACCCGCCTATGCGCTTGGCTGGCGGCCGTGGCGCTCTTTTATCTGGATGGCAGGGTTTGCGGCAACACTGTGCATGCTGCTGGCGGCGTTATTTTGATGTTTGGACCCGCCATACCGGTGCCCACAATCTGCGCGCGCGGCCTGCCCCTTTTTTACCCAAGGAGAATACCATGTCTGACTATGATGTAATCATCATCGGTTCCGGCCCCGGCGGCTATGTCGCTGCGATCCGCTGTGCGCAGCTGGGCCTCAAAACTGCCTGTATCGAAGGCCGTGAGACACTGGGAGGGACATGCCTGAACGTCGGATGTATCCCGTCAAAGGCACTGCTGCATGCGTCCCATATGCTGCACGAAGCAGAGCATAATTTTGCCGAGATGGGCCTCAAGGGCAAAAGCCCGTCGGTCGACTGGCCGCAGATGCAAAAGTACAAACAATCCACAATTGATACAAACACCAAAGGTATCGAATTTCTGTTCAAAAAGAACAAGATTGACTGGATCAAAGGCTGGGCCACAATCCCCAAAGCCGGTGAAGTTAAAGTGGGCGACGACACGCACACCGCCAAAAAGATCATCATCGCGTCCGGCTCGGCACCTGCATCGCTGCCCGGTGTTGAAGTTGACGAAAAGATCATTGTCTCCTCCACTGGCGCATTGGAGCTTGGCAAAGTGCCCAAAAAGCTGGTTGTGATCGGTGCAGGCGTGATCGGGCTCGAGCTTGGCTCCGTCTATGCCCGTCTCGGTTCAGAGGTGACGGTGATTGAATACCTCGATCACATCACCCCCGGTATGGACGCCGAGATCAGCAAGCAATTCCAGAAAATGCTCAAAAAGCAGGGCCTGACCTTTGTCATGGGTGCAGCGGTGCAGAGCGCCGAAGCGACCAAATCAAAAGCGAAAGTCACCTATAAACTGCGCAGTGACGACAGCGAGCACATGCTGGATGCGGATGCTGTTCTGCTCGCCACTGGACGACGTCCGTTTGTTGATGGCCTTGGCCTCGATGCACTCGATATCGCGATGACGAAACGTGGACAAATTGCGGTCAACGCCCATTGGGAAACATCCGTAGAGGGCATCCTTGCCATCGGCGATGTGATCGAGGGTCCGATGCTTGCGCATAAGGCCGAGGACGAAGGCATGGCCGCCGCAGAGCATATCGCGGGGAAACATGGGCACGTCAATTATTCGGTGATCCCCGGCGTGATCTATACCCACCCCGAGGTCGCAAACGTCGGCGAAACCGAAGAATCGCTGAAAGCGGCAGAGCGTGCTTACAAAGTGGGCAAGTTCAGCTTTATGGGCAACGCGCGGGCCAAAGCGAACTTCGCCGGTGACGGCTTCGTCAAGATACTGGCAGATGAAGAAACGGACCGCATTCTGGGCTGTCACATCATCGGCCCCGCAGCCGGTGATCTGATTCACGAGGTTTGCGTGGCGATGGAATTTGGCGCCTCAGCGCAAGATCTGGCAATGACCTGCCACGCGCACCCGACTTACTCCGAGGCGGTGCGTGAGGCCGCATTAGCCTGCGGCGACGGTGCGATCCACATGTAAGTTACTGCGCGGCCTACCACATGGTTTTGGCCGCGCGTGCGCCCCACGCTGCATCATATTCCGGTCCACCTTCATCGCCCTGTGATACTTCCGCAAGGATCGCTCCGGCAGTTGGCAAATTAGCTGCCGAAGTGGTTGATGCCCAGATATCGGCGCGCATCAACGCACGGGCGCATTGCGTATACACTTCTGCAATTTCGATGATGACTACGGTGGTCGGCGTACGGCCTTTCGTCTCAAAACTGGCGCGCAGCCCCGCATCCGCTGTGAGCCATGCAGCACCGTTTACCCGCACAACCGTATTTGATCCTGCGACCATGAACATCAGCGAAATACGCCCGTCCACAACAATGTTGCGCAACGTATCCAACCGCTGATTGCCGCGCCAGTCGGGCAGTGCCAAGCATTCGTCATCAAGTATTCGCACCACCGGACCCGCATCACCACGTGGGCTGCCGTCTGTGCCTTCCGGCCCCGCCGTGCTCACAAGGCACAAGCGCGACGCCGCGATCCATTTGGCATATAACGGCGTCAGGTGACCAGACACCTTGCGCAGAGACGCGGCACCGGGAGTGCTATACAACGCTTCAAGAGCTTCTATACCGTCAATTTTTTCCATAAAGATGCGCCACACCTGTTTCTTCCAGCAATGCGTCAGAGGCAGTCTCGATCCGCTTTTCCAACTCTGCGACAAAGGTTTCGCGCGGCAGTCCGGGTTCGATTGGATCAAGGAAATCTACAACTGCGACACCCGGACGCCGGTACAAACCGCGCCTTGGCCAGAACGCACCCGCGTTCGTCGCCACAGGATAGCATGGCTGGCCCAACTGCTCATACAAGACCGCAGTGCCAACTTTATACGGCATCTTGGTGCCGGGTGCGGAGCGCGTTCCTTGCGGATATATCACAAGCTGTCCGGGCGTACGGCGGCCCGCTTCCACTTCTGCTACCATCTTTGAGATTGCGGCACCGCGCTTGCCACGATCTACAAAGATGAACTCCATCTTTGTTACATATTGCCCCAAAAACGGGGCATAGCGCAGCTGACTTTTCATGATGAATTTCGCGGCTGGCAATGCGTTATAGATCAGTAGAATGTCCAAAAACGATTGGTGTTTGGCAGCGACAAGTGCTTCGATATTTGGCGGTGTGCCACGCACCTCGCAGCGTAGATTTACCATCCACCCCGCTGTCCAGATCACCCAACGGGCATAGGCGCGACATCCTGCATATGCGCCGCGTTTCGAGACCATCGCCCACGGCGCATAAAGTAGTCCGATGATCGGCAAAATGATCGTCGCCTGCAGGGAAAACAGGATCGACCGGACCCATTGGAGCAAATTCATGTCAATCCTTCCAAAGTACGACGTGCGGCCAGACGGGTTGCGACAAACGCAACAAGTGCGGCCAAAGGCGGGATCAGCAGCGGCAACAGCCAGTGCACCCCTTTGAACCCCAGACCGGTGAGAAAGCTTGCTGTTTCGTCCCCGCCATTGGGCAGAAACAGAACTGCGATCATGGCAAGTGCCATGCCCACCGCTGCTCCAACGAGGGCGCGCAGGGTGAACCGCCGGATAAATGCTTGTGCAATGTAGTCATCCCGCGCACCCACCAGTCTGAGCACGGAGATCACCTGCGCATTGGCAGCAAGCGCTGCATTGGCTGCCAACGTCACCATGGCAGCGGTCACAGCCGCGATGAGAATGATCGACGCCCATCCCAGCAAGATCAGCCGCGAGGCCGCTTTGACCAATGGCGCGCGCCACCGGCTGTGATCATCTAGTACGGCACCGGGCACTTCGGCAGCCAGACGCAGGCGCAGACCGGGTGCATCTATCCCCTCTGATGTCTCGATCACCTCGATAAGCTGCGGCACAGGCAACGCGTCCAGCGCCAAATCCGCCCCGAACCATGGCGCCAACAGCTCGGCCTGCTCTTCATTGGTGAATGCACGGGCGGATGCCACACCGCGCGTCGTCTCGAGTATGCGCAATGCTGCATCGGTCTGCGCTTGCTGCTGCTCTGCCGGAGCCGCGATGCGGATCGTGGCAGAGCGGGCAAGCTCGTCGCCCCATTGCTCGGCCAACCGTCCGGCGGCAAGCGAAAGCGCCAGCGCGAACACCGCCAGAAATGCCATGGCGCCTGCCGCGAACAAGGTCAGTTGCGCAGTGAACCCCGAGGGTGGGACAACACGGTCCGCCTGCAGATCACGGCGCAGGACACGTGGTAAAATTTTCCCCAGATTAATCACAAGTCCGCTCCGGCCAACTGGATACGACGGTTCGCAATGCGCAGCACACGCGCCTGAACATGCGCTTTTGTTGCACGAATAAGGCCCAGATCATGGGTCGCAATGACAACAGTTTTGCCCATGCGATTAAGCTCGACCAGCAGCCTGAGCAGGCGTTGAGACATGTCCCAATCGACGTTGCCTGTCGGCTCATCCGCGAGAATGACATCAGGTGACATAATAACCGCCCGCGCCAATGCGGCCCGTTGCCGCTCCCCGCCCGACAACTCAGCCGGCAACGCATCCGCGCGTTCGGTCAGACCGACCCAATGCAACAAATCTCCCAGATCTTCGCCTCTCGCATCCGCGCTGCGCCCTGACACATGCAGCGGGAGTGCGATATTCTCTGACACAGACAGGTGATCCAGAAACTGGCAATCCTGATGAACGACACCAACACGGCGGCGTAACATGGCAACATCGTCACGGTCCAGCGCACGCACATCAGTCTCGAACAGGCGGACCTGCCCTGCTGTCGGCAACAGCGCGCCATAGCACAACTTCATCAATGTTGTTTTACCGGAGCCTGAAGGCCCCGTCAGGAAATGGAACGATCCAGGCGCCAGCGTCAGGGAGATATCCGACAATAACTCACCGCCGCCATAGGTATAGCCCACATTTTCAAGGTCGATCACTGTCCGCCTCCCCGGTTGGCCTGTTGTGCCTGAGCATCGCTTGGGATTCAATCCGTCCCCACACAGCAATCGCAACAGATTGCACTTTTCGCATGCAGGCATACCTTCTATGGTCCATAAACGAAGTGTTAACAGGTCAAAGACCGGTATTTCGGGGCGTAGAATGAGACTTATCTGTCCAAATTGCGATGCACAGTACGAAGTGCCCGATGACGTCATGCCCTTTGCAGGGCGCGATGTGCAGTGCTCGAACTGTGGCCAGACCTGGTTTCAGGACCATCCTGATCACGTACCCGAAGCGGACGAGAGTACAGCGGACATAGCCGAGCTGGACGAGGAGGTCGCACCGCCGCCCCCGCCGCCGCCTGTGGCACCGACCCAGCCAGAACGTAAACAACTTGATCCCGCAGTTGCGGATATTTTGCGTCAAGAGGCCGAAGCAGAGCAGGCCGCACGGCGCGAAACACAATCAGGCAATCTCGAAAGCCAACCCGATCTGGGTATGGACCTTGAGGAAAGCAACACCGACGAAGATGCCGACAGACGCGCCCGCGAAGCGCGTGAGCGAATGGCGCGTTTGCGCGGCAGCGATGACACCCAACAGGCAGAAGCCACCGGTGGCGTGCATGTTGGTGCCGCCGACGCGACAGCCGCCGCTGCCTTGGGTTCGCGGCGCGATCTGTTGCCAGACATCGAGGAAATCAATTCAACCCTGCGCTCCGGCACGGCGCGTAGCGGCGCGGGTGCAGCCGATCTAGAGCCGGAATTCGAAGCGCCAACGCACAGCCGCAAACGACGCGGTTTTCGGACAGGGTTTCTGACGGTTCTGCTGATCTTTATTGTGCTGGCGAGCATTTATATCCTCGCACCGCAGCTTTCCGCGGCTGTTCCGGCCCTCGAGGCGCCGCTTCAGGCGTACGTCGAGATCGTCGATCAGGGGCGTGTATGGCTTGATGCGCAAATCACTGGTTTGCTGCAATCGCTTGATTCCGCTGCCGAAGGCAGCAACGGCTAGGCTCAGGCTGTTAAAAGCGATCCAGTAATCTATTAAGATAATCGCGCTCTACTTCCGGACGCGCGGCCTCGCCTGAACGGCGACGAATTTCATCCAACAACTCACGCGCACGCTCTGATGCACCGCCATTCAGGTCCGCTTCGTTCTCGCTACCTGTTGCACCACTGCTGCCTTGGCTGCGGCCCAATGGATCGCGGTTGTCTGCGCGGCGGTCGCTTTCCTGTGTGCCTTGCCCCTGCTGTTGCTCTTGCTGGTCTTGCGCCATCGCCTCCCCGAGCGAACGCATGCCATCACGCAATGCTTCCATCGCTTGCGATTGATTGTCGATCGCTTCGGCCAACTGACCATCGCGCAGGTTCTGCTCGGCCTGATCCATCGCGTTGCCGGCACGGTCCAATGCATCGCGGGCGGCATCTCCTTCCTCGGTGCCCTGACCGGGCAGACTGCCTTCCTGGCGGTTTAACTCATCGCGCAGCTGCTGTTGCCGCTCTGCAAGGTTTTGCTCCTGTCCTTGACCCGGTTGCTGACTTTCACCGCCGTTTTCGCCTTCACGCTGGTCTCCGCCGCCACCTTGCTCACCGCGCTGCTCGCCTTGTTGACCTTCGCCTTGGCCCTCATGGCTTTCTCCGCGCCCTTGTCCGCCGTTGCGGCCCTCATTCTGCTGGCTTTCACCGGCCTGAGCATTCGGATTGAACTGTTCCTGCAAATCGCGGAAGGCTTGATCACTCAGCCCTTGTTGTTCGCGCAATGTTTCGGCAAGTCCTTCCATCGCCTGCTCGCCGGGAGATTGCCCGCCCTGCCCTTGCTGGCCTTCGGTAACCTGCATGTTCTCCATCATCTCTTGTAGCTCTTGCAGCGCTTGCTCGGCCTCGGCCATGCGCCCCTGCTCCATCAGCTCCTGAATGCGGTCCATCATACGTTGCAGATCGTCCTGCGTCATCTGCATGGTTTCGCCTTGCTGCTGTTGTTCGCCTTGTTGCTGGCCGTCTTGGCGCTGTGCCTGCTCGCGCTGCAATTGCTGCATGAAATCTTCGGTCGCACGGCGCAACTCTTGCATCAACTCGGCAATCTCTTCGTCAGATGCGCCGTTTTTCATAGCCTCGTTAAGGCGCTCCTGCGCGCGCCGCATGCGCTCGCGCGCGTCATCCAGATCGCCCTCTTCCAATTCAAGCGCCAGATCCCACATATCTTGCGCAAGCTCGTTCTGGGTTTCTTCTTCCAGCCCAAACCGTGCGTAGGTCTCAATCCGGCCAATCAGCTGACGCAGGCGCAGCGCTGTCGTCTCTGAGCGGAACGCCTCTTGCGGCAAATAGCTGATAGCCCGCAGAATCTGCGCTGTGCGTGCGCTGTTACTACGGCTCCACAAAATATCGCGGCGCATCTCGACAACCGCTGCTGCCGTTGGATCAAAAAACCGTCGACCCGGAAGGGTCATCTGCAAGGGCGCGGTGCTAGCCTGCTGCTCGGCGGCATCAAGGGCGGTCATGGCGACCGTTACAGGCAGGTTGGCCCAAGGGTGTTGGGAAAAATCATCGGTCAGGTTTTCCTCAAACGCGGCACGGTCACCTGCGATGGGCATCGGCAGGGGTACAATGATTTCCGCACGCGCGTCCGGCTCAGGCTCAAGGCCAAATCGACGGTCAACGGACGCAAGATCAAGCATGATCCGCGCCTCGCCCGCCTCGACACCGTAATCGTCCTTGGCGGCAAACGGCAGGCGCATCTCGCCCAATGCGGCCACCTCAGGCTGTCCCAAAATCACAATCTCGGGCGCTTCATCCGCGCGCACGGTGACATCCCATACTCGCGCGCCGGGGCCTTCAACAGCAATTTGACCGTCTTGGGTAACTCTGAAATCAAACGACATCTGCGGCGGCGCTTCTGGGTCAACCTGCGCCGTGCGGCCAGACACATCTTCTGTCACGAACAACGCACCCACTTCGCCATAGAGACGCATCGTGATGATGGTCCCTGTCGGCAGTTGCAACGCACCTTCGGACTGATCATTGAGGTAAAGTGTCGGCATACCGGTGTAGCGCGGCGGCTCTGCCCAACCTTCCCAGACAGGGCCGGATGCAAGCGGGCCTGCGCCGCCACTCGCCATCTGCGCCACCGTTCCAACACGCCAGACGGAGCCGAAAAGCACGGCAATCCCGAAAGCAAGCACAGCCACATAACGAAGCGCATAAGGATCGCGTGACGATACGCGCAAATCGCCTGGCACCGCTTGAGCTTCTGCCGCACGATCGGCCATGCGGCGTTTGTGCGCGCGCCACACAGCAGCGGAGGCATCATCCCCATCACCAATCGCCTGATTGTCCAGTAATGCCGTGAGTGGACGCCCCTTCAGGCTCGCATCAAGGCGTAGCATCGCGTCCATGGGAGATGGCCGCTCCCAGCGCCGCATAGCATAGACAAGCGCCCAAAGAGTTGCGGCAGCCGTAAGTCCAACAACACCCCAAATCGCCTCAACCGGAACAACCTCATGCAACCCCAGCATCGCAGCGGCCAATGCCAGAAGCGCGATCGCCATCAACGGCCACAGGCTGCGCACAGCCACTTCTGCCCACATACCCAAACGGGTCAACCTCAGCGGGCGGCGCAAACCGTCCATCGTGCGTTTCAGATCATTGGGTGTGAATTGAACCATGGCGACCTCGCTTTGGCTGTCAGATCGCAGGATCCGCCTCAAGCCATTCAGGTATGGTATCGCGATTTATCATTTCGTCAAAGGTTGGGCGTGGGCGGATAACCGCAAATTGATCCCCGTGCACCAAAACCTCGGGGATAAGTGCCCGCGAATTATACTCACTCGACATAACTGCGCCATAAGCACCGGCACTGCGGAACGCCACAAGGTCATCTGCGACCAGCGGGACCATTTCACGTTGCTTGGCAAAGGTATCGCCAGATTCGCAAACAGGGCCCACAATATCATAGGGTTGCTTCTCCGCACCGGCAGCAGGTTCAATAACGGGTATGATATCGTGATAGGCCTCGTACATGGCCGGACGGATAAGATCGTTCATGGCGCCATCAAGGATCAGGAAGTTACGTCCTTCGCCCGATTTCACATATATGACCTTGCTAACCATCAGGCCCGCGTTGCCCGCGATCAAACGGCCCGGTTCAATCTCGATCTCGCACCCCAGATGGCCCAGCGTGCGTTGCACCATCGCACCATAATCACTTGGCAGTGGCGGCGCTTCATTGCTGGTCTCGTAGGGAATGCCCAGGCCGCCACCCAGATCGAGGCGGATGATTTCGTGGCCATCCGCACGCAGCTGTTCAGTCAGATCGGCAACAATCTTGTAGGCCTGCTCAAACGGGGCCAGATCCGTTAGTTGGGAACCGATATGCACGTCAATGCCGATAACTTTCAGGCCAGGCATCCGTGCGGCCATGGCGTAGACTTCCCGCGCACGGGCAATGGGAATACCGAATTTGTTCTCTGACTTTCCTGTCGCGATCTTTGCATGCGTTTTGGCATCGACGTCTGGGTTCACGCGTACCGTAATCGGGGCAACCTGCCCCAGCTCCATCGCCACCGCGTTGAGAACTTCCATCTCCGGCTCACTCTCGACGTTGAACTGCCGGATACCCCCTTCGAGGGCGACGCGGATCTCGCGCGCTGTTTTACCCACGCCGGAAAAAACGATTTTGTCACCCGGAACGCCCGCCGCCTTTGCACGCAGGTATTCGCCCTCACTCACGACATCCATGCCTGCACCGGCCTGTGCCAATGTGCGCAACACCGCCTGATTGGAATTGGCCTTCATCGCATAACAAATCAGGTGGTCCATTCCCGACAACGCCTCATCAAAGGCCTTGAAGTGGCGCAGCAACGTTGCGGTCGAATAGACGTAAAATGGCGTGCCAACCGCCGCGGCGATTTCGGCTACTGCGACGTCTTCGGCATACAGCGCGCCACCGTGGTACAGGAAGTGATCCATGTGTGTATTGTGCCCTTAAACTCAAATCTGCCCTATCGGACAGGTGCAGACCGCAGAAACAGATAAAGCGGCAAGCCGCAGCTTACCCCGATACAGAATGTCGCAGGGATCGCGATGAGCGCGCCCCAGTTGCGGCGCGTGGCCACCTCCGCGATAATCCAGACCGTCAAGGTGATAGCCGCAATTGTGAGATCCCAAACCAGCCCGCTGGTTGCGGCATTCACGTGCCACGCATCGACCATCGCCATGATGTCCCAGGTGTTTTCCTGAAACCACTGGATGAAGTAATACATCGGATGGATCGCACCCCAAACGGCAAGTGCAAGGTAAATCATACGTAAAACTGACATCAGAAACGCCTTTCTATCCCAACGGTCGCATGGCCCGAAATGCTCACACCGGTAGGTGGCTCATTGGCTGGCGCGCGGTCTGTGCGCTTTCCCGGCGTGCGGCTTTCGCACGCAGCCACCAAAAACACCACGGCACAAAGCACGACCAGTTTCATACACCCAGACCGACACTGAACGGCCCTTTTTTAAGACCAAGGTTCGCGCCCAAACCAACGCCAGAAGACGAGCCAAGCGATACATTCACATTACCGGAGGGCCGCACAGGCTCTCCGTCGGCACCGCAGGCACCAAGGATCAATGCGGCCAAGACAATCAGCTTTTTCATTCCAAGATCTCCTTCCAGCGTCCGACTTGCGCGCGGACCTGCGCGGGTGCGGTCCCTCCGTAAGATGTGCGCGAGTTGACCGAATTTTCCACCCCGAGCACCGAAAATACATCAGATGTGATGCCTTCATGGACCGATTGCATCTGTGCAACGTTCAAATCAGGGAGGTCACAACCCTGATTTTCGGCAAGTGCGACCAAGGTTCCCGTGATGTGGTGGGCATCCCGGAATGGCAGGCCCAGCACACGCACCAGCCAGTCGGCCAGATCGGTTGCTGTGGAAAATCCGCTTCCCGCCGCTGCAGCCAGTTGGGGCCGGTTCGCGCTCATGTCGCGCACCATCCCCTCCATCGCGGCCAGTGCCAGCATCAGATTGTCGGCGGCATCAAATACTTGTTCTTTGTCTTCTTGCATGTCTTTGGAATAGGCGAGTGGCAGCCCCTTCATCACCATCATAAGCGCGACATTCGCCCCAAAAATACGCCCGATCTTGGCGCGGATAAGTTCGGCTGCGTCGGGGTTTTTCTTTTGCGGCATGATGCTTGATCCAGTCGAGAACCGGTCCGACAGCGTAACAAAGCGGAACTGTGCCGAGGACCAGATTACCAGCTCTTCTGCAAAGCGGCTGAGGTGCATCGCGCAGATGCTGGCAGCCCCCAAATACTCGAGCGCGAAGTCACGATCGCTCACCGCGTCAAGGCTGTTTGCGGCAGGACAGTCAAAGCCCAGCGCATGCGCCGTCATATCGCGGTCGATCGGAAAGGACGTACCGGCAAGCGCAGCAGCACCCAGCGGGCTTTCATTCATCCGCGTGCGTGCATCGCGCATCCGGCTCAGGTCGCGGCCAAACATTTCAACATAAGCCATCATATGATGACCCCATGTTACAGGCTGCGCCGTTTGCAGGTGGGTAAATCCGGGCATCACCCAATCCACACCGGCCTCTGCCTGCGCCAACAACGCACGGATCAGTGCCAACAACGCACCTTCTGCCGCGTCAAACTGATCGCGCACCCATAGTTTAAAGTCGGTGGCGACCTGATCATTGCGCGACCGGCCCGTGTGCAGCCGTCCTGCAGGCTCCCCGATGACCTGCTTGAGGCGTGCCTCAACATTCATATGGATATCTTCAAGTGCGGCGGAATATTCGAACGTCCCGCCCTCAATTTCTGACAACACCGTGAGCAGGCCTTCCCGAATGGCCGCCGCATCGCTATCCTCAATGATACCTTGCGCGGCCAACATGGCGGCGTGGGCACGCGACCCTGCAATATCCTGGGCTGCCATCCGCTTGTCAAAACTGATGGAGGCATTAATTGCTTCCATGATCGCATCAGGACCAGCAGCGAACCGGCCGCCCCACATCTTGTTGGATGCCGTGCCTGCGTCTTGTGTGTCGTCGTTCGAATTCTTGTCTGCCATTTGCCTATTCCCCGGAGGGACCCATGAAGAAACTCTTGCTCGCCCTCGTCTATACGGCCCTGACTACGGGTGCAAACCCCGCGCTGGCCGCTGACGTCGATATCATTACACCACTCGTTTCAGGGGATATGAAAAAGCTCGCGATCCACAGCGCGCCGAAAGCCACCTCAACTGCTGCCTTCGATCTGGCCGATGATGCGGGCCGTGCCACACTTGAAGATTATCGCGGGAAATATGTGTTGGTAAATTTCTGGGCCACATGGTGCGCGCCGTGCCGCAAGGAAATGCCGCATCTGTCGAAGCTACAGACCGATCTGGGCGGTGACGATTTCGAGGTTCTGACAATCGCGACAGGGCGGAACTCCCCGACTGGGATTAAAAAGTTTTTCGAAGAGATTGGCGTGACCAACCTGCCCCGCCATCAAGACCCCAAACAGGCCTTGGCAAGCCAGATGGCAATTTTCGGCCTGCCTATCACGGTTCTTATTGATCCCGAGGGCCGCGAGATTGCGCGCCTGCGCGGGGATGCCGACTGGGCCGGTGAAAGCGCTCAGAAGATTATCAAAGCACTGATTGCGTCCCGCACAGACAGCTGACCACCCGAACTTCGCAGGCCTGAGGTGCGCGTTGTGCCTCAGGCTGCGTGGTTCAGAATAGCCGCTTCTGACGCAGACAGCGTGCGGCGCGCAAAGCTGCCATATGTGTGGGGATCGTATTCCAACTGAGGATACGCTGCCACTAAACGCTCGCGGTCTTTCTGGTCGAGCGTTGCCAAGGCCGCAGACGCAGGATGGAAGCTTTCCGTCTCCAACCCGTTCGCCCAAAGCACCTGATGCTGGTCGAGCAGGATATGGATGTAGGTCACGCTGCGTTGAGTGATATCCACAGATATCGTACTGCCGTTGATCAAATCCTTCGCCGCTACAAGCACTTCGCTGGTGTTGAAAAGACTTTTTGCGACCGCCCCTTTGACAAGGATTCTATGCTCGGGAGAGACGAGCAGGTCGGCATCAGGCCGCTCGATACCGAACGCGCCACCTGCGATGCGAATGGGACGCAATGTGGGCATGGCAAACAGACGTGCACCGGTCATGCACCGCTTTCCGATCCAGCGCAGCGGTTGCAAACCATTGTCTTTTGTCTGGACCAGATCGCCTTCGCGCAGATCCTCGATGAGTTGCGCGCCATTGCCGGTTTGAACACGCGTGCCGGGTGTGAAGCATATAACACCGCTTTGCTGACCGCTGGCATCCTGCAACGGCGATACGCCAAGCGTGTGATGTACGATCCAAAGGTCACAATTGCGCGGTGGCACCTCGTTTAGAAACATCAACAACGGCTGACTGCCGCCGCCTACCTCGATCAAGGTAACGCTATAGCTTTTACTACCGTCGGTGACGACAAAGCTGTTGTCCATCAGCGGCGACGCATCATGGTCGCCCCTTTTGATACGCGGTGCTGCGTCACGCTCAAGCGCTGCTCCGACCAGACGGTGCACCATATGCGCCGCCCGTTTCCGCAAATTCTCTGCGCCATCCGCCTCAGCCAATCGCAAAACATCAGACGGCCCGTCCACACGCACAGCATCTCCACGCCATGCCCATGCTGCCCCTACACTCAATGCCTGCACAGGTGCAGCATCAAGACCATCTATTTCTGTTTGCGACCAGGAGATGACGAACGTGCCACGAAAGCCCGTTCCCATTTTACTAACTCGCCTGCCTCAGTATTTTTTTTATTACCTGAGATTTAGCAAACCGCACCGCGTCTGGGAAGAGTGAATGAAAAAACGGCACAATTGTGTTGCCTTGTCGCCGCTGTCAGAAACTCAGGTTGATCCGGATCGACCCGACGATCTGGCCTTCGTTCTGTGCTTCGAATTCCTCACCCAGATAGGTCAGACCGTAAAACGCCGATGACGTTTCACCCTGCCAGTGGACGCCTGCGCGTACGCGGTCACGGCTGTCGGTCAACTCGAATCCGTTTTCTTCGGGCAAAAAGACACTCTCGTCTACATGGGCAATATCCGCACCTACAAGAAAGGAAAAGCCCGTCACTTCGGGTGTGCTGATCACGCGGTAGCGCTGTCCGGTGACGCTTTCACGTACCAAAAGCTCCTGTGCGCCAACGTTGCCGAAAGTCAGATCAAAACCGGCACGTACCATCGTCTCGGCGCCTGCACGCCCTTCGACAAACGGGCGCAGATGCAGATCAGGCCGCAGGGCGATATCACGCGCCATTTCGGCAACAAGTGTGGGATGCACGCCGCCGTCAATTTGCGCATCAAGGACTGTGGAAGAAGGTTGGGTCACCCCGAGGATTTTGTGCAGATTGCGTTGGAAGTTGCCCAGACCCGTACCCGCACCTGTCACGACAAGGTCCGCACCCACGCTGGCATCAAACCCGTGGGTGGTGAAATGCGTATGTGCGCCGATCGACAAAGCGCCGGCAAACAGACGGTCGCCCGTGTCGGGTTGTGCCAGATTATCAGGTGCAAAAATCTCGCCGGACAGGCGCAGCTCAATCAGATCGCCAAAAGCCCGCTTTGCATCCGCGTCCCATCCCGATCCCCAGATGCGCGACGAGGTCCATGACCCTGTGCGCCAGCGGTCTTCGCCATCGCCTATAAAGTCGTTGGTCATCAGTCGGCCATAGCCAAGGCGCGTCCGCTCACCCGATGCGGCGAAGGGCGAGGCATCTGCCACATTCTGCGCTTGGGCTGCAGGTGCCGTGATGAAAAGGGGCAGTACAAGTGCGGCTACAAAACCGACGAAGTGTCGAAGCATCAGATATTCCTGTCAAAACCCGCCCCCACAGCGTTCCCTTGGGTATAGCCATCGAGAGATTCGAGCCAACCTGCAATTGCACTGGCGCTGCCATCCTTTGCGCCATGCGGCATTGATGCCACGTTTTGCTGCTGGAACCGGATTGCTGATCCGTGGTTACATGATCCGCCAAGGGGAGGCCCGTGCCATGAACATCTTATTCATCATGTATGACCAGTTGCGGTTTGACTATCTGAGTTGCGCAGGACACCCCCATTTGTACACCCCGCATTTTGACCGTGTGGCCGCCACGGGTGTGCGGTTCACTAACGCCTATGTGCAATCCCCCATCTGTGGCGCCAGCCGCATGTGTTTTTATACCGGTCGCTACGCCTCAAGCCATGGCGCACAGTGGAACGGCTTTCCCCTGCGGGTGGGCGAGCAGACGTTGGGCGATCATCTGCGCAAACTGGGCATGGATTGCTGGCTGCTGGGCAAAACCCACATGACCGCAGACACCGAAGGCATGGAGCGCTTGGGTCTTTCAGCAGAAAGCACCATCGGCGCACGTCAGGCTGAATGCGGCTTTGATGCATGGGCGCGTGACGACGGGCTTTGGGCATACGGTCCAGACGGCTATTACGATCAAAAACGATCCCCCTATAACGAATATCTGAAATCCAAAGGATATGACGGGGAGAACCCATGGGCCGATTACGCCAATGCCGGTGTGACCGATGATCAGATCGCATCCGGCTGGATGTTCCGCAACGCTGATAAGCCTGCAAATATCTCCGAGCAAGACAGCGAAACACCTTGGCTCACATCACAGGCCATCGCGTTCATGGAACAAGCACAAGGGCCGTGGTGCGCGCATGTGAGCTATATTAAACCGCATTGGCCCTACATTGTACCGGCCCCCTATAACGATATGTACGGCCCCACACAGGTGCCCCCCGCACGTCGCCACGAGGCTGAGCGCGAAAATCCCCAACCCGTTTTTGGCGCCTATCAAAGCAACAAGATTGCCCAAGCGTTCCAGCGTGACGAGGTGCGGGAAAAAGTCATCCCTGCCTATATGGGTCTAATCAAGCAATGCGATGATCAACTGGGCCGTCTTCTGGATCACCTTGAGGCGGCGGACACCCTGAAGGATACAATGATCGTGCTGACCTCGGATCATGGTGACTACCTTGGCGATCACTGGCTGGGTGAAAAAGACCTGTTTCATGAGCAATCGGTCAAAGTGCCCATGATCATCTTTGATCCGCGCAGCAGTGCCGATGCGACCCGCGGGACTACCTCGGACGCGCTAGTCGAAAGTATTGATCTGGCCGCGACTTTCGTGGAGGCCGCAGGCGGCGAAGTGCCTGATCATATTATCGAAGGCCGTTCCCTCTTGCCGTGGCTGCGGGGCGAGACGCCTGAATGGCGCGACTTTGTCGTTTCGGAATACGACTACTCCGCCACGCCGCAATGCGAAAAACTGGGCCTTGAGCCACGCGATGCCCGCCTCTTTATGATCTTTGACGGTCGCTATAAATTGATGCACGCTGAAGGAGGTTTGCGTCCGATGTTATTTGATCTGCAGGAAGATCCGGACGAGTTTCACGACCTTTCTAAGGCCTCGACACCCCATCCCGCGATGGCTCCGCTCTATGACCATCTGGCGCGGTGGGGGCGCAGAATGTCGCAACGGGTGACCAGATCTGAGAGCGATATAAAAGCCTCACGCGGCAAATCGGGCCGACGCGGAGTTCTGCCGTTTCTTTATGATGGAAGCGAAGCGCCATCAGAGCTTTCGCAGAAATATCAGGGGCTCGCGCGGCAGATACACATTAAACCCCGTGAACCGGAATAATCGCTCGTCCGATTGAAGGTCAGTCGACCTCACAAACCGACAACAAGCGCCAACCAGGAGACCACCATGAAATGGGATGAATTCGCACACTGGGGTCGCCACATCTCGGATTGGGCGCAAACCTATCATGAAGGATTGCGCGATCAGTCCGTGCGCGCGCAAACCCGATATGGCGAGATTGCCGGTCAGCTTCCCCTCGCCCCGCCGGAGAGACCCGAAGCAATGGAGCAGATCTTTGGCGATTTTGAGCAGATCATCATGCCCGGCATGACACATTGGCAACATCCGCGTTTCTTTGCCTACTTTCCTGCGAATGCCGCGCCGCCATCAATGCTGGCCGAATTTCTGGTCACCACCTTGGCCGCGCAATGCATGCTGTGGCAAACCTCCCCTGCCGCAACGGAGTTGGAGACGCGAATGATCGACTGGCTCCGTCAAGCCATCGGTCTGCCTGACGCGTTCACCGGCGTCATTCAGGACAGTGCTTCATCGGCGACCCTCGCCGCTGTGCTCGTGATGCGCGAACGCAGCACCAACTGGCAGGGCAACGAGGCCGGTTTGAACGGTCAGGGCCGCATGCGCATCTATACTTCCTCCGAAGTACACTCATCCGTTGACCGCGCGGTTTGGGTCGCGGGGATCGGGCGCGACAATCTAGTACGCATCCCGACGCAAGGGCCAACACGCAGCATGGACGCGACCGCCCTTGCCACTGCGGTCAAAGCGGACCGTGACGCCGGATATCTACCCACGGGGATCGTCGCCTGCACCGGTGGCACCGGCACGGGTGCATGTGACGACATCGCCGCCGTCGTTGCCCTAGCGCAGGCCGAAGGTCTTTATTGTCATGTCGATGCGGCATGGGCCGGTGCCGGTATGATCTGCCCAGAATTTCGAGCCCTTTGGACCGGGATCGAAGGCGCCGACAGCGTCGTGTTCAACCCACATAAATGGCTAGGGGCGCAATTCGACTGCTCTGCGCATTTCATCCGCAATCCCGACGCGCTCAGAAGAACGCTTGCCATGCGCGCAGATTATCTGACGACCCCCGGTGAACAGGATGTCATTGATTATTCAGAGTGGTCCATCCCCTTGGGCCGCCGTTTTCGCGCGCTCAAGCTGTGGTTTTTGATCCGGTCCTACGGCTTGGAAGGATTGCGTACACGTCTGCGCAATCATGTAAAATGGGCCGAAGCGCTTGCCGACAGGCTTGCCGCGCTTGCCCGCTTCGAGATCGTCACAGCGCCAGTCCTGTCGCTGTTTACCTTCAGGTTGGTAGGCGCAGATGATGCGACACAGCTTGCGTTTGTGGACCGTGTGAATGCGGACGGGCGCATCTACATCACACAAACGCGGGTCGAAAGTGGTATGATTATCCGCTTCCAGATCGGCCAGTTCGACTGTACCCAAGATGACATAGATGTGGCGTTTGAAGTCTTGAAGGAGTTGGCGGAGCGCCATTGATTGCCACAGATTTTCGCACTCTGCCACCTGCAATTCCTTGATCACGGCACAATCCACCGCTACGCCACCTCTTGAGCAGGGAGACAGGCATGAAGATTTGCGCCATCACAATGGTTTACCGTGACTATTGGGCTTTGGGTCAATGGTACCGCCATTATGGCGCGCATCTGGGGTACCGTAATCTCTATGTCATCTCCCACGGGCACGATCCCGAGATTGCAAAAATCTGTCCAGAAGCGAGCATCATCACCATCCCGCGCGATGATCTGCGCAATTTTGACCGCGTCCGCGCACGGCTGATGAACGGGATACAGTCGGGGCTGAACAACATCTACGACTGGGTAATCCAGACCGATACGGATGAGTTGGTGTGCCTCAACCCTGACACCCACGCATCGTTTCAGAAATTGTTCGAGGCAAGCACGGCACCTGCGCTTTTTGCACTTGGCCTCAACCTTGCCGAAGTGGACGGCGACATAGCCCTTGGAAATACTGACAGCGTTTTCGCTCTCCGCAGCACCGCCTGCGTCACGGGCAATTATTCAAAAGCATGGGCGGTGCGCAAAGCACTGCCGCTCAAATGGCACGGTGTATTTTGCGGCCACCGCCGGACCAAGGATTTTCCCTTCGAGATGCCGGATGATGTGTTTCTGGTCCATCTAAAGCACGCCAATAGCACCGCACTCGAGGACGCGAACACGGTGCGCAAATCAGTCGCGCAAAGTGTCGGCGAGGATTGGAACGTCAAAGGATGGAAAAAACCCGACCTCCATGCGCGCAGGTTCTTCGCGAAACTTGCTGCGACGCCGCATCTGGAATGGGATGAAGCGGTCGCACTTGGCTATAGCCAGATCCGCGACAACCCCGTGCGTGATCCAAACCGCGGCATCGTAAAGCCGCCTTTCCTTGCCTATGTGTGTCGCACGACCCTGCCCGACTGGTTTCGCAAACTATAGCGATCAGACGTGAGCCAGCAGTTCGTACATAACACCAATGTTAAGTTTTCGCGCTTGTGGCATATCATACCCAACCCCTTCGTTGACATTCCCGTAGCGGCAATACATGACATCTCACAACGGGCCGTTAGCTCAGCTGGATTAGAGCAGGGAACTTCTAATTCTCAGGTCGGGGGTTCGAGTCCTCCACGGCTCGCCAGATTCTCACATGTGTGTGCCAATGGGGCATAAGCTTGCACGAAATGGCCGTTTCCATGCACACCCCCAGTCAACTTCTTTTTGCCGCCTATGGCAGGATATGTGTAAATATTGGTAATCAGGCGGTAATTATCTGTGAATCTCGTGTTGCGCCAAGCAGTTGTTACGATTGAAGCGGATTCGCTGGATTACGTCTGCTTGAGCGCTGCAGCCTTGCGTAGAACTGGTTGGACTACTTCACGAAGATAAATCGGCCCATAGTTCTGGCCGTCAGGTGCGAACGCCGGGAGGCTGTTGAGCGCTAGAATGCTGTTGCGGTGGAGGCCAAACTCGCTCGACATTGTTGTTATCGTAAGAAACCGTTGGTGGAACGCTTCAATGTTCTCATTGGTTAAGCGTCGATGAAATTCGACCCAACAACACTTTAGATCTCAAAGAAATCAGTGACCTTTGCCATCTATATGCTGGCAAAGCTGGGATCGATTTTCCTGAAAAGCTCTGGACCTCAGACTTCACAAAACGGCTGGCATTTTGCTCAGCAAATCGCTGGGGACTTTTGATTGAGCTTGTTATTGATGCATTGAAGATCGCTCACTTCAATGACGCAGCGCAGGTCGACACTGAACATTTCTGCAGATCATTTACTGATCGAACAGGGTTCGCAGTGGGGCATTCTCCGATTTCGATTGAATACTACGAGGAAGCGTTCGATACGGACAAAATTTTGGATATGGTCCGTCGTGCTGAGGTGGCTGAAAAATCGAAGGTTCGAAAGCATCGATCCAAGTAAAGTCTATATTTCATGAACAATTCTGAGCCCGCGCATTGCGCGGGTTTTTTTGTGTGGGCGGCCCACCGAGAACGTCATCATTTGCACACTTATGGATGAAATTTGCATGGATATGGATGCAGGCAACTTGCGGTGATAATAAATACAATTTATTCAGTAACTTAAACATCCGGCGCATTGATTCGAAAACGAATTTTGCACTCTTTTGAGCTAATGACAATGTGCTCTATTGATGCGCCTAGAGTACGCTAAATAATTTCGTCCTCATCAAACAATGATGCTTCTTCCAGCTGTGTGGCCAGATCATCAATCGCGGCCTCTGCCAGATCAGATGATTTGACGGCTGCGACATGAAACAGTGCGTCGCCTTCGTGGACAATCGGCATCACGGCGCGGCCGACGATGATACCGCTGTAGCGCGTTGTCACTTCAGTTTCGCTATCGCCGAATGGATCGGAAATGGCGGCCACGACATCGCCTTGTTCGACCACATCGCCTTCGGCTTTAAACATCCGCAAAAGACCGCCGACCGGCGCGCGCAACCAATGGCTATCGGTGCACAGGATAGAGCGTGCTTTGGGTGCGGCGATGCCTGCCGTCGGGAGCAGCCCCACCTCCTTGAGCACCCGCAGTATGCCTGCCACGCCTGCGCGCACGCACATCTCGTCAAAGCGCATCCCCTCCCCTGCCTCATACAAAAGCACGTCTACGCCAATGTTTTTGGCCTCTTGGCGCAGGCTTCCATCGCGCAACGCGCTGGTGAGGATCACAGGTGCGCCAAACACCCGAGCCAGTTTGAGCGTATTGCGGTTGTTGGCAGACACCCGAACTTGCGGTAAATTGATCCGGTTGATTGCGGCGGAGTGCAGGTCGATCCCGATTTCACAGCGCGCCACGATCTCGCTCAGGAATATATGCGCAAGCCGCGAGCCAAGGGAACCGTTGGGGGAGCCGGGGAAGCAGCGATTGAGGTCGCGCCGGTCGGGCAGATACCGTGAGTGGTTCAGAAAACCAAAACTGTTGACGATGGGCACGACAATGAGCGTGCCGCGCAAGGATTTGAGATTTTTCGTGCGCAACAACCGGCGCACAATCTCCACGCCGATGACTTCATCGCCGTGGATGCCCGCGCTGATAAACATAACAGGTCCATCAAGACGCCCGTGGATGACATGGCACGAGATATTGACCGGCGTATGATCGGACAATGTGCTGACGGGAATGTGGATAGTTTCGCGCGTGCCTGCCTCAACGGTGACACCCGCAAGTTCGAAACCGGCGCGTTTGATCATCCCTTACCCTTGGTCTTGGTGGCGTTGGGTTTTGCATATTTCTCGATATGCTCAATGATCTTTCCGGCAATATCAAGCCCGGTGGCCTTCTCGACCCCCTCCAACCCCGGTGAGGAATTCACCTCCATCACCACAGGACCGTGATTGGCGCGCAACATATCGACGCCGCATACATTCAGACCCATCGCCTTGGCCGAACGCACAGCAGTTGAGCGTTCCTCTGGCGACAGTTTCACAACTTCAGCCGAGCCGCCGCGGTGTAGGTTCGAGCGGAAATCACCTTCAGCACCGGTACGTTTCATCGCGGCGATCACCTTGCCACCGACGACAATCGCCCGAATATCCGTGCCGCCCGCTTCTTTGATGAATTCTTGCAGCAGGATGTTCACACCTGCGCCGCGAAACGCCTCCACCACCGATTTGGCAGAGCGTTTTGTATCCGCAAGCACCACGCCGATGCCCTGCGTGCCTTCCAACAGCTTAATCACCACGGGCGCGCCGCCGGCAAGCTCAAGCACCTCATCCGTCTGTTTTGGATCATGGGCGAATGTCGTCACAGGCAGGCCAATACCATCGCGGGCAAGCAACTGCATCGAGCGCAGCTTGTCACGTGAGCGGCCAATGCCCACACTCTCGTTAAGTGGATAAACGCCCTGCATCTCGAACTGGCGCAGAACGGCCATACCGTAGAAGGTGATCGAGGCACCGATGCGCGGAATGACCGCGTCATATCCCTCAAGCTTTTCACCGTTATAATACACCTCGGGACGGCGCGACGCGATGTTCATATAGCAGCGCAAGGTGTTGATAATATCGAGGGTATGACCCCGCTCTTCCGCTGCCTCCTTGAGGCGTTGGTGGGAATACAGGTTCGGGTTTCGGGCCAGCATTGCAATTTTCATAAGTCATTTCCTTCGAACTTTGGCTTCTGGCTGATGAGGTAAGATTTGCCCGGATGCACAAGTATATTGCGGCCCCGCACGGCGCGACGGCCAAGAATTAGCGGGAACCGCATTGAGCCACGGTCCGTCAGCGAGATGTCGATTTTCCATTTTCGCCCCCCAAGTACCATAGGTGTACGGATGACGATACGGGTTTCCGGCGTACCAGAGGTGTTGGTGATGTCACGCTTTGTAAACACGGGAAATTCACAGATCTTCGGTGGCGTCCCTTCAATTGCTGGGCTCAGAAACCGGACCCATTTCTCAGTACCCTTATAGAACGTCTCGATCTCTTCAGCATGAAGGGCGGTTGTTTTGGCACCCGTATCCACTTTGATAGCAAAGTTTTCGAGGTCCAACTCAGGCAGGCTGATACATTCATGCCAACCGATCACGACAGGTGGACGTGCGGGTTCAGACATGCTGTGCTTCATCGTAATAGTTTCCGTCCCAGATCCATTTGCGCGCAACATGCGGGATCGGGACGGCAGTTACCAGTGGTGGATCGCAGCGTTAAAAAGAAAGTAGTTGTCGTCCCAAAGCCAAACTGCACAACGGGCGCAAACTGCACCATGGCGCCCTTAATCCTTCATCGGAAACTCAAGCTCGACAAAAATGCGTGTCACTTCTTAGATGAGTTGTTTGTCGCAGGAAGCAATCTTTAACGCGTTGGGGATTTTGCTCAGATGGTCCAACGGTGTGCCAATAAAATCAGGAATTGTCGGTTCTTCGCTGGTCAGTATTTTACCAATTGCGCGTGCCACATCTTTGAATTTATTCGAAACGTCCCAATCAAGCCATTTCTGCGGGAGCGCTCCACCGGACGCCATGATTGCAGCCAGGGCGAGGTAGTCAAAGTCGATGACTTATAATCTCGGTGCCGGTCTCCTCGTCAAGCTTGCGAAACAGCATTCCGCGCGGGGCGTCAGAATATTCCAGCAGCACATCGAC